>JAUJOW010000035.1 GCA_030447445.1 Acidimicrobiales bacterium | reverse complement strand
CCCGGCCGGTGAGGTTGGCGTCGACGGCGGCGTACTGGCCGGCCAGGCCGATGAGGGAGCGGACGTCGGCGGCGTGGCTGACCACGTCGAGGCCGAGCACCCGGGCCTGGCCGGCGTCGGGGCGAATGAGGGTGGTGAGGACCCGCACGGCGGTGGTCTTGCCCGCCCCGTTGGGCCCGAGCAAGCCGTAGACGGTGCCGGCGGTCACGGTCAGATCGAGCCCGTCGAGGGCCTGAACCGGGCCGAAGCGCTTGGACACGTGGTCGAGGACGATGGCGGCATCCTTCATGGCGTCACCCTACGGCAGTCGTTGAGCTTTAGCAATGGTTTATTCACCTGAACGGTTGGGCGTTCCCTACCATGGGTGAGGTGGCGCAAGACCCGGGTTCCGAAGCGTGGGTGTGCATCACCCAGCTGTTCAAGAGCACCGACAACGACCGTCGGTTCGTCCACATCGCCGAGACCCTGGGCCTCACCCCCAAGATGCTCGACAGCCTGCTCAGTTTGGTCCCGGGCTCGTCCAAGCCCATGCGCGCCATCGTCGAGGAGTGGCACTGCGATCCCTCCTGGGTCACCGCCATCGTCGACGAGTTGGTGCAGCGGGGCCTGGTCGACCGGCGGGTGGACGTGGTCGACCGGCGGGCCAAGTCGGTGAGCCTCACCGAACTGGGAGAGAAGTCGCGCCGAGAGGCGTCGGAGCTCCTCTCGGTGCCCCCGCCGGGGATCGCCAACCTCTCCCGGACCGAGCAGCGCCAGCTGCGCGACTTGTTGCGAAAGGCCACGGCCGACCTGCCTCCGCCGGCCTGAGCGCAGCGACGTAGGCTTGACGCCATGCGCTGTCCCGTCGACGAAGAGGTCCTGCAGATCTCCGAGCGCCAAGGCGTGGAGATCGACTACTGCCCGCGTTGTCGGGGGGTGTGGCTCGACCGCGGCGAGCTCGACAAGATCATCGACCGGGTCGACGGCGACGGCGACGACGATCGCCGTCGTGGAGGCGATCGTGATCGCGACGACCGGGACGATCGCTTCGAACGGAGCCGGGACTGGGAGCGGGACCGGGACCGGGACGAGCATCGGCCTTCCCGCAAGAAGAAGTCGTCGTTCCTGAGCGAGATCTTCGAGATGGGCGGCTGACAGGTCGACGCTCGCCCTCGCTACCCCGTCGCCCAGAACAGCTCGGGCGGAGGCCGGGGACGGTTGCCCGGTGGATGGCTGGTGAAGACCCGCCCGTCGGGGTTGGTGACCACAAAGGCCCCGTCGTCCGTCAGCTCCGCCGACCAGCCCTTGCGGTGCAACCGGGTGTGGTGGCGTCGGCACAACAACACACAGTTGGAGGGGCAGGTGGGCCCCCCGTCCTCGGCGTGGACCACGTGGTGCACGTCGGACCAGCTGGCCGGGCGGTCACACCCCGAGAAACGGCAGTGGCGATCGCGCACCACCACGGCGTGGAAAAGGTTGGCCGAGATGGTCTTGGTGGCCGTGCCGTAGTCGAGGATGACCGAGCCGGCCATGAGCACCCGGTGCATGGTGGAGTGACAGACCAGGCTGGCGAGGGCAGGACCGTCGATGGGGGTGCCGTCGGGGCACTCCCCGCCCCGACCGGCCCGGAGGTCCTCCAGGGTGACGATGACGTCGACGTGGGGGCGGTGGCGGCTCGAGGAGGGGTGCTCCCGGTGAGCCAAGAAGAAGCTGCAGATGTCGACCAGGGCGTCGGCCCGCCGCTCGCCCGGGCTTCTCGAGGGTTCACCCTCCACGTCGGGTCTCTGGGCCAGGCCCAGGGCGGTGTCGAGGACCTTCCCCGACAGCGCATCCAGGCCCCCGTCGAGGCGCCAGCGCCCCTCCAGGGACTTGGACAGGTGCAGGCGGGACGACGGCTCGGCTGGTTCTCCCTCGTCCAGGGCGTCTTCGGCGAGGGCGGCCCAGGTGCGCATCGCCGAAGCCACGTCGGCCGCCGGCATGGGCGCCAGTAGCGGCACCATGTCGGCCTCGTGCTCGGCGAAGAGCCCCATGGTGTGGGCGGTCACGTTGGCCACGATGGCCCGCACCTGGCCGGCCGACAGGGTGCCGTTGGCCGCAGCGGCGGCGGTCACCGGCACACTCGAAGCCGCTTGGCCTGCCGGGCCGTCGCGCTGCATCGGCGGAGATCGTGCCGGTGCGGTCCCGCAGCCAGGCGGTCATGGAGGTGGCGGCGTCCAGGTCCCACAACTCGGCGTGATCGAAGGCGCCGTAGGCCAGGCTCAGCTTGGCCAGGAGGCGATCGGCGGCGGCCTGCACCTGCACCAGCGAAGGACCGTGAACACCCAGCTCCAGGCCGTCCACCAACTCGTCGAGCGCATCCGGTGTCGCTACCGCCACCTCGGTAGCATACATGTGTTCGTACATGATTTCAAGGTGTTCCCGTGAAGGTGTTGGGGATCTCCTGACCCCCTTCGGTGGGCCTTCACGATCGAGCGAGGTCTCACCGCCTGAGGGGTCGGTCAGGCACAACAGGAGGTGGGGAGGTCGTTGCCGAACAGCCGGGCAACGAGGCGCAGGCTTTCGGCCATCGTCAGGTACGGAGCCCAGGTCTCGGCCATGTCGTCGACGGTCATCCCCGCCTTGATGGCGTAGGTGGCGGCGAGCATGACGTCACCCGCCCCCTCAGCGGCGGCGTGGACGCCGAGGACCTTGCCGCTGGACGCGTCCGCGACCAACTTCACCGCGCCTCGGGTGTCCCTGTTGGCCAACGCCCGGGGCACGTCAGCCAGCTCCAAGACCCGGCAATCGCAGTCGTATCCGCTGGCCAGCGCCTCCGCCTCGGTGAGCCCGGCGGAGGCCAGCTGGGGCCGGGTGAACACCACCGCCGGCATCCCCGCGTAGTCGACTTCGGCCAGGCTGGTGTCATCGTCGGCCAAGGCGTTGATGGCGGCTACCCGGCCGGTGGCGGCAGCGACGTAGACGTACTGGGGGACGCCGGCGACGTCGCCGGCGGCATACACCCGCCGGTTCGACGTGCGCTGGTGCTCGTCGACGACGACGAAGCCGGCTCCGTCGGTCTTGACCCCCGCTGCATCGAGATCGAGGTGGTCGGTGCGGGCTCGCCGGCCGGTGGCCACCAGCAGCTGCTGTGCGGTGACGCTCTGCCGGGAGGTGGTGGCAACGGCCACGCCGACGGAGGTCGAGTCGACGGCCGTGGCCCGCTCCTCGATCACCGTGATGCCATCGTCGGCGAACACCCGGCGCAGCACCGCTGCCATCTCCGGCTCGGCGTGGGGCGCCAGCCGGCCCACCAGCGTCACCCGGGTACCGAGGTGAGCGAACAGCTGCGCCTGCTCCAAGCCCACGTACCCGGCCCCGATCACGAGCAACGACTCGGGAAGCACCTCGAGCTCCATCGCCGTGGTCGACGTCAGGTACTCCACCTGGTCCAGGCCCGCAAGGTCAGGTCGATGAGGTTCGGCGCCGGTGGCCACGACGTAGGCGCGAGCTCGCAGCGGCGTCCCGTCGACCTCCAAGGTGGCATGGTCGCGGAACCGCGCCTGACCGGGCCGGATCTGGAACCCGTAGGCGGCCGCTACCTCCTCGTACTTCACGTGGCGCAACCGGCTAACCAGCTCGTTTTTCTGGCCGACCAGCGAAGCCAGGTCGACGGCGCCGGCGCTGGTGGGCGCCCCGGGAAAAGGATTGTGCAACGCTGCGCGGCGGGCGCCGACCGCGGCGAGGAGGGTCTTGGAGGGTACGCAGCCCACGTTCACGCAAGTGCCGCCCACGGCAGCTCGCTCGATGAGCACCACGGTCGCACCCGACTTCCGCGCCGCGATGCCTGCCGCCATCGCCGCCCCCCCCGAGCCGACCACCGCCAAGTCGACGTCGTATGCCTCGTCCACCACCACCTCCGTGTGTTCGACGTCAGCCAGCATGGACCTTCCCCTGCAGGGGAAGGTCAAGCACAGGGTCAGGAGGCGACGTGAAGATCGGTGAGATGGCAGCCATGGCGGGGATGACGACCAAGACGCTGCGGTTCTACGAGGAGCGCGGCCTGCTCCCGGCACCGATGCGCACTCCGAGTGGCTACCGCGACTACCCGCCGGAGGCGTTGAACCGACTCGACTTCATACGACGCGGCCGCAACGCCGGGCTCACCCTCGCCCAGATCAGCG
>JAUJOW010000017.1 GCA_030447445.1 Acidimicrobiales bacterium | reverse complement strand
TACGCCACCTTCTGGATCCGCCAGGCCATCGGCCGGGCCCTCGACCAGAAGGCCAGCCTCATCCGCCTGCCGGGTGACCGCTCGGCCGGTCTGCGGGCGGCGCTGCGCCAGGTGGCCGGCGACGGTGACGAGCTCGACGACGACAACGCCACCCTGCACCGCCTCACCACGCCCACCTCGCTCGACCGCACGATCGGCGACGACGACAGCAACGAGCTCGTCGACATCATCCCCGACAACGTCCCCACGCCCGAGGACCAGGTGCTCGCCCGGGCCGAGGAGGACATGGCCACCGGCCTGCTCGACGTGCTCGACGCCCGGGCCCGGTACGCCGTCGAGCAGCGCTTCGGCATCAACGACGGCCGCAAGCGCAGCTACCGGGAGGTCGGCGAGGAGCTGGGCGTCACCGCCGAGGCCGCCCGCCGGCTCGTCAAGCGGGCCGTGACCGCGGTGCGCCATGAGGCCGAGTCCCGCATCGACGCCGCCTGAGGTGGCGAGCGCCCCCGACGCCGTCCGCTCCTTCCTCGCCCGGCACCATCGAACCGTGCTGGTGACCCGTCGCCACGACGGCCGCCTCCAGACCTCCCCGGTCGTGGCCGGCGTCGACGGCGACGGCCGGGTCATCATCAGCGCCACCGAGGACCGGGCCAAGGTGGTCAACCTGCGTCGGGACCCCAGAGCGACGCTGTGCGCCTTCACCGATGACTTCTTCGGTCCCTGGGTGCAGGCCGACGGCCGGGCCACCATCGTCGCCCTCCCCGAGGCGCTCGACGGCCTCGTCGGCCTCTACCGCCAGGTGGCCGGCGAACACGAGGACTGGGACGAGTTCGCCCGGGCCATGCAGCAAGAGCGCCGGGTGCTCATCCGCATCGGCCTCGACCGGGCGTAACGCTTTGCGTGCCCCGTCCCCAACCGGTCACGCTGGCCCCGTGGACGCCGCCGCCTGGAGCCCGACGTCGTGGCGCGAGTACCCGGCCGCCCAGCAGCCCGAGTGGCCCGACGACGGCGAGCTCCAACGGGTCCTCAAGCACATGGAGGACCTACCGCCCCTCGTCTTCGCCGGGGAGGCGCGTGACCTCACCGCCGAGCTCGGCGAGGTGGCCGAGGGCCGGGCCTTCCTGCTCCAGGCCGGGGATTGCGCCGAGGCCTTCGACACCTTCACCGCCGACTCGGTCCGTGACCGCCTGCGGGTGATCCTGCAGATGGCGGTGGTCCTCACCTACTCCTCGGGGCTCCCCACGGTGAAGATCGGACGCATCGCGGGGCAGTTCGCCAAGCCCCGATCGGCGCCCACCGAGCGGGTGGGCGAGCTCGACCTCGCCTCCTTCCGGGGCCACATGGTCAACGACGTGGGCGGCACGGCCGAGGCCCGGCTGGCCGACCCGCAGCGCCTCTTGCGGGCCTACCACCAGTCCTCGGCCACCCTGAACCTGCTGCGGTCGTTCACCAAGGGCGGCTTCGCCGACCTCACCCGCGTCCACTCCTGGAACCAGGCCTTTGTGCGCAGCAGCCGGGAGGGCCGCCGCTACGAACAGGTGGCCGACGAGATCGACCGGGCCCTGCGGTTCATGAAGGCCTGCGGGGTCGACACCCGGTCCCAGCCCATGCTCCACGAGACCAACTTCTTCACCAGCCACGAAGCGCTGATCCTCGGCTACGAGGAGGCCCTCACCCGGCGCGACGCCCTGACCGGCGACTGGTACGACAGCTCGGCCCACCTGGTGTGGATCGGCGAGCGCACCCGCCAAGCCGCCGGCGCCCACATGGAGTTCTTCGCCGGCATCCGCAACCCCGTGGGCTGCAAGCTCGGGCCCACCGCCACCCCCGACGAGGTGGTGACCATCTGCCAGCGCCTCAACCCCGACCGGGTGCCGGGCCGGCTCACCCTCATCGCCCGCATGGGCGCCGAGCGGGTGGCCACCGCGCTACCGCCGCTGCTCGGCGCCGTAGCCGACGCCGGCCACCCCGTGGTGTGGGCCTGCGATCCCATGCACGGCAACACCTTCACCAGCGCCGGGGGCCGCAAGACCCGTCGCTTCGACGACATCCTCCGGGAGATCGCCGGCTTCTTCGCCGCCCACGAGGCCGTGGGGACCTGGCCCGGCGGCGTCCACGTCGAGCTCACCAGCGACGACGTCACCGAGTGCCTCGGTGGAGCCGAGGAGATCCTCGATGCCGACCTCGCCAGCCGCTACGAGACCATGTGCGACCCCCGGCTGAACGGCCGCCAGTCCCTCGACCTCGCCTTCCGGGTGGCCGAGCTGCTGCGACGCTGACCCGCCCGACGTCACACCCGGAATAGTTGACCGGCGGGATCGACTTTCGTACGGTGAGGGTGATTCCTGACCCACTCGGTCAATTATCTTCCCCCGTGGCAGTCGATGTGAGAGGCGCCCATGCTCCAGCGTGAGATCGATCCGGCACTGGCAGCCGACATCGAGAAGTTCGAGGTGATGCTGGATCGCTACCTCGCCGGCGACCTGGACGACGACGTCTTCCGGGTCTTCCGGCTCACCAACGGCGTCTACGGCCAGCGCCAGGGCGGCCACCACCAGATGCTGCGGGTGAAGGTCCCCTACGGGTCGCTGACCCCCGAACAGCTCGACACCTTCGGCCACATCGCCGACGAGTACTCCCGGGGCTGGGGCCACATCACCACCCGTCAGAACCTGCAGTTCCACTACGTGGACCTCGAGCGGGTCCCGGCCGTCCTGCGGGACCTGGCCGCCGTCGGCCTCACCACCCGGGAGGCCTGCGGCGACACCGTCCGCAACGTGCAGGGCTGCCACCTGGCCGGGGCCTGCCCGTTCGAGGTACTCGACATCAGCGCCTGGGCCGAGGCCACCTTCCGCCACTTCCTCCACAACCCCATCGCCCAGCGCCTCCCCCGCAAGTTCAAGATCAACTTCTCGGGCTGCGCCACCGACTGTGGCCAGGCCATGTTCAACGACATCGGCATCATCGCCACCACGGGCTCGGCGCCAACCCCCACCCCGCCCTGGCCCTCGAGGACTTCACCTCCCGCGAGGACCTGCTCCCCACCCTCGAGGCCTGCCTCCGGGTCTTCGACCAGAACGGCAACCGGGACAACAAGCTCCGGGCCCGGATGAAGTGGCTGGTCGACACGCTCGGCTTCGAGGAGCTCCAGCGGCAGGTGTTCAAGGTGCGCCGGTTCCTGCTGGCCTCCTCGACGTGGCCGGGGGGCATCCCTCCCGAGGTGGCCAAGGCCGGCGACGCCCCCGCGGGGGTGGCCGTCGACATCACCCCCACCCCGATGGGTCAGGGCACCGCGGTGGCCCTCTCCTCCCCGGACCCGTACTCCCGCTGGCTCGACGCCAACGTGGTGCGAGGCGTGGCCAAGGGAACGGTCTCGGCCTACGCCTGGGCCCGGCTCGGCGACATCACCTCGGACCAGTTCCGCTCCCTGGCCGCCATCCAGCGTGAGCTGGGGGCCGAGGTGCGGGTCACCAACCGGCAGAACCTCGTGTACCGGGGCCTCACCGACGCGCAGCTCCCCACCCTGTTCGACCGGTTGCGGGCCATCGGCATGGCCCAGCCCGGCGCCGAGCTCTCCCGCGACGTGGTGGCCTGCCCGGGGGCCGACACCTGCAACCTGGCCGTCACCCAGTCCCGGGGCCTGGCCGACGCCATCGGCGCCCGGCTCGAGGAGGAGGGCCTGGCCGAGGTGGGCGGCATCCGCACCAACATCTCGGGCTGCACCAACTCCTGCGGCCAGCACCACATCGCCGACATCGGCTTCATGGGTGCCGAGCGGCGGGCCCACGGCCAGTCGGCCCCCGGCTACCAGCTCCTCCTCGGCGGCTACGTCGGCCAGGAGCGCATCCACTTCGGTGACAAGGCGCTGCGGCTCCCGGCCAAGGCCGCCCCCGAGGCGGCGGTGCGGGTCGTGCGCCGCTTCGCCGAGGAGCGGGGCGCCGGCGAGGGCTTCCGACCCTGGATGGAACGGGCCGGCGGGGCCAAGGCCGTCGCCGAGGGGCTCCGTGACCTCGATCACTTCCCGGACCCCTCCGAGGGACCCGAGTTCTACGTCGACTACGACGAGACCGGCCCTTACGCCGTCGAGACCGGCGCCTCGGAGTGCGCGACATGACGATCGCCCCCTTCGGCCCCGGCCCATCTCGCTCAGTCACCGACACGGCGCTCACCGATGGAGAGCTGGCCGAGCTGAACCGGGAGTTCGAGCGGCTCCCGGCGTCGAAGATCATCCAGTGGGCCACCGACACCTTCTCGCCCCACCTCTGCATGACGGCGTCGATGACCGACGCCGTGCTCATCGACCTCGCCGTCAAGGTGGACCCGGCCATCGAGGTGGTGTTCATCGACACCGGCTACCACTTCCCTGAGACGCTCCAGACGGTGGAGGAGGTGCGGCGCCACTACGGCCTGAACCTGCGCATCATGACCGTCGCCCGCCAGGACGAGGACCTGTGGCGGGCCGATCCCGAGAACTGCTGCTCGGCGGTCAAGGTCGGCCAGCTCGACCGGGCGCTGGCCGGCAAGCAGGCGTGGATGAGCGGCCTGCGCCGAGCCGAGGCCGCCAACCGCGAGGCCACCCCGGTGGTGGCCCGCGACCTGCGCGGCCTGGTCAAGGTCAACCCCATCGCCACCTGGACCGACGAGGACGTGGCCGGCTACATCGCCGACCACGACGTGCCCGTCAACCCCCTTACGCAGCAGGGCTACCCATCGATCGGGTGCATGCCCTGCACCACCCGGGTGGCCGACGGTGACCACACCCGCGCCGGTCGCTGGCGAGGGCTCGACAAGGACGAGTGCGGCCTGCACGTGTGATGTGAGGCCGCCGGGTCCTTGACCAGGGCCAAGCGGTCGTGCAAGCTCACGGTCGTGGAAGGTCCGACCGTCGAGGTTCCGACCAGGGTGCTCGTGCTGGGCATGGCCCGGGCCGACGGGACGGTGGCCACCGCCGAGCTGTTGCCCGTGGCCGAGGCCTGCGGGCAGAGCGCCGAACAGGTGCGGTCGTGCCTGCGTCGCCTGGTGGCCGAGGGCCTCTTCCTGCGCCGCGGCACCGGCCGGGAGGCCGTCTTCGCCGCCACCGAGGCGGGCATGGCGGCGCTCGGCAGAGGACTCGAGCGCCAGCGCCTGGCCTACGTCCAGGACGCCGCCGGCCGGGGATGGGACCATCGGTGGCGCCTCGTGGCCTTTGCCGTGCCCGAGGCCCGGCGCCCTGCCCGCGACGCCCTGCGGGATCGGCTGCTCGCCCTCGGTGGGGCCGCGGTCCACAACGGGCTCTACGTCTCGCCGCACCGCTGGGGGAAGGACGTGGTGGGCGAGGCCCAGCGCCTCGGGATCGCCGACCACGTCACCGTGGCCGGCAGCGAAGACCTCGAGGTCGGCGGGGTGGGCGAGCCCCGTGAGCTGGCCCGGCGGCTCTGGCCGATCGACGACCTGGCCGACCGCTACCGGGCCTTCGTCGCCACCTACGAGGGACTGCCGGACGTCCTCGACGACATGCGAGCCCGCCGTGAGCGCTTGCCCGACGCCGCCTTCCTGCCCGGCGCCCTGGCCATGGGCGTCGCCTTCCAGGAGTGCAACGCCCTCGACCCGCTCCTGCCCCCAGAGCTGCTCCCCCGCCCGTGGCCCGGGCGGGCCGCCCGGGAGCTCCTGGTGCGCAGCCGTCGGCTGGCGCTGCGGCTGCGGGAAGCCCACGACCGGCCTGCCCTCTTCGCCACCTTCGACGACCTCCTCGAGTCCATCCCCTGACGCCGCCACCGGCGGCGCCCGACCACACGGAGCCTCCATGAAGTTCGGCATCTTCTACGAGCACCAGCTCCCCCGCCCCTGGGCCGAGGGCGACGAGCATCGGCTGCTCAAGGAGGCGCTCGACCAGGTCGAGCTGGCCGACCGCCTCGGCATCGACTACGTGTGGGAGGTCGAGCACCACTTCCTCGAGGAGTACAGCCACTCCTCGGCCCCCGAGGTGTTCCTCGCCGCCGCCAGCCAGCGCACCAACCGCATCCGGCTGGGCCACGGCATCGTGCAGCTCCCCCAGGGCTTCAACCACAGCGCCCGGGTGGCCGAACGCATCGCCACCCTTGACCTCCTCTCCGACGGCCGGGTTGACTTCGGCACCGGCGAGTCGTCCTCGGAGGCCGAGCTGCGCGGGTTCGGCGTCGACCGGCAGACCAAGCGAGACGAGTGGGCCGAGGGGCTCGACGCCGTCACCCGGATGTTCGTCGAGGAGCCCTTCGCCGGCTACGACGGCCGGTTCCTGCACATGCCTCCCCGCAACGTGGTGCCCAAGCCGATGCAACGACCGCACCCGCCCCTCTGGGTGGCCTGCTCGCGCAAGGAGACCATCCACCTCGCCGCCGAGAAGGGCATCGGAGCACTGTCGTTCAGCTTCATCAACCCCGACGAGGCCCACGCCTGGGTCAACGACTACTACGACACCCTGGCGTCGGAGGCGTGCGTGCCCGGCGGTTTCGCCGTCAACCCCAACCTGGCCATCGTCCTGCCCTTCATGTGCCACGACGACGAGGAGACCGCCATCGAGCGGGGCCTCGACGGGGGGCACTTCTTCGGCTACTCGCTGCTGCACTACTACGCCTTCGGGAACCACCGGCCCGGGGTGACCAACGTGTGGGAGGAGTTCATCGCCAACCGGTCGTCGTTCGGCTTCGACCGTGAAGTGGCCAGTGGCACTGGTGCCCACCTCGGGGCCACGATCGAGGAGAACGGCATCGGGTCGCTGCGGGGCGCCGTCGGCACCCCGGAACAGGTGCGGACCCTCCTGCGGGCCTACGACGAGGTCGGCGTCGACCAGGTCATCTTCGTGGCCCAGTGCGGACGCAACCGCCACGAGCACATCTGCGAGGCCCTGGAGCTGTTCGCCAGCGACGTCATGCCCGAGTTCGCCGAGCACGCCGAGGCCAGGGAGAAGGAGAAGCTCGAGCGGCTGGCTCCGGCCATCGACGCCGCGCTGGCCCGTCGGAGCCCGCCCCGCCCGGTGCCCGAGGACTTCACCATCCCCGCCCTCCCGCAGGCCTGAGCCGGCTCCGGCGGGAGGCCCCACCGGGCGGTCCGCCGAGGACCTCGCCCATCCGGGCCACAATCCTGCGATGCCCCTCCCCATCGAGGACTACGCCCTCCTGTCGGACACCGAGTCGGCCGCCCTCGTCGGGCGGGACGGATCGATCGACTGGCTGACCTTCCCCCGCTTCGACTCGCCGGCCTGCTTCGCCGCCCTGCTCGGCGCCGCCGATCACGGCCACTGGCAGATCGCCCCCGCCACCGCCGTCCGGCGGGTGGAGCGTCGCTACCGACCCGGCACCCTCGTGCTCGAGACGGTCTTCCACACCGACGAGGGCAGCGTCGCCGTCATCGACTGCATGCCGCTCCGGGGCAGGGCCCTCGACCTCGTCCGCCTCGTCGAGGGCCGCTCGGGCCGGGTGCCGATGCGGATGGACCTCACCGTGCGGATGGACTACGGATCGATCGTGCCCTGGGTCCGCCGCATCGACGGCGACCTCGTCTTCGTGGCCGGGCCCGACGCCTTGCGGCTGCGGACCCCGGTCGAGGTGCGAGGCGAGGACTTCACCACCATCGCCGACTTCGCCGTGCCCGAAGGCACCCGGGTGCCCTTCGACCTCGTCTGGTACCGGTCGCACCTCTCGCCACCCCCGGCCTCCGACGTGCCCACTGCCGTCGAGGCCACGGAGCGCTGGTGGCGGGAGTGGAGCCAGCGGTGCCGGACCGTCGGGCCCTGGACCGAGGAGGTGCGCCAGTCGCTCGTCGTGCTGAAGGGCCTGACCTACGCTCCGACCGGGGGTCTGGTGGCGGCGGCGACCACGTCGCTCCCGGAGGCGATCGGCGGCGGGCGCAACTGGGACTACCGGTTCTGCTGGCTGCGCGACGCCACCTTCAGCCTCCTCGCGCTCATGGACGCCGGGTACACCGACGAGGCCCGGGCGTGGCGGGACTGGCTGCTGCGGGCCGTCGCCGGCCGGCCCGACCAGGTGCAGATCATGTACGGACCGGCCGGCGAGCAGCGCCTGACCGAGCTCGAGCTCGGGTGGCTCCCGGGCTACGAGGGCTCTCGGCCCGTGCGCTCGGGCAACGGCGCCCACGACCAGCTGCAGATCGACGTGTTCGGCGAGGTGCTCGATGCGCTCCACCAGGCCCGGGTGGCCGGCATCGAGCCCGATGCCGAGGCGTGGTCGCTCGCCAAGGCCCTCGTCGGCGTCCTCGAACGGTGCTGGTCCGAGCCCGACGACGGCATCTGGGAGGTCCGCGGCGGCCGCCGGCACTTCACCCACTCCAAGGTCATGGCGTGGGTGGCCGTCGACCGGGCCATCCGATCCGCCGAGCGCTTCGGGGTCCCAGGTCCGCTCGGCCGGTGGCGGGCGCTGCGGGAGGAGATCCGCGCCGACGTCCTCGCTCACGGCGTGAACGACGACGGCGTGTTCGTGCAGTCCTACGGGTCGCGGGAGCTCGACGCCAGCTTGTTGATGGTCCCCCTGATCGGCTTCCTCCCAGCGTCGGACCCGCGGGTGGCCAACACGGTGGCCGCCATCGAGCGGGAGCTCACCGTCGACTCCTTCGTCTACCGCTACCGCTCCCATCCCGACGTCGACGGGTTGGAGGGCGGCGAGGGCACGTTCCTCATGTGCACGTTCTGGATGGCCGACAACCTGGCCATGCTCGGTCGGGTCGAGGAGGCTCGGGAGCGGTTCCGACGGCTGCTGGCCATCCGCAACGACGTCGGCCTCCTGGCCGAGCAGTACGACCCCGTGGCCGGCCGGATGCTCGGCAACTTCCCCCAGGCGTTCTCCCATGTCTCCCTGGTCAACACGGCCACGACCCTCGCCGGCGTCGACGGCACCCACCGCCGGGCCGACGACACGGGCTGAGGTTGCGTTACGCCAGCTGCTCGACGAAGCGCTCGAGCTGGCGCAGGTTGCGGCACTCGAAGGTGCCGTCGCAGTGGGTGGCGTACTCGCCCACGATCGAGTCGCCGGTGTCCCAGTAGCTCTTCGGCTCGGGGTTCAGCCAGTACACGTGACGGGCCCGCTGCCTGATCTCCTTCACCACCCAGTTGGCCGACGCGTGGTAGTTGTTGCGGGCGTCGCCCAGGATGATGACGGTCGTCTTGGGGCTGATCTCCTTGCCCCAGCGCTCCCAGAAGACCTCGAAGGCGTGGCCGTAGTCGGAGTGGCCGTCGACCCAGATCACGTCGGCCTCGGTGTTGACCCGGTGGACGGCCTCGGTGACGTCCTCGACGCCCTCGAAGAAGCGGGTGACCTCGTCGACGCCGTCGATGAACACGAAGGACCGCACCTTCGAGAACTGGTTGCTGATGGCGTAGACGAGCATCAGCGTGAACCGAGCGAAGGCGGCCACCGAGCCCGAGATGTCGGCGATCACGAAGATCTCGGGCTTGTGGGGGCGGGGATAGCGGAACTTGGGCTCGGCCGGCACACCGCCGTAGCTGAGGGAGTGACGGACGGTGCTGCGGAAGTCGAGCGGACCCTTGCGCCCGTGGCGGCGCTTGCGGGCCAGGCGCACGGCCAGGCGGCGGGTGAGCGGGTACAGGGCCTTGCGCAGGTTCCCCATCTCCTCCCGGCTGGCGTGCATGAAGTCGACATCCTCGGGCAGCGGCTTGCGCAGCGTCCTGGCCATGGCCTCCACCCCCCGGTCGGCCACCAGGCGACGACGGATCTCGGACTCCACCTCCTTCTTGAGCTGGTCGATCCGGATCTGGAACTCGTCGGCCTCGAGGCGCTCCTCGAGGGGGGTCAGCGGCGAGCCGTCCTCGGCCGCCTGCTGGCGGGCCTGGGTCAAGAGCTTGTCGAGCACGCTGTCGAGGTCGAGGTTCCGCAGCGTCCGGTAGAGGTAGTAGGTGCCCCCCACGGGCCGGCCGGGCTCCATGCCGGCGAACCGCTTGACGGCCTGACGGGCGATGGCCCGCATGAGCCCGTCGTTGCCGTCGAGGAGCGCCTGGTAGAGGAGCTGGGCCAGCTCCTCGGGGGTGAGGCCCTCGCCGCCACCGCCGCCCTGGAGCCCCTTGCCGTCCTCATCGCCGCCGCCGGCGGCGTCCATGTCGGCGTCGTGGTCGAGGTCGTCGCCCTCGGCCTCGTCGCCCACCGCGTAGCGGGCCCCTCGCAGCGAGAAGTACACCTCGAACACGGTCTCGAAGGCCCGCCAGTGGGCGTTGTTCTTCACCAGGGTGGCGGCCAGTGCGTACTTGAACGCCTCCCTGTCCTCGAGGGGGATGTGCTTCACCGCCTCCATGGCGTCGAGGTTCTCGGTGAGGCTCACGGGGAGGCCGGCCTGGCGCAGCTCGGCGATGAACCCGGCCAGCAGCTCGAGCATCGGCGACGGGGCCGGTGCGGCGGGGGCGCCGGTCTCGGTGGGGGTCACGGCGGCGGGCTCAGGCCCGGGTGGCGGGACCGCCGCGGGCCCACGCCTTGCCCTCGTTGCCGTTGTCGGTGAACTCCTTCATCGCCTTGGCGATGTCGCTCTGGTACTTGAGCAGGATGTTGGCCGTCCCGGCGGCGGTGGCGTTGTCCACCGACTCCACGCCGAGCAGCATGAGCGTGCGGGCCCAGTCGAGGGTCTCGGACACCGAGGGCGCCTTCTTCAGCTCGAGCTGGCGGAGCGAGCGCACGATGCGGGCCACCTGGTCGGCCAGGGCGTCGGTGATGTCGGGCACCTTGCGGAGCACGATCTCCTTCTCCCGCTCGAGGTCGGGGTAGTCGACGTGCAGGTACAGGCACCGGCGCTTGAGCGCCTCGGACAGCTCCCGGGTGTTGTTCGACGTGAGGAACACGAGGGGGATCTGGCGGGCCTCGATGGTGCCGAGCTCGGGGATGGAGACCTGGTAGTCGGACAGGATCTCGAGCAGCAGGGCCTCGGTCTCGACCTCGACCCGGTCGACCTCGTCGATCAGCAACACGACGGGGTCGTCGGCCCGGATGGCCTCGAGCAGGGGCCGGGTGAGCAGGAAGTCGTCGGAGAAGATGTCGGTCTCCACGTCCTCCCACGTGCTGCCGTCCTTGCGCTCGGCCTGGATGCGCAGGAGCTGCTTCTTGTAGTTCCACTCGTACAGGGCCTTGGACTCGTCAAGGCCCTCGTAGCACTGGAGCCGGATGAGGCGAGCGCCGGTGAGCTCGGCCACCGACTTGGCCAGCTGGGTCTTGCCCGTCCCGGCCGGGCCTTCGACGAGGATGGGCTTCTGCAGCCGGTCGGCCAGGTACACGATCCCGGCGATGCCCTCGTCGGCCAGGTAGTCGACGGCGCGCAGCCCCTCACGCACGGCGGGCACGGTGTCGAAGCGGTGTTCGGGCATCGGCGGCAGCGTACCGGCCCCCTTGACCGGCCGGTCAATCGGTATCGGCGCGAAGATCAGGCCATGGAACCCCGCTCGCTGGCCCGAACCCTCGCCCTCGGTCGCATGGCCTTCGGCACCACCATGGTGCTGGCTCCCCGCCTCGTGATCGACCGCCAACGCCAGGCCCCAGGCCCCGTGGTCTGGTTCGTGCGGGCCTTCGGCATCCGCGACGTCGCCATCGGCGCCGGCACCTTCCGAGCGCTCGGAGGGCCGAGCGGAGGGGAGGCGGACTGGGTGGCCCTGAGCGCCATCACCGACGCCGCCGACGCCGTGGCCGCCGTGGTCTTCGGGCGGGACCTCGACCGCCGCCTCCGGGCCGTCACCCTCGCCATGGCCGTGCCCGCCGCCGTGGGGGGCTGGAAGGCCGCCGCCGCCCTGCGCTGAGGCGGCGGGATGACGTTCACCGTTAGGATGCTGCCATGCACCGCGTCGTGACGGTCATGGGCCACGACGTGGCCATGTTCGAGCTGGCCGTGCCCTGCGAGGTCTTCGGCATCGAGCGGCCCGAGATCCCGAGCTGGCGCTACGAGCACGTGGTGTGCAGCGGCGAGCAGTTCGGCCACGCCCGCCAGGGCGGTCTCCGTCTCCAGACCGGGGCTGGGCTCGACGCCGTCGAGGCCGCCGACACCGTGGTGATCCCGGCCTGGTCGATGTCGGGCAACGTCGCCCCGCCCACCGCCTCGCCCCCCGACGTGCTCGACGCCCTCAGAGCGGCCCACGACCGCGGCGCCCGCATGGTCTCCTTGTGCACCGGGGCGTTCCTCCTGGCCCAGGCCGGCATCCTCGACGGCCGACGGGCCACCACCCACTGGCGTCACACCGACGACCTCGCCGCCTGGTTCCCGAACGTCGACGTCGACCCCGGTGTGCTCTACGTGTCCGACGGCAACGTGCACACCTCGGCGGGCACGGCGGCCGGCATCGACCTCTGCCTGCACCTCGTGCGGCTGGATCTGGGCGCCGAGGCGGCCAACACCGTGGCCCGGCGCATGGTGGTCCCGCCTCACCGCGACGGTGGCCAGGCTCAGTTCGTGCGGGCACCGGTGCCCAGCTGCGCCGACGACGACCCCCTCGGCACGGTGCTCACCTGGATGCTCGACCACCTCGACGAGCCCCTCACGGTGGAGGACCTGGCCCGCCGGGCGGCGCTGAGCCCCCGCACCTTCGCCCGGCGCTTCGTCGAGGTCACCGGGACCACGCCGCTGCAGTGGCTCCTGGCCCAACGGGCGTTGCAGGCCCGGTCCCTGCTCGAGACCACCGACCTCTCGGTCGAACAGATCGCTCACCGGTGCGGGTTCTCCTCGGCGGCCGGGCTGCGGGCCCACTTCCAGCGGGTGATCGGCGCCTCTCCGGCGGCCTACCGCCGGACCTTCCGCGGCGACCTCGCCAGCTGATCTCACGCCCGGCCCGGCGGCGGCGTTCAACATCCGTGGGGGCGACGGGGACACAACACCGATGGCAGCTTCGTCGCGAAGGCTGTCATTCCTGCCACTGGCCGGCGGCGGCTGGCGGGCGGACGATGGACCCATGTTCACGCTGATGACCCCAGGGCCCGAGCCCGACTGGTACCGGTTGCGGAACCGGCGCCCGCCGGCGTCGGGCCGGACCAGACCGGGCGTCCGCGCCGCCGTCACCCACCGTCGGAGGTCGTGATGTTCGCCGCCCACTGCCCCACCGAAGGCACCCGGGTGCTCCTGTCCGAGCGCCACATACTCGGTGTCGACTTCGACGACGACGTCGTCGAGATCCGGTTCCGGTGCCGCTGCGGCACCCGTAGCACCGTCCGCGATCGCCGCCTGCGCCCCGCCGACCTGCTTCCCGCCGGTTGACCACCGCCTGATCAGCGGCGCACCTGGCCGTCGCCTCGCACGAGATACTTGGCCGTGGTCAGCTCCCGGAGCCCCATGGGGCCCCGCGCGTGGAGCTTCTGGGTGCTGATGCCGATCTCGGCCCCGAAGCCGAACTCCTCGCCGTCGACGAAGCGGGTGGAGGCGTTGACGACCACGGCGGCGGCGTCCACCTCCCGGGCGAAGCGGTCGGCGGCGGCCAGGTCGGTCGTGACGATGGCCTCGCTGTGGCCGGTCCCGAAGCGGGCGATGTGGTCGATGGCGGCGTCGAGGGAGCCGACCACGGCGACGGCCAGCTTGAGGTCCAGGAACTCACTCGACCAGTCGTCGCGGTCCGCCGCCGCCACCCCGGGTAGCAGGCTCCGCACCCGGTCGTCGCCGACCAGCTCCACCCGCTCGAGATCGGCAGCCACGGCGGGCAGGAAGGCGTCGGCCACCGCCTCGTGGACGAGCAGCGTCTCGGCGGCGTTGCACACCGACGGCCGCTGGGTCTTGGCGTTGGCCACGATGGCCCGGGCCATGTCGAGGTCGGCGGTGGCATCGACGTAGACGTGGCAGTTGCCGTCGCCGTCGATCACGTAGGGGACGGTGGCGTGGTCGAGGATGGAGGCGATCAGCGACGGCCCACCCCGGGGGATGAGGCAGTCGATGCTGGCCCGCTGGCGCATGAAGTCGACGGCCGCCTCCCGTGAGGTGTCCTCGACGAGGACGACGGCGTCGGCAGGGAGGTCGACCTTGGCCACGGCCTCCCGCAGCACGGCGGCGATGGCCAGGTTGGACGAGATGGCCCCCGACGAGCCCCGCAGGAAGGCGGCGTTGCCGGACTTCAGGCACAGGCCGGCGGCATCACTCGTCACGTTCGGACGGTTCTCGTAGATGATGGCCACCACGCCGAGGGGGACCCGGACCCGGGAGATGCGCAGGCCGTTGGGGCGCACCCACCCGTCGAGCACCTCCCCGACGGGGTCGGGCAGGGCCGCCACCTGTCGCAGCCCACCGGCCATGGACTCGATCCGACCGGCGTCGAGGCGCAGGCGGTCGACGATGCTGGCGCCGAGGCCGGCCGATTCGGCGCGGGCCACGTCGGCGGCGTTGGCGTCGAGGATCTCGGCGGTGCGTTCGACGAGGAGGTCGGCGGCACCGGTGAGGGCGGCATCCTTGGTGGCGGTCGAGGCCGTGGCCAGCACCCGAGCGGCCCCCTTCGCCCGCTGACCCAGCTCGGCGACGGTGGTGGGGATCGGGACGTCGGCCACCCCGGGATGGTACCGGCGCCCGGGTGGCCCGGCCGAGCTGGTGTGGTGGACTCGGCGGGTGACCGTGCCCCCGTCCCCGCCCGAGGTCCGCACCGCCGGCGCCGAGGACCTCGACGCCCTCGGACCGGTGCTGGCCCGCGCCTTCGCCGACGACCCGGTGTGGCGCCACCTGGTCCGCCGGCGCGACCGCTGGCGGGCGGCCCCCGGGTTCTTCGCCGCCACCCTCGGCCACCCCGTCGAGCGGGGCGAGGTCTTCACCTCCACCAGGCGGGAGGGGGCGGCGGTGTGGGCGGCCCCCGAGCGCTGGAAGGTCAAACCATCCGAGGAGGTCGCCGTGGCCGGCTCCGCCGTGCGGCTCTTCGGCGCCGGGCTGGTGCGGGCCGTGCGGTTCCTGGCCGCCCTCGAGAAGGCACACCCGACCGAGCCCCACTGGTACCTGTCCATCCTGGCCACCGACCCCGCCCACCAAGGGCGCGGCGTCGGCTCCGCGCTCCTCGGCCCGACCCTCGAGCGGTGCGACGGCCAGGGCCTCCCCGCGTACCTCGAGTCGACCAGGGAGCCGACCGTCGCCTTCTACGCCCGCCACGGCTTCGCCGTCACCGAACCGCTCACCATCGCCGACGGTCCCACCATCTACCCGATGTGGCGGGAGCCGCAGGGGTGATCGCCGATCCCGGGCTCGAAAGCGCCGTCGACGCCTTCGTCGACACCCTCACGCCGATCGTCACCACGCTGGCCGGGCGGGTCGAGGGCGTCGACACGGCTGCGCTGGCCACCGACGTGGTGCAAGAGGCGTTCAACCTCTCGGCGGCGTTCGTCGACTGCGACGGGATCCACACCGACGCCGAGCTGTGGTCGCTCATCATGCTCTTCGGGCCTCGCCTCGGCACCGACCTCCTCCGGGCCACCCCGGCCGACCTGCGCAACGGCGGCCTGGTCACCGGAAAGGCCGCCTGGCTCGACGAGCCCTCGGTCATGCTCGACCTCCTGGCGCGGGCCGACCGGCGCGACGGCTCCGCCCACGCCCGCACCTACCACGACCGGGCCATCGCCGTGGCCTTCGCCATCGCCGCCATCGACCCCTACACCTCCGAAGCCGAGCTGGCCGCCATCGAGGGCTTCCGGGCCACGATGGCTCGGGCCGGAGCGGGGCCCGGTCCGGCCCGGCCCCCCGGCGTGCCGGGGACGGAAGCGGCGACCGGCCCGGGGAGCGCCGCTGCCACCAAGGCCGAGGAGAGGCCCGAGCTGCCACCGCCCCCCCCGCTGGAGGAGCTCATGGCCGAGCTCGACGAGCTCGTCGGCCTGGGCCGGGTCAAGTCCGAGGTCAAGCTGGTCACCGACCTCATCCGGGTGCAGAACCTGCGCCGCCAGCGGGATCTGCCGGTGCTCGACCAGAGCCGCCACCTCGTCTTCGCGGGCAACCCGGGCACGGGCAAGACCACCGTCGCCCGCCTCCTGGCCCAGATCTACCGCACGTTGGGTGTGGTGGAGCGAGGGCACCTCGTCGAGACCGACCGGTCCGGCCTGGTGGCCGGCTTCGTCGGCCAGACCGCCATCCAGGTGCGGGCCGTCTTCGACGACGCCGACGAGGGCGTGCTGCTCATCGACGAGGCCTACGCCCTCGCCCGGGGCGGCGAGCGGGACTTCGGCATCGAGGCCATCGACACCCTGGTGAAGCTGATCGAGGACCGGCGGGACTCGATCGTGGTGATCGTGGCCGGCTACCCCGACGAGATGGACACCTTCGTCGGCTCCAACCCGGGGCTGAAGTCCCGCTTCCCGAAGACGATCGTCTTCCCCGACTACAGCGACGACGAGCTGATGGCCATCTTCGCCAGCTTGGGCGAGAAGGGCGGCTACCACGCCGACGAAGAGGCCGAGGCCAAGGTGCGGGCGTGGTTCGCGGCCCAGCCCCGGGACAAGGGCTTCGGCAACGGGCGGGTGGCCCGCAACCTGTTCGAGTTCGCCGTGGCCCGCCAGGCCAGCCGAGTGGTGACCATCGACGATCCCACCGACGACCAGCTCGTGACTCTCACCGCCGAGGACATCCCCGACCCTGCCGACCCCCACGGCCCCGCCTGACCCAGCCGCACCACTACCGTCGTCGCCGATGCCTCCCCGCCTGGCCCGGCTGCTCGCGCTGCTGGTGGCCGTCGCCCTGGTCGTGGGCGCCTTCGCCGTGCGCTCCCGCCTGGCCGACGACGGCGACGGCGTCGCCGCCACCGGCCCAGACGGCGACGGGGACGGTGACGGCGGTGACGGGGGGCGCAGCGGAGACCTCGTGGTGGTCTGTGTGACCGAGCTGGCCGAGGTCTGTGAGGCCGTCGAGGAACAAGAGGACGGCGTGGCCGTGCGGGTGGAGCCGGCGGCCACCACGGCGGGCGCCCTCGTCGCCCTCGACGCGGGGGCCCAACCACCGGCCGACGCCTGGCTCACCATCGACCCCTGGCCGGCGATGGTCGACGTGGAGCGGGCCAGCGCCAACCGCGATCCCCTCTTCACCGGCGACGACCCAGCGCCGGCGGCCTCGTCGGCCGTCGTGGTGCTCGGCTTCCCCGAGGAGCTCGAACCCTGCGCCGAACCGGTGCCGGCCTCCTGCCTCGTCGACCAGGTCGCCACCGACCTCAACGTGGGTATCGCCGCCGCCGACGAGGCCCTCGGCGCGGTGGTGGCCGGGCAACTCGCGGCCGGTCTGGTCGGCGCCACCGACTTCGACATCACCACGTTCCTCGCCGAGCACGGAACGGAGCTCACCGACATCCTCGAGAGCGCCGACCCTGCGCCCTCGGCCACCCAGGCCGGGCTCCTCGTCCAGCAGGGACGCGGCCGGTACGGCGCCGTGGTCACGACGGAGGCGATCGCTCGGCCCATCGCAGAGAGCGCCCGCGGCGTCCAGGACGACCTCGTCGTGGTGCCCACCGCACCGCCGGCAAGGGCCGATGCCGTCGTCTCCGCGCTCGTCGGGGGGGACCGGGGCGACCAGGTGCGCGACCTGCTCACCGGCAAGACTGCGCAGGAAGCGTTCGCCGCCGCCGGCTGGGACCGTCCTGCAGACGGACCGACCGGGCTCCCGCCGGCCGACGTGCTCGTGGCCCTCAGGGAGGAGATCGGATGATGCGCAGACGGTGGGCGGCAGCGCTGGTGGTGCTGTGCCTCGTGGCCGGCTGCTCGTCGGGTTCCGACGGTGACGGCGAGGCCAGCGGCGACGACGATGTGACCACCGACGAGGGGTTCGGCGACCCCGGCGACTGCACCGTGGTCGACCTGGCCGTGTCGTCGGAGAAGATCGCGTTGATGAACGAGCTGGCCCGGCTGTTCAACGACTCCGACGCCGCCAAGGTCGGCGACGGCTGCATCTTCGCCCGCCCCCAGTCCAAGGCCTCCGGCGGCGCCGCCACCCTGCTCGCCACCGAGTGGGACGAGGCCGCCGAGGGCCCCCGCCCGGTGGTCTGGTCACCGGCGTCGAGCGCCTGGAGCGCGGTGCTCAACCAGCGCCTGGCCGACGACGGCAAGCCGGCCATGGCCACCGAGGCCGAACCGTTCATGCAGACCCCCCTCGTCATCGCCATGCCCGAGCCCATGGCCGAGGCCCTCGGCTACCCCGACACCCCCATCGGGTTCGAGGACATCCTCTCCCTGGCCCAGAGCGAGGAGGGCTGGGCGGCCTACGGCCACCCGGAGTGGGGCCCGTTCCGGCTGGGGAAGACGAACCCGAACTTCTCCACGAGCGGCCTGTCGGCCCTCATCGCCCAGGCCTACGCCGCCACCGGCAAGACCACGGGCCTGTCCATCGAGGACCTCAACGACCCGGCCACCGAGGCCTTCGGCGAAGGGGTCGAGTCGGCCGTCGTCCACTACGGCGACATCACCCCGACCTTCCTCAACAACTGGTACCGCACCGACCGGGAAGGCACGTCGCTCACCTACATCTCGGCCGTGGCCGTCGAGGAGAAGTCGGTGATCGACTACAACGCCGGCAACCCCGACGGCGTACTCGAGCCGGGCGAGAGGCCACGCGAGCCCCGCATCCCGCTCGTGGCCATCTACCCGAAGGAGGGCACGCTCTTCTCCGACAACCCCTACGTGGTGCTCGACGCCCCGTGGGTGGACGACGCCGAGCGCGAGGGGGCGAGGGCGTTCGAGACGTTCATCCAGCGCCCCGAGAACCAGCGCAAGGTGCTCGAGTTCGGGTTCCGGCCCGGCAATCCCGACGTGGCCCTCGGCGAACCGATCGTCGCCGCCAACGGTGTGGACCCCGACGAGCCCAGCACGCTGCTCGACGTCCCCAGCCCCCCGGTGATGATCGAGCTGTTGGAGAAGTGGTCCGAGCAGCGCAAGTCGGCCCGCGTGCTGCTGGTGCTCGACGTGTCGGGTTCCATGTCGGAGATCGCCGACCCCGACTCGGGGGACACCCGCCTCGACCTGGCCAAGCGGGCCGCCATCGAGGCCCTCGACCAGTTCAAGCCCGAGGACGAGGTCGGCCTCCGCATCTTCACCACCGACCTCAGCCCCGACGGCGACGTGTTCATCGACGTGGTGCCCGTGGAGCCGATCGGGCCCAACCTGGAACGGATGCGCCGGGAGATCCAGGAGCAGTTCCCGCTCAACGCCACCCCGCTGTACGAGGTCGTGCGGGCCTCCTACGAGGACGCCGTCGAGGGCTACGACCCGGCTCGGATCAACGCCGTGGTCCTGCTCTCCGACGGCATCAACGACGACGGCGACGAGAGCGACGACGAGCGCCAGCTCGACGAGCTGCTGCAACTCCTCAGCCGGGGCACCGAGGGCGAGAACGCGCGGCCCATCCGCATCTTCCCGATCGCCTTCAGCGGCGACGCCGACCTGCCCACGCTGCGGGCCATCGCCGAGGCCACCAACTCCGCCGTCTACGACGCCAGCGACCCCAAGACCATCGTCAAGGTGTTCACCGCCGTCGTGAGCAACTTCTGAGCCGTGCCGCCCCGCCTCCGGTTCCGTGACCGCTTCTACACGCCGCCGGTGGCTCGCGCCCTCACCTCGCCGTCGGCCATCCTCGCCACGGGGGCGACGGCCGCCGTCGGGGTGGTGGCCCTCGGGCCGGTCGGGGTGCTCACCGGCCTCCTCGGCTACGCCGCCCGGGTGGCGCTGGCCATCCCCCGCAACGAGCGGCCCGAGCGCATCGATCCCTTCGCCGTCAACGAGCCGTGGCGCCGGTTCGTGTCCGAGGCGCTCCAGAGCCAGCGCCGCTTCGACGACGCGCTGCACGGCATGGCCGCCGGCCCGCTGCGGGACCGCCTGGGCGAGATCGGCGAGCGACTGGCCACCGGCGTGGAGGAGTGCTGGCGGATCGCCCGCCGAGCCCAGACCCTGTCCAAGGCCCGCCGCCAGGTCGACCCCGGTGCGGCGCACCGGGAGCTGGCCCAGCTCCAGGCCGACGCCGGCGCCCCGTGGGCAACCGGGCCCCGCCTGGAGCAGACGGCCCAGGCGCTCCGGGCCCAGATCGCCGCCGCCGAGCGCATGGACGCGGTCATCGCCGACGCCATCGGGCGGTTGCGGCTGATCGACGCCCGCCTCGACGAGAGCGTGACCCGCGCCATCGAGCTCTCCGTGCAGGCCGACACGGTGGGGGAGCTGGGCGGCCTCGACGCCGACGTGGACGGTCTCGTCACCGAGATGGAAGCCCTGCGCCAGGCCCTCGAGGAGACGAGCGGTCGGCCCACTCCGATGCCTCCACCGACGAGCGCTGCCGGAAACACGTGACCGTCCCGGTCGGCCGGGGCGGTGACGACCAGCCGGAAGGGTTGGCCCCGCAGCCTCCCCTGGTCGAGGAGGGCGGCACCGACGAGCAGGGGGGGCCCCCGACGGCGCGGGCGTCGCCGGCGGGGCCGGCACCGTCGAAGGGCCGCCGGTCGCGGCTGGTCCGGGACAACCTCTCGGTGGCGGCCGGCACGGCCCTCTCCCGGGTCACCGGGGTGGTCCGCCTGGGTGCGCTCTACATCGCCGTCGAGGCCAGCCTGCGCGACGCCTACCTCCTCGCCAACAACACGCCCAACATCATCTACGAGCTGATCCTCGGGGGCGTGCTCACCGCCACCCTGGTGCCCCTGTTCACCACCCACCTCGAGCACGCCGACGAGGAAGCCACCTCGGCGGTGGTGTCGGTGGCCGGGCTCGGCCTCATCGCCGTCACCGCCGTCACCTTCGCCGTCGCCCCGCTCCTCATCGCCCTCTACGGCACGAACCCGGCCCCCGGGGTCGACCCCGACACGCTGCGATCGGTTGGCATCAACCTGGCGTTTCTGTTCGCCCCCCAGGTCCTGTTCTACGGGCTCATGGCGATCGGATCGTCGCTGCTGAACGCCCGCCGCCGGTTCTTCGCCGCCGCCTGGGCCCCCGTGCTCAACAATGTGGTCGTCACCGCCATGCTGCTCAGCGTGCCGCTCGTCATCGACGGCGACCGGACACTCGCCCGGGCCGCCGACGACCGCAGCCTCCGCCTGCTGCTCGGCCTCGGCACCACCGCCGGCATCGCCACCATGGCCCTCGCCCTGTGGCCGGCCTTGCGCAGGGCCGGTGTGCGCATCCGGTTCCGGCCCGACTGGCGCCACCCGTCGGTCCGCCGGGCGCTCACCCTCTCGGGGTGGACCATCGGCTACGTGATCGCCAACCAGGTGGCGGCCCAGGTGGTCAACGTGCTGGCCGAACCGGGCTCCGGCGACGTGAGCAACTACCAGGTGGCGTTCATGTTCTTCCAGCTCCCCCACGGACTCCTCGCCGTCTCGCTGATGACCACCTTCCAGCCCGACCTGGCCCGAGCCATCGCCCGCCACGACCCCGAGACGTTCAACCGTCGGCTGCTGCTCGGTCTCCGGCTCCTCGGCCTCGTCATCGTGCCCGCCGCCATCGGCTACTTCGTGCTCCCCCGCGGCTTCGCCGCCGGTGCCGTCGACACCGGTCTCATCGGCGGTGGGACCGATGCCGCCGGCATCGCCCGGATCCTCTCGGGGTTTGCCCTCGGGCTGATCGGCTTCTCGGCCTACCTGTTCGTGCTGCGGGGGTTCTACGCGCTGGGCGACACCCGCACGCCGTTCCTGCTCAACTGCGGTGAGAACGCCGTGAACATCGTGGTGGCGGTGGTGCTCGTCGGCCGCTACGGCGTGGAGGGGTTGGCCTGGTCGTACGCCATCGCCTACTCCGTGGCCGCGGTGGTGGCGCTCGGCGTCCTGTTGCGGCGGGTGCCGGGGTTCGACCTGCGCGGGCTGGTCGACAGCTACCTCCGGCTGGCGGCGGCGGCGGCGGTCATGGGCGTGGTGGTGGCCGGCGTCATGGCCGTGGCCGGGGACACATCCTCCACCGCCGTGGTGGCCGGATCGCTCGCCGCCGTGGTGGTCGGCGCCGCCGTCTACGCCGCCGTCGTGCTCGGTTTGGGCGTGCCCCAGGTGGCGGGCGTGCGGCGGGGGCGGATGCCGTAGGCTCACGGTCCATGATGAAGTTCTTCCGGCGCCTCTGGCGCTACCTCGGAGCGGGTGCCAACCAGAAGTTCAACGAGAAGGCCGACCCGAAGATCCAGCTCGAGCAGGCGATCATCGAGGCCCAGGACCAGCACCGGCGGTTGAAGGAGCAGGCGGCCAGCGTCATCGCCCAGCAGAAGCAGACCGAGATGCGCCTCAACCGGTCGATGGCCGAGCTCGAGAAGGTGAACGGCAACGCCCGCCAGGCCGTGCTCATGGCCGAGGAGGCCACCCGCAAAGGCGACACGGCCAAGGCC
Organism: Acidimicrobiales bacterium; assembly: GCA_030447445.1. Classification (GTDB taxonomy): domain Bacteria; phylum Actinomycetota; class Acidimicrobiia; order Acidimicrobiales; family Iamiaceae; genus JAUJOW01. Next base: position 27,441 of record JAUJOW010000017.1, on the reverse strand, counting down.
AGCGAGTACACCCGGGCGGCGGAGTCCTTCGCCAACCGGCTGATCGCCCTCGAGCGAGAGGTGGCCGACCTCAGGGGCATGGCCCTCCAGACGGCGCAGGCCTCCGACCAGGCCAAGGCGGCCGTGGCCCAGAACGGCTCGGTGCTCCAGCAGAAGCTGGCCGAGCGCCAGAAGCTGCTCAGCCAGCTCGAGCAGGCCAAGATGGCCGAGCAGATGAACCGGGCCATGGCCTCACTGTCCGAGACGGTGGGCGAGGACGTGCCCACCATGAACGAGGTCCGCGACAAGATCGAGGCTCGCTACGCCCAGGCCAAGGGGATGGCCGAGCTGCAGGGCGAGTCGGTGGAGGGGCGGATGCTCGAGGTCGAGCAGGCGGCCATGAACACCGAGGCCCAGGCCCGCCTGTCCGAGATCCGCAGCCAGCTCGGCCTGGCCCCCGCCGAGGGTGAGGCGGCCCCCGACGCCGCCCCCGCCTCCGAACCGGCCGCCGCCTCAACCCCCGAGCCCCAGACCCAACCCGGCCAGTAACCACAGCTCCCTGCGAGGGGAGTTCGAAGGATCTCACCCCGGGAGCATCACGAGGTCGTCGCGGTGGATGACCTGGGCGGGGGTGCCCTCGGGGAGGTCGGCGGTCCGTCGTCCCGTCACTCGCCGCAGGTCGGTGGCCGAGAGGCGCACCAGGCCCTTGGCGAACACCGCTCCGTCGCCGTCGGCCACCTCGACGGCGTCGTCGGCGGCGAAGGTCCCCACCACGTCGGCCACCCCGGCGGCCAGCAGCGATCGCCCCTTCTCGAGGAGCGCCCGCCGGGCCCCGCTGTCGACCACGACGGTCCCGGCCGAGCCGACGGCGAAGGCGATCCACAGCTTGCGGGCGGGCAGGCGCCGGGGCCGGGGGTGCACCACGGTGCCGACCCCGGCCACGCCAGCGACGGCGTCCTCCAACACCCGCTCCCGCCGGGCAGCGGCGATCACGGTGCGCACCCCCGACCAGGCGGCGATCTTGGCCGCCGCCACCTTCGACGCCATGCCGCCGCTCCCCCGCACCGTCCCTCCCCTGCCGGCCAACGTCTCGAGGGACTGGTCGAACTGGACGATCTCCTCGATCAGCGACGCGGACGCGTCGAGTCGGGGGTCGGCGGTCAGCAGTCCGGCGGTATCGGTCAGGAGGACCAGGTCGTCGGCGGCCACCAGGTGGGCGACGAGTGCGGCGATCCGGTCGTTGTCCCCGAAGCGGATCTCGTCGTCGGCGATGGCGTCGTTCTCGTTGACCACCGGCACCACCCCGAGCTCCAGCAGGCGGGTGAGCGTGCCCCGGGCGTGCAGGTACTGCTGGCGGACGACGAAGTCGAGCGGGGCGAGCAGCACCTGACCGCTCACCAGCCCGTGGTCGGCCAGCACCCGGTCGTACACCCCCATGAGCCGGCTCTGGCCCACCGCCGACACGGCCTGCAAGGTGACGGCGTCGCGGGGCCGGCGGGAGCCACCCAGGCCGATGGCGGGCAGGCCGGCGGCGATGGCGCCCGAGGTGACGGCCACGACCCGGTGCCCGAGCCGGCGCAGGGCGGCGACCTCGGCACAGAACTTGTCGAGGGCGGCCTGGTCGATGTCGCCGTGCTGGTCGGTGATCGAGGACGAGCCGATCTTGGCCACGACCACCCGAGTCGCCGTGCTGGTCGGTGATCGAGGACGAGCCGATCTTGGCCACGACCACCCGAGGCGCCATCGGGTCAGCGACCCGGGGCCGATGCGTCGTCGCTGTAGTCGAACGAGAAGCCGCCGATGCGGACCACGTCACCCTCGACGACGCCGGCCCGAGCCAGGGCCCGGTCCACGCCCAGGCGCGACAAGCGGTGCTGCACGAAGGCCAGCGCTTCGGGGTTGGTGAGGTCGGAGAGGGCAACGGCCCGCTCGGCCTGGCGACCCACCACCCGCCAGGTCCCGTCGGCCTCCCGCTCGACGCTGACGCCCTCGGCGGCCGGGCGGTGGATGACGAACCCGGGGGGCCGCACCTCCTCGTCCCTGGCCGTTCGCACCGCCTCGGCCAGGCGACCCACCAGGGTGGCGATGCCGGCACCGGTGACGGCCGAGACCTGCAGCCCGGTGAAGGCAGCCCGGCCATCGCCGGTGGGATCGGCCAGGTCGGCCCGTGAGCCGACGACCAGCCGGGTGCGTTCGAGCAGCTCGGGCCGGTAGGCGCCGAGCTCGGCCTCGAGGACTCGCTCCTGCCCGCCCGGGTCGAGGTCGGCGGTGGGTGACAGGTCGACGAGGATGCACAGGACCCGGGCCCGCTCGACGTGGCGGAGGAACCGGTGGCCGAGCCCTCGGCCGTCGCTGGCTCCCTCGATGAGGCCCGGGATGTCGGCCACCACCATCTCGAAGCCGTCGTCGAGGCGAACGACACCGAGGTTCGGCTCGAGGGTGGTGAAGGGGTAGTCGGCGATCTTGGGCTTGGCCGCCGAGATGCGGGCGATCAGCGTGCTCTTGCCCACGTTGGGGAACCCGACGAGCGCGACGTCGGCCATGAGCTTGAGCTCGAGGCGCAGCCAACGCTCCTCGCCCTCCTCGCCCTGCTCGGCGAAGCTGGGGGCCCGCCGGCGGTTGGAGAGGAAGCGGGCGTTGCCGCGGCCACCCTGGCCACCCTGGGCAGCCAGCCAGCGATCACCCTCGTGGACGAGGTCGGCGAGGACCTCGCCGTCGGGATCGGTCACCACGGTGCCCTCGGGGACGGCCACGGTGAGGTCCTCTCCTCGGGCACCGTGCTTCTTCTTGCCCTGGCCGTGGGCGCCGTTGGCCGCCCGGCGGTGGGGGTGGTCACGGAAGGCGAGCAGCGAGGCGACGTTGCGGTCGGCCTCCAACCACACCGATCCGCCGCTGCCGCCGTCGCCGCCGTCGGGACCACCCTTGGGCACGTGGGCCTCCCGCCGGAAGGACACGCTGCCGGCGCCGCCATCGCCGCCTCGCACGTTGAGCTTGACCTCGTCGACGAAGCTCGACACCCAGCCGAGCCTACGTTGGGGCCGTGTCAACCGTGGATGCCGGCCAGCGAGCGGCCCGCCTGCAGGCCGACGCGCTGGTCATCGACGCCCACGTCCACGGCCGCCACCTCGTGCCCCGGCCGTTCTGGGCCGCCTACCGGCGGGTCGTGGGGGCCTCCATGCCCGCCGACCTCGGGTTCGAGGTGCTGGCCGCCGCCGGCGTCGACGCCGTGGTGGCCAAGGCCGTCGGCGACGGGATCGTCACCCGTTTCCATCCCACCACCCGGTGGCGAGCGGTGCGCCGCCAGCTCGACGACCTCCGCCGCCAGGCCGCCGAGGCCGGAGCCGCGATCGCGCTGGGGGTCGACGACCTCGCCGCCGCCCGCCAGCAGGGCCGCCCGGCGGTGTTCCTCGGCGTCGAGGGCGCCGACATCCTGGCCGGGCGGATGGCGCGCCTCGATGGGCTCCATCGGGCCGGGGTGCGGGTGCTGGGCCTCGTCCACTACGCCGACAACGCGCTCGGTACGGTGTCGCTGCCCTGGCAGGAGTGGCTGCCCGTGCCGTTGCCGACCCGCCGGCGGCAGCCCGGGCTCAGCCCCTTCGGGGCGGCCGTGGTCGACCGCTGCGCCGAGCTCGGCATGGTCGTGGACCTCGCCCACGCCGACCGCCCCACCTGCCTGGCGGTGTGCGAGCGGACCACGCTCCCGGTGCTGTCCTCGCACACCGGGGCCCGCCAGGTCCAGGACTTCGCCCGCTACCTCACCGACGCCGAGCTCCGGGCCGTGGCCGGCACCGGTGGCGTGGTGGGCCTGTGGCCGTTCCGCTTCGGCGACCAGGGCGTGGGCGATGCCGTCGAGCTCGCCCGCCACGCCGCCCACATGGCCGAGGTCATCGGGGTCGACCACCTGTGCATCGGGACCGACATGAACGGCGTCACCGGCCTGATGGACGGTTACGCCGGTGAGCACCAGTTCGTCGTGCTCACCGAGGCGCTGATCCGGGCCGGCTTCGACGACGCGGAGGTCACCGCCGTGTTGGGCACGAACGTCGAGCGGGTGCTGGCCGCCGTCCTCGGCCGCTGACCGGCGTCAGGGAGCGTCGATGACGTCGACGAGCTTGCGCCCGCCCCGCCGACCGAAGCGCACCATGCCCTGGGAGGTGGCGAAGAGGGTGTCGTCGCCGCCCCGGCCCACGTTGTCGCCGGGGTGGATGCGGGTGCCCCGCTGGCGGACGATGATCGAACCGGCCGGGACGAGGGTGCCGTCGTAGGCCTTCACGCCGAGGCGCTTGCTCTGGGAGTCGCGGCCGTTGCGGGTCGAACCGCCGCCCTTGGTCTTCGACATGTCGCCTCAGCCCTTCGTGATCCCGGTGATCTCCACCGTCGAGTAGTGCTGCCGATGCCCCCAGCGCTTCCGCTGGTTGCTCTTGTTCTTGTAGGTGAACCCGGTGACCTTGGGGCCCTTGGTGTCGGCCACGACCTTGGCCGTGACGGTCGCCTTGGCCAGTGCATCGGGGGTGGCCACGACGGTGTCGCCGTCGACCAGGAGCAGCGGGGTCAGCTCGACCTCGGTGTCGACCGGGCCCAGCTTCTCGACCTCGAGCCGCTGGCCCTCGGTCACGCGGTACTGCTTGCCGCCGGTCTTGATGACTGCATCCATGACCCTCTGCCTCGGACGACTCGGCCGGGGAGGCCGGCCGGCGATGGTACCGGCGGGCCGGGGCCGAGCCAAACACGGCGGCCTGGTAGCCGCTCAGTCCCCGCCGAGCAAGGTCTGGTCGAGGCGGACGCCGCGGCCATCGCACGCCTCGCAGCGGGTGGTGAAGGACTCGAGCAGGCCCTCGCCGATCCGCTTGCGGGTCATCTCCACGAGGCCCAGCTCGGAGATGTCGAACACCTGGGTGCGGGTCTTGTCCCGGGCCAGCGCTTCCCGGAAGGTGGCGATGACGTCGTCCCGGTTGGATCGCACGTCCATGTCGACGAAGTCGATCACGATGATGCCGCCCACGTCGCGCAGGCGGAGCTGCCGGGCGATCTCGATGGCCGCCTCCAGGTTGTTCCGGTAGACGGTCTCCTCGAGGCTGGACGAGCCGACGTTCTTGCCCGTGTTGACGTCGATCACGGTGAGGGCTTCGGTGTGCTCGATGACGAGCGACCCGCCCGACGGCAACCACACCTTGCGGTCGAGGGCCCGGTGGAGCTGCTCATGGACGTGGAAGCGCTCGAGCAGCGGCAGCGGTTCGGTGGCGGTGTCGTACAGCTCGACCCGGTCGGCCAGCTCGGGGGAGATGCTGCGCACGTACTCGCTGACCTCTTCGAACAGCGTCGGATCGTCGATGACGACGGTGCGGTACTCCTTGTTGAACTCCTCCCTGATGACCCGCACGGCCATGTCGGGCTCTCGGTAGAGCAGGCCCGGCGCGCTCGACCGGGAGGCGAGAGCGTCGATCTGCTCCCACTGGCGCACGAGGCGGGTGACGTCGCGCTCGATCTCGGCGGCGGTCACGTTCTCGGCCGCGGTGCGGACGATCACCCCGTGCTCGGCCGGCTTCACACCGTCGAGGATCGACCGGAGCCGCTTGCGCTCGTCGTCGGGAAGCCGCTTGGAGATGCCGTAGGTCGAGCTGTTGGGGATGAGGACCACGAACCGCCCTGGCAGCGAGACCTCCTGGGTGAGCCGCGCACCCTTGTGGGCGATCGGGTTCTTGGTCACCTGGCAGAGGATCTGCTGGCGGGCCTTGAGGATCTCCTCGATGCGGGGGTTGGACCCCTTCTCCTCGATGTCCTCGGGCTCGTAGCGGGTGTCGCCCCGGTAGAGAACGGCGTTCTTGGGGGTGCCGATGTCCACGAAGGCCGCCTCCATCCCGGGCAGCACGTTCTGCACCCGGCCCAGATAGACGTTGCCGTGGATCTGGGCCACGTCGTCGGCCGGGCGCGACACGTAGTGCTCGATGAGCGAACGGCCCTCGAGGACGGCGATCTGGGTGGCGTCCTCCTCGACGTGCACGGCCATGAGGTAGCGACCGACGGGTCGACCGTGGCGCTCCCGGCCCCGCCGTTGACCGAGGGCCTCCTCGTCGAGGAGGGCCGACGGCTCGCTGGTGACCGACTCGATGGGGGTGGGCCCTCGGGCCGCCCCGGACCGGTTGCGGCCGCCTCGCCGCCGGCGGCGTCCCCCGCCCGTCTTCGCCTGTGCGGTGCGTCCACCGGCGGCCGAGCCTGCGCCGACCTCGTCGCTCGGACGGCCGGGCCGCCGGCCCTCGCCGGGCGGCGGCAGCGCTGGCGCGGGGTCCGGCGCCGGCATGGTGTCGCCGATGCGGGGCTTGCGGCGGACGAGCGCCCGCTCGGCGGCCTCCACCGACGGTCGGTTCTCGCCGTGCCGATCCGGCAGCTCGTCAGGTCGCCGGTCGTCGCCGCCGGTCGGCGGCTCCGAGGCCGCCGGTCGCGGGTCACCGGTGCGGGCTGCTGCCGTCCGTTTGCGGCTGCGGCCACCGCGGGAGCCGCGGCGGCGGTTCCGGCCGGAGCCCGACGTTGGGGGGCGCTCGCCGGTGGCGCTGGTGGCGTCGGTGGGGCGCTCAGGCCCTTGGGACACCTCTGGTTGGGTCACGGCGGGCTCGATGGAGCCGGTCGCGGCGTCGGGTTCGGACATGGGGAAGGTCCCTTCTCATGACGCACGCGCTTCCGCGTGCGGAGCCGACGTCGCCTGCGCGGCCAGGGGTTCCTGGCGGGCGCCGTCGTGCTGAATCCACTGGTGCGTTCGAAGCACCCGACCCTCGGTGAGCCCGTCGCCGAGGAGGGCGACGAGCTCGGCGGGGCGCAGACCCCGGGGCTGGGTGGCGAGCTCACAGGTGAGCTCGGTGCCGTCGTCGGTCGGCCGGGCCGGACCGGTCGGACCGGTCGGATGGGAGACAGAGGCGGCGAGGGCGACGACGAGCGGCCGGAGGTCGTCGGTGACGTCGTGGCCCTTGCGTTGACGGGTGGTGACCAGCTCCTCGGCCGCCAGCACCCGCTCGACGGCCCGGTACAGGGCGGCGGGGGCGGCGCCCACCACAGAGATCCGCCACGAGCAGCTGGTGACGGCGTGCTGCAACGACGGGGTCCCTCCGGGGATCGCCGCCGCCGCCGTGACGTCGATCCCGGCGGGCAGGGCGGAGCTGAGGACGGCCGGGAGCGAGCCGATGTCGACCGTCGATGCGGTGTCGTCGCGCAGGTCCACGTCGACGTACTCGGCCAACGACTCGTGGCCGGTGGAGAGGGCCAGGCCGAAGTGGAGCCGGGGCCGGGGGGAGAAGCCCTCGGAGTAGACCACCGGGAGCTCGACCCGGCGCAGGGCCCGCTCCCACATGCGGGCCACGTCACGATGGCTCGTGAAGCGGACCTTGCCGAGCTTGGAGAAGCGCAGCCGGACCCGCGTCATCGGGCACCGACCGGTTCGGCCCGGCGGGGAAGCAGCGTGACCGGCACCTCCCCGGCGGCGGCGAGGTCCTGGCCGGTGCCCTGGCTGCCCCCGGCTGGGGGGACGGCGGAGGCGACCACGTGCTCGACGCCGTAGCCGGTGCAGGCGCCGCAGTCGTAGCAGGGGGTCCAGCGGCAGTCCTCGAGGCCGACCTCGTCCAGCGCGTCGCGCCAGTCCTGCCAGAGGAAGTCCTTGTGGAGCCCGGCCGACAGGTGGTCCCAGGGGAGCACCTCCTCCTCGGTGCGGTGCCGGTACACGAGGTCCTCGACGGTCATGGCGTGGCGGTCGAGCGCGTCGAGCCACAGGTCCAGGTCGAAGTGCTCGGTCCACTCCTGGAAGGTGCCCCCGTGGCGCCACACGTCCTCGATGACCGCGCCCAGGCGACGGTCGCCGCGCGACACGATGCCCTCCACGGTCGTCGCCTTGGGGTCGTGCCACTTGAACTGCACGCCCCGGTCACGGCGGAGCTCGTCGCGCAACAGGTGCATCTTGCGGGTCAGCTCGGCCAGGGTGTTCTGGCCGAACCACTGGAACGGCGTGAACGGCTTCGGCACGAACCCGCCGACCGAGACGGTGACCGACGGGTTCTTGTGGTACTTGCGGCCGATCTCCACGCAGTGGCGGGCCAGGCGGGCGATGCCGAGGGTGTCCTCGTCGGTCTCGGTGGGCAGGCCGGTGAGGAAGTAGAGCTTCATCCGCCGCCACCCCTGGCTGTAGGCCGACTCGACCGCCCCGTAGAGGTCCTCTTCGCGGATCAGCTTGTTGATGACCTGGCGGATGCGCCAGGTGCCGCCCTCGGGGGCGAACGTGAGGCCGGTGCGACGACCCTTCTGGATCTCACCGGCGATGCCCACCGTGAAGGCGTCGACCCGCAGCGACGGCAGCGACACCGACACCCGTCCGCCGTTGGCCGGGTCGTTCACCACGTCGGCCACCACGCCTTCGATGCCGCTGAAGTCGGCGGTGGACAGCGAGGTGAGCGACACCTCGTCGTACCCGGTGCGACGCAGACCGGTGGCCACCATCTCCCGCACCTGGTCGGCCGGGCGCTCCCGGACGGGGCGGGTGATCATGCCGGCCTGGCAGAACCGGCAGCCCCGGGTGCAGCCCCGGAAGACCTCGACGTTGAGCCGGTCGTGGACCACCTCGGTGAGCGGCACGAGCTGGCGGCGGGGGTAGGGCCACTCGGCGAGGTCGGCGACGGTGCGCTTCTCGACCTGCTCGGGGACCTCCGGGTAGCGGGGGGTGACGGCGGCGAGGCGCCCGTCGGCGCGGTAGGTGACGTCGTACAGGGCGGGGACGTACACACCGGGGATGGCGCCAAGGTGGCGCCGCCGCGCCTCCCGGTCGGTGGTGCCGGCCGCCTTGTCAGCGGCCAGCACGGCGCTGATCTCCCCCACCACCTCCTCACCGTCGCCGAGCACGAAGAAGTCCACGAAGTCGGCCAGCGGCTCGGGGTTGGAGGCGCAGTGCCCGCCGGCGCCGACGAGGGGGTGGCCGGCGTGGCGGTCGGCGGCCCGCACCGGGAGCCCGGCGAGGTGCAGGCAGTTGAGCACGTTGGTGTAGACCAGCTCGGCGGACAGGTTGAAGGCGATGACGTCGAAGGCGGCGGCCGGGCGGTGGGTGTCGACCGAGAACAGCGGGATGGCGTGCTCCCGCAGCAGCGCCTCGAGGTCCGACCAGGGCGCGTAGGAGCGTTCGGCGACGGCGTCGGAGCGCTCGTTCAGGATCTCGGCGAGGATCTGCAGCCCCTGGTTGGGCAGGCCGATCTCGTAGGTGTCCGGGTAGGTGAGCAGCCAGGCCACCTTGGCGGGGTGGTGCCGCGGGACGGCGGCGCCATCCTCACCCCCGATGTAGCGAGCCGGCTTCTGCACCTGCATGAGCAACGGCTCGAGCGCAGGCCAGACGGACTCCATGACCGGCCAAGTCTACCGGAGGCCCATCCCGACCCCGATCCGGCTAGGAGAAGCGGCGCATGTGCACGTTGAGGACCAGCCCCATGGCCATGAACGAGGTGACGATGGAGGAGCCCCCGTAGGACACGAACGGCAGGGGAATGCCGGTGATCGGCATGATGCCCATGGTCATGCCCACGTTCTGGAAGATCTGGAACACGAACATGGCGAGCACACCGATGCACAGGAGCGACCCGAACTCGTCGCCGGCCAGCTTCGCTGCCCGCCATATCCGCCAGACGATCACCGAGAAGAGGCCGAGCAGGGTGCCCGCGCCGAGGAGACCCAGCTCCTCGCCCACGGCGGTGAAGATGAAGTCGGTGTGCTGCTCGGGCACGTACTGGAGGCGGGTGAGGTTGCCCTCGAAGAGGCCCTTGCCCCACACCCCGCCCGATCCGATGGCGATCTTCGACTGGTTGAGGTTGTAGGCCGCCGTCCTCGAGGTGCGCTCGACCAGGCGGGAGTCGTCCTGCTCGAGGAAGGTGGCGAGCCGATCGGTCTGGTAGGTGTCGAGCCGTCCGCTCTGGAGGACGAGGCCGACGGCGAACACCGCCACCAGCCCGAGCAGGGCCAGGTGGCGGCCCCGGGCCCCGGCCACCACGAGCAGGGCGATGGTGACCGCCGCCGACACGATGGTGGTGCCGAGGTCGGGCTGGAGCATGACCAGCACCACGGGGACGGCGCACAACCCGATGAGGGTGGCGAAGCGGCGGCCGTCGACCTCGTTGCGGAACTGGGCGGCCAGGTAGGCCAGCCCGATGATGAGCCCGATCTTGGCGAACTCCGACGGCTGGAGCTGGAAGGGGCCGAGCTGGAACCAACCCTGGGTGCCCTTGCGCTTCTCGCCGACCACGAGCACGGCCACGAGCAACAGGAGCGACCCGCCGTAGAAGAAGGGGGCGTGGTCGCGGATGCGGCGATAGTCGAAGAGGGCGGTGAGGGCCATGGCCACGAGGCCGAGGACCACGAACATGACCTGCTTCTTGAGGAAGGAGTAGTCGAAGGGCTCCTCGGCGCCCCGGGTGGCGCTGAACACCATCACCAGGCCGAGCGACGACACCGCCGCCACGCAGGCGATGAGGACCAGGTCGACGTGGCGCCACACCGACGCCGGGTTCCGGTGCAGGCTGGCGACGGGTTGGCGAGGAAGGGCGATGGTGGCCATCAGTCGGCCTCTCCGCTCGGGGGTGGGGCGTTGACCTCGGCCTCGAGGGTCACGTCGAACTCTCCACCGAGGGGCGCCGGTGGCAGGGCAGCCAGGGTGCCGTCGCCGATGGCCATGGGCTCGAAGGTCCGCCGCACGAGCGGGGCAGCGGCGTCACCGCCGTACCCGGCCTGCTCGAGGACGGCGACGGCGACGAAGCGGGGGGCGTCGGCCGGGGCGAAGGCCGCGAACAGCGACGAGTTGCCCTTCGATTCCACCTGCGCGGTGCCGGTCTTGGCGGCCACCGGGAAGCGGTCGAGCGGGAAGCCCTCGAAGGTGGCGTAGGCCGTTCCCTTCGGGTCGGCGGTGACGCCCTTGAAGCCCTCGAGCATCGGGGCCCGCCACTCCGGCGGGAGGTCGACGGTGCCGAGCACCTCTGGCTCGAAGCCCTCGACCACCACGGCGCTGTCGTACTCGGTCACCTGGAGGACGAGCTGGGGCTCGTAGCGGGTGCCGCCGTTGGCGAAGGTGGCGTACCCGTTGGCCAGCTGCAGCGGCGTGACCGTCACGTCGCCCTGGCCGATGGCCGTGATGGCGCTGTCACCGACCCGCCAGGTACCGAACTCGGCCACCTTGTCCTCGTCGTCGGGGAAGAGCTCGCGGTTGTAGGACAGCTTCCAGTCGGGGGTGGGCACCCGGCCCGGGCGCTCACCGGTGAGGTCGACGCCGGTCTCCTCGCCGAAGCCCCACTCCGCCCAGGTCTGCTGCAGGGCCTCGTCGCCCACCTCCTTGCGGCGGGTCCACAGGTCGTCGCCCAGCTTGTAGTAATAGACGTCGGAGGAGACAGTGAGGCTGCGTTGCAGGTCCACCGGGCCATGGGCCTCGGCGTTGGCGTTCTGGAACCGGCATCCCTCGCCGCACTCGCCGACCATGTAGGACCCTCCATCGTCCACCACCGTATTCGGTTGGATCTGCCCGGTGGCGAGGCCCGAGTAGGCGCTGAACAGCTTCCACGTCGAGCCGGGGGCGTACTCACCGCTGATGGTGCGGTTGACGAGGGGGTCGTGGTGGAACGGTGCCAGCTCCGGGTCGGCCAGCCGCCGGAACTCGGCGGTGCTGATGCCGTTGACGAACTGGGCCGGGTCGTAGGTGGGGAACGACGCCATCGCCAGCAGTTGACCGTTGCGGGGGTCCATCACCACCGACGAGCCAGCCGGCGCCTGGAAGGTGGCCAGCCTGTCGAGGATGTCCTCGTCCTGGCGGGTCTTGGCCCGGGTCAGCTCGGCGGCGAGGGACTTCTCGGTCAGGTACTGGAGGTTGATGTCGATCGTGAGGAAGACGTCGTTGCCGGGCACGGGCGCCTCCCGGCTGATCACCCGGACGGGCCGGTTGCGGGGGTCGACCTCGTAGCGGACCTCACCGGGGACACCGCGGAGCTGGCGCTCGAGAGCCCGCTCGATGCCGGTCTTGCCGATGTCGTCGTCGACCTCATAGGGCTTGGCCTCGTTCTGGAAGGCCTTCAGCTCGTCATCGTCGAGCTGGCCGACGTACCCGAGGACGTGGGCCAGGAGGGAGCCGTACGGGTAGTGGCGCACGGTGGCTCGGGAGACGTCCACGGTGGGGAACTCCTCGGCGTGCTCGGTGAGGTAGATCTCGAGCTGTTCGCTCACGTCCTCGGCCACCGGCACGGGCTTGAAGTGGCTGAACCGCTTGTCGGCGAGACGCTTCTTCAACGACGCCGGGGTGATCGGCGGTGGCGGGGGCGCCTCGACGGAGCCCGGCGCCGCCGTCGTGGGAACGCTCGGTGCGCCCGGGACGGTGGTGCTGGTCGGCGGTGCGGCCACCGCCTCGGCGGCGACCAAGGGGCCGGGGTCGCCGGAGCTGAGGGTGCCGGAGGTCCGCATGGTCTGGTCCTGGTCGAGCAGCGGAGCCAGCTTGGCCAGGAGGGCGTTCTGATCGGCCTGGTCGAGGTCGGTGTAGCGCTGCCAGTCGACGGTGACGAGGATCGTGCGCCGGTTCTCCACGATCGGGATGCCGTTGCGGTCGAGGATCCGACCACGGGGCGCCTGCTCGGTGATGACCCGGACCCGGCCGGTCTCGGCCGCCACCCGGTACTCGGGAGCGGTCATCACCTGCAGGAACCACAGGCGGGCGAAGAGCGCGCCGAAGAGCGACACGGCGACGATGCCGAGCATCCGCTGGCGGGAGCGGGGGGCGTCGTAGCTCATGGGAGGAGCGGGGTCGTCATCGGATGGAGAAGCGGTCGCGGTTGGGTTCGGTGGCGGGCACGGCGAAGGCCTGGCGCATCACCCAGCGGGCCGGGCGGCTGAGCACGCCGTTCAGCAGCGCCACGACGGCGACGATAGTGGGCAGCCGGCCGGGCTCGACGGACGCCGACCCGACCACCTCGTCGAGGAGCGCGAAGCCGAGCACCCCGACGGCGCTCGCCAGCACCGTCGTGGCCACCGGGATCCACCAGGCCGACCGCAGCACCGAGGCGTGGAAGGTCCCGACCAGGAAGCCGACCACGCAGTAGGTGAGGGCGGACAGCCCGACCGGCGAGTCGAGCAGGAGGTCGAGCACGAGCCCCGAGGCGAAGCCGACGACCGCCCCCCGCTCGGCGTTGCCCTCGATGCCGGCCACGATGGCCAACAGGACGACGACGTCGCCCCGGGCGCCGAACACCGGGAACCGGGCCACGAACGACACCTGGACGAGGATGGTCACGAAGATCACCGCCGCCACCCGGGCCACGGTCACGTCGGGCCTCCGCTGGCCGCCCCCGCCCCGTTCATGCGCAGTCGGTGTCGCACAGGAGGACGGTGACGTAGCTCAGACCGTCGAGGTTGGCGGTGGGCTCGATGACGAGGACCTGCTCGGTGCGGTCGTCGGTGGGGCGGATGGACTTCACCCGGCCCACGGCGATGTCGGGTGGGAAGGTGCTGCCGTCGATGCCGCTCGTGGCCACCCGGTCCCCGGCCTCGACGTCAGTGGCCTTGGTGATCCCGGATTCGACGATCAGCGTGCCGTCGTCGCCCTGGCCCTTGGCCACACCGACCTCCTGCTGCTCGACGAGCCGGACGCCGAACTCGAACGACGGCGCCGTGATCAGCTCGACCGAGGACCGGCCACCGGTGACCCGCACCACCCTGCCGACGAGGCCGGCGTCGGTCACCACGGCCATGCCCTCCTTGACCCCCTCGCCGCTGCCCCGGTCGATCTCGATGGTGGCGTCGAAGCTGGTGATCTGCCCGGACACCACCCGCGAGACCACGGTGGGGATGTCGCCGGCGGCCTTGATGTCGAGCTGGTCCCGGAGCTGGTCGAGCTGCTCGCGGTCGGTGGCGGCGGTGGCCTCCCGCCCCTCGGCTCGTCGATGCGGCGCTGGAGGCGCTCGTTCTCCTCCTCGAGCTCGTCGTAGCCGGTGATCCCGTTCCAGCCATCGCTCATCGGCTCGGCCACGGCGTCGGCCAGCCCGCGGGCCGGGCTGAACACGCTGGCCACGCCCTGGCGCATGGCCATGACCGGCCCCGTGTCACGGAAGTCGAGCGTGAGCAGGGTGAGCGAGGTCAGCACCAGGAACAGCAGCGTGAAGCGAGTGCGTCCGAGGCGGCTGGTGCGCCGGGATAGGGCCACGGGGCGGCGGTGCCGCTATGCCTGGGCGTTGGACGAGAACAGCACGCCCTTGAGGGCCTCGAACTCCTCCAACGACTGCCCCGAACCGATGGCCACGCAATGCAGGGGTTGGGGGCGATGACGATCGGCATGCCGGTCTCGTGCTCGAGCCGGTTGCTCAACCCGTGCAGCAGCGCACCGCCCCCGGCGAGGACGATGCCCTGCTCCATGATGTCGGCGGCCAGCTCGGGAGCGTCTTGTCGAGGGTGGACTTGACGGCATCCACGATGGCCGAGACCGGCTCGTCGATGGCCTTCGCGGATCTCGTCGGTGGTGGTGACGATCGTCTTCGGGGAGGCCGGTGACGAGGTCGCGACGCGGATCTCGGCGTGCAGCTCCTCTTCCAGGGCCCATGCCGACCCCAGGCGATCTTGACCTCCTCGGCGGTGCGCTCGCCGAGGGCGAAGGCTGTACTCCTTCTTGATGAACTGGATGATGGCGTCGTCGAGCTCGTCGCCTCCCACCCGTACCGACTGGCTGGCCACGATGCCGCCCAGGGAGATGACCGCCACCTCGGTGGTGCCGCCGCCGATGTCGACGATCATGTTCCCGGTGGGCTCCTGGACCGGGAGACCGGCCCCGATGGCGGCCGCCATCGGCTCCTCGATGATGTAGGCCGGCTTGCGGGCGCCGGCGTACTCGGCCGCCTCCTGCACCGCCCGCTGTTCGACCCCGGTGATGCCCGACGGCACGCAGATCACCATGCGGGGCTTGGCGAAGCGCCGCTGGTGCACCTTGTGGATGAAGTAGCGGAGCATCTTCTCGCAGATCTCGAAGTCGGCGATGACGCCGTCCTTCAGGGGCCGGATGGCCTGGATGTGGGCCGGGGTGCGCCCGATCATCCGCTTCGCCTCGAGGCCGACGGCCAGGGGCCGCCCGTCCTTCACGTTCACGGCCACGACCGACGGCTCGTTGAGGACGATGCCGCGACCTCGCACGTAGACGAGGGTGTTGGCCGTACCCAGATCGACGGCCATGTCGCGGCCCATGATCGAGGAGAGGGGGTTTTCTGACATGCGGCAGGTGCCTCCGCAGGCAGACGTCGACGCGGGTTGCCACAGCGTAGGGGATGGCTCCAGCCCGGCGACGCACGCTCGGAGCCCTCAACCGCTGTTCTCGGCGGCAGCCTAGACCCCGTCACGCGACGGCAACAATCACCGCCGGCCGGTGATGCGAACCCCCTGGTGACGGCGCCGCGGCGGTGTCGCCGTCACACCTTCGGGCCCACTTTCGGGAACCACAGCGCCAGCTCCCGGGCGGCCGACTCGGGCCCGTCGGAGCCGTGCACCAGGTTCTCGGCGGTGGTGGTGGCGAGGTCGCCTCGGATGGAGCCGGGCTGTGCGTCGGTCACCTTGGTCTTGCCGATGAGGATCCGGCACAGCTCCCATGTGTCGTCGTCGGGTCCCTCCACCACCATCGTGAACACCGGCGACCGGGTGAGGAAGTCGACGAGCTCACCGAAGAAGGGCTTGGAGCGGTGCTCGTCGTAGTGCTCCTCGGCCAGGAGCCGGTCGACGGTCCGCAGCTCGGCGGCCACCAGTCGCAGGCCCTTGCGCTCGAAGCGGGCCACGATCTCGCCCACCAGCCCCCGCTCGACGGCGTCGGGCTTGCACATCACGAACGTCCGGCTGGACATTGGCCGGACGGTAACAGGAGGGTCAGCGGCTGAGCGCCACCGACACCTCGCGGTGGAGGCGTCCGAAGTTGTAGTAGGCGGCGCAGGCGCCCTCGGAGGACACCATGCAGGTGCCGATGGGCGTGGCCGGGGTGCAGGCGGTGCCGAACACCTTGCACTCCCAGGGCTTGATCACGCCCTTCAGCACCTCCCCGCACTGGCAGGCCTTGGGGTCGGCGACCCGCACGCCGGGCACCTCGTAGCGCAGCTCGGCGTCCCACGGGGCGAACTCGGGGCGGAGGCGGAGAGCGCTCTGGGAGATGAAGCCCAGGCCCCGCCACTCGAAGTGGGGCCGCAGCTCGAAGACCTCGGCCAGCACGGCGAGCGCCCGTGGGTTTCCCTCGTCCCGCACCACCCGGGAGTACTGGTTCTCGACCTCGCAGCGGCCCTGGCGGAGCTGGTCGAGCAGCATGGCGATGGCGGCGAGGATGTCGAGCGGTTCGAAGCCGGCGGTCACCAGGGGCTTGCCGTACTGCTCGGGCACGAACCGGTAGGGCCGGTTCCCGACGACGGTGGAGACGTGGCCGGGGCCGAGGAACCCGTCCAGGCGCAGATCGGGCGAGTCGAGGATGGCCTTGATGGGCGGCACGATCGTGACGTGGTTGCAGAACACGCTGAAGTTGGTCACGCCCTGGGCCCGGGCCCGCAGCAACGTCAGCGCCGTGGAAGGCGCCGTGGTCTCGAAGCCGACGGCGAAGAACACGACCTCGCGCTCGGGGTGGTCGAGGGCGATGCGCAGGGCGTCGAGGGGCGAGTAGACGAAGCGCACGTCGGCGCCCCGGGCCTTGGCCTCGAGCAGGTTCCCGTCACCGCCGGGCACCCGCATCATGTCGCCGAAGGAGGTGAAGATCACCCCCGGCGTCGACGCCACGGCGATGGCGTCGTCCACCCGGCCCATCGGGATGACGCACACCGGGCACCCCGGGCCGTGGACCAGCTCGACGTTGGCCGGCAGCACGTGCTCGATGCCGTGGCGGTAGATGGTGTGGGTGTGGCCGCCACACACCTCCATGAACTTGAGGTGGTCGTCACCGGCCATGTCGGTGATGCGGGCCACGAGGGCTCGGGCGGCGGCCGGGTCGCGGTACTCGTCGACGAAGCGCACCGGTCAGTCCCCGCCCACGAGGTTCGGCGGTCCGAACCCACCCTCGACCGGCGAGGAGCGCACGGCATCGACCTCGTCGCTGTAGGCCTGACCCATCATCTGCAACGAGGCCAGGGCGAGCTGCGCCTCCTCCTCGTCGATCACGGCCATGGCGAACCCCACGTGGAGGAGGACCCAGTCACCCGGGTGCACCCCCTCGTCGGCCACGAGGCCGATGTTGACCGTGCGGCGCACGCCGGCCACCTCGACGCGAGCCAGGTGGTCGTGGTCGAGGATCTCGACGACCTCACCGGGGATGCCCAGGCACATGGCTCACCTCCTGTCGACGGGAACGGTACCCCAGCTCACATGTCCCTGATCTCCGGCCGTCGAGGTCGAAAGCGGGGGCGACGGCTCCACGCGAGGTCAGGGGTGGGCGGCGATGACGGCTTGGCCGATGCTGATGCCGCCGTCGTTCGGGGGGACGCGCTCGTGCACCAGCACCGCCAGGCCGGCATCCCGCAGCCGGTCGGCCACGATGCCACCGAGGAGGGCGTTCTGGAACACCCCTCCGCTGAGCGCCACCGTGTCGAGCCCTCGCCGACCGGCGAGCTGCACCGCCAGGTCGGCGGCGCCCAGCCCGACGGCCCGGTGGAACCCGGCCGCCACCACCGCCGGAGCGGCCCCCTGCTCGACGTCGGCCACGACCGCCGCGATCAGCGGACCGGGGTCGAGTACGGCCGCCGCCTGCTCCACCGAGCCCGACACCGCGGCGGCGCCTTTGATCTCCATCGGGTAGCGGGGCACTGGGTCGGCGCCGATGGTGCGAGCCAGGGCCTCGAGCTCGATGGCGGCCTGGCCCTCGTAGCTGACCCGGCGCCGGAGCCCGACCAGGGCGGCCACCGCGTCGAACAGCCGACCCATGCTGGTGGTGACCGGTCCCTGCCCCCGCTCGACCAGGCCGACGACGGCGTCGGCTCGATCGTCGAAGCGCCGCCCGACTCGCCGGGCCGTCGCCTCGCCCAGCGAGCGGTGCACCCACGAGACCGCCGTGCGCCACGGCTCCCGGATGGCGGCGGTGCCTCCTGGCAGCACCACCGGGCACAGGTGGCCGACCCGTTCGTATCCGGCCAGGTCGGCCACGAGGATCTCGCCGCCCCACAAGGTCCCGTCGTCGCCCATCCCCAGCCCGTCGAAGGCCAGGCCGAGCACCGGTCCGCTCCGGCCGTGCTCGGCCAGGCAGGAGGCGATGTGGGCGTGGTGGTGCTGCACGGGGCGAGCCGGCAGGTCCAGGTCGGCGGCGAACTTGGTGGAGAGGTACTCGGGGTGCAGGTCGTGGGCCACCACCTCGGGGGTCACGCCGGTGATGTGGCAGAGGTGGTCGACAGCCTGCAGGAAGGCCTCGTAGGTGGCGAGGTGCTCGAGGTCGCCGAGGTGGTGGCTGGCCACCACCGCACCGCCGGTGGCGACGGCCACCGTGCTCTTCAGCTCCGCACCGACGGCGAGGACCACGGGACCCGCCGTCCACCCGGCCGGCACGGCGAGCGGCTCGGGGGCATAGCCCCGCGACCGGCGCAGCACCCGCACCGGTCCACCGGCTCCCCGCACCACCGAGTCGTCGCATCGGATGTGGATGTCGCGGTCGTGGGTCAACAACCCGTCGACGAGCGGGCCGAGGCGGCCGACGGCGTCCTCGTCGGTGTGGGCGATGGGCTCGTCGCTGTGGTTGCCGCTGGTCATCACCAGGGGGCGCCCCGACGCCCCGACGAGCAGGTGGTGCAGAGGGGTGTAGGCGAGCATCAGGCCGAGCTCGGCGAGCCCGGGCGCCACGCCGTCGGCCACCTCGGCGCCGGGCCGGCGGGGGGCGAGCACGATGGGACGGCGAGGTGAGCGCAGGGCGGCGTCGGCCGGGCCGTCGAGCTGACAGAGGCGGCCGGCGGCAGCGAGGTCGGCGACCATGACGGCGAAGGGCTTGTCGTCGCGGGCCTTGCGCCGGCGGAGCTGGGCCACCGCGCCGGCGGAGGTGGCGTCGGCGGCCAGGTGGTATCCGCCGAGACCCTTCACGGCGAGGATGCGACCCTCACCGAGGGCGGCGACGGCGGCCGTCAGGGCGTCGTCGCCGGTGGCCAGGACGGCGCCGTCGGGGCGGCGCCACAGGAGCGTCGGACCGCAGGCGGGGCAGGCGTTGGGCTGGGCGTGGAACCGCCGGTCGCTCGGGTCGTCGTACTCCCGCTGGCAGTCGGCGCACATGGTGAAGGCGGCCATGGTCGTCGTCGGTCGGTCGTAGGGCACGGCCCGCACGATCGTGTAGCGGGGACCGCAGTCGGTGCAGTTCGTGAACGGGTACCGGTGGCGGCGGTCGGTGGGGTCGTCCACCTCGGCCAGGCACGCCGCACAGGTGGCGGTGTCCACGCCCACGGCCACGGTGGGGCGCCCGTCGCCGTCGCTGGCCTCGATCCGGAAGCCGTGGTCGACGCCGTCCCCGAGGGTGGCCAGGTCGGTGCTGCGGACGTCGGTTACCCGGGCCAGCGGGGGGCTGTGATCGGTCAGCCGGCGGCACAGCTCTGCCACCGAGGCGCGGTCGCCCTCCACCTCGACCAGGACCCCGTGGCTGTCGTTGCGCACCCACCCGACCAGCCCCAGCTCGGTGGCGTGGCGGTAGACGAAGGGTCGGTAGCCGACGCCTTGGACCGTCCCGGTGACCCGGATGCGGCGGCGGCTCGTCGCCCGGCCCACGACGCCTAGCAGATGCGCGGCAGCGGGTCGCCGACAAGCATGTCGACGATGCGGGTGCCGCCGAAGCCGGTGCGCAACACGACGATCCCGGCCGGGTCGGCCATGACCTCACCCACCCGGGCGGCGGCGGCGCCGATCGGGTGGGCTCGCATCGCGGCCAGGGCCGCTTCGGCCTCGTCGGGGGGGACGACGGCCACGAACTTGCCTTCGTTGGCCACGTAGAGCGGGTCGATCCCGAGCAGGTCGCAGGCGCCGGTCACCTGGGGGACGACGGGGATGGCGCTCTCGTCGAGGACGACGGCCAGGTCGGTGTCGCGGGCCAGCTCGTTGCACACGGTGCCGAGCCCGCCTCGGGTGGGGTCCCGCAACCACCGGGTGGAGGGGGCAGCGGAGAGGAGCACCTCGACGAGCGCGCCGAGGGGCGCGGTGTCGGAGCGGATGTCGGCCTCGAGGGCGAGATCGCCCCGCGCCAGCATCACGGCCATGCCGTGGTCGGCGATGGTCCCCGAGACGAGCACCACGTCGCCCGGGCGCACGCCGGGCGCGCCGAGGCTGCGGCCGGCGGGCACGACGCCGATCCCGGCGGTGGCGATGTAGAGGCCGTCGGCGGCACCACGGTCGACCACCTTGGTGTCGCCGGTGACGATGGCCACCTCGGCGGCGTGGGCGGCCTCGGCCATGTCGGCCACCACGGCCCGCAGCTCGGTCACCGGAAAGCCCTCTTCGAGCACGAACGCCGCCGACAGCCACGCCGGCCGGGCCCCGCTCACGGCGAGGTCGTTGACCGTCCCGTGCACGGCCAGGTGGCCGATGGATCCCCCCGGGAAGCGCCAAGGCTTCACCACGAACGAGTCGGTGCTGAAGGCCAGGCGCTCGCCGGAGGGCAGGGTGAGGGTGGCGGCATCGGGCAGCGGGGCCAGGTGGTCGTTGCCGAAGGCGTCGAGGAACACGGCGTCGACGAGCGCCGCCGACGCCTTTCCTCCGGCGCCGTGGGCCGAGGTGATGACGTCGTCGTCGAGCCGGGGACGGCGCCGGCGGAAGGCCTCGATCCGGTCGAGGACGGCGCCTTCCCGGTGGCCGGGCGCAGCCCGATCGACTTGGGTCATGGGCGGTGGCTCCCCTCCAGGTGGGTCTGCACCCGCTGCCACAGCGAGAAGCAGAGGGCGGCCTGTGTCTCCTGGATGCGGTGGGTGCTGTGGGAGCGGACCACGAAGCACCCGTCGATGTCGCCGCTGGCCGCCATCTGGCCGCCGTCATAGCCGGCCACGCCGACGGTCAGCAGGCCCCGCCGGCGGGCCTCGCCGAAGGCCAGGATCACGTTGTCGCTGTTGCCGCTGGTGGAGAGGCCGAGGGCGATGTCGTCGGGTCGGGCGGCAGCGATGAGCTGGCGGGAGAACACGAGGTCGAACCCGACGTCGTTGCTCAAAGCGGTGAGCACGGCCTGGTCGGCCACGAGCGAGCGGGCCGGCAGCGGCGGGCCGGTCAGTGGGCGGGTGAACAGCGACGCCACGGTGGCGGCGTCGGTGGCGCTGCCGCCGTTGCCGAAGGTGAACAGCCGGCCACCGGCGGCGAAGCGCTCGGCCATGGCCCGGGCCACGCCGTCGAGCTCGGCGTCGTCGCGCTCGATCGTCGCCAGCGCGAGCTGCCGGCTCACCTGCGCCTTGCCTTCCGCCGACGCCGCGAGGTCGGCGAGGAGACGGTCGGCCCCCACCTCGCCGGCGTCGATGAACGGGTACAGGAAGTCGGTCCCCTCGGTCATCGGTCCCCGGCCTCGGCGACGAGGGCGATGGCGGTGCCGGCGTGGACGAGCACGAGGTCGTGAGGGCGTACCGGGCCGATGAGGGTCGTGTCGACGTCGCCCACTCCGTCGGCCGTGCGCACGCTCGTGCGGCCGTCGTCCTCGGCCACGACCTCGCCCAGCACACCCTCGTCGGCGCAGGTGGCACAGGTCGTCCCCACCTCGGCCGGTTCGGGGGCGACCAGCAGGCCGGGGTGTTCGAAGCACACGTGGGCCAGCTCCCACAGCAGGTGGTACAGCAGCACGAACCCGCCGGCGTGGGGGGCGGTGGCGCCCTCGTCGCCGTCGAGCCACAGCACGTGGTCGGCGGCGCCGGGGCCCGGTCTGGGACCACCACCGATCCAGACGGTGTCGACCCCCCAGGCCGATGCCCGTCGGGCGGTGTCGATGGCCACCGGGTCGTCGGCCGGTGCGATCAACGTCAACACGTCACCGGCGACGGCGAGAGCCCGTAGGGCGGCGACGGGGTCGGCGTCGTCGACGGCGACGGCCGGCAGGGCTCGGGTGCCGACGACCACGGGGTGGACGAACTCCACCGCGAGGTGGTGAGCGTGGGCGGGCCACTGCGGGGCGCAGCACCACATCGTCGCCCCGGCGGCGAAGCGGCGGGCCACGGCGAGCGCTGATGCAGCCAGGTCACCGGCCAGCGGGCCCAGCACGACCTCGGGTGCGCGGGCGCCGGCGTCGCCGCCCCCCGTCGGTCCTCTCCCGGCAACGCGGACTTCGGCGTCCATGGCTGCTCCCAGCGGCGGAGCGGCTCGGCGCGGCTCCGTTTCCGTCTCGGACTGTAGGCCCGTGGAGCACCGTTCACGACGGCCCCACCCGCCACTTCCTGCCCCTCTACCGGTCGGCGCCGTCGAAGCCGCTCCAGCGGCCATCGGGGTGGAGGGTGAGGACCTCGGCGCCGTCGTCGGTGACGGCGATGGTGTGCTCGAACTGGGCCGAGCGACGCCCGTCGGCGGTCACCGCCGTCCAGCCGTCGTCCCACAACCGGTGCTGCCAGGCGCCCGAGGCGATCATCGGCTCGATGGTGAAGGTCATGCCCGGCTCCATGACCGTGGAGGCCCGGGGCTCGTAGTAGTGGAGGATGGCGAGATCGGTGTGGAACTCGGTGTTGACACCGTGGCCGATGAACGCCCGCACCACCGCCAGCCGCTGGCCCTCGGCGTGGTCCTGGATGGCCCGACCGATGTCGGAGACCGGCCGGCCCGGCCGCACCGCCGCGATCCCCCGCTCGAGGCACTCCCGGGTCACCCGGACCAGCCGCCGGGACTCGGGGTCGACGGTGCCCACGAGGAAGGTGGCGTTGGTGTCGCCGTGCACCCCCTCCCGGAAGAGCGTGACGTCGAGGTTGACGATGTCGCCGTCCTGCAGGGCCCGGCTGTCGGGGATCCCGTGGCAGATGACCTCGTTCACCGACGTGCAGATCGACTTGGGGAAGCCGTTGTAGTTGAGCGGGCTCGGGTACCCGCCCCGGGCGAGGCAGGCCTCGTGGCAGGCCTCGTCGAGCGCGTCGGTCGTCACCCCGGGGGCCACCAGGGCGCCGACCTCCCGGAGGATCTCGGCCGCCGCCGACCCGGTGCGGCGCATCCGCTCGATCACTTCGGGCCGCTGCACGGCCTCGGCGCTGCGATCGCTGCCCCCTCCGGTGGCGGCGTAGTGGGGGTGTTCGATGTGGTCGGGGACGGGCCGGCGGGGCGTCACCGCGCCCGGCTGCACCCGGTCGGTGGCGACGCGGTGGCAGCGCTTGAACTTGCGGCCGCTGCCGCACCAACAGGGGTCGTTGGCCTTGAGCTTGGTCGGGTTGAGCTTGGTGGGGTCGATGACGGTCACGACTCGGTCTCGGTGTCCTTGTCGGTGTCGCGGTCGGGGGCTCGAAGGGCGGTGCGGGCCTCGCCCACGACGCGGAGCGATCCGGTGACGAGCACCAGGTCGTCCACACCGGCGAGGGCGACAGCTCGTCGCACCGCCTCGGACACCGAGGGTACCGACTCGGCGATGATGCCCATCCGGTCCGCCGTCGTCGCCAGCTCGCCGGCGGGGATGGCGCGGGGCGAGGCCGGCGCGCAGGCCACGAGGAAGCCGGCGTCGCGGGCACCGAGGGCCTCGAGCATCTCGCCCGGGTCACGCCCCTGGAGCAGGCCCACGACGAGGATCAGCGTGCCCGTCAGCGTGAACTCCTCGGCCAGGGTGGCAGCGGCGGCCCGAGCGCCGTCGATGTTGTGGGCGCAGTCGATGATGACGGTCGGCTCCCGCCGCACCACCTCGAAGCGTCCCGGCGCTCGCACGGCGGCGAAGGCCTCGGCCACCACCTCGTCGTCCGAGCGCCGGCCGAAGAAGGCCTCGGTGGCGGCCAGCGCGATGGCGGCGTTGTCGCCCTGGTGGGCACCGTGGAGAGGCACGAAGATGTCCTCGGTCACGCCTCCCGGTGTCCGCAGGTCGACCAGCCGACCGCCCAGCGCGACCCGGTTGGTCTCGCACCCGAAGTCCTCGTCGCGGCGCCAGATGCCGGCGGCGGCGACGTTGGTGGCGGCGGCGGCGAAGACCGGCGCCAGCTGGGGGTCGGTCTCGCCGAGCACGAAGAGGGAGCCGGGCTTGACGATGCCCACCTTCTCCTCGGCGATGGCCACTCGCCACGCCCCCACGCCGTCGGTGTGGTCGCGGCCCACGTTGGTGAGGACAGCCACCGTGGCGTCGGCGATGTTGGTGGCGTCGAAGCGGCCGAGCAGGCCGACCTCCACCACGGCCACGTCGACGGCGAGGTCGGCGAACCAGCTGAAGGCCGCCGCCGTGAGGATCTCGAAGTAGGAGGGCCGCACGTCGGCCACCGGCTCGATCTGGGCGACGCGACCGATCAGACCGCCGAGCGTGGCGTCGTCGACCGGCTCACCGTCCCAGGCCAGCCGCTCGTTGACCCGCTCCAGATGAGGGCTGGTGTAGGTCCCGACCGTTAGGCCGTTGGCCCGCAGCAGGGCGGTGGCCATGCGGGCCACCGACCCCTTGCCGTTCGTGCCGGTGACGTGGATGACCGGGTAGGCGTGCTGGGGATCGCCGAGCACGGTGCAGAGGCGGGCGATGCGGTCGAGAGAGAGGCCGTGCACCGCCCCGGCGGTGGCCTCGAGGTTGACGTGGTCGTCGAGGTAGGCGAGGGCGGCGGAGAGGTCCACGACCCCCTCGACGCTACCGACCCGGTTCTCAGCGGCGGACGAGGATCAGGCGAGGATCGCCGTCGCGCGCGCTCAGCCGGCCCTGGGCCGACTCGGCGGCGTCGAGGGCTCGCTGCCGGGCGACGTCGCCGGCCGCCTCGGCCCGGTCCCGGGCGGCGACGGCCAGCTCCAGGGCCCGCTCCTGGGCGGCCCCGGCGACATCGCCCACCTTCTCCAGGGCGGCGTCGGTGTGGGGGCGGGCGGCCTCGAGCGCCGTGCCGGCCAGCTCGAACGCCTTGCCGCGGGTCACGTCGGCGATGTGTTCGACATGGGGGCGGGCGGCGTCGGCCACCCCGAAGAGCGTGCCCGCCGCCTTGTCGGCGAGCTGCTCCACCTTGGGCAGGGCCGCCTCGGCGACGTCGATGAGCCTGCCCTGGGCGTCGAGTCGCTTGGCCGCCAGCTGATGGCGGGTGGCAGCCAACCGGTGCCGCTTGGCCGCTGCCTTGGCCGCCCGGGCCGCCTTGCGACCCCTCCGCCACTGGAGGACCAGGCCGGCCAGGAGACCGATGGCGGCTCCCCCGGCCGCTCCTCTGAGCGCTCTCCGCACGATCCTGTCGCCGGGGTCGTCACCCCGGACGCCCTGCGCCGTGCCCACCCCGGCGCCGACCAGGCCCCCGATGAGCGCGCCCTTGACGGCCTTGTGCATCCTGGTCTCCCGTGTCGCCGGCGGAACGGCGGTGAATCTAGCCGCCTGCAGCCGGCGGACGGTCGGGCCGGTCGCTACGAGGCGGCCCGGCGGGGACGGGTGGTGCGGGCGCTGGTCGCCTGGCGGGGGACGAGCGTGGGGTTGACCTTGTCGAGCACCACCGACTGGTCGATGACGCACTTCTCGACGTCGGTGCGGCTCGGCAGGTCGTACATGACGTTGAGCAGCACCTCTTCGAGGATGGCCCGCAAGCCGCGGGCGCCGGTTCCCCGCAGGATGGCCTGGTCGGCGACCGACTCGAGGGCATCGTCGGTGAACTCGAGCTCGACGTGCTCGAACTCGAAGAACTTGCGGTACTGGGCGATCAGGGCGTTCTTCGGCTCCACCAGGATCCGGACGAGGGCGTCGCGGTCGAGGTTGGACACCGCCCCGATCACCGGGAGGCGCCCGATGAACTCGGGGATCAACCCGAACTTCATGAGGTCCTCGGGGAGCACCTGGGCGAGCAGGCTGCCGATGTCCTTCTCGTCGGAGCGGCGGACGTCGGCCCCGAAGCCCACGCCCTTGCCCCCGGCCCGGCTCTCGATGATCTTCTCGATGCCGGCGAAGGCCCCGCCGCAGATGAACAGGACGTTCGTGGTGTCGATCTGGATGAACTCCTGGTGGGGGTGCTTGCGCCCCCCCTGGGGCGGGACCGACGCCGAGGTGCCCTCGAGGATCTTGAGCAGCGCCTGTTGGACGCCCTCGCCGGAGACGTCGCGGGTGATCGACGGGTTCTCGGCCTTGCGGGCCACCTTGTCGATCTCGTCGATGTAGATGATGCCGGTCTCGGCCTTCTTGACGTCGTAGTCGGCGGACTGGATCAGCTTGAGCAGTATGTTCTCGACGTCCTCGCCCACGTAGCCCGCCTCGGTGAGCGCGGTGGCGTCGGCGATGGCGAAGGGCACGTTGAGCATGCGGGCCAACGTGCGGGCCATCTCGGTCTTGCCGCACCCGGTGGGGCCGATCAACAAGATGTTGGACTTGGCCAGCTCGACGTCGTCGGCGTGGTGGTGGCCCGGGGTGGAGCCGAGCTGCACCCGCTTGTAGTGGTTGTAGACGGCGACCGAGAGGATCTTCTTGGCGTGGTCCTGGCCGATGATGTAGTCGTTCAGGAAGTCGTAGATCTCCTTCGGCTTCGGCAGGTCACCGAAGCTGAGGTCCGAGGTCTCCGACAGCTCCTCCTCGATGATCTCGTTGCAGAGATCGATGCACTCGTCGCAGATGTACACGCCCGGGCCGGCGATGAGCTTCTTGACCTGCTTCTGCGACTTGTTGCAGAACGAGCACTTGAGGAGCTCTCCCCCGTCTCCGAACTTGGCCACGTGAACTCCCCCGTTGTGGATCAGCTGGCGGCCGTGATCGGACCGCGGGTGTCGGCGAGCTCCCGGGCGGAGATCACCTCGTCGATGATGCCGTAGTCCTTCGCCTGCTCGGCCGACAGCACGAAGTCGCGGTCGGTGTCCTTCCCGATCCGCTCGACGGTCTGGCCGGTGTGGGTGGCGAGGATCTGGTCGAGCAGCTCACGCATGCGCATGATCTCGCGAGCCTGGATCTCGATGTCGGTGGCCTGGCCGCCGCCCTGGCCCCAGGGCTGGTGCAGCAGCACCCGGGCGTGGGGCAGGGCCAGCCGCTTGCCCGGCGTGCCCGCCGCCAGCAGCACCGCCGCCGCCGACGCCGCCTGGCCGAAGCAGATGGTGGTGATGTCGGGCTTGACGTACTGGATCGTGTCGTAGATGGCGAACAGGGCGGTGATGTCGCCACCGGGGCTGTTGATGTAGATGTTGATGTCCTTGTCGGGGTTCTCCGACTCGAGGTGCAGCAGCTGGGCGCAGGTGAGGTTGGCGATCGTGTCGTCGATCGGCGTGCCCAGGAAGATGATGTGTTCCTTGAGCAGGCGGGAGTACAGGTCGAAGGCCCGCTCGCCCCGGTTGGTCTGCTCGACGACGGTGGGCACGAGGTAGTTCATGACCTGGAGGTCATGACGGCTGGCCACGGAAAGGCGCGCCAGGCTCGATGCCGGATCGGTGCTGGTCACTCTCCATCCTCTCCCA
>JAUJOW010000016.1:44590-50423 GCA_030447445.1 Acidimicrobiales bacterium | reverse complement strand
CGACACCGGGCCCGACGAGGTGCACGGGGTGGCCGAGCGGCTGCGGGCCCCCGTGGTCGAGGCGAAGGCCGACCCCCTGCGGCCCGCCTGCACCCACACCCCCTCCCTGCCCCGGACCAACGCCGACGTGAGGGGGCGTGTGGTGGTGCTGGTGTCGTCGGCCGACGAGACCGCCTTCGAGGTCCGCGCCGCGCTGCTCGGCGAGGACGCAGGAGGAGACGATGCCGGCGGTGGTGGCGTCGGCCGGCGGGCCCCCGGCCGAAGGCCGGCCCGCCACCGGTTCCTGTCCTCGGGCGACGTCGACTGGTTCCGGCGGCTGGGGTCCCGGCTTCTCGGGCCCGAGCTCGACACCGTCGAGCGGACCCCGTGGGCCTGACCCTCACCATCCTCGGTTGCGACGGCACCTACGCCGGGCCGGGCGGAGCGTGCAGCGGCTACCTCCTGCGCAGCGCCACCACCTCGGTGTGGATCGACGCCGGTTCCGGCACCCTGTCCGCCCTCCAGCGCCACGTCGCCCTGGCCGACCTGGACGCCGTCATCGTCACCCACGTCCACCCGGACCACTGCCTGGAGCTGCCGGTGCTGCGCAACGCCCTGCGCTTCGGCGTCGGCATCGAAGGGCTGCGGGTGGTGAGCACCGCCGAGGTTCGCGACCTCGTCGACCAGATCACCGGCGGCGCCGCTCCTACCTTCGGCTGGGAGGTGGCCACCTCAGGCGACAGCCTCGACATCGGCGATCTCCACTGCAGCTTCGCCCGCACCGACCACCCGGTCGAGACCCTCGCCGTGCGGGTCGGCCACGGGGGCCGCAGCCTCGTCTACACCTCCGACACCGGCCCCCGGTTCACCCTCGCCGGCCTGGTGCTCGACGGCGGTGGCGTCGACCTGGTGTTGTGCGAGGCGACGCTGGCCGCCGAACGGGAGGGCGACGCGCCGCATCTGAGCGGCCGCCAGGCCGGGACGATGGCCGCCGCCGCCGGGGCTCGGCGGCTGGTGCTCACCCACCTGGCCCCTGGTTCGGACCCGGTGGCCAGGCAGGCCGAGGCGGCCACCACCTACGACGGGCCGATCACCGTCGCCATCGCCGGCGACACCCACGAGATATGACCGTGACCGCGAAGCGGTCGCAGCCAGGGCGGTGGTGGGGTCGGTGGACGTCTGAGCCAGCCGCTCGCGGCGGCGGCGGCCGAAGGACGGGAACAGTGCGGGTAGCGTGCCGCCGATGCGACACGACGGCCGCCGTGCCGACGAGCTGCGGCCGATCAGCTTCGAGCGGGACTACACCGACGCCGCCGCCGGGTCGGTGCTCGTCTCCTTCGGGCGCACGCGGGTGCTGTGCACGGCGTCGATCGACGAAGACGTGCCCCGCTGGATGCGGGGGCGGGGCAAGGGCTGGGTCACCGCCGAGTACTCCATGCTGCCGGGGGCGTCGGCCGAGCGGATCCGTCGCGAGGTGAAGGACGGCCGTCCGTCGGGCCGGACCCAGGAGATCCAGCGGCTCATCGGCCGGTCGCTCCGGGCGGTGTGCGACATGGCCGCTCTCGGCGAGCGCCAGGTGATCGTCGACTGCGATGTGCTCCAGGCCGACGGCGGTACGCGGACGGCGTCGATCTGTGGTGGGTGGGTGGCGCTGCACGACGCGCTCGCCCGTCTGGTGAAGGCCGGCAGCATCGGCGCCCACCCCTTGACCCAGGCCTGCGCCGCCATCTCGGTGGGCGTGGTCGGCGGCGTCCCGATGCTCGACCTGGCCTACGTCGAGGATGCCGGAGCCGACGTCGACATGAACGTGGTGATGGCCGGCGACCGGTTCGTCGAGGTGCAGGGCACCGCCGAAGGCCTCCCCTTCACCCGAGGCGAACTCGACGACCTGTTGGTCCTGGCCGAGCTCGGCATCGCCGAGATCATGGCCCTGCAGGCCGAGATGGTGGCCGAGGCCCCCGCCCTTCGCCGGTCCCCGTCCTGACCGTGGCCTGACCGTGTCCAGGGGCGAGCCGGTGCCGGTGGTGCTGGCCACCGGCAACCCGCACAAGGTCTCGGAGGTGGCTGGCATCCTCGGCCCCGGGTGGGAGGTGGTGGCCGAGGATGTCGAAGTCGAGGAGACCGGGGAGACGTTCGAGGAGAACGCGCTCATCAAGGCCAGGGCGGCCGCTGCCGGCGCCGTGTCTCGAGCACGCACGGGGGCGGAGCCCCCGTGCGTGCTCGTGCTGGCCGACGACTCCGGCATCGAGGTCGACGCCCTCGGAGGCGAGCCCGGGGTGCGCTCGGCCCGGTGGGTGCCCGAGGGTGAGTGGATCCCGTCGTTGCTGCGAGCGCTCGACGGGGTGCCGGCCGACGCTCGCACCGCCCGCTACGTGTGCGCGGCGGCGGCGGTGTGGCCCGACGGGCGTGAGCACGTGGTCCGGGGCACGGTGGACGGCACGGTCGCCCTGGAGCCGGTCGGCACCGGCGGCTTCGGCTACGACCCGGTCATGGTGCCCGCCGAAGGAGACGGGCGGACGTTCGCAGAGATGACCGTCACCGAGAAGCAGGCGCTGAGCCACCGTGGTCGGGCCTTCCGTGCCCTGTTGTCCGTCCTGGCCGAGGAACCACCCCGACGCTGATCACCAGCCCCGGAGGTCGACCGCCCAGTCGTCGACCACCTCGTCGCCTCGGACGACGTGCATGCGCGGGTGGTAGGCCACCGTCGGGTCGACGTGGGCCGGCGCCACCCGCACCCGGTCGCCCACGGCCGGCAGCGTGCCACCCTCGCCCGGCCCGAAGGTGGTGTGCTCGTCGGAGCAGTACCAGACCTCGCCGCCCACCACGGTGGGGTTGCCGTGGTCCATGCCCAGCGCCTTGAGCCCGCCGTCGGCCACGGCGTAGCCCGCCGACCTGTTCACCGACACAACCGTGAGCCACAGGAACAGGGCCTGGCGGAACGGCAGGTCGGTGGCGCCGTAGTGGGTGTCCATGAGCGTGTAGGACCCGGCCTGGATCTCGGTGCACCACCGGTTGACGGCGAAGGTGCCGGTGCCGCCCCCCGAGACGACGTCGCCCCCGACGGCCTCCTGGGCGGCGGTCAGCTTGGCCATCGCCCGCTCGACCCGGGCCGCCTTCTCGTCCTCCGGCGCGGTCATGAGGTGCCCCTCATAGCCCATGACCCCCCGCACCTCGAGCCCCTGGGACCGGGCCTTGTCGGCCAGCCGTCCGGCCTCCTCGGGCCGGCAACCGCAGCGGGGCAGGCCGACGTTAACGTCGATCAGGACCTCACCGACACCGCCCCGCGCTGCTGCCTCGACGGTCTCGGCGGAGTCGACGGCCACGGTGATGCGGGCGTCGGCCCCAGTGGTGAGCGCCTGCAGCCGGCGCACGTCGAGGGTCTCGTTGGCCAGGAGGAGATCGTGGCCGAGCCCGGCGGCGGCCATGCCCGCCATCTCCCTGGTGGTGGCGCAGCAGAAGCCGAGGTGCCCTGCGACGGCCAGCTCGTGAGCCAGCGCCGTCGACTTGAACGCCTTGACGTGGGGACGGAGCCGGTCGCCGGGCAAGGCCGCGGCCATCGTGGCCACGTTGTGGTCGAAGGCGTCGACCTCGACGATCAGCGCCGGGGTGGGCAGGTCGTGCAGGTCCATCGGCGCGCACCGTAGGTGCTGTACTGGCGCCTCGTCGGTGACCGGTCCGGAGACCGAGGGGAGAGGGCCAAGCGATGGCAGAGCGCTACGACCTCGTCATCATCGGGATGGGGTCGGGCGGGATGGTCGCCGCCGAGCTCGCCGCCACCATCGGCGCGCGGGTGGCCGTGGTCGAGCGGGACCGGGTCGGTGGCGACTGCCTGTGGACCGGCTGCGTGCCCAGCAAGGCCCTGCTGGCCTCGGCGAAGGCGGCCCACACCATGCGCCACGCCGATCGCTACGGCCTCCCCCCGCTCGACCCGGACATCGACACCCAGGCGGTCTGGGACCGGATCCGCGCCGTGCAAGCGTCGATCGCCGCCACCGATGACAACGCCGAGCGCTTCGAGGGCCTGGGCGTCGACGTCATCGTGGGCACGGCTCACCTGACCGGCCCCCACGAGGTGCTGGTCGACGGCGTGCGCCGCCTCGTCGCCCGGTACGTCCTCGTGTGCACCGGCAGCCGCCCTGCCGAACCCGACGTCGAGGGCCTCCGCGACGCCGGCTACCTCACCAGTGAGAACGTCTTCGAGCTCGAGCGGGCGCCGGGCAGCGTGGTGATGATCGGCGGCGGACCCATCGCCGTGGAGATGGCCCAGGCCTTCACCCGACTCGGCGTGGCCACCACCGTGTTGCAGAAGGGCGCCGGCATCCTGCCCCGCGACGAACCCTCACTTGTCGAGGCCCTCACCGCCGAGCTGGTGGCTGAAGGGGTCGACCTGCGCACCGGCGTGACGACCGAGCGGGTCACCGTCGAGTCGGGCGTGAAGATCGTCCACGGCACCGAGTCCGGGCGACCCAGCACATGGCGGGCCGACGAGCTGCTCGTCGCCGTCGGCCGGCGCCCGAACCTGGAGGACCTCGGCCTCGACGCCCTCGGTGTGGGGACCGGCCCCAAGGGGGTGGCGGTCGACGAGCGGATGCGGACCTCGGTGCCGTCGGTGTACGCCGTCGGCGACGTGGCCGGTCGCCACCTGTTCACCCACTCCGCCGGCTACGAGGCGGTGCGGGCCGTGCGAGACATGTTCTTCCCGGGCAAGGGCAAGGCCGACGAGATGGTGCCGTGGTGCACCTTCACGGATCCGGAGCTTGCCCACGCAGGGCTCACCTCGGCCGAGGCCACCGAACGCCACGGCGACGACGTCTCCGTGTGGCGCCTCGGCCTCGACCACTCCGATCGGGCGCGGGCCGAGAGCACCACCGACGGAGCCATCGTGCTGGTCACGGTGAAGGACCGGCTGGTCGGTGCCCACGTGCTGGCTCCCGCGGCCGGCGAGCTGATCCACGAGCTGGCCCTGGCCATCCGCGAGGGGATGAAGCTGCCCACGCTCGCCGGTCTGGTCCACGTGTACCCGACCTTGGCCACGAGCGTCGGCCAGCTCGCCGCCGAAGCCGCCTTCGCCAAGGCCGGCAAGCTGCGCTGGCTGGTCCGCGCCACCAACCGCTGAGGTCGCCCTACGCTCGGGTCGAGCCGGCGTAGCCCAACGGCAGAGGCGGCGCGTTTAGGGCGCGTGCAGTGTGGGTTCGACTCCCACCGCCGGCACCGCGCTCCGCTCGGGGGTCGCCCGGTAGCCTGGCGCCCCTATGGCATCGCCACCCCCTTCCTTCCCCCTCGCCCAGGGTCCCGGGTTCGACCCGCAGAGCGAGGTCTACAACCGGCTGCTCCGCAACCGCATCGTGTTCCTCGGCACCGAGGTCAACGACCACATCGCCAACCTCATCACCGCCCAGCTGCTCTTCCTCGAGGGGGAGGACAACTCCCGTGACATCTGGCTCTACATCAACTCCCCGGGCGGCTCGGTCACCTCGGGCATGGCCATCTACGACACCATGCAGCTCGTCAGCCCCGACGTGGGCACCATCTGCATGGGGCTGGCGGCGTCGATGGGTCAGTTCCTGCTGTGCGCCGGCGCCACGGGCAAGCGCTACGCCCTGCCCCACACCCGGATCATGATGCACCAGCCCTCCGGTGGCTTCCAGGGCCAGGCGTCGGACATCAAGATCCAGGCCGAGCAGATGATCTACACGAAGCGGATCATGGCCCAGCGCATCGCCGAACACACCGGCCAGTCGGTCGAGCAGGTGGAGGAGGACTCCGAGCGGGACCGGTGGTTCACCGCCGAGCAGGCCAAGGAGTACGGCATCGTCGACGACGTCATCCTCCGCCGCCAGGAGATGGTCGAGGC
>JAUJOW010000016.1:33593-44490 GCA_030447445.1 Acidimicrobiales bacterium | reverse complement strand
GCCGGGCCGGCCCTCGTGAGGGCCCGGCTGTCGTTGGCCAGGTCCCGCCGGACCGCGGCCGGGTCGTCGGGATGGTCCTTCACCGCCGCCAGGATCCGCTCGGCCGCTTCGGTCACCCTGGCCACGTCGGGGCGGAGATCACGGGGCGCCGCCCGCTCGAGCTCCCGGAAGCGTTCGATCCCCTCCTCGATCCGCTGCTCCAGGCGGCTCGGGTCGGCGGTGTCGAAGCCCGAGATCAGCTCGAACACGGCGGTGGCGCGGGGGAGCGCGGCACAGAACTCCTCCTTGCTGCCCGAGGAGGCGGCACACCCCCCGGTGACGCCGATCAACAGGCCGGCGAGGGCCAGGAGGGCAGCGGGGCGGCGCACCGGCTCAGTATCGCTGACCGCTCCGACCGCCCGCGCCGCTCGCCGTGGGCACCGCACCGCTCGACCCAGCGCAGCTCAGGCGACGGCGGCCGTGGCCCTTGTGCGCAAGTCTTCCACTGCGTGCTCCAGGCCCTCGGGGTCGCGGAAGAGCGCGCTGCCGGCTACCAGGATGTTGGCGCCGGCCGCAGCGGCGCCGGCGATGGTGTCCGCGGCGATGCCCCCGTCGACCTCGACGTCGACGTCATGGTCGCCGTCGAGGATCATCCCGCGGACCTCGGCGATCTTCGGTTCCATGGTGGCGATGTAGCGCTGGCCACCGAAGCCGGGGTTGACGGTCATGACCAGCACCAGCTCGACGAGGTCGAGGACGTGGGCCACCGCCGACGCCGGCGTGGCCGGGTTGAGGGCGACGCCGGCGGCGGCGCCGGCCTCGGCGATGGCAGCCAGCGTGCGGTGCAGGTGGCGGCAGGCCTCGGCGTGGACGATCAGCAGCGCGCAACCGGCCTCGACGTAGCGGGGGACGAGCTCGTCGGGCGCCTCGACCATCAGGTGCGCCTCGAACGGCACCGTCACGTGCGGTCGGCAGGCGGCGATGATGTCGGGACCGAGGGTCAGGTTGGGCACGAACCGGCCGTCCATGACGTCCCACTGGATGCGGTCCACGCCGGCCTTCTCGAGGGCGGCGCACTCCTCACCGAGCCGGGCGAAGTCGGCCGGCAGCACGGACGGGACGATGGAGACAGGGCGGGCGGGAGCGGAGCCGGGCACCACCGCATCGTACGCTGTCCCCGTGGCGGCCTCACCGGTGAGCACCGATCGGCGGCCGCCCGGCCCCGGTCCGCAGCCGGACCGGCTCGAGCTGGAGGTCACCGGGATGGCGGCGGGAGGCGACGCCGTGGCCCGCGCCGACGACGGCCGGGTGGTCTTCGTCGCCGGTGCCCTTCCCGGCGAACGGGTCCGGGCGGCGATCACCGAGGAGCACCGCAGCTTCGCCCGGGCCGTGACCGTCGAGGTTCGTACGCCGTCCCCTGATCGCCGTCCCCCGCCGTGCCCTCATGTTGCCGACGGGTGCGGGGGCTGCGGGTGGCAGCACGTGGCGCCGGCCGACCAACGCCGGTTTCGGGCGACCATGGTGGCCGACGCCCTCGCCCGCTTCGGCGGCATCGCCGATCCCGGGGTGCGGCAGGGCCCCGACCTCCCGACGGAGCGCTACCGGACCACGGTGAAGGCCATCGTCGTCGACGGCCGGGCCGGGTTCCGGCGCCGCCGCTCCCATGATGCGCTCGCCGTCGACGACTGCCTGGTCGCCCACCCACTGCTCGCCGAGCTGATCGTCGATGGCCGGTTCGGTGACGCCGCCGCGGTGGTCCTGCGGGCCGGGGCCCGCACCGGTGAGCGCCTGGTGATCGCCCACCCCGGCGCCGTCGGGCTGCGGCTTCCCGACGACGTGCGGGTGGTCGGCTCCGACGAGCTGGCCCGGGGCCGGCGGGCCTGGTTCCACGAGGAGGTCGCCGGCCGCCGGTGGCGCATCTCCGCCCGGTCCTTCTTCCAGGTCCGCCCCGATGGTGCCGAGGCGCTGGTGGCCGCCGTCGCCGAGGCCGTCGAGGCCCACGTCCCCGACGCCGCTACCCTCGTCGACCTGTGCACGGGGGTCGGCCTGTTCGCCGGCGGCGCCGGGGCCGGCCGGCGGGTGGTCGCGGTGGGCGCGACCGCGCCGCCGTAGCCGACGCCCGTGTCAACCTGGCCCGTGACCGGGTCCGGGTGGTGCGGTCCTCCTTCGAGCGGTGGCGCCCGTCGACGGCCGATGTGGTTGTCGCCGACCCGCCCCGGGCCGGGCTCCGGTCGGGAGGGGTGGCCGCCGTGGCGGCCACCGGTGCCCAGCTCGTCGTGGTCGTGAGCTGTGACCCCGCCGCGCTGGGCGCGACGCCGGCCACCTGGTGGCGGCCGGCTACGAGCTCGCCGATGCCACCGTCGTCGACCTGTTCCCCAACACCGCCCACGTCGAGACGGTGGCCGCCTTCGTGCGGCGCCCGGGCCGTGACGACGGCGCCCCGGTCATCCAGGGGGGCCCGGCGTCGAACAAGGGACAGGCATGGCCGATCTGGAGTTCCACGACGCGAGCGACGCTGCTCTCGTCGTCGCCATCGGCCGCTACCACGCCGACGCCCTCGCCGAGGCGTACCGGCGCCACGCCGGGGCGGTCTTCGGCCTCGCCCGTCGCATCCTGGTCGACCTGATGCTCGCCGAGGAGATCGTGCAGGAGGTGTTCCTCCGGCTGTGGAACGGCCCCGAGAAGTTCGACCCCGAGCGGGGCACGCTGCGCTCCTACCTCCTGGCCCAGTGCCACGGGAGGGCCGTCGACCTGTTGCGCTCCGAATCCTCCCGACGTCGGCGGGAGGAGCGCGAGCTGTTGAAGTCGGCCGAGGGTGGCTATGACCTCGAGCACGAGGTGTGGGACCTCACCGTGGCCGAGCAGGTGAAGGCGGCGGTGTCCAAGCTGCCGGTCAACGAGCGCCAGGCCATTGAGCTGGCCTACCTCGGGGGACACACCTACCGTGAGGTGGCCACCATCCTCGAACAGCCCGAGGGCACGGTGAAGAGCCGCATCCGAGCCGGTCTACGGCGGCTCCGAGACGATCTGACCGCCTCCGGGGTCGGCAGTCAGCCATGACCGCGCCCCGCTCGCACGACGAGATCGCAGAGCTGCTGGGCGCCTATGCCCTGCACGCCGTCGACGGTGAGGAGCGCGAGCTCGTCGAGCTCCACCTCCGCGAGTGCCCGCGATGCCGGGCCGAGGTGGTCGAGTTCCGCGAGGTGGCGGCACTCATCGGCCACGGCGGGGCCCCCGCCCCCGAGGGGGTGTGGGAGCGCATCGTCGAGG
Source organism: Acidimicrobiales bacterium (assembly GCA_030447445.1). Lineage (GTDB taxonomy): Bacteria > Actinomycetota > Acidimicrobiia > Acidimicrobiales > Iamiaceae > JAUJOW01. Next base: position 41,241 of record JAUJOW010000016.1, on the reverse strand, counting down.
CGCTGGAGCCGGCTCCACCCCAACTACGGCTGCGGCTGGCCGAGCCTCCCCCTTCCCCCGCACGCCTCCACCGACCTCAGCCGGCGGCGTCGCATCGCAGGACGGGCCATGGGGTTGGCGGCGGTGGCGGCGGTGGTCGTGATCGCCGTCCTCGGCGTCGTCGTCATCCGCCAGGATTCCCGCCTCGACCGGTTGCAGGGGACCGTGTCCCAGGACGCGCTCTCCCGGGCGGCCAGCTCCGCGCTCGTCGACCCCGGCTCCCGCACCGGCGAGCTGCGGTCCTCCGACGCCCGGATCGTCGTCCCGGTCGCCGTCAACGACGACGGCGAGGGCTTCCTGTTCGCCGACGACCTGCCCGCCCTGCCCGAGGACCGGACCTACCAGCTCTGGGGCCTGGTCGGCAAGCAGACCATCTCCCTCGGGACCTTCGACGGCCGTTCCCGGGTCGTGCCCTTCAGCGCTGATCGACAGGGCCTGACCAACATGGCCATCACCGAGGAGGTGGCCGGCGGTGTGCCGGTCTCGGAGAACACCTCCATCCTCGCCGGCGAGCTGTCCGAGGAGAGCTGACGGTCCTGGTCGGCCGGGTCGGCCGTGGGCCGCTTGTGAACCTGGTCACGTTCCGCTTGCTGCAGCAAGCGGAACGGGTACCGTCGTACGCATGACCATGCCCGCCATCATCGTCGGCACCGACGGCTCGGCGACCGCCGACGCCGCCGTCCGCCGGGCTGCGGCCCTGGCCCGAGCCGAGGGGGCCCGCCTCCACCTCGTCATCGCGTTCGGCCGGTCGAACCGGGACCTTCGCGACCAGCTCGAGTCGGTGCCCCTCGAGCTTCGTTGGATGGCCACCCCGGGGCCGGCGGCCGAGAGCGTGCTGCAGCGGGCGGCGGCGTTGGTGCCCGGTGGGGTCGAGACCACCCAGCACGCCCGCCTCGGTGATCCCGTCGACGTCCTGCTCGCGGTGGCCGACGAGGTCGGCGCCGACGTGATCGTGGTCGGCAACAAGGGGATGAGCGGTCTGCCCGGCTACGTCAAGCCGTCGGTGCCCAACCGCATCGCCCACCGGGCCCGGTGCGACGTGCTCATCGTCGCCACCGACCGCGCTGCCGCCTGACCCGGGGCCTCATCGGGAATAGTTGCGTACGCAACAAGGTTGGGGAGGGCAACCAGACCCACAGGAGCGCTCATGCCCGTCACCATGGACGTGCGACGATCCGCCGACCGGTTCCACACCCGGACCGGCTGGCTCGACTCCCGGCACAGCTTCAGCTTCGGCCACCACTACGACCCGGCCGAGACCGGTCACGGTCTGCTGCTCGTCAGCAACGACGACTGGATCGCCGCCGGCACCGGCTTCTCGACCCACCCCCACCGGGACATGGAGATCGTGACGTGGGTGCTCTCCGGTGAGCTGGAGCACAAGGACTCCGAAGGCCACCGTGGCCTGCTGTACCCCGGGCTGGCCCAGCGGATGAGCGCCGGCACCGGCATCTGGCACTCGGAGATGAACCCTTCGTCGGGGACCGACGTCCACCTCGTGCAGATGTGGGTCCCACCCGACACGCCGTCGGTGGACCCGGCGTACCAGCAGCTCGACATCAACGCCGAGCTCGACCAGGGCGGGCTGGTGCCCATCGCCTCGGGCCAGGGCCACGACGCCGCCATCTCCATCCGCCAGCGCGACGCCGTGCTGTGGGGTGGGCGGCTCCGGCCCGCCGATGTCGTGGACGTCCCCGATGCCCGCCACGTCCACCTCTTCGTAGCCGCTGGCTCCGCCAGGCTCGAGGGGCTCGACGGGACCAACCCCTTGCAGGAGGGCGACGCCGTCCGCCTCGTGGCTGCGGGCAGCCCCCCGCCTCCGGGCCGGCGACGGTGGCGCCGAGGTGCTCGTCTGGGCCACCGCCTGACGACATCGGGAACCACACAACTCCCGAACCCGGACGCCGGTGCACGGTCAGGCCGGCGGACATGGTCCGTTCTCCGTGCCGGGAGAACCATCGACTGGTCGTCCCGGCACGGAGAAGGGGCGGTCAGGCGGGGAGGAAGACGCCGAGGGTGCCACAGCACCCGTAGCGGCGTTCGCCGGGCGGTGGGGGCAGCGCGTGCGTCTCGCCGGCGCCGAGGTGGCCGGGGTCCCCGGCGGCGAGCGCGGCCAGGTGCCGTCCGGTGGTCTCGGCGGCGGCAAGGGGACCGGCTTCCCAGACCGGCCGCCAGCGGTCGACCTTGGGCTGCACCAGGGCGGCCGCCCGGCGGTGGAACCGGGCGAGGGCGTTGGGGCCGCCGTCGAGGAGCGGTGAGCCCCTCCACGGCGTGCTCCCGCCGGGCTCGCACGGCACCGTCGTCCCCGCCGTCGTGGCCGAGGTCGGGGGCAGGGCGGCGGCGGCCTGGTACCGGTCGGGCTGGGCCAGCACCACGTCGGGGAAGGTGATCACCATGTCCCCGGCCTCGGGCAGGCCGGCGTTCTGCATGAGCACGAGGATCTCGAGCGTCCCGGAGTCGTTCACCAGGCGGTGGATCGTCCCGGGGGTGAACCACACGAACGACCCGGCCTCGATCGGGGTCTCCCGGAAGCCATCCCCGCCGAGGGTGTGGACCCGGCCGTGGCCGGCCACCACCGCGTATGCCTCGGTGCAGGCCGTGTGACAGTGGGGCGTCCCTCCCGCCAGACCGTCGCTCGCCTCGCTGGCGTACACCCGCAGGTGGCTGACGGCGATCCCACCGGGGAAGGGCGGCGCCCCCGCCGGCGCTCGGTGACCGCCGGGAACGGCGCCGTCGGCGCCGTCGGCACGGTCGGCACGGTCGTCGGTCGGTGCTGCGCCGCCATCGGCGCCGGCGGTCACGACGCCAGCCAGTCGTCGTAGGCCGCCGCCAGCCGGTCGTGGTCCCACAGGCCGTCGTGGACGATCACCCGGTACCGCAGCGCAGGCTCCTCGCCGCCGTCGAGGTCGAGCGGTTCGTGGAACAGGAAGGCGGCGTTGCAGAAGTTCGACCAGCCCTCGTCGCCGTAGGTGGCGGCCCGGGTGCTCGCGTAGAAGGGCACCGGGTGGCGGCGGTTGGCGGGGTGGTCGAGCATGGCCAGACCGGCCGGTGCGTCGGCCCCGTCGGCACCGACGGTGCCGGAGAGGTCGCACCACGCCGAGGGTTCGCCGATGGCGCGGTCGTGGGTCGACCCGTCGGCCAGCAGCAGCCTGGTGTCCCGGAGGTCGCCCGGGCCCCGCAGGGACAGGCCCCCGTAGCCACCCCAGGTCGTGAACGGGGTCCGGTCGAGTCGCACCGCCGTGCTCGCGGTCAGCGTGGTGTCGAGGTCGATGGCGTAGGCGTCGGCGGCGAGGGCCGGTGGGTGAGCACCCGCCGCTCGGTGAGGGCCACGGTCTCCCGGTCGGGGCGGATCCACCGCAGCCGGCCCTGCACCCGCACCCCGCCGTCGCCCTGGTGGTCGACCTCGGGGGGCCCGTCGTGGCGGAGCACGCCGTAGGGGGCATCTCCTCCCAGAAGTTGTCCTCGTCCACGAACTTGATCGTGAACCACAGGCCGTGGTGCCAGGGATGGTCCTCGGGGGCGTCTCGGGTGAGGACGAGGCCGGCCGGTGTGGCCACCGGGTGCAGGTGGGGACGCTTGCGGGCGCCCCACCGGTACGTCCAGCACCCGCCCACCTCCACGGCCCCGTCGGACCACTCGACCGGCACGGGCTGCGGATCGCTCACGGTTGCCAGCCGTCGAGGGCGGGATCGTCGTCGGGGAAGGGGAGCGCCACCTCCCGATCCTCGCGTGCGGACACGTACATCGCCGTCACCACCTCGAGGAGGCTGCGGGCGTCGGCCAGGGTGACCGGCGGCGGCTCGCCGAGGGCGCGAGCGCCGGCCCACCGCTCGAGCTGCCCGGCGTAGTCCTCGTGGCCCAGCTCCAGGGCGGCGCGGGCGGCCTCGATCTCGGCTCCCCGATCGGGCGACGCCGGGGTGATCACCCACGGTTCGGCGCCGTTCGTGTACGGATCCGTGCCCGACTCGGCCGAGAGGTGTTCGAAGGAGAACCGGTGCCGGGAGATCTCCGCCGCCGAGCCCAGCGTGGCCGACAGGGTGGCCAGGCCTCCCGATCGGAAGCGGAGCGTGACCACGGCGCTGTCCTCCACCTCGATGTCGTTCACCAGCGTGGCCGTCCGGGCCCACACCGCGCAGGGTGGGCCCAGCACGAAGAGGGCCATGTCGAGGGCGTGCAGGGCGTGGGAGAGCAGGACCCCGCCCAGCTCCGTCTCCCACCGGCCCCGCCACGGCACCGCGTAGTAGTCGGCGCCGCGGCGCCAGGCCACGTCCACGTTGGCCACGTACGGCCGCCCGGCCAGGCCGAGGCCGACCAGGTGCGACAGCCGCTGGATGCCGTGGCCGAAGCGGTACTGGAGGATGGGCATGACCGTCCTGCCCGTCTCGGCGGCGATGGCGGCCAGCTCGTCGAGCTCGCGCAGCGAGCCGACGAGCGGCTTCTCGCAGATGACGTCCTTGCCCGCCCGCAGGGCGGTCTCGATCTGTTCCCGGTGCTGGTGCGGCGGCGTGCAGAGGTCGACGACGTCGACGTCATCGGCGTCCAGCACGGCGGCGAGATCGGTGGCCGCCCGCACGTCGCGCAACCAGCCGGCCACCTCCTCGGCCCGGCCGCCGTCCACGTCGCAGACCGCCACCACCCGGTAGTGCGACCGGAGCTGCTTGTAGGCCAGCACGTGCATGCGTCCGATGCCGAGGCCGACGACGGCCACCCGGATCGGCTCGCCTCGGGACCGGTCGACCGCCATCGGGGCATGGTAACGACGTGGCCGTTCGACAGCGGCGGCCGGGTCACCGACCGCTACCGTCGCATCCGGTGGCGTCGGTCGAGGTCGGGCTGGTGGGGGCAGGCCCGTGGGCGAGGCAGATGCACGCCCCGATGCTGGCCACCGGGCCCGAGACCCGGCTGGCCGGCGTGTGGGCCCGGCGTGCGGAGGCGGCGGCCGACCTGGCCGGCGCCTGGCAGGCACCCGCGTTCGACCGCTTCGAGGCGCTCCTCGACTCGTGCCAGGCGGTCGCGTTCGCAGTGCCTCCGATGGTGCAGGCGGCGATGGCCGCGGTGGCGGCGGGGGCCGGGAAGGCGCTGCTGTTGGACAAACCGATCGCCGGCGACCTCGACTCCGCCCGCCAGCTGGCCGACATCGTCGGCCAGCACGGTGTGGCCTCACAGCTGGTGCTGTCGTGGCGCTACTCGTCGGCGGTGCGCGACTTCCTGGCCGACGCGGAGGGCTTCGACGCCGCCGGGGGCAGGGCGGCGTTCATCTCCTCGGCGTTCCTGGGCGGCCCGTTCGCCACGCCGTGGCGGCTCGAGCGGGGGCCGTTGCTGGACCTCGGCCCCCACGTCGTCGACCTCCTCGACGCTGCGCTCGGTGCGGTGGAGGGCGTTCGGGCCCACGGCGACCCGAAGGGTTGGGCGGGGTTGCTGCTCGACCACGAAGGGGGTCGGTCGAGCGAGGCGTCGCTCTGTGCCACGGCGACCGTCGAGCCCCACGTCGCCGCCGTCGAGCTGTTCGGGCCGGCCGGGTCCCGCAGCGTCGACTGCGCCGCTGCCGTCGGACCCGACGCCTTCGCATCGCTGCGCCGTGAGTTCGCCGACACCGTGCAGCGGGGTGGCGGCCACCCGCTCGACGTCCACCGCGGGCTGCACCTGCAGGCGATCATCAGCGCCGCCGAGGACCAGATCGCCTCGCCGTCCTGATCGGTGGACAGCGGGGTGTCGGTCAGGAGCGCCGGCGTCGGGGGGCGACAGGGTCGGTCGGGCGCAGCCCGTCGATCATCAGGTCGACGGCGGCGCCGACGTCGCGGCGGGCTCGGTCGGCCTCGCTGGCGCTGGCCAGGAGCATGGCCGCCTCCACCAGACCGCCCATGAGGATGTGGGCCAGCGGCTCGATGGCCGAGGCTCGGATGGCCCCGGCTTCGGCGGCGGCTTCGAGGGAGAGCGTGACGAGCCCGAGGAAGTAGGCCTGGTCGATCTCCCGCCACCGCTCCCACCCGAGGACGCTCGGTCCCTCGAGGAGCACGATGCGCTGGACGGCCGGGTCGAGACAGGCGTCGAGGAAGCCCTCCGCTCCTCGGCGCAGCGCTTCGATGGGGTCGGATCGACCGGCGACATGGGCCGAAACCTGTTCGACCAGCCGCTCCTCGAGGGCCTCGTACACGGCCTGGAAGAGGGCGGTCTTGTCGTGGAAGTGGTGGTAGAGCGCGCCGCGGGTCACCCCGGCGCGCGCGGACGACGGCCTCGGGTCGAGGTGTTGGCGTAGCCCCGCTCGGCAAACAGCTTCTCCGCCGCTCGGACGAGGGCGCCGCGGGTTGCCTCGGACTGCTCCGCTTTGGTGGCCGCGGTGGCCATCGTACGACGAGCCCGGTGGCGACCCTGTGACCCGGCCGCCGCCGCCGGCGCCCGATCCCGACGGTCACTGCAGGACGGCTTGGCTCTGGACCACCTTGGCCACGCGCCGGTCCTCGGCGTCGAAAAGGTCCGTCTCGATGACCAGGACCCGGCGGCCGACGTGGAGGGGCCGGGCCACGGCGTCGACGTGGCCCTGGCGCACGGCCCGCAGGAAGTTGGTCTTCGACTCGATGGTCGTCGTGGCGGTCGCACCTTCGGGCAGGTTGAGGAAGGCGCAGCCCTCCCCACCACGTCGGCCAGGCTCGGCGAGCGCGCCCCCGTGGAGGACACCGGCGGCGTGCAGCGGGTGGCGTCCCACTCGAGGCGGGCCCGCACCTCCTCGGGGCCCGAAGCGAGCGCCTCGACGCCGACCACGCCGGCGAAGGGCATGGCGTCGTGCAGCCGCCGGGTCTCGCCCCGGTCGATCGGCTCGGTCACCGGGCCCACAGGCTCGAGGTGGTCCGTGGTGGCCGAGCCGGCAACTGCCCTCCTGGTCCTGATCAGGGCGAGCGGTAGACGTTGACCGTCTCGTCCAACCCGGCCAGCGCGGGATCGGCGCGACCGGTGGCGACCAGGACGAAGCGTCAAGCGGGTCACCGGTCACCCGCCGGCCGCCACCCCCGCTCACCGGGAGCTCCTCCACGTCGTCGAGGGCGAGGGTGGCCGGCCCCCATCCCTCCCGGGAGAGGAGGTCGGCCAGGTGGGAGACGGCGGCACGGAGACCAGGCCCCCTCGCCGGCTCCAGGCCCAACGCATCCCGGATGTCCTCGGCGTGGACGTAGGTGTCGTACCAGATCGCCTCGACTCCTTCCCCAGCGTGCCAGGGGATGGCCGCCGGCGCCGGGCCGTCCCACGCCGCGCCGTCGAAGCTGGCGGCCAGGTCGTTGCCGACCTTGGCGGCGGCATGGAGCTCGTCGGCCACCGCGTCTCGGCCCCGGCCGCGACGCGCTCGGCGGCGTGCCGGGCCGGCGTCTCGGGCTGGCCCAGCTCGGCCAGCCGCCCGGCGGCGATGTCGGCCAGCTGGCCGGTGACGTGGGCGCAGTACATCGGCCACCGACCACCCCTCGCAGCGCCGTGGCCTTCCCCACGCCCCTTCGTCGAGGGAGCGGATCAGCTCCTCGAACCGGCGCAGCTCCTCGGCGGTGCCGGCGACGACCTCGGACGGGGAAGGGCCATGGCGGATGCTCCTCTCGATGACATACCAACCGCGGTATCACCTGGTCGG
>JAUJOW010000016.1:0-33522 GCA_030447445.1 Acidimicrobiales bacterium | reverse complement strand
CATGGCGGATGCTCCTCTCGATGGCGACGGCAAGGGTTCCGGCCGAGCAGGTGGCTCAAGTCACAGACGCTCCCTCGGCATCCTGAGAGACTCGGGGCGCCCGGCGGCCTGTGCGTCCTGCGGGGCGGCGAACCCGGCGACGTCGCAGTACTGCGGCGGATGCGGCTCGGCGCTCGGTGGCACGAGCTGCCCGTCCTGCCAAGCCGCCAACCCCCAGGAGAACCGGTTCTGCGGCCACTGCGGCACGGCCCTGGCCGACGGCGGCGACGACGCCACCCCGGTCGACGAGCGCAAGCTGGCCACCGTGCTGTTCGCCGACGTGGTCGGGTTCACCACCCTGGCCGAGACGACCGACCCCGACGGTGGCCCGCACCGTCAATGCCGCCTTCCACCGGTTGGCCGAGGTCGTCGCCGACCATGGAGGCACCGTCGACAAGTACATGGGTGACTCGCTGATGGCGGTCTTCGGCGTACCCGTGGCCTACGGCGACGATGCCGAGCGGGCGGTGGCCGCGGCGCTCGCCATGCGCCACGTCGGCGGTGACCTGGCCTTCTCCATCGGCGTCAACACCGGCGAAGACCTGGTGACCGCCGTCGGTGCCGAGCGGGCCATCACCGTGATCGGCGACACAGGAACGTCGCCGCCCGCCTGGAGAAGGTGGCCGGGCCGGGCGGAGTGCTCGTCGGGGCCCCTGACCGCCCGCCGACCGCAGACCGGGTGGCCTACAGCGAGCGACCGGCCGGTCGTGGTCAAGGGTCGGCGAGAGCCCGTCGAGGTGTGCCAGGCGGTGGGCCTGATCGACACCGTCAATCCCGGCCCGCCCGGCCAACCGGTCGCCGCTCGTCGACCAGGACGACGAAACAGCCTTCCTCGAGTCCCAGTGGCGTCGGGCGGTACGGGACGAGAGGGCCAGCGTGGTGCTGGTCGTCGGCGACGTCGGCGTCGGCACCACTCGGCTGGTCGAAGAGCTGTGCGGACGGGTGTCGGAGGCGCACGTGGCGCGCGCCACGTACCCGGTCACGGCAAGCCTGGAGGGCCGCGGGTGGCGCGGCCGAGCTCGTCCGCCAGCTCGGGACTACCGGCGATGACGAGATCGACGCCAAGGTCCGCTCGATCACCGGCGAGCCTCGACCCGACCCTCCGCCGCATCGACCCGGCCACCTTCCGTTCCAGCAGCTGGGCGCTGTGGCGCCTGCTCGCCGCCGAGCCGCCGAACAGCCCATCCTGGTCGTGCTCGACGTACGCACAGCGGACCGGCGAGATGACCCTCGAGCTGATCTCCGAGATGGTCACCCGCCGCCACTTCCCATCCTCGTGGTGTTGGCGGGCCGGCCCGGTCCGTCGGCCTGGTTGACCCACTTCGCCGCTGCCACGAGGCTCCAGCTCTCGACCCTCGGTGCCCACGACTCCCGCCTGCTGGCCGAGGCGCTCCTCGCGATCAACCCTCGAGGACGAGGCCGCCCGGTTCCTCGTCGAGCGCTCGCGGGCAACCCCCTCTACCTCCGGGAGGCGGCCACGCTGGCGCGAACGAGGTCAGCTCGTCACCCGCGACGGTCGCCTCGGCCTGACCAGGGCGCATACCGCCCAGCCTCCCGCCCTCGTCGCCGCCCGGCTCGACGCGCTCTTGACCGAGAAGCTGGCCGTGCAGCGCCGCCCGTGCTCAGTCACCCCGCCAGTGCCGAGGAGGTGCGGGCCATGGGACTGGACGGGGCCGGCGACGTCCTCACCGGGGCTGGAGCGGGTCGGCCCTGTACGCGGCGGCCCGGGAGCGGGGACCGCTGGGACGTCGCCGGCCGCGCCCCTCACGAGGTGGCCTACGGACGCTGCCTCGACACCTCCGGGTCGAGCGGCATCGGCGGTGGCCGGGCGGCGGCCTCGGCCGAGGAGCGGGCGCGGCACCTGGCCCGGGCCGCCACCCTCGCGCCCGAGGACGTAGCGCTCAGGGCCGAGGCCGCAGCGGCGGTGGGCGACGCCGGGATCGAGGTCCTCGACGCCTACCGGCACTTCGACGGCGTCCGCCTGCTGCGCCAGGCCGTCGAGCTGGGCGACGCCCGCCCCGAGACCAGCGTCCGCCTGGCCGAGGTGCTCTCGACCCTCGGGCGGCGCATCGAGGCCATCGAGGTGCTCGATGGGCTCCCACCCACCACGGACCCGCACGAGCTGGCCCGGCGCCTCCACATGCGGGCGGCGGCCGTCGCCTTCGAGGATCCCGCCGAGGCGTTGGGCCCACTGGAGGAGGCGGCTCGGCGCTGGGCCGAGCTCGGCAACCTCACCCAGGAAGGATGGGCCCACGGCAACCGGGGCGTGGCCCTCTTCACCCTGGGCCGCATGCGGGAGGCCTCCGAGGAGCTGCACGAGGGCCTGGCTCGGTTCGAGGCCGTGGGCGATCGCGGCAGGGCGCACGCCGTCCCGCACCTTCCTGGGCCTCGTCCACCCCACCGACCCGCGGGTCCCGCAGGTGGATGGAGGAGGGCGTCCGCTACGCCGACGAGGTCGGCGACCAGGACCGCTGGCTCGGCGCCCTGTCCCTGGCCTGGCACCGGTTCCTGCGGTTCTGGCTGGGCTCGACCAGCGTGGACGACGCCGAGGAGTCCGCTCGAGCGCCTGACCGCGCTGGCCGACGAGGCCGGCAGCGTCGACTTCGCGCTGCACGGCGCCTGCCTGACCGCCATCCTGGCCCGGATGACCAGCCGGCTCGGCGGCGGAAGTGGCAGCGGCGCCGGTCTGCCGACTGATGGAGCGAGGCGCGGTGCGGCGGCCGCTGGGAGCCGCTGTGCTGTTCGGCCTGGCAATCGCCGGCGGCGAGGACGTCGATCCACCTGCCCCCTTCGACTCACCGGACCCTGTCGTCACCATGGCGGCCACGTTCGTGGCCCAGTCGCTCGTGCTGGCCGGCCGGCCCGAGGAGGCGCTGGCCGTGTTCGAGGGCGCAACCGCCCGGACGAACACCATCGAACGGCTGGGGCCGAGGCTCGTCGGCCATGGCCCGTATCCTCTCCGGGCGTCTGGCTGAAGCCAGCCGGTGCTGGAGGCCGCCCTGCACACCCCCGAGCCTAGATTTCTATGGCCCGTACGTGACCGTCGCGAGGCGCACTGCTGGCCGAGTCGAGCTGCGCGCAGCGACAGCAGGTTGCGGCCGGGAGCTGGCGCCGGCCCCGGCCACCGACGAAGGCCCGACCGTTGCGGGCGGTGACCCTGCAGGCCGGCGCGCTGCTCGGCGACGAGGGCGCGGGGCAGCTCGTCGACGTCGCCGCTGCCCTTCGCCTTTGGGTCTGGTGGCCGGTCAGCCTGAGGCCTCGCCTCTGGAGCCGGAAGGGCGTCGCCGGCGCTGCCTTCCCTCGATCCGTTGCCATGGGAGCCGCGCCCCGGCCACCGCGGTGATCACCGACTGGATGACCACCAGGTACATGATCTGCCGGTAGAAGAACTGCTGCAGCAGCAGGCTCCAGAGCGGGCGAAGAGGTTCGCGGTCGAGTCGGAAGGCGTAGGCGATGCCGATCTGGGAGGAGTTGAAGACCAGCCGAGCGAGGACAGCAGCGGGTTCAAGAAGACCACGCCGTAGATGGCGTAGAGGTCGATCAGCGGCTTGAGCACCGGCAGCAGCACCTGGAGCACAAGAGGTAGGCAGGGCCCGCCGGCCCAGTCTCGTGTGCACGCGATCGAACACCGCGCCTCGGTGCTTCCACGCCAGCCTGCATGGTCCCGTACGACCAGCGGTACGCGCCGCCGCAGCACGCTCAACGTGGCCGGCGCTTCGGTCCAGGCGAGGGCCCGATCTTCGTACGCCACCGCCAGGCCATGCGGTTGGTGTCGCCATGGTCACGTCGTGTCCTCGGCGAGGGTGTCTCCGCTGATGCCACCCACCCTCTGTCCGCGGCCCTCGGAAGGCACGATGGCCCCGGGCACCGTGGGCATGCAGTTGAGCTCCTCGAAGGTGCGCCGGTCGAGGTTGAACCCATCACGTACTCGATGTGCTGCCACCGGCCGAGCAGGCAACAGCGGTTCCGACCTTGGTGTTGCCGCTCACGGCGCCGACGGTGGGATCGGCAGCGAAGGCTTGGACGAGAAACTCGCCCAACGTGGTGTGCGGTTCGAGAAGATGGTGTCACCGTCGACGGTCACGATCAGATCATGGTTTGCAGCGCGTGCCGGTGTTGAGCAGCCGGCGCACCGTTGGGTCGCCGGATGAGGCCGCGCCACGCCGGGAGGAGCGAGGTGGCGCACGATCTCAGCGGTGCGGTGGTGGAGCCGTCGTCGACGACCAGGATCTCGAGTTCGGGGTGGTCGGAGCGGGCCAGGAACCGGACGGCGGCCTCGATCCCGCTTCCTCGTTGTACGCAGGTACGACGATGCTGACCAGGTCGGTGACGGTGCGTACGTCGCGCTTGGCCCGCCGGCGGGCATGGCGACGAGCAGACCACACCGCGACGGCCAGGCGGGCCACCACCAAGCCCGATGGGCACGAGGAGCGCCTGGAGGCCCGTGGCCAGCCATCCAGCGGACTTGGCGCAGCGACCAGGCCGCGGCCCTGAAGCCTGTCGCCGGGTTCGACGGGCGCGTTGATGGTGGCCCGTTCACGACCAGCGAGCTGGAGACCGTCTCGAAGCTGTACCCCGCTCGCTTCAACTCGGGAAGGCCGGTCGAGTGCGGCCAGCGTCTCGGAGGTGCGCGCCCCCGTCGTGGAACAGCAACACCGCACCGTAGGGTGTCCGGGGCGGTTGGCGACGGTGCGGTCGACGCCGGGCCGATGCCAATCATCACTGTCCCAGTCGCCCGAGCACGATCACGTAGCCCTTGTCGGCGATCCGGCGGTACTCGGTCAGTTGATCGGCGAGTCGCAGCGTCCCTGGCGGTGAGCGAACGGAAGACGGAACAGGGCGGTGCGGATGCCGCCGCTGCCGGCGAGGAGAAATTTGCGCCAGGGAGAGCTGGAGATCCGCTTCACGGTCGCTGACGGCGCTGAGCTTCGACGTGGCTGAACAGGTGGGAGCCGACATCGTGGCCGTCGTCGAGCACGGCGGATCGGCTCCGGATGCTCGGCCGCCTGGGTGCCGAGCACGAAGAGGTGGCAGGCGCGTCGTGGCGGCGAAGCAGTTCCAGCACCTCGGGGGTCCACCGCGGGTCCGGCCGTCCTCGAAGGTCAGCACCACGGTCCGCTCGGGTGGGCACCGACCTCCGGCGTTCCGCCCGAGAGTCCAACACCGGCCCGGCGGCGTCGAGCCCGCCGGTGGGGTCTCCGTTGCCTGGGCGATCCCGACCACCACCCGCTCGACTGCTGGCGTACCCGTGCAAACCAGGCGAACCCCGAACGTCGCCAACAGCAACGCCATCAGGGCCCAATGCGCCCGAGGGGGTGTCGGCGTTCGATCAGCGAGCGGGCGGGCGATCAAGGGCGGCCCGGCGGCGGAGGTTTCGGCGCGCGAGCCCTCGACGTCCGGCGAGGGTCTCGCGAGCGCGCCGCTCGACGGTGCTGGCAACGACGATGGCGAACCGGGATCGGCGGACGTCGAAGTGGAGGTCGGGGAGGTGGAGGTCGAAGTGGAGGTCGGGGGAGCGATCCGGCTTGGGCTGCCCTCTCCGTTCTCGGTGGTGTCGTCGTCGGGGTCGGTCGGGGCGCTGGCGAGGGCCGACCCGACTCTGGTGTCACCGGTCTCGCTGGCGGCGCCGCCGGAGGCGCCGGGTGGCCCTTCGCGGGTGGGCGGGCTCGCTGCCGGGAGCGAATCCGCTCCGAGCTCGGCGGCGGTCGGCTCGGGCGCAGGGGCGGTATCGGCCCGATCCGAAGGCGCCAGTGGAGCTGGTGGTGACGGCCCCGCCTCGGGAGAGGCATCCGGCTCAGTGCTGGGCGCGCTGCGACGGTGGCGAACCAGGCCGACCCGACTGGAGGCGGGGCAGCGGCAGCCGGCACGGTGGTCACCGCCCTTCGCCGACCGCCGAGGGGCGGGTCGCCTCGCCGATGCCTCCTCGTCGGCCCCAGCCCCCGGATCGCGCCACCGTGCGGCTCGGTCCCGGGATGAGCCGCCGGTCGACCTCGAGCGCCTGCTGCGGGCTTCCCCGGAGGGCGGCCCCCACGCCGGGCAGACGGGGTTGGGGACCCAGGGAGCGCCGAACGGGGCCGCGAGCACGGCGACGAGGTAGAGCACCAGGCAGACGGCGGCCACGGTTCCGGTGGCCGTCAGCGCCTTCACCCGTACGCCGCGATCGTCGACGAAGACCGCTCGGCTCGCTCCCCCACTGGGTGGCTGTTCCGCCGTGCCCCCACTGTCACTCGATCCGATCTCGTGGCTCGACGGATCAAATGGCTCGGCGTCCCAGGTCATGAGCGTACCGGCAACACGGGGAGTGGCGACGTGGCCACGCTGACGCACCGCCGGCGGTGGCGGTAGCCGGCGGCGGGTGCCCCTCACTTCTTCTTCGGAGCCGGCTTGGTCTGCTTGAGGGCCTTGGGTTCGGGAGCAGGGCCAGAAGAGGTTGAGCTGGGCCATGGCCACGAAGGACTCCCGCGAGCTCGTCGTGCGGCCCGGTGGGATCGTCGCCCTCGCTCCCACCGCGCCGCGGGCGCAGCGGTACGGCCACCTCTTCGAAACTGGCGCTGCGTCGGCCATGCAGGTCCACGTGGCGGTGAGTGCTCGAGGGCGGCGGTGGCCTCCACGAGCCAGGTGCTCACCAGCGACATGTTGGCGGCGGACTCCGCAGGAGCCGCATGGTCTCGAGCGTTGGCCAGCTCGGACCGGAGCTGCTGCTGCAGTCCCCGACGCCGGCGGCCAGCTCGGCAACTTCAGCGCATCGTTCACGACCGCGATCTGCGGGAGCACGGGGTGCAGATCGCCGAAGCAGTGCCAGTGGTAGCGCTCGGCCAGCGCCCGCTCGTAGCTGCGCTCGAGCAGCGAGGAACTGCCGGCCACGGCCTGAAGGAGGGCAGGTGGGAGGCGTAAGGCTCGTGCCCAGCCAGTGATCAGCCCGTCCACCACCCGCATCGGTCGGTCCGGGCCGAGGACCAGGTCGGTCCACCTGAACCGGGATGGGACCGACCGCGCTCGTCGAAGGTGGTCTCGAGGGCCCGGGTGACGAACAGTGCCGACGGCGTGACCCGCCCTGTCGCTGCGCTCGGCGTCGGCCGTCGTTGCCCGGGACCCGGTAGCGCTCGGGGTACGGCGGTTCGCCGGCCTCCTGCGAGGACACGCCGGTGTGCAGCACGATCAGCGCGGTGCCGACGCGCCGCGGTGACCAGCCTCGTCACCAGCTCAGGTGTGAAGACCCGGCCACGCTCGGCAGCTCGACGCTGCCCGGCTCGACGCCGAACGCCGTGCCGTAGGCGTCGAGACCCGGCCGTCAGGCGGGTCGCCGTAGCGGATGGGGTGGCCGAGCGCGGGCCAGGTGGTCGGAGCACCGGCTGGGGCAGGTCGGGCGGGCCAGCCACACAGGCGGGGCGAGGCCGTCCCGGCCGGGTACGGCGCCGGGAGCTCGACGGCCCCTCCCGAGGGCAGCGCCACCCGTCCCGGGCGGCCGTCGGGGAGGGGCGCTTTGCCATGGCCCGTGCGCCGACGCAGCTCGACCACCCAGAAGCCGCGGGAGCTCGGTCGAGAGGTGCGAGGCAACCCTTCACCGGCAGCCAGGGCAGCGGGGACCATGGCCGGCGCGTTCCTTACGAGGCAGATCGCCGGGGTCGAGGAACCGGGGGACGCGGTGAAGGTGGTGTCGACGAGCTCGTCCGGCGCGCCGGCCACGAGGGACGGACGTCGGAGGGTGGTGTCGGCTCGGTGGCGATCAGCTCGTCGGGGAGGTCGAAGGCGAGGGTGGCGGTCACGCCGCCTCCCCGCTGACCGTGCTGTGCCGGCCGCTCGGGCGTTGCCCCTCCACCAGCTCGAGGAGGCGGGGACGCTGGCCTCGGGGGTGGGCGGTCCGATATGTCCTCGCCGGGGAAGGCGGCCTGGTGCATGGCCGTGCGCATGTCTCCGGGGTCGAACCGGTGGACGGCCAGGTCCGGCCGCTCGACGGCGGCGCCCAGGACGGCGGTGAGCTGCTCGAGCCCGCCTTGGAGGAGCCATGCCACAGCCCAGGTAGGCCTCGACGGCGGCGTCGGAGGTGATGCTGATGATGCGGGCTCCCGGGAGCAGGCGACGTCAGCAGGAGCTGGGTGAGGGCGCAAGGGGGCAAGGTGTTCACGGCGTAGATCGTTCGAAACCGTCGAGGGGCAGCTCGGCGAGGGGAGGCGTGGGCTGGGACCGAGGACGCTGGCGTTGTGGACCCCGGCGTCGAGGCCACCACCGGGAACGTCGACGGCGTCTCGCAGGGCCAGGCGGTGTGACTCCTGGGCGACGTCTCCGAGGACGGCCCGGACGGTGGTGCGGCGGGTCAGCCGGCGGCGGCCTCATGGAAGCGCATCGGCGCCGCGGGCGTCGAGGACGGCGTCCAGCGCCGTTCGGCCAGCAGTTCCAGGTAGGGCCAACCCGAGGCCCCGTGAAGCGCCGGTGACGAGAGCGGTGCGGGTGTCGGTCATGGGCTCGACGGTATGGACGGCACCACCACCGGCATCGGCCGCGAGGAAGTCTTGCGTCGGTCGGTGGGCCTGGGTCCCGATGCCGGCCCGGACGGCGTAGAGGGCGGCGGCGGTGCGGTCGGGCAGGCGCAGTTTGGCCAGGATGGCGCTGACGTGGTCTTCACCGTCTTCTCCGACACCACCAGCTCTCTCGGCGGCTGCCGGTTCGATGTGCCCCTGGGCAGGGAGGGCGAGCACCTCGCTCCAGAGTCAGCTCGGCCAGGTGGGGGTCGACGGTCAGGTTGCGCACCTCGGCCGGCGCAGCGCGGCCACCCTCGGGGCGAGGAGCGCCTCGCCACGGTGGACGGTGCGGATGGCGTCCTCGTCAGCTTGGTCGGCGTCCTTCAGCACGTACCCGGCGGCGCCGGCCGCACCGCCGGCGGCACCTGGTCGTCGGAGGCGAAGCTGGTGAGCACGAGGACAGCGGGTGGCTGCTCGGCGGCCCGCATGGCAGCGGATGGCCTCGACCCCGCCGATGCCGGGCATGACGAAGTCGACGAGGGCCACGTCGGGGTGGTGGCCTCCGCCGCGGCGACCGGCCGCCTCGCCGTCCCGGTCGCCTCGGCGACGACCTGGAAACCGGGCCGGGTGCCGAGGAACGCCCGCAGGCCCTGGCGCACCACGGGGTGGTCGTCGACCACGAGGACCCGGATGGGGTCAGGCGCGGGGGGAGCTCCAGCGTGACGGTGGTGCCCGCTCCCGGAGCCGAGTCGATGCGCAGGGCGCCACCCACGGCGGCGGCCCGCTCCTCCATGGGCGCGAGGCCCAGGTGGCGGGTGCGCAGGTGGGGGTCGGCGGGGTCGAAGCCGATGCCGTCATCGGTGACGACGATGTGGTCGGCAGCGAGCACCACCCCGACGGCGGTGGCCGAGGCGTGGCGCACGGCGTTGTGGAGCGCCTCCTGCACGACCCGGTGCACCTCGAGCTCGGCGCCGGCAAGCAGGTCCGGGCCTCGACCTCCACCTCCACCGGCAGGTCGTGGGCCCGGCCGAGCACCTCGGACTGCTTTCGGACGGCGGCGAGGCCGTCCTGTTCCAGCTCGGCGGGGCGAAGCTCGAAGATGAGCGACCGCAACTCGGCCATCGTCCGACGAGCGAGGGCCGCACCTCGTCCAGCTCGGTCCGCGCGCTCGGGCGGGGTCGTCGTCGATCAGGGTGGCGGCGGCGTCGGCGGTGAGCACGAGGCTGAACAGCGTCTGGGTCATCGCATCGTGCAGCTCGCGGGCCAGGCGGTTGCGCTCCTCGACCACGCCGAGCTCACGGGGCCCGCTCGTGGAGGCGGGCGTTCTCGATGGCCACGGCGGCGTGGGCGGCCAGCAGCTCGATGACGTGCTGGTCGGCGTCGTCGAAGGCGGGAGCGCCCTCCTTGTCGGTGAGGTAGAAGGCGCCCACCACCCGTCCGGCCGACACGATCGGAACCCCCAGGAACGAGCCCATCTCGGGATGGGCGTCCGGCCACCACCGGAAGCGGGGGTCGGCCCTGATGTCGTCGGTCCGGTACGGGGCCGGGTCGGTGAGCATGGCGCCGAGCAGGCCGTGGGTCAGGCAGGGGACCGATCTCCTCGATGAAACCGTCGCTCATGCCGTCGGTCAGGAAGCGGGCGAACCCGGTGCCCTCGTCGTCGGGCACGCCGAGGGCGGCGTAGCGGGCGCCCACGAGTCGACGAGCCGAGCGCACGAGGCGCTCGAGCACCGGTTCCAGGGCGGACTGGCCGGCCACGGCGAGGACCGCCTCGCTCATGGTCTCGAAGGCGGCCTCGTGGGCAGCGAAGCCGGGCACGACCTCGGTCTGTCCAGTCCACCTCCGGCGGGCAGCCGATGCGTTCACGACGCCGGTGGGCCCGCCACCGCTCGCAGGGCGGCATCGGTGGTGGCGTCGGCGGGGAAGAAGGACTCGATGGCCAGCTCGGCCACGGTGATGTCGAGCGCCGTGCCGAAGGTGGCGAGGGTGCTGAAGAAGTTGAGCTCGGAGCCCTCCAGGGTCCGCATCCTGGGGACGAACAGCATGGCGGCGCCTTCGACGGCGGTCGAGCCCTCGCCGGTCACGCCGGGATAGCCTCGCAGCTCCTCCTGCAGCGCGGTCAGCTCCGGGTCACCGGCCAGCACGGCCTGGCGGTGGAGCCGGGTCAGGAGGTGAGCGCTGTACTCGCTGAGGTTGGTGATCCGGGGCGAGGCCGCCGGGGTGGAGGCTGACCCGCAGCGCGTTGACCGGAGGGCCAGCAGTTCAGGGAGCGACCCCCTCGGTGAGGATCGACAGGGCGGGGCGGTTGGCCGAGACGAGGTTCCAGTGCCGGTCGACGATGACCCCGGGAACGGTTCGTGGCCGGAGAGGATCTTGTCGAGGGCGTCCTGCACCGGCGGCATGGTTTCCAGTGGCGTCTCGCCGTAGGCCAGGGCGTAGCCGGCCGCCAGCAGCAGGGAGTTGCGGTCCCGCAACGGCACCTCGAGGTGTTCGGCGAGGTGGAGGATCAGCTCCCGGCTGGGCTTGGATCGGCCGGTCTCGACGAAGCTGAGGTGACGGGCCGACACCTCGGCCTCCACGGCGAGGTCGAGCTGGCTCAGCCGGCGCCGGTGGCGCCAGTCCCGCAGGAGCTCGCCCACTCCCTGGCGTGACGGGGGCGAGGCTCATCGGCTCGACGCTACGGCGTCGTCGGGCCGGCGCCGCTTACCTCTCGGGTAGTCGCCCACCGTCGCTCCCGGGACCACCCTGAGCGCATGAACACACCAGACACCGTCATCGACACCTACCTCGCCAGCTGGAACGAGCCCGACCCCGAGGCGCGAAGCCGTCTCATCGAGGCGGCCTGGACCGGCGACGGGCGCCACGTCGATCCCTTGGCCGACGTCACCGGCCACGCCGCCCTCGGCGAGCTGGTGGCCGGCCTGCAGGCCCAGTTCCCCGACCACCGCATCCGCCGGGTGGGCAGCATCGACGCCCATCACGACCAGCTCCGCTTCGCATGGGTCCTGGTCGCCCCCGACGACACCGTGGTGGTGGCGGCCACGGCCACCGACGTGGGCGAGCTCGCCCCCGACGGCCAGGCCGCAGCGCATCAGCGCCTTCTTCAGGCCGATGCAACCAGCCGGTCGGCGCGTGGGCGAGCTCGCCCCCGGAGGTTGCAGCGCATCAGCGCCTTCTTCGGGCCGATGCCTGACGCCGTCGCGGCCTGAACCAGCCGGTCGACGTCAGTCAGGACGGGCGAGGGAGGCGACGTAACGCTCGCCGGACAGCTCGACGAAGAGAGCCCGGGCCCGTCATGGCCGTCTTCAGGCCGGCCGAGCCGATGTCTGGTCGTCCGGCCAGGCTCGGCGCCCGAAGAAGGCGAGGAACGCCGTCTGCTGGTCGGCTCCTGGCGGCGGCTCGAGCTCGGGCCCGAAGGCGCCGGGGCCCCGTATCCGGTCGGCCATGCCGGCCATGGCGTCCCGCACGTGGGCCATGTCGGCCGGGTCGAGCTGCACCGTCTGGCCGGATGCGTGGGCCAGGTCCCAGCGGTGGACGACCAGGTCGGTGCAGAGGAACCGGTCGACGGCGGCCTCGAACGTGGTCGTGCCGGTGAACCCCTCGAAGGTCGTCGCCGCCCGCTCCGGATCGTCGAGCTCAGCCTGCACCGCGCTGCGGGCGCGATCCCAGGCGGCGGCCGGGTCGTCGTCCACCGAGGGCCCATCGCCCACCTCCCGACCGACGAAGCCGAGGAACATGCCCTGGGTCTCCACGACGTGGCCCACGACCTGGCGGGCGTCCCACTCCTCGCAGGGTGACCGATCGGCCCAGCGGTCGCCGGAGACGGCGGCCACGGTGGCGGCGAAGTTCTCCGACAGGCGTCGGTAGCGGTCAGCGGTCTCGCTCATGCCCGGATTCTGCACCTGACGGGGCAGGTGCGCCATGGACGGGCGGTGACCATGAGCAGAAGGGTAGGTCGCGCCGCACAGCCGTCGTCCGGTCGAGGGTCACGCGCGTTCCTCGGCCCACCGCACGAACGACGGCCATGCCCGGTCGAGGTTGCGACCGTAGGCCCGGGCGAAGGCCTTGGCGCGCAGGCCGGCCCGGGCACCGGCGAGCTCGACGGTCCAGGTGAGTCGGGTCCGCTCGTCGTCGACGGCTTCGAAGCGGTGGTGGTAGTCGATCGGGAGACCAAGGGCGCGACCGTGCCAGGTCCACGATGTCGGCGGTCGCCAGGACGTCATATGGAACCGGGCCGACCCGGCGGGGCGGAAGGTGAACCGCCCCTCGGATCCGGGGCCGAGCACCCCGTCGTCAAGGTGCGCCGTGCGGATGTGCGGCGCCCATTCGGGCCATCGCCCGACGTCGGCGAGGAGCGTCCATGTGCGCTCGAGCGGAGCACCCACGACGAAGGACCGTTCGACCAGCACGCTGGAGGCCACGGCCGCAAACTGTAACCGACCGATTACATGTTGCAACCAGATAACTTTGTCGTGTGACGAGGACAGCCGAGGTCCCGACCCGCGAGCGGTTGATCCTCGCCGCCGCCGCCTTGTTCGGTGAGCTCGGCTTCCGGGCCACCACCGTCGGGGCCATCGAGGACGCCGCCGGCCT
The DNA here is from genome assembly GCA_030447445.1 of Acidimicrobiales bacterium. Lineage (GTDB taxonomy): Bacteria > Actinomycetota > Acidimicrobiia > Acidimicrobiales > Iamiaceae > JAUJOW01. The sequence continues at coordinate 20,431 of JAUJOW010000016.1, read as the reverse complement.
GTCGGCTCGATCGGGCGCCTTCTACCGGCACTTTCCCAGCAAGGAGGCCGTCCTCTCCGCCGTCGTGGACCGGTGGGTGGGCGACGTGCGGGGCTTCCCCGACGAGCTGGCCGCGCTGCTCCCGCTGGAGGATCTGCAGGACGAGCTACGGGTCATCGCCCGGGGAACGATGCAGCTCCTCGACCGTCAGCGACCTCTCTTCCTCGCCCTGGCCCGCGACCCCGAAGCCATGCCAGGGCTGATCGAGCGGGTACACCGTGAGCTCGTCGCCGTCGGGTACGAGCAGATGGCGCGGTCGTTCCGATCCCAGCTCAGACGTCGCGGAGCAGCCCCGGGCCCGGCCCGGTCCATGGCCGCCGTCGCCCTCTCGTCGCTGGTGCACTACCACCAGGACGACGCTCTCTACGGCACGCCGCCCGGGGGAGTCGCCCGATCTGCCTTCGTCGAGACCTGGATCCGAACATGGGAGGCGGCACTGGCCGACCGGGCCCGCCGGGGCCGGCCGCCTCCGGCCGGCGCCCACGAACGCTCAGTCGAACGGCGTGGCGAATGACCGGAACCCGAACGACGCACCCCGGGGCTGGAGGTGTCAGCTGAGCCAGCCGCGGACCCGGTCGATCATCTCCTCCATCTTGGCGCCGGCGGCGGCCATCATGGAGCTCTGGGCTTGGAGCATGGTGAGCTTGGCCTTGGTGTCGAGGGCCCAGTCCAGGTGCTCGTCCTCCTCGGCCTTGACCTGGGTGACGGCCTGCTCGAACGCCGTCCTGAGGTCGCCGTCGGGGAGCTGGGTAGCGAGCTGGCCCAGGGTCGTCCAGTTGGCGTTGTCGATGGTCTCGGCGAGCAGCACGGCGTCGAGCATGGCCATCTCGGCGGTCATGAGGTCCAGCCCGCCCGAGGCCAGGAACGTCGCCTCCAGGAGCTTGCTGTCCTGCCCCTCGACCGCCCTGGCCATGGGCGAGACGTAGTTGGGGTTGCCGCCGGAGGACACGATCAGCGCCTCGAGGATCTCGACGTGGCGCAGCGTCTCCTCGCCGAAGTCCTGGTAGCGCCGCTGCAGGATGGGGTTGTTCGTGCGGGTCGCCACCGAGCGGTACAGGTGGGTGCCGCAGCGCTCGTGGGTCAAGCAGGCGCTGAGCAGGTCGGCCACGAACGCGGTGTTCAGGCCGGTGACCTCGAGCCGGGCGGCGAGCACCTCGTCGGTCACGGTGATCGACGGCTCGACGTAGACCACCTCGTTGGCCTTGGCGACGGCACCGTCGTCCTTGGTGGGGGTGAGCACGGGCATGTGGCTTCCTCTCAGGCCTTCGTGTCGGCCGGGTCTCGGAGGTCGACGACGGGATGGTCGCCCTCGGTCTGGTCGCGGAACTCGCGTTGGACTTTGGCCCGGTTCTGCTCGATGACCAGCTCGGTGGGCGTGCCGCCGTCGTTCACCGTGGCCTGGTAGCCGAAGTACCGGTGATCCTTCGGCAGCTCCTCGAGGGGCACGTAGTCGACCCCGTCGGTGCGCAGCTCGATCTGGTTGGCCAGAACCTCGCGGACGTACTGCTTGTTCGGCTCGAACGTGACCGGTGTGTCGGGCAGCTCCTTGGGGAGGATCTCGGCCGGCTCGACGCCCTCGAAACGACGCAGGAGGTCGCATGCCACCTGGAGCTGGCCGATCTCCATGTCGAGGTGCAGCTCCCAGATGCCCTTGATGCGCCGATCGGTCTCCTGCTGCAGCATCGACCAGTACAGGTAGACCTCGTTGTACTCGTGGAACACGAGCTGCTTGAGCCACGAGTCGAGCGGGTCGAGCAGCGATCCGTAGTGGGTGACGTGCTGCTCCTCGATCATGGCGATCTCGGTGTAGAGGCCTCGGGCGATCGGCTCCATGAACTCAGGGGAGTGGTTCATGTAGTAGTTCATCGTCTGCTGCTCGCCGGCCACGATCGTCATGACGTGGAGCCGGGTGAGCGGGTCGACCGTGTTGGTGTTGTAGTGGCCCCGCACGTCGTCCATCGGGTGGCGGTGCTCCACCACGGTGGGCCGGCCGGGCATGATCTCGGTCAACTGCTGAGTCAGCTCGGTGGCATCCTTGCCGCCGAGCAGTTCGTAGAGGTTGGCGTAGCGGTAGAGGTGGTCGAAGTCCTCGAGCAGGGCGAAGTCCAACGCCTGCTTGATCATCGGGTCCGGCTCGTGGCGGGCCAACCAGGCCGTCAGGTCGACGGCCACCTGCTCGTAGCCGATGGTCGTCTCCAGCGGCGTCTGGTCACCGGGGTTCAGGTTGTTGACGACCTTCTGCTGCACCTGGTCGGCCCGGCGGGACATGGCCAGCTTCTGGCGGATCTCCAGGTTGTCGGTGTGCCGGTGGAACTCGTGCGAGAACATGATCGACTCGACCTCGATGCCGTTCATCAGGATCACCCGGGTACGGGTGTAGGGGTCGACCTCTCGCTTGTCGTACGGCTCCGGGTTCAGGTCCGACCAGTTGCGGAACTGGTCCGCCACCGGCATCCCCTTCTGATCCAAAGGGTTCATCGGCGTCACCTCTCGGAGGGTCAGATCACTATCCGCCGTCGGGGCGAGCGTCAACCAAAGCCGACAGCGGCTCGACCTCGTCGCCGTCGGCTCTGGCTGGATCACCCCGAGGACGACGCAGTAGCCCGCTACCGGGCTGGAGGCGAACGACGTCGACGGGGTGATGGCCACGTTCGTTCCGGACGTCGAGCCCGTCCAGACGTGTTCGTCCGCATCCTCCACACCGCCATCCTCGGCAGCGTCACCCGCTGGCGCCAAGAGGTCGGCGACAGCACCATGCGGGTCGTCATGGGTGACGCCATGGTGGGCCCACTGGAGCTCGAGGGAGCCGCCGAGGACGGGCGGGATACGCCGGGTCAGGCCGCACTTGCGTCCCTGGCTGGCGGTCACGCTCTTCGCCGTGAAGCTCGGGTCGAAGCTCGGCCGCCATCCCGCCGCCGTCCGGCGGGCGTGGCGACGGGCTTGATGGCGGACCACGGGTCACCGGGCCCGGCGAGGTCTCCCCAACGGCGGCGGCGCTGGTCCTCGCCACACTGTGGCCGAGAACGAAGACGGGGGGTTCGATACGTCCGGGGTCAGGGCGCTGGTCGGACGCCATCCAGGAGCGGTGCTCGTAGAAGGTGAGGGCGTCGTCGCTGGCGGCGAGCTCGGCGGGGATGATGCGATGGCGTCCATGAAGCGCTCCTTCGCCAGGACGGACGCCGACCGCTTCGACGTAACCGGCAGCGCCTGCCCGCGGTGGAGCAGGCGGCGCTGGATGACGCCGGCCCGACGAGCTGGCGGTCGTGCCAGGCCAGCGCATGCCCACCGAGTCCGTGCTTCCAGTCTTCGTCGGTCAGCTCGCCGGCGAAGGCGACCGTCAGGAGCGATTGGGCGGCGTCGAGGCGCCCTGATCGTCACGACGTGTGGGCGATGTCAGAACGAAGACGCAGTCGTGGTCCACGAGGCTCACCTGGTCGGTGCATCGCGGTGCCCGACGAGCCGAGGTGGGCCGAGCCTCGCATCGACACCGTCGGAGTAGTGGACCAGCGGCTCACCCGATGGCCGTGGAAGGCCACCGCTGGCAAGGAGCGTCTCGTCCAGGTGCAGGAGGTCGGCGTGTCGGAGCGGCCATGGTTGGTGCTCGACCGGGATCTCCAGGAGCCGCCCGCCGACTCGTGAGAACGACCGCCATCGGCCGGCAAGGGTGGCGGCCAGCGGCGACTCGGGGTCGACACGACGACCAGGCTTCACGACGATGTCGTGATGAGCGGGTCGTCCCGAGCGGCGTCGACAGCGATACCGGACCTGGTCCTCGTCGTCATCCTGCTCCTCGACGGACATCGCTGACCAGAAGTAGGGAACGCCGGCGAGGCGGCCTCCCAGCGTGTTCCCGAGGCTGGTGACGTCGAGCGACAGGAACCAGAGGCCGTCGCTGCCGTCCGGCGCCCGCACGTAGGTCCTCAGGTTGGTTTCCGGGAAGGAGGAGAGCCGAGGTATCGGAGGCGCGTCCGCAACGCGGAAGCGCTCGATGCGAAATGGCGTCAGCCCGATCCAGGCCGAGCCCTCGACGATGTCAGGCACGAGGCCAGTGGGTAACAGCGCTTGCAGACAGTCAGGGTCCATCCGCCAGTGCAGGAACGTCATCTGGCGCCACGATTGCCGCACGAGCGGCCGACGCACCTGCTCCTCGGGTGTGTTACCGGCCACGGCGCGCTGTGCTCCCTCTCGGCACGGTTTGCCGCATGGTGCCCAAGCGACCGACTCCGCCGGTCAAGGTTACGTGACGGCATGGTCAGGCGGGGACGGCGGCGATCAAGCGAACGGTGTCGAAGAGGCCAGGGGCGACGAGGCGGGCACCGGCCCCGGTGAGGTGCACCCCGTCGTAGCGGACCTCCACCCCGCCGATCTCCGGGGTGTAGCGACCGTCGGGACCGAGCACGGCGTTGAGGTCGAACACGGCCACGCCCGGCCCGGCGTCGGCGGCCACCTCACGCAGCAGCTCGTTGAAGCGGTCGACGCGTGCGGGGTCGTCCTCGGGCCAGCGGCCACCGTCGGGGCGCTCGCCGCGCAGGTAGTAGGGCGCGGTTGCGACCACGACACGGGTGCCGCCGCTGGACGCCACGTCGATGGCCGTCCGCAGCTCCCGCCGCAGCGCGTCGTCGAACACCGGCTCGCCGACGTGGTGATACTCGCCGTCGAGGGTGCGGTCCATGACCTCCCAGCGGCCCACCACGATGACCACCAGGTCGGGCTGTTCGGCGTCGATCACACCCCGCCACCGATCGGGCCACTCGTCGCAACCGGCGGTCTGCTCCTTCACCGAGCCGAAGTAGCGGTACGGGCCACCCCGGACCACGCCGCAGCCCAGGGACGACGCGTCGACCAGCTCGATGCCGCGCTCGGACGCCAGCTGGCCGATGGGCTGGACCACGGTCATCGCCACCGAGTCGCCGAGGACGACCGCCTTGAGCGGCCGGGCCGGGTCGAGCGTGGTCGGCGCCGAGGTGGCGGACGCGAGGGTGCTCGGAGGCGATGTCGAAGGGGCGCCGGCCGGGGGATCGGTCGCCCGACGGACCAAGGTGTCGCTCACGTCCGGGGAGTTCGCGGCCACGGCATCGCGGCCGCTGCCGGAGTCGGCGGCCAGCGGTCCGACGAGTGCGACCACCGCAACCGCGGATGCCGCCGCGAAGGCGAACGCCCGTCGATCGGGGAGCAGCGGACGTTGGAAGGTCCGCTCGATCAGGGCCCATGACACGGTGCCGAGCACGGCGGTCGCCACCAGCCGGGCCACGAGTAGCCCTGCCCCGGTGAGGCCGGTGCGGCCGTGGTTGAGAACGAGGTTGACCGGCCAGTGCCACAGGTAGGCGCTGTAGGAGATGAGCCCCAGTGCGACGAGCGGGCGGAGGGACAGCAGGCGGCCGACCGGCCCGTCGGGGGCCAGCACGACACCACAGATCAAGCCGACACCAGCGAGGTCGACGAGGACCATGCCGCCCTGGCCCCACCAGGGCGACTGGCCGTCCACCGCCATCCAGACGACGACCAGGGCCAGCATTGATGCAGCGGGGACCGCGGTGGTGACGACCGGCCCGGCCGACCAGACGACGGTGGAGCGGCGGTCGTCGACACCCCGCCGGGCCCTCAGGGCGGCGGCCAGCGCGGCGCCGGCGAAGATGGCGTGGGCCCGGGTGTCGGTGCCGTAGTAGGCGCGGGGGCTCGGCGCACCGTCGCCGGCCGACAAGATGGCGGCGGCCCACGATGCGAGGACCGCCGCCACGGCCAGCGACCGCACCAGCGGGGCGGCGTTGCGCCGGTGCCGGCGGACCACCGCCACCACGATCGACCAGACGACGTAGAACTGCGCCTCCACCCCGAGGGTCCAGGTGTGGAGCAGAGGTGACGGCAGGACGGTCTCGTCGAAGTAGCCGGTGCCGGTGAACGCGAACCGCCAGTTCGATACGTAGGCCAGCGCGGCGAGGGCGTCCCGGGCCCACGCCGTCCGGTCCGTGCCCCCCCAGCCGACCTGTGTCGCCAATCCGATGGCGGCCACCACGACGACGAGCGCCGGAACCAGCCGTCGGGCCCGTCGCACGGCGAACCGCCCGAGGTCGACCGGCCTGGCCAGGAGGAGGTCGGTGATCAGGTAGCCGCTGAGCACGAAGAACAGATCGACACCCAGGAACCCGCCCCGCGCCTGGTGCACCCCGCCGTGGAAGAGCAGGACGGCCACGAGCGCCACGCCCCGAACGCCGTCCAAGGGGGCGACGCGACGAGACCGCATCGACCCTTCGACCGGCAGGGTGCTGGTGAGTCCTGCGACCACGAGGCGTTCACGGTAGGCGAAGGGTGACCGTCGGCGCCGGTGAGGAAGCTGGTTGCGTTCGCCGCTCACCGTGCCGCCACGGCCCGAACCCGGACGTCACCGCACGGTCACACCCCCGCCGATATAGCGCACTCGTTCTAATACAAGGTAACCTGCGGCCGTGCCGCGCCCGCCGCAGTTCTCGTCCGAGTCGATACTCGAAGCGACCGCCCACCTCGCCGCCGAGCGGGGACCAGCGGGCACCACGATCGGGGCGATCGCTCGGGAGCTCGGCGCTCCTACCGGCTCCATCTATCACCGGTTCTCGTCACGCGACGTCCTCCTGGCCGAGGTGTGGCTCCACACCGTCGAAGCGTTCCAGGCTGGGTTCGTCGCTGAGCTGGCCAACGGCGAGCTGCGCGAGGCGGGTCTCGAAGCCGCGCTCTACACGCCCCGTTGGGTGCGACTGCACCGACTTCCCGCTCGCCTGCTCCTGCTCCATCACCGTGACGACTTCTTGCCCGGCGGTTGGCCGCCGGAGGTGGCCGACCGTGCCGGTCGCCTGGCCACGGAGATGAGCAGAGCGCTCAGATCCTTTGCCCGCAACGCCCTCAGCAGCACCGGCGGCGCCGCCATCCGACGGGCGCGCTTCGCACTGGTCGACGTTCCCGGCGCCGCCGTCCGCCCGCACTTGCGGGCTGACGAGGATCTGCCCGAGGTCGTCGAGGAGCTCGTGCGGGCGACCTACCTGGCGGTCGTACCACCATCCGGGCCTGCTTCCCGATGAACCAGGACCGTTCCGATCCACTCACCGCCGGCAGGATGCTCGCCATCGTCGACGAGCTGCTCGCATCGAATCCGTACGGCTTCCTCGTCAGCCACGGTTCGGGCGGGCACACGCGCCTCGTTCACCACCTCGGGGAGAGTGGCGGCAGCGAGGTCTGGATCGGGACCAGCCCCCGATCACGCAAGGCTGCCGACGTCCGGGCCGTTCCCGGCGTGACGTACGCCGTCGAAGACCGGAACCGCTTCGCGTATGTCGCGTTGTACGCCGACGCTGAGGTCGTCGAGGACGCCGCCACGCTCGAGGCGAGGTGGGTGCCGGATCTCGAGGCCTTCTTCCCGGAGGGCCCGCTCGGGGGCGACTTCGTGTTGCTGCGCCTCGCGCCGTGGCGAATCGAACTCATGAGCTTCGCAGACGCAGTCCATCCCGAGCCGTACGGCCTCCTCCCTGCCGCCCTGACTCGTGCCGATGGGTCCCGGCCGTGGCAGGCGGTGCAGGCCGACCGGGTCGACTCACCGCCGTAGCTCGCAGGTCGCCCTCCGGCGGCTCTCCGTGCACCTGCGGCAAGCGTCGGCACCACGCCCTCGCGTCGGTGACGACAAGACTGGAGGCGTCAGCGTCGCCCGGTCGGAGGTCGAGCCGTGAATCTGGCACAGTCGCTGCTGGAGGTCTCGCTCCTCCTTGCCGCCTCTGTGGTGCTCGGCCTGCTCGCCCGACGAGTGCACCTTCCGCTCACCGTGGTGCTGGCGGTGGTCGGCTTCCTCGCCTCTTCACTGGGCGGCTCGCTCTCCCTCGAGGGCCAGCTCGGCGGCGAGGGCTTCGAGGAGGTGCTCGTCTTCCTCTTCCTCCCGGTCCTGGTCTTCGAGGCCGTGCTCGGCCTCTCCATCCGCTCCTTCTTCCGCAACCTCGGACCCATCCTGGCCCTGTCCGTGGTCGCCATGGGCATCTCGACCGCGCTGGTCGGTGTCGCCTTGCGCTTCGGCCTCGACGTCCCCCTGGCTGCGGCCCTGGTCTTCGGGGCCTTGATCTCGGCCACCGACCCCGTCGCGGTGGTCGCCGTCTTCCGACAGCTCGGGGTCCCCCAGCGCCTCCTCACCCTTGTCGAGGGCGAGAGCCTCCTCAACGACGGTGTCGCCATCGTGCTGTTCGACATCCTGCTGGCGGCCGCCGTCGGCGGGGAGGTGAGCGTCGTCTCTGGGATCGGCGACTTCCTCGGGGTCTTCTTCGGCGGGGCGGCCATCGGCGCTGCCCTCGGGCTCGCCGCTGCCTCCGTGCTGCCCTGGCTCGACCGCCTCTCGGCCGCCGCCCTCTCGGTGGCCGTGGCCTATGGCGGCTTCGCGCTCGCCGACCACGTGCTCGGCTTCTCGGGGGTGATGGCCACGGTGGCATCCGGCCTGGTGCTGGGCGGGCTCGCCCCCAGCCGGGCCTCGGCCGAGGTGCGCGAGACATGGGACCAGCTCTGGGAGGTGCTCGACCACATCGCCAACGGCGTGCTCTTCCTGCTCATCGGCATGGTGATCGACCCCCGGCTCGTGCTCGACAACCTCGGTCCCATCGCCGTGGCCGTCGTCGTGGTACTCGTGGCTCGCGCCCTGGCTGTCGTGCCGCTCGTCTCCGCCCTCGAGCGCTTCGCCGGCATCCCACCGGTGGGCCTGCGCAACGATGCCGTGCTCGTCTGGGGTGGCCTGCGGGGCGGCGTGGCCCTCGCCCTGGCCCTGGCCCTCCCCGAGGACCTGGCCGAGCGAGAGACCCTCGTGGCCATGACCGCCGGCGTCGTGCTCGCCACCCTGCTCCTCAACGCCACCACCATCGGAGCGCTCGTGCGCCACCTCGGCCTCGACCGGCCCGACCGCCCCGGGCAGTTCCTCGCCGCCGGAGCTCGCCTCTCGGGGGCGCACGCGGCCCGTCGCCGCCTGGACGAGCTCGGGCTCGCCGACCCAGCCGTCGCCGCGCGCCTCGAGTCCGCTGAGGCCTCGGCCCGCCGGGAGCTCGAGCGCGTCGACCTGACGCCCGACGAGGAGCTCCAGGTCGTCACCCGCCGCGGCCTTGCCGTGGAGCGGGAGACCTACCAGCGCCTCTCCGACGCCGGGCTGCTCCCTCCGGCGTCGGCTCGCACGCTGCTGCAGGAGGTCGACGACCTCATCGAGGAGGCGTCGTTGGGCCGGCCCTCGATGGAGCCGGTTGGGCGGGAGGCGCCCCGGCTCGCCCGCCTCGTCCAGCGCCTCGTTCGCCGGCTGCCCGAGCCGGCCGGGGAGGACCCGGCCGAGCTGGACTACGCCGAGGCGACGGCACGGCGGCTGGCGGCCCGGCGCACGGCCGAGGCGCTGGAGCTCTTCGACCGCCTCCCGAACCTGGAGGCGTCGACGGTGGAACGGGCCCGGCGGGTCTTCGAACGTTGGGAGCGTGAGGCGGTCGCCTCACTGGACGAGCTCGACCGGTCCTTCGGCCAGCACGACGAGCTGCGCCGGCGCCAAGCTGAGGCGGTCAGCCGGGTGGCCTCGGCCGACCAGTTACACGAGCTCAGCGAGATCGGCCTCCTGCCGGCTGCCACCGCCGCCCAGGCCGCCCGAGCGGTGGGCGCCGAGGCCAGCGGAGGGCGCCCCGCGTCGTAGACGGCGCTGCTGTGGAGAGGCAGGCGGTGAGCGGCATGGCGAGCACCGGGGCACCCAGAGCTCGGGCCGGCGACCTTGGGCGGCGCGCCGGGGACCGGCGGAGATGACCGCCATGCGCCACGATCTGAGGATGAGCGATGAGAGCGCGGCTCGCGATTACGTGCGAGGGCTCGGCGTTTCGGATGATGTCCTCGCTGACGACTCGCCGGCGGGTCTCGTCACGTCGACGCTCGACCATGTTCTTTGGGGTGGGCCGCCCAACCTGACCGCGGCACAGGTCGCAGACCGTGCGGGGATCGGGGAGGCGCATGTCCGACGCGTCTGGCGCCTCCTCGGCTTTCCCGATCCCGAGGATCGGACTGTGTTCTTCCCTGCGGATGTCGAGATGTTCCGAGTCCAGGCCGACGGCGCCGGCCTGTTCGGGGACGTCCCGGTCGAGCACATGACGCGAGCGGTCGGTGCGGCCACACGCAATCTCATCGAGGCGACGCTGGCGCTGATGCCGGAGTCCTACGGTGACGTCCGCGAACTCCCTCTCGTTGACCAGCTGCAACTGAGCTCCTCGGCATCGCAGCTGCTGCGGCGCCTGATCGACTCGGTCCCGGCGCTCCTGGTGCATCAGGCGCGGGAGGCGGCTGCGTTCGCGGCGACCGCCACCTTCACGAGGACCGGCCAGCGGCCCCTTGCCATCGGATTCTGCGACCTCGTGAGTTCGACGGCGATGACGAACGCGTCACCTGAGACGATGGCGCTGGCAGTCACCGAGTTCGAGAAGCACGCCACCGATGCTGTGGTCATCCGCGGCGGTCGCCTCGTGAAGTTCGTGGGTGACGAGGTCATGTTCGCGACGCCGGCGCTTCCCGAAACGATCGAGATCGCTCTCGACCTGGTGGATTGGGTGGCCGAAGACGACCACTTGGCGGGTGCGAGGGCTGGTGGGGCCCACGGCCTGGTCACGACGCGAGACGGCGACATCTACGGGGCGAGCGTCAATCTCGCATCGCGGCTTGCCTCGATCGCTCCACCTGGCGCGATCCTCGTCGCCGACGACACCGGCGATGAGACGATCGCCGTCCAGGGCTTCGACGAGCCGATCCGAGTGCGCACGATCGGACCCGCAGGTCCGTTACCGCGACCGTCGGTGTGATCACTGTCATCTCGAGAGCGGCGAAGCATTTCGCGCTTCTATGGAGCGGCTGGAAGCTCAGCACGGCTCAGGGAGCTCTCGCCTGTTGCTGCAATCGATGTTCGGAAGCGGTGAGAGTTTCGCTGACCTGGTCGGCCTGTTCGATGGCGTCGCGAGCGACCAGATGCGAGCGCAGGCGCGCCAGTTTGGCGAGATGCGAGAGCAGTTCTCGGAACTGGTTGAGCAGCAGAGGGGTCCCCGGTAGGTGGTCCGGCTGCTATGGGAGTGATGGCTGGTTGGTGGTCCACTTCTTGGCGTACTCGGCGGGGGTGAGACCGCCGAGGGAGGAGTGGGGCCGGTAGGTGTTGTACTCGGTCCGCCAGGCCTCGACAACGACCTGGGCCTCGAGGCGGGTGGCGAACTCCTCGATGTTCAACAGCTCGTCTCGGACCCGGCCGTTGAAGCTCTCCACGAAGGGGTTCTCCCAGGGCGAGCCGGGCTCGATGTAGGTGGTGGTGGTGTCGGCCATCCGGCACCAGTCCCGCAGGGCCCAGGCGTGAGCTCGGGTCCGTTGTCCAGGCGCAGGTGCCCCGGCGCTCCTCGCTCGGCGACCAGGGCTTCGATGGCGGCCACGACCTGGTCGGCGTTGCAGCTGCGGCCCACCCGCATGGCCAGGGCCTCTCGGGTGTACTCGTCGATGATGTTCAACAGCTTCAACCTCTGGTGATCGGCGGTCTCGTCGAACTGGAAGTCCAGGGCCCACACGTGGTTGGGCCGCTCGGCCCGAAACGACCGCTGTGATCCTTGGGGCCGGCGGCGCTTGCGCTTGCACGGTGCGGGGCGTCGCAGGCCCTCGGCTCGCCACAGACGCTGGGTTCGCTTGCGGTTGATGGTCCAACCCTCCCGACCCAGGACCGAGTGCGCCGTCTTCCAACCCCAGCGGGGGTGTTCGCCGGCGATCTCCCGGAGCCGCCGTCGCAGCTTGTCCTCCTCATCGGGCATAGGGCGACAGGCCAGGCGCTGGGTGGAGCGCTGCTGGCCGGTCACCCGGCAGGCCCGACGTTCCGAGACCCCGAAGCGATCCATCAAGGCCACCACGGCCCGACGACGGCGCTCCGGGGTCAGAAGTTTCCTCCGCCAGCTCCTTGAGCATGGCCTTGTCCAGCTCCGCCTCGGCCAACAGCTTCTTGAGCCTGGCGTTCTCGGTCTCGACTGGCGTAGCCGTTTGGCCTCGTCGGCCTTCATGCCCCCGTACTGGGACCGCCAACGGGCCCAGGTGCTGCTCGGCGATGCCGAGGTGGCGCACCACCTCGGTGATGTCCTTGCCCTCGTTCAACAGGCGCTCGCCCTCACGGAGCTTGCGCACGACCTGCTCGGGCGTATGCCGGTGACGTTTCATCGGTCTGTCCTCCTGCCCAGCATGCTGGACTCTCGGACTCCCACAACAGGTGGACCACTACCCGGGGCCCGTCACCCTTCGAAGCGACGGCATCGAAGTTGTCCTCCCGGCTGTAGAGCGTGGCCTCCTGCAACTCGCGGCAGTCGACGACTCGCGGGAGTTCTTCGACGCGTACATCGATGCCCTGTGGCGAGTCCTCCGAGATGACTCGTGCTACCCGCTGCTCGACGAAGGGATCGCTGGCCTCGTTGACGCTGCAGTGCAAGAGGGCTTGTTCGATCCCTCCTCGATCGGACGGCTACGCGGTCGGCAGGTGACGGCAGCGCAGGAGTTCATGGCACGACTCCCGACATTTCCGCTCGCTCGTCTCGACGAGATCATCGATATCCGTGACGAGCTGCAAAGGCCGCTACGCACGTTCAGGGCGGAGATGGTGAGGATCGCCAGCGGAATGACGTTCGATGCCGTTCGACCCGAGTTCGTCGAGGAGGCCAGAGAAGTCTGGGTCGAGCGCGTCGTACCAGCGCTCGACGAGCTCGACGAGCTCGTCGAGGAGCGGCGTCTGCGGCGGCAGTTCAGCGCGCATGCCGGGGCGGCGTTGCCGGGCGCGATCGGCGGCCTCGTCACGGGGGTCGTCACAGGGGAGACGATCTTTGCGGGCGGGGTGGGGGTGACCGCTGCGGTTGCTGGTACCTCGCTCGCAATCGTTGAGGGCCGCCGGCGCGTAGGCGCCGAGATCAAGCGACGTCCGTTCTTCTTCCTGTACCGCACGGAGGAGCTGTTGTCGGCGCGAACGGCGTAATCAGGGACGCCAGTCAACTTCAGTCGACGAAGTGGCGCGCGGCGACTTGAAGCTTCCGCCGAGCATCTCGTCGAGCAGGACGTCGAGGCGCTGCGCGACGTCCCACGTCAAGCAGAGCGCGGCCGCACGACGGGCACTCGTCCATCGGCACGCCCAGCACCACGGCGACTCGTCCGCCGGTCCTCCGCAAGCTTGGCCCGTGTGCCGGGCGACCCTCGCCTTTGGTCGCAGCGCTCGCAGGTCATCACAGCGTCACGAGATCGCGCTGACGGCGGCCCTTTTCGTTCGTCGTCTCGAAGCCGAGCACGAGGTTGCGGTTCAGCGCCGTGGCGATGCGCTGCAGGGTCTGGAGGTTCGTGCGGTGGCGGCCGCTCTCGATCCGTGAGATCTGTGAGTGGCTCGTGCCGACGAGGTCGGCGAGCTCCTGCTGGCTGATTCCGGCGTCCATGCGGTACTTGATCAGCAGCCACGCGATCTCGCGGAACGGCGCTCGTTCGGCCTGCTGCTGCCGGTACTCGGCGCTTCGAGCAGCGCGACGTCGGGATGCCTGCGCCGCCGTTGATCCGACCGGGTTCGCCGTCGACCTGCTCGTCATGTGTCCACCCTATCAGAAGTGATAAACGTGGCAGGGCGCGTCGTGGCCCGCGGCTCGAGGTCGCCGGCGCGGCTGTGCTCCCATTCGCTGCTCGAAGTCGACCCACCGCTCCTTGGCGATGTCGATGTCGGCCCGCGGGAGCGCCTTCGTGCGCTTCTCGACGATGTGCAGCAGTACGAACAGGTTCCGGGAGCGCCGGTAGACGATCCGGTACAGGTCGCGGCCGTAGTGGCACCGCAGCTCGCGGAGCTGGCCTTCGACCTGCGAGCTGTGCGGGAACGGCAGTGGCGGGTCGTTCGGCGCGAGCCGGTTGAGGAGGCTGATCGTGTGGTCGATCTCCTCCTGGCGCTCGGGTGGGAGGGAGTCGATGAAGTCGTTGACTGGCTCCCGTCCGTTCGGGTCGCGGAAGTACACCGCTTGCATCGCCACTACCGCGCCGCCCTCGTGATCGGGACGACGTAGCCGCCGTGGACCACCCGGCCGAGGTGCTCGGCGGCTTTCCGGTCAGCTGACTCCCGCCGCTTGCCGTAGTGCTTCACGAGGACCTGCGGTCCGTGGCCTTGGCGCTGTGCGACTGCGGCCACGCTGAAGCCGGCGTCGAGCAGCTCGCTGGAGGTGAACTTCCGCAGCGCCAGCACCGAGCCGTCGAACGACCGGACACCGGCAGCAGAGGCAGCCTCCCGCCGCTGGGCTGCCTCGACCGCCAACGATGCCCACCGCTCGCTGCGGCCGAGCGCCTCGCCGATCTCGGCGAAGGTCATCCCGCCCTTCGGCTTCGGACCGGTCTTCCCCTTGGGTCGCGGCGGCGGCGCCGCGCCGCGGTAGAGCTTGAGCGCTTCGTCCTCGGCGTCGATGGTCGCCGGCTGCTTGTTCTCGATGCCGAGCTGGCCCTTCAGCACTGCGACGCGCTTGGTCACGTAGTCGGGAGGCATCGGCGTCGAGGAGTCCGGCGCGTGGCTGAACAGGTAGGGATCGTCGGCGAACGACACGCCGACGAATGCAGCGACGTCGCGGCGATGGTTGAGGATGCGAGCCAGCATCGCCGCCGTCTCCTCGTCGAGGGCGACGTCGCGCTCGGTGCGCGTCTTCGTCGGCTTCACTCGCTTGCCCGACACCGCTGTCGTGACGCGGAGCTGCCGCTTGTCGAGTCGGAGCGACGAGGCGCGGATCCCGACCAGCTCGCCGCGGCGCATGCCCGTCGTGGCGCCGAGGACCAGGACTTCGGCGATGTCGGGGACGACCTCGAACGCGGTGGCGAGCAGGAGGGCGACCTCCTCGACTTCGGGCGGCACGATCTCGCGGGAGACGTGGGTGCTCGTCGGCAGCTGGTAGCCCACCATCGGGTTGCGTGTCGTCATGCCCTGGTGGATCGCCCACCGGAAGAAGGGCGAGTAGATGCTGCGAGCCTGGTTCATCCGGGACCGGCTCAGGCCGGCTTGCCGCATGGCGCCGAACCGCTCGTCGAACATCGGCCTGGTGAGATCGCGTACGAGCCGGCTGCCGAGGGTCGGGGAGAACCAGCGGACGTGCGTCCGCCAGTAGCCGTCGACCGTCTTCGGCTCCCGGCCGCGCTCGTCGCGCACGTGGTCGAACAGGAACCGGCGGACGGCGGCGTCGAAGGTGACGTGGCGACAGTCGGCGCGGGTGGTGCCGGCGCTCTCACGAACCTCGGCGACGAACTGGGCGAGCTCGCCGCGCGCCTCGGCCTCGCTGTCGACGTACACGGTCCGGTACAGCCGATGGGTGGTGCCGTCGGCGTGCACGCCGGTGACGGTCAGCTTCCACGAGCCGGGCCCGATCCGGCGCAACGACCCGGACCCCTTGCGCGCTCTGGGCTTCTGTGGCTCCGGTGCCGGTGCACCGACGAGCTCGAGATGCTCGAGCCGCACGCACGCCGGCTCCTCCGCGCACGCCAGCACCCGCGCGCCCGCGGGGACCGGCCCGTTCGTCAGCTCCCACGCGAAGCGGTGGGCGGTGACCTGCCGGCCATCGACCTTCAGCCGCCCGGTGCCGCGTTCGGGGTTGCGCGCGCCGAGCCAGCGGTGGTGCTCACCGGTGCGGTCGACCTGGGCTTCGAAGCGCTCCGCAAGCGATGCCATGACGTCCTCCTGGGCCGCTCGCCTGCCGACGTGGCAGGCGGGGTTGAGAAGGACGACTCGATGGATCGCGGAGCCGTCGACCGCAGGGACACGGTAGCGCCCGGGTGTATCGCGCCGGTGTATCGCCGGGTGTATCGCGCCAGGGATACGCGCCAAGCGCGGTTGCGATACATCTCGACGACGAGCCGGACCCGCGAAAGTGCTGGTTGCGAGCGTGCGAGGTTGGTGCGCCCCCTGGGATTCGAACCCAGAACCTGCGGATTAAGAGTCCGTTGCTCTGCCGTTGAGCTAGAGGCGCCGACGGTCCAGGGGGACCTGGGGTGACCGAGGGGATTCGAACCCCCGACATCCGCGACCACAACGCGGCGCTCTGACCAACTGAGCTACGGCCACCAGGGAGTCGCCCAGCATACGGTGCCGGGCGGAGGGCGCCGAACCCGATCCGGGCCCGGCGCCCGGATCACATCCCGTTGATGGACCAGTGCCAGGGCTCGCTCGGCAGGTTGTGGAAGCCGTACCGGCTGGCGTTCCCGGCCAGCCAGCCGAAGCAGGCGCTGCTACGGCTCGAGCAGGAGTTGAAGTCGACGGCCAGGCCGACCTCGTGCTGGGACTGCCCGGGCCGAGCCGTCGGCGGGCTGCATGACGACGGCGACATCTCGTAGATGGCGTAGTAGCTGCTGCCGCAGTGCTCCCGACGGAGCGCGATCTGGCGCGACGGGTCCCGCCAGCCACTGCCGCTGAGCGACACCCCGTCGGCCGCCGCCGCCGCCATCATGCGGCCCAGGGAGTTGACGATCTGACAGTTGACCGTGATGCCACCCGTGGTGCACAGGCTGACCCCACCCGACGATCCGGCCGACTCCGAGGGGCCAGGAGGGGCGAGGGGCTCGGACTCCGACCCGCCCGACCCGAAGCTCGGCTCGGGCGGGGGCGGGGGCGGAGGCGGAGGTGGGGGTGGGGGCGGCTTCGGGGCCGTGGTCGGCGTCGGCCGCTCCGTCGTGGTGGTCGGTTCCGGATCGGCCGGTGCCGTCGTGGGTGGCGCGGTGGTCTCGGTCCCGGGGGAGGTCGTGGTCGACTCCGGCGGCGCCGTCGACGACTCCGGCGGGGACGGCTCGGTGGTCGTCGGTGCCGATTGCCTCGCCGCTTCGGCCGCCGCCGTCTCGGCCGCCGCCGCGGCCGCATCGGCGGCTCGTTGGTCGGCCACCGCTTGTTCCGCCGCCCGCGCCCTGGCCTCGGCCTCGGCCTGCTCGGCGGCGGCCAGTCGGGCCTGCAGGGCGGCCTGTTCGCGGGCGAGCTGGGCCGAGAGCTCCTGGTCCCTCGTGCCGAGCTCGATGGACTGGGCGATCGATGCGTCGATCCGCTCCTGCACCGACTCGGCGAGACGCTCCTGCTGGCCCCGGGCCTCTTCGACCTCGGCAAGGCGAGCATCGGCCTCGGCCCGCTTCTCCTCGGCGTCCTCGGCCGCCTCCTCGGCGGCGGTGCGCTTGGCCTGCAACTCGTTCTCGGCCCCCCGGATCCGGTCGGCCAGATCAGCGTCCCGGGAGCTCTTGATGTCGAGGAGGGCCTGGCGCTGCGCGGCGTCGGAGGCGTCGCCGCTGGCGAGCACCGAGCTGATGTCCTCACCGTTGGGGTTGATGTAGGCGTCGACGGCCTGGTCGGCCATGGCCTCACGCAAGTCGGCCAACCGGGCCTTGGTGACGTCGATCTCCCCGTTGGCCCGGGTGACCTGCTCCTCGGCGGCGGCAACGGCCCGCTCGGCGTCGGCGAGCTCCGCCTCCCGGCTGGCCACATGTTCGCTCGTGACCCGCAGGGCATCCTCGACCTCGCTGAAGTCGGCCTCGAGGGCGTCGAGCTGCGACGCCACCTCGGCCTGCTCGGCCCGTACCCGGTCGCGTTCGCTTCGGGTGTCGGCCGGTCGGGCCTCGACGACGGCAGGGCCGGCGAGGGCGCTCAGCCCGAAGGCAGCGGCGGCAAGTATGCGGAGATGTCGTCGCAACGGCGGTGAGTTCCTTGGTCCCGGCATGCAGCGGGCCCGCCGGAAGGCTGGCGGGCCGTCACAGGAACGTAACAAAGATTCGACAGCGGGCGAAACCGACGATTCCCCACAGCCATCCGAGTCACCGCCGCCCACCTACCATGGGCCGTCGCCCGGCCTCGCCCTCGTAGCTCAGCTGGACAGAGCAGCGGACTTCTAATCCGCCGGTCGCAGGTTCGAATCCTGCCGAGGGCACCACTGTGACCAGCGGTTTGTGCCGCCGGCCCGCTCACAGACCGGCTGTCGTGACCGCTGTGGTCACAACCTGGTCACAGCGCGGCACTGATGAGCGTGGCGACGGCTGAGGCGGCCTCGGCCTGCTGGCCGGGCAGGACATGCCCATAGGTGTCGAGTGTGAAGCTCACCGAGCTGTGACCGAGCCGTTCCGACACGACTTTGACATTTGCGCCGGCGGCCAACAGGTGGGCGGCGTGGCCGTGCCGCAGGCTGTGAAGGTGGATGCGGGGAAGCCCGCTCGAGGTCACCAGCCGATCGAACGCCCGAGAGATCACGTCCGGGTGCCACGGTCGCCCGTCCGGCATGGCGAAGGCGTACCCGTCGTCGTGATAGCCCGGCCCGACGAGGAGCCGTTCCTCGAGCTGCGCGGTGCGCTGGTCGCGCAGGACCGCCACCATCCCCGGGTCGAGGTCGACCGACCGGCGACTGCGAGCAGTCTTCGCGGGCCCGACGCTGATGCGCCCCGCCGGGGCGGTGACGGTCTGGCGCACGGTGAGCCTGCCGGCGTCGAGGTCGATGTCTGCCCAGCGCAGCCCGCACAGCTCACCGCGTCGTAGGCCCGTCATGGCGGCGAGGTGCAGGAGTCGGCCGTGGTGATGAGCGGCGGTGAACCGCAGGAAGGTGCGCAGCTCGACCGGCGTCCAGACCGCCATCTCGGGTGCCTTGGCCGCCGAGGTCGACGGGGGAGAGGCGAGACGCGCTGGGTTCTTCGTGACGAGCCCCTCTCGCTCGGCATCGCTCAGCGCCTTGGACACGACCGAGTGCACGTAGCGCACTGTGCGGGCGCTCAGGCCGCCATCGCCGCGCTTGCGGCCGGCGGTTGAGAGATGGGAGTAGTGCCGGTTCAGATCGGCAGTGGTGACGCCCTGAAGGGGCAGCGTGGCGAGCGGGGAGCCGAGCACGTGATTCGCCACCTTCTCCCGGTACCCGGCGACTGTGGTCGGACGTCGCCCCTTCGCCGCCAGCCCGTCAAGCCACCGGATCATGTAATCGCCGAACGTGACGGCCGAGGGAGGGACGTACGCAGAGGCTCGAACCGAGGTGACCAGCTCCTCGAGCGCCTCCTGCGCTTCCGCCTGAGTGCGGAACCCCCGGCGTCGCACCTGTTGGCGTTTGCCGCCAGGTGGGGCGATGTCGACCACGAAGTACCACGGGACGCCCTTGACGGCTGGCTCGCCTTTGCGGCGACCCTCCTGGCGAACGGTTCCACGGCTCATCGGACCTCTCCCTTGGCCGGTGCCTTCGATCCTCGGCGCTGACCGGTGTAGTGGTCCTCAAGGGCGGCCATCTCCTCCGGCGAGAGATGCGGCTCAACCATGCCGTAGCCCTTTCGGCGGCGCTCCCACAGCGTCGATGCCGGGCGCCAGTCGTGTTCGCCCGGCTGTGCGCCAGCAACCCACGCGGCAGTCACCCACGTGGGGCCGCCCTCGCTGGCCTGCCCCTGCTCGCCCAGGAACATCTCGAACATGTCGTCGCGCGAGATCGAACAGGTCCCGACCCGGAGGTAGTTCGGTCCGAGGTCGAGGAAAGCCAGCACCGTCTCGCCGAATAATGCCGCCAGGCCGACCAGCTCCTCGAGCGACACTCGCCGGCTACCCGCCTCGACCTCGGCCACCGTGATCCGTTTCCAGTCGAAGCCGACGGTCGACATGCCACGGGCGAGCTGCTCCTGAGTCCACCCCGACTCGTTCCGAACGCTGCGCAGGTTCGCCGAGATCGTCTCGGCAAAGCCGACCAGGGCGGCCGTCTCGGGCCCCGCTCTGCGCTTCTCTCCGGCCCTGTACGCGGCGCGGACCGCGAGCTCGGTCGCCCGGTCGATGTCGTCGACGACCTCGTGGGTCGGCGAACCGTCGGCGAGCTGGCGAAGCCGGTCCTCGAA
Source organism: Acidimicrobiales bacterium (assembly GCA_030447445.1). GTDB lineage: Bacteria > Actinomycetota > Acidimicrobiia > Acidimicrobiales > Iamiaceae > JAUJOW01. Next base: position 562 of record JAUJOW010000016.1, on the reverse strand, counting down.
CACTCCGAGGTGCTCGCTTACCTCCTTGGGGAGCGCTGGGCGTCTGGTCACGGCAAGTCCCTTCCGTTTCGTGCTGGCGTGTCCAAACCCTACACGGGCTGTTGCCAGATGGCAACGCCCGTGACGTAGGATGACGGCACGGCCCGCGATGGAAGGAACCGACACGATGCTCCCGGACCCCCTGGAACAGCCGACCATGACGATCGAGGAGGCCCGCGCCTACCTCCACATCTCCAGGGCCTCGGCCTACGAAGCCGCCCGCACCGGGCAACTGCCGACGATCAGGATCGGCAGGAGGATCGTGGTTCCGGTTGCGGCCCTTCGTCGACTGCTCGCCATCGACGACGACCTGCGCCCAGCGGGATGAGCCGGGACGCGCCGCCGCCCTCGGTTCGTCGGCGCCGGCTCATCCCGGCCGAGGCGCTCGACGCTTTCGCGGCCGAGCTGTGCGACAGCGAGGCGACGTGAGCTACGTCGTGGACTACTTGGCGGGCCGTGGTGACCCGGAGGCGCTTCGGGCGTTGGGCGTTGGCTGGGCTCGGCGGGATCACCGCAGGGTCGC
>JAUJOW010000034.1 GCA_030447445.1 Acidimicrobiales bacterium | reverse complement strand
CCGAGCAGGGCGTCGACGCAGAGCCGGTTGTTGCGGTTGGACTTGCCCATGAAGCGGAAGCGCTGCTCGGTGAGCAGGATGTGGGCCGCCATGCCCTGTTCGACCATCTCAGCGTGGACGGCTGACCGCTCGGCGAAGCTCAGGCCGCACTCGGGGCCCTCCTCCAGCCGTACACCCATCCCGAAGTCACCGGCCAAGATGCGGGCGACGTCGTGGCTGGACGGGTACTCCTCGGCCACGACGTTGTAGGCGTGGCCCACCGCATCCTCGTGCTCGGCCAAGTGCAGGCAGGCCCGGACCAGATCGTCGATGTGGACCAACCGTTGCTCGATGGGTCGGGCGGCGACAGCCACGGTGTCGAGGCCGGCCCAGCACTCGATGGCGACGTCGAGCACGGCACTGCCGAGGAGTTTGATGTTGCCCGGGCCGAAGACCGAGACCGGGCGCAACACGACCACCGGACGTCCGGCTTCGGCCCAGGCCCACACCACCTGCTCAGCCTCCCACTTGGCCTTGCCGTAGCCCCGGCTCGGGTGGGGCACCACGTCCTCGGGCACCGGCACCGGCAGCTGGACCTCCTCGCCGTACACGGAGGTGGAGCTCATGTGCAGGACGCGTTCCAATCCTGCCGGCGCCGCCGCCAGCAGGTTGCGGGTGGCCACCACGTTGGAGCGGTGCATCTCCTCCTCGGTGGAGGTCGAGCTGGAGGCGCCGGCCAAATGGAACAGGTGGGTGACCCCGTCGTAGAGCTCCTCCAGACCAACGGGTCGGGCCAGGTCCACCGACCGGTAATCGACCTCCTCGGGGAACCGGTCCGGTCGGGGGCGACGGCCGCAGGCCCGCACCGACCAATCGCCGGCCAGCAGGGCGGGCAGGAGGTGGGAAGCGACGAAGCCGGTGGCTCCGGTGAGGAGGGCCTGTCTCTGGGGCATCCCCCTACGCTTCCACAGCCGTCGACCGCGTGTGGTTCCATGGCCCATGCGACTGCGGGATCTGCGCAACCTGGGGCCGGCGAGCGAGCGGATGCTGAAGGCTGCCGGCATCGAGACACCCCGGCAGCTCGACCGGGTCGGCGCGGCCGAGGCCTACCGGCGGGTGCAGCGTGGCGGGGGCGACGCCCACCGCAACCTGCTGTGGTCACTCGAGGGTGCGCTACTCGATGTGGACTGGCGGGATGTGCCCCGAGACCGCAAGGAGGCACTCGAGCGCGAGGTGAGCGACAAGGGCCAGACTAACCCGGCCGGCAACGGCGCCGACCCGCCTCGCTCGAAGGATGTCGAGATGCCTGAGGAGCTCGACGAGGAGATGCTGGCGCTGGCGCATCGGGTGTTCGACCTGGCCCGCTCGGGCGAGCGCGATGAGCTCGCCGCACTCGTCAGTGCCGGTGTGCCCGCCAACCTCACCAACGACAAGGGTGACACCCTGCTCATCCTGGCCGCCTACCACGACCACCCGCCGACGGTGCAGATGCTCCTCGAGCACGGCGCTGAGACCGCCCGGGTGAACGATCGGGGCCAGACCGCACTGGCGGCTGCGGTCTTCCGTCGCTCGGTCGACGGGGTCGGGGCTCTCCTGGCCGGGGGTGCCGATCCGGAGCTGGGCTCCCCTTCGGCCCGCGACGTCGCCCGCTTCTTCGAGCTGTCCGAGATGCTCGCCCTCCTCGACGTCTCCGCCGACCCGTCCTCTCCGTCAGGCTGACGGGCGCGGTCGGGACGTGGTCAGAAGGGCCAGAGCGGGGTGGAGACGGTCAACAGCGAACCGGCAACTGCGGCGGCGGACACGGCGGCCGCCGCTGCTGATCCCATCGTCCGCTGGCCGGGCTCAGGGCCTTCGGTGGCCAACAACGCCGCCCCGGCGACGGCACCAGCGACGAGGCCCCCGAGGTGGCCGCCGACGGAGATGCCGGGGATGACGAAGGTCAGCAGCAGGTTCATGACCAACAGTCCGCCGATGCCGGACTGCATCGGGTCGACCCCTCGCCGGCGCATCCCGAGGAAGGCGGCTCCCATCAACCCGAAGACCGCACCCGACGCCCCCGCGGTGAGCGCATCAGGGTCGAGCAGGAGGGCGCCGAAGGAGCCGCCGAGCAGGGCAGCGGCGTAGAGGAGGAAGAACCGGACCCGACCGAGGGCCGGCTCGAGCATGGTGCCCAGCTGGTAGAGGATCAACATGTTGAACCCGATGTGGATCAGGCCGAAGTGCAGGAAACCCGAGGTGATCAGGCGCCACCACTCACCGGCGGCGACGGCGGGCCCGTTGACCGCCAGGCGCTCGATCAGGCTCTCACCCCCTCCGCCGAGGAGGTTTCCGCCGGCCAAGGTGGGCACGAAGATGGCCACGTTGATGGCGATGAGGGCAAGGGTGACCACGGGCTTGTCCACGGTCGTCCGCAGTGAGCGCACCGACGGTGCCGCCTTGACGCACGACGGGCACTGGAAGCCGACCGGCGCGCTGATCATGCAGTCGGGGCAGATCGGTCGCTCGCAGCGCCGGCAGCGCACCCCGCTCTCGCGACCGGGGTGGCGGTAGCAGTCCCACAGGACGCGTGGCCCGTCGCCGAGCGGTGTCGCACCGAGCGGCGTCGCACCGGGAGGGGTGGGACCGGGAGGGGTGGGACCGGGAGTGGGATCGGACGAGGACGCCGTCATGGTCGACCCAGCGTACCGGCGCCGTCCTTGGGGACGACCGTCGCCAGCGTTGCCGGCGGCGATCAGCGACGGCTGGTCAGGCGATCCATCAGCTCATGGCCGGCCACCACGGGGAGTGCGGCCGTGCCCGCCTCGCTGTAGGTGCCCCCCGGGCCGTCGACCTCGCTGTCGACCAGCACCCACGGCACCGGATCGCAGGTGTGGGTGCGCAGGGCCACCGGCGTGGCGTGGTCGGGAAGCAACAGGAGACGCCACGGTCCAAGTGTGTCCAGACCCTGGGTGAGCGGCCCGAGCACCCGCCGGTCCCAGTGCTCCAGGGCGCGTACCTTTTCCCCCAGGTCGCCGGCATGGCCGGCCTCGTCGGTGGCCTCGATGTGGATGACGAACAGGTCGGCGCCGGCGGCCAGGGTGTCGAGGCAGGCGTCCCGCTTGGCCTCGTAGTCGGTGTCGTACCACCCCGTGGCCCCGGCCACCTCGACGACCTCGATGCCGGCCAGGTTGCCCAGGCCCCGTATGAGGTCGACGGCAGTGGTGAGCCCGGCGGTCAGCCCGTGGCGTTCGCTGAAGGGGGGCAGGACCGGCGCTCGGCCCTGGCCCCACAGCCACACCTGGTTGGCCTTGGCCCCGAAGCCGGACACGATGGAGCGCGAGGCGTCCATCAGGGCCTGGAGCCTCGGCCCGGCTGGGCCGGTGGGCCACACCGCGGCACGCCCCGAAAGGTCGTGAGGCGGGACGCACTGGGCCTCGAGCCACTCGGACGGGGCCACGAGGAGGTGGCGGTACTGCACACCGGCGTGGAAGCGCACCCCGTCGCCGCCCAGCTCCGCTTGGAGGGCGGCGACGATCTCGGCGGCGTCCTCGGTGCTGGGGTGGCCCCCGGCGAAGTCGACCATGGTGCCGTCGTCGCCCACGGTGACCAGGTTGCAGCGGTAGGCCACCTCGTCGGGCGCCAGCGCCACCCCCCGCCCGGCCGCTTCGATGGGGGCCCGCCCGGTGTGGTGGAGGGCGGGGTCGTAGCCCAGGATGCTCATGTTGCCCACGTCGCTCCCCGGCGCCATCCCCGGCGGGATGACGGCGCCCCGCCCCACCTCGCCCCGGGCCGCCAGGGCGGTCAGCACCGGCATCGAGGCGGCTTCCAGGGGCGTGCGGCCGTCCAACTCGTCAAGGGGCTCGTCGGCACAACCGTCAGGCACGCACACCACGTACTTCATCAGGCCAACGTACCGGTCTTTGATCCGACGGCCGTGCTACGGCAGCCGCTCGCCGTCGAACCTATGGTTCGGCGGCGAAACTGTGCGCTACCACGTAGTCGCGTACGGCGGCCAGGTCGCAGGGCAGGGTGGCGCAGTGCTCGGGGCGCTCGAACAGGTCGGCCAGGTGGGCCGGCAACTCGGGGCGCACCCCGGTGGCGGCCTCGACGGTGTCGGGGAACTTGGCCGGGTGGGCCGTGGCCAGGGCCACCAGGGGGACGGCCGGGTCGCGCCGGCACTCCCGCCCGGCGACGAGGCCCACCGCGGTGTGGGGGTCGACGATGTGGCCGGAGGCGGCGTAGAGCTCGCCCATGGCTCGGGCCACGGTGGCGTCGTCGACCCGGGTGGTGTCGAACACCTCGCCGAGGGGGGCCAGGCGTTCGGGCTCGATCTCCATGCGTCCACCGTGGGAGAAGCGGGCCATGTGGTCGGCCACGGCGGCGGCGTCGCGGTCGAGGA
>JAUJOW010000002.1:246567-288642 GCA_030447445.1 Acidimicrobiales bacterium | reverse complement strand
CGTCGCCGCGCGAAAGGACGAGCGTGGCGCGGGTGCCGCCGCAGAAGGGGTCCATTATCCCGCCCCGGTGCAGTGGGCCGTGAAGGTCGGCTCCCGGCAAGCCGAACCAGCGCAGGATGAGGGCTCCGAGCACGCCCGTCAAGGCGATCCCGACGAGCCACGGCAACGCGTCGTGGTCCTCGACCCTCACAACATCGAGACGGGTCATGGACCCACCGAGCCCGAGACGGGTTCCGTGGAGGGTTCGTCGGGCCACCGTTCCGATGGTCGATCCCGTCGGCGCCAGAGGAGGATGACACCACAGATGACGACCGCGGCGGCCGCCCACTGGCTGCCGGTGAGGCCGAAGCGTCGGAGATCATCGCGGAGGAAGTCCAGGGTGAACCGGTTGACTCCGTACAGGACGGCGAGCAGCAGCGCCTGCTGGCCCCTGCGGTTTCCGACCCTGCCCCGCAGGACCAGCATCAGCCCGAAGATGCACAACGCCGCCAGCAGGTCGTATGCGGCAGTGAGGTGCACCAGTTGCCCGGGCGGGCAGGGTGAACCGACGTTCTCTCCGACGTCGGGGAAGTCGGGACACCGAAAACCCCACGGCATGGTCGTCGTTCTGCCCAGGTGGTCGGCTATGACGATGTCACCGATCCGGCCGATGGCCACACCGAGGGGCAGCCACGGGGCGCCGACATCGAGGAGCCGCAAGAAGTCGAGGCCGGCGCGCCGGGCCGACCACCAGGCCACCACCATCGCTCCGAACAGGCCGCCGAGAAGACTGATGCCTCCCTCCCACACCTTGAACCACTCAACCGGGGAGGCGTAGCTGTTGAAGTGATTGACGACGTAGAACACCCGCGCCCCCACGAGCGCTCCAACCGCGGCGCGCGTGAGCACGGGAACGATGGTGTCGTCCTCGTAGCCGAGCCGTCGTGTCTGGCGAAGGAAGAGGGCGGCTCCCACCAGGAAGCCCAACACGGTGAAGATGCCGTGAGGAGAGACGGCAAGGTCACCGACCAGCTGGATCCGTACCAGCGGGTAGTAGTTGATCTCGGCGAGCATGAGCACCACCCTATTACACGCTGTCGTAGCCCAGCGGTCGACCGACCCCGGGTTGCACCACTCTCCGATCGCACCCGCAGTCATATGCTCGGGCGGTGACGCTGCGGCCGAGCGGTCAGGTGGTGCAACCACACGAGGGCTTCTCGCTGGACCTCGGCTACACCCGCCTCAGGGTCGTGCTCACGGCGCAACAGACTCGCGGCGCCTTTGTCCTGACCGAGCAACCTCTCGAGGCTCGCGCCTTGGCCGGGCCCGCACATACGCACGCCGGCGAGGATGGCTTCATCTACGTCGTGAACGGTCGCATCGGCGCACAGCTCGGAGATGAGACTGTTGAGGTCGACCGCGGCGGCGTGATCGTTGTACCCAGAGGCGTCAAACACACCTTCTGGAACCCAACCGACGAGTCCGCTGCCGTCTTGGAGCTCTTCTCACCCCCCGGTTTGGAGGACTGGTTCCAAGAGTTGGCTCGACTGGTCGACACCGACCCTCCCGACATCGAAGCGATCGTCAGGAGCGCCCACGACCACGGAACTGAGCTCGACCTGGAGTCACTGCCCGGCCTGCTGGAACGGCACGGATTACACCTTCCCGGTCTGTAGCTGGCGCGGCGCTAGTTGCTGCCGTTCAGCAGTCCGGTCATCTCTTCGATCTCGGCCTCTTGGGTCTCGATGATCTCGCCGGCCAACTTCTTGGCGTCGGCGTTCTGGCCGTTCTGCCGCTCGGTCTCGGCCATCTCAACGGCACCCTCATGGTGCTCGACCATCATCGTCAAGAACATCTTGTCGAACTCCGCACCATCCGCAGCCCGCAACTCGTCCATGTCCTCGGCCGTCATCATGCCGGGACCAGCCGCCTCGTCGTCGCTTCCTCCGCCATGGTCCATGCCGCCCATGTCGTCGTCTGCGCTCGACGTCTCCGGCGCGTTCCACTCCTCCAGCCAGCGCCGCATCTTCTCTATCTCTGGGCCCTGAGCCTCCTCGATCCGAGCGGCGAGATCCTTCACCTCCGGGCTCTCGGCTCGGGTCGTTGCCAATCTGGCCATCTCGATGGCCTGCTCGTGGTGGGGGATCATCCCTTGCACGAAGGTGACATCGGCGTCGTTGAAGGACGCCTCGCTGCCTCCGCTGTCCGCGTCCTCGCTGGCGCAGGCCGACAACCCGCCGGCGATGGCGAGCAGGGCCAGCACGGGAACCAAGAATCGCTTCACGGAGCCTCCGAGGGCAACTACGACAAGGTGTCGCACACTCTACGGGTGGCTCTACGCGGCCAACAACGCAAGCGGCGATCCCGACCGGTCGGGGCCTATGTCGGGCCTATGAGGAGCTCGACTCGCTCGGCCTGCGAGTGACCCGTGCCCCCAGGTTGCGAGGCCTGCCCGCACTCACAACGGGCAGCAGCCGATCAGCCCGAACAGACCGTGGTGGGTGTAGCTGCTCCACATGGCGAACGTCCCGGCGACCACGACCATCAAGCCGGCCATCGGAGCACCGACGGCCACCCGCTGTGCGACCGTCGGTGCGGGGGGCGCCTCGGCCAGGGCGAGCAGGCGCTGGCCGATCGTCCACGCTGCCGTGAAGGTGGGGATCGGGGCGAGCATCGTCTCGGTCACCCGCTCGAGTGCACGGCGGACAGCGTCGCGGGAGGCGGGGACGGCCGCCGCTTCCTCGTCTGCGCAACGCTCCACGGCGAGGCGGATGGCACCGGTGGTGGCAGACATGCCGGGAAGCCAGCCGAAGAGGCCATCGATGACCTGCAGGAGGAGCAGGTAGCGGGCGTGGTGATGGTGCACGTGGGCGAGCTCGTGGCGGATGACCGCGTGGAGCTCGTCCTCGTCGAGCGTGGCGTCCAGCCGCCGAGACACGACGACCTGGGTCGGGCTGCCCGGAGCGGCGTACGCCAGCAGCTCGTCGCAGGGGAGCACCACCAGGGAGCCGCCCGGGATGGGGCGGTGCTCGCCCAGCCAGCTCTCGATGCGGGCGAGTCGCTGGATGCGGCCCGCTCGCTGTCGAAGCTGGCGTCCTCGTACGGCAACAACAGCGAACGTGCCGGCGGCGGCCCAACCGACCAGCGATCCGCCAGGCATGATCGGTCCCGTGATCCGATGGCACGCCTCGGCCACCTCCTCGACACCGACTCCACGCAGCACGGTCGGCGCAGCCGTGAGGAAGAGGCCGGCCCGCACGGCGCCCAGGCCCATCCACGCCGACGCGAACGCCAACCGGCTCCACTCGGCGGGCCGGAGTCGGGCTCCGACTCGCGCCGCCTGCCCCGGGAGGAGCAGGAGCGCAACGCCGGCGGCGACGAGCACGACGTTCACCGCTCGCCCCCTGACCGGCGAAGGGCCTTGCGCAGGCCGTCCTGCTGGTCGGCGGGCAGCGACTGCACGAAGTGAGTGAGGGCGACCTGGCTGTCTCCGGCCGTGGCCAGCACCTCGCTCATGCGGCTGGCGGCCCGAGCCTCCCTCGTCTCCCGGGGCCGGTAGGCGAATGCTCTCCCCAAGCGCTCCCTGTCAAGGAGGCCCTTCTGCCACAGCCGCACCAGGATGGTCATCACGGTGGTGTAGGCGAGACCCCGCTCGTCGCCGATCGCTTCGTGGACGTCGCCAGGTGTCATCGGTCGATCGGACGTCCACAGCGCCTGCAGAACCTGGTTCTCGAGCTCCCCGGCGGCCAGCTTCTTCATCGACCATGCCTCACGGCGACGGATCGTAGTGGCGGGGGCCACTTACCCCGCAGAAGCGGGCGAGACCATCCCTGCTCGGAGGCGCTGCGGGTTGGGCGGCCACAACGCCCGCCAGGAACGGTGTCGCGTCCTGGCTTGTTGTGGGGGTGCTCAGTTGCCGACCAGGTGCTCGGCTTCCACGTGGTGTGAGCGGCGTGCCACGTGGCTCTCGGCGTCATCGGTGCGGGCGCCCAGCGCGATGAAGGCGACGCCCCAGGCAACGGCGGCGAGTGCCCACACCGTGTCGAGACTGAAGGTTGCGTCGGGGTACAGCAGCGAGGTGACCCCGAGTGCGGCGGGGAGAAGGCCGGCCACCCACGCCGTGAGCCTCCAGCCGACAGGTCGCAGGCTCGCCAGGAGACCCACGGCGATGACGGTGTAGGCGAACGCCGCATGAAGCCGTAGTGCCCCACGAAGCGGTGCATGTCGGTGACGGTCTCCTGCAACCTGATGTTGCTGGACGCGAACCCGGTCAATGGGCTCTACGCGATCAAGCGTGGTTGGCGGCCTTGGATTCGTGCGGTTCGCTGAGTGTGCCATTTGACGCCACAGCGGAGGAGTAGCCGGAGCCGATAATTGTCGAAGTTGCGGAACCCGTGACCGATGCGGCGGACCTTCTCGATGAGGAGGTTGACGGCCTCGGTGGGTCCGTTGGACAGGCCGGTGGTGTGGTAGGCGAGCACCTCGTCCTGCCAGGCCGAGATGGTGGTGGCCAGACGGGTGAGCTCGGGCACCTCGGCCTCGACGCACCACTGGTAGAAGACCGTGAGCCGCCGGCGGGCGTGGGCGGCGTCGAGGCGGCGTAGGTCTCTCGAAGCAGCTCCTTGGCCAGGTAGCAGGCGGCGGTCTCCCCGTCGGGGTCACCGGCGGCCAGGCCGGCCAGCATGTGTTCCCAGCCGCGGTCGCTGAGCCGCTCGGCGCCGACCAGCAGCAGCCGGCGGATCCCATACAGCGGGTCGCCCTTGCGGCCCCGGTGGCCGAGGGTGTGGTTCTGGGTGCGGCGGCGCACGTCGTCGATGGCCTTGTTGGCCAGGCGCACGGCGTGGAAGTGGTCGACCACCACGGTGGCGTCTAGATGGCGGCGAGTGTGTTGTGGCCGGCGTGGCGGCCGCCAAGGTCGCCCTCGGGGCGTCAATGCCCATCGTCAAGATCCTCGACGGGACCGCAGACGCGCTACCAGTCGAAGACGGCGAGTTCGACGCCGCGCTGGCCCGCAGGTAGGCCTCGGGCTCCATGGCGACGGCTTCGGTGACTGTGGCGGGGTAGTGGGCGAAGTTGAGGCCGTTCCCGGCGCCGACCTCGATGACCTTTCCGGCGGTCGCGGCCCGTTTCACGATCGGACGTGGTCGTCTCGCGACCGCTCGCTGTGCTCGCCGTGGCCGCGCCCGCTGCTCGACGACTCGCGGCTGCGCCGCAGGCCAATGGCGGCGAGGGCGATGCCACCGAGACACATCACACCGCAGATGAGGAACGGCAGCAGCGCGACGCCCCAGATCCAGTCCATCCTCACACCTCCTACTAGTCGCTCATAGTAGATACTACGTCGAGATAGTAGGGGAGACAAGATCGATCAACGGCTGGCGGCGAACCTTCGGTAGCCGCCGATCCCCGCAGCCAGCCACAGCACGCCGCAGACGAGGCCGCCGATCACGTCGGGTGAACCACCGCCGGTACCGACCATGCCGGTCGGGGTGGCGGCAGTGACGGTGGCCGCCATCCCGCCGGCCATGGCCAGGAGGCCCAACGCGGTGAAGGCCAGCGCGCGCCGCGGCACGGTGGGGAGCGGCGGCTCCGCACCGGCTTCGAGCTGCGCAAGGCGAACCTCGAGGAGGTCGTTCCCGCCGATGGCAGCGGCAGCACCGACGAGAGAGGGCGTCGGACCGCTCGCCACCTTGTAGAGCGCGCCAGCGAGCGGCCGCGCACCGGAGGTGCGGACGGCGCGGCGGTCGGCGGCGAGCTCCCTGCTGGCGAGGTAGCGCTGGCGAAGATGTCCAAGGGCCGGGAGGAAGAAGAACGCTGCAGGAAGGGCACGGGCCACGACGACCTTGAGCGGGTCGAGGTTGGCGACGTGGTAGCGCTCATGTACCAAGATGGCGTCCAGCTCGTCGGCGGTCGCGGTCTTCAGAAGCTGGCTCGAGACCACGACCCGTGGAGCGAGGGCACCGTAGGTGAACGCGTACGGGAGCTCGCTCTCGATCAGACCCACCGTCGGCAGCCCGGCTCGTGCGGCCGCGCTGGCCAGCGTGCCGGTGACCGGCAGCTGGTGCGATCGGACGAAGGCGGCGAGCTGTCGTGTAGCGGCGTGCTGCCGCTGGGTCGATCGCAGGGCGGCCACAGCGCCGCCGGCAGCGACGGTCAGGAACCCGAGCGCTGCCCAGCCGTCGGCGCCGTCGGCCACCGCTGCTGGTCCGCTCGCCATCAGCCGGTAGATCGCCATCGAGAGCGCGCCGCAGCCGAACACGCCGAGCAGCAGGTACGGGCCGAGCGCGACTCCGACGAGCGTGAAGAAGCTGCGGTTGGCGGTGTCGAGCCTCATCGGTTGTCCCCCAGCAGCTTCTGCAGCCGCCGGAGCAGCTGCGGGTCGGCCCGAGCTTCGTCGACGAACTGGGCGACCGCCGCCTCGCCGAAGCCGCGCACCACCTCCCGCACTGCGATGGCGGCCACGTCAGGCAACGCCGCTTGGTAGCGGTACCCCCGACCGTCGAGCTCTCGGTGCAGGATCTCCTTCTCGGCGAGCCGAGCCATGACCGTCATGACCGTGGTGTAGGCCAGCGGCACGACGCGATCCGCATTGAGTCGGTCCAGCACCTCGCGCACGGTGAGCCCGCCGCCGGCCGACCACAGCACCTGCATCACCTCGGCTTCGAGGCGACCGAGCACCTTGTCGATCTCGGGTTGGCCTCCCACGCCGCACAGTCTACTACGCTAGGCTCGTAGTTCTTGCTGATTGGCTCTGGTCCCATGCTCACCGTCCTCCACTCCCCGAACACGAAGAAGGTGCTGGCCGTCGTCGTCGTGGTCGTGGTCGTGCTCACCGGCATTCCGATCCTCGTCGGTGGGTCCGGCATGGCGGCGTGCCCGGAGTGTGACGTGCACGCGTTCAGCACATCTGGTTGCTCAGCCGTGCTGTTCGGTGTCTCGCTTTTCGTCGCCATGGCGGCGTGGCTGCTTCGGCCGGCCCCGCATCGCCGGTACCGCCACGGTTTCGCATGGGCGCTCGACCCACCTCCTCGGCTCGTCTGACGTCGCGCGGCGACCGCCCACCGGCCGGCAGTGACAGGTCCCCTCCAACGTCGCCATCTCCCTGAGGTCGTTCACGGCGCCATTCGGCGCTCGGGATTCGTGGCCGGCGTCGGGGTCTTCGTGGAAGCACTGACCCGGCCCGTGCTGGCGTCCCCGAGTCGTTGCTCCTCGCACCCGAGGGCGTGATCGTCGCCAACGTTGTCAACGTCGTCAACGTCGCCGGCGGCGTCTGCGCCCGAAAAGCTCGAGGCCTCCTGGCGGAGGCCCAAACCGCACGTTTCCTGAAAGGACCACGCGATGGAAGCACTGCTGTACCTCCTGCCCTCCCTCGGCTGCGGCCTGATGATGGTCGTGATGATGGTCTTCATGGCCCGAGGCATGGGCGGCTCACAGACCGACCGAGCCTACGACGACCGGGCCGACGACATCGCCTCGCTCCGCGACGAGATGGCCCGCCTTCGTTCCGACCGCAGCGCCGGGACTGGCAGCGATGGCTAGCCCGCGCACCTCGACCCGACACCGCTCGCGTCCGGGCGCCGGACGTCACCCGGCGCAGCAACGGAGCTGGCTGGCGCGCAACAGCATCTGGCTGCTGGCCGCGCTCGCCGTCGCCGCCGGTGCCGGTGCGTTCATCGTGATGACCACAAGTGGTGGGAGCGGCGACGAGTCCGACGCAGGCGCGTTCGTGGGTGGCGATCTCCACTCGCTGGTTGTCGATCCGGCCGATCCCGGACGACTCTTCGTCGGCGGCCACCAGGCGGTCTCGGTGACCGCCGACGGCGGTGCGACGTGGCGACAGGTGCCGTCACTCGAGGACAAGGACGCTATGGGCTGGGCGTTCACCGGCGACGCCGTCTACGTCAGCGGCCATCCGGGGCTGAACCGGTCCGTGGACGGGGGCGTGACGTTCACCATGATCAACGACACGCTGCCCGACACCGACGTGCACGCCTTCGGTGCGGGCGCCGGTGTTCTCTACGGCGCATCGCCGACCGTCGGCGTCTTCGCCTCCGATGACGCCGGTGAGAGCTGGGCGATCCGCACGAGCGCCACCGGCCAAGCGTTCTTCGGAAGGATCATCGTCGACCCCGCCGACGAGCAGCACCTCCTGGCCGCCGATGCGCAGGCCGGTGTGGTGCAGAGCCGGGACGGCGGACGCTCGTGGCAGGACGCCGGCGGCTTGCCCTCGGCGACGTGGATCAGCGCCGCTGGCGACAGCGTCGAGTCGCTCGTCGCCTCTGGACCGGCCGGCGCATCCCAGAGCAGCGACGGCGGACGGAGCTGGGAGCCGCTCGAGCTTCCCGACGGCGCGCTGCTCGCCGAGCTCGGCGCCAACGCCGACACCCTGTACGCCGCGGGCCTTGACGGCACCGCCGCTCAGGTGTGGATCAGCCACGACGGCGGCGCGACCTGGAGCGAGCCGACGTGACATCCGCCGTCGCTCCGCCCCGGAAGCTGGTGCTGGTCTGGGTCGCTGCCGCGGTCTTCTTCGGCAGCCTGCTCGCCGTTGCCCGCGCCGCCGAGGGTCCGCTCGACGACACCGATCCCGCATTGCAGCGCCCGGGGTTCTTGGACGCCGGAGCACTTCCGATCCCGGCGAGCAACGTCACCGACGACGTTCCCACACCGGGACGGCGGTCCGTCGTGTTCTTCACACGCCCAGACCGCCTGGGCCGCCTCTGCCACGCCGTGGGATCGCATGACTTCGACGACGAGGTAGACGTGGTGATCGTCGTCTCGGGCACAGACGGGCGCTGTGCCGGTGGGACCCGCGTCCTCACCGATCCGGCGACGACTCGCGCAGAGCGCTACGGGATGCGCGAACCACGAGGTGGCGGGGCGGCGGTCGGCTACGCCGTCGTCGACGCCGACGGCCTCGTCCGCTACCGGACGCTCGACCCGGCGATCCACGACGAGCTCGGCGAGGTCGACACCATCCTCGAGGCGCTCAAGTGACAAGCCGCTGGCCGTGGCTTCGGCTTTGCCTGTGGTGCGCCGCCGCCGTCGTGGTCGAGGTGGCGCTGTTCGTGTCGTACCGGGGACACGACGCCCGCTTCCACTGGTTCACCCACTTCTTCGTCGGTGCCAGCGTGGCCCTGGTCGGCATGGCATTGGTGGTGCGGCGGCGGCGACGGCCGGTGGGCTACCCGCTCGTGTGGCTGTTGCTCGCCCACCTCGTCGCCATGTTCCCTGACGTCCTCTTCGTCGGCGACGAGGCCCACGCCCGGTGGATGGACGTGTTCCTCGGCCACATCAGCACCCACTTCGTCCCAGGGCGGAACGTGACGTGGTACGTGGTCTTCCTCGCCGCGCTCGGCCTCTACCTCGTCGCGCTCAACGGCATCCGAGGCGACGACGCCCGCACCGGCCCCACCGGTCTGCGGGTCCGCCGATGGGGCGAGGGCCGGCCGGTGCTGTTCCTCCACGGTCTCGGCGCCTCCTCCCGCTACTGGGACAACCTTGCCGCCCATCGCAGCGGTTACGAGGGCATCGCCCCCGACCTGCTCGGCTTCGGCCGCTCGGCCAAACCGCGCCGCGCCGCCTACGACGTCGACAGCCACCTCGAAGCGCTCCGGTCCCTCCTCGAGCCCGGGACCCTTGTCGTCGGCCACTCCACCGGCGCCATCCTCGCTGCTGCGTTGGCCGCGGCGCCGCCCGTCCCCCTGGCCGGTGTCGTGCTCATCGGACTGCCCGCCTATCCCGACGCTGCCACCGCCCGGCAGGAGATCGGCCGGCTCGGCCTGCTGGCCCGCCTCACCGTCACGCGGAACCCACTCGGCTGGGTGATCTGCACGCTCATGTGCGCGCTCCGACCGCTGGCGGTTGTGGTCGGCCCGATGCTGATCCGCGACCTGCCGCCGGCTGTCGTCGCCGACGGCGTCCGGCACAGCTGGCCCTCCTACTCCCGCACGCTGCAACGAGTCGTCGTCGACCACCGCAGCCGCCCGGACCTGGCCGCCGCCCGCATCCGGGTCCGCCTCGTCCACGGGACCGACGACCGGGAGGCACCGATCGCGTACGCCCGAGAGGCGGCCGCAGCGGCCTCCCGATCGGGTGCCCCGGTGACGTTCCAGGAGGTCCACAGCGACCACCACGCCGCCGTCCGAACACCCAAGACCGTCGCCGCCGTCCTCGACTCGATCCTCGCTACCGAAACGACCGAGAGCCATGTGTAGTGGGCATCGAGTCCCGATGACCGCCCGAAGGAAGCCGATGTGAATCTGACGAGCATCCTGGCCGCGCTCTCATGGGACCCGATCGTCCGCATCCACCTCGGACCGATCTCCATCTCGCCTCACGGCCTCGGCACCGCGCTCGGGTTCCTCGCCGGTGCCCTGCTGATGCGGACAGCGGCGCGTCGCATCGGCGTGAACGACGAGCAGCTCCACCGCATCCTCACCCGAGGGCTCATCGGCGGCATTGTCGGTGCGCGCCTTGCATACGTCGCCAATCATGCCGGTGACTACGACAACCTTTTCGAGGTCCTCGCCGTGTGGGAGGGTGGCATCTCGCTGCTCGGCGGCATTACCGGCGGCATCCTCGCCGCCCTCCCGATGGTGCGCCGTGACCGGCTCCCCGTCCTGCGGCTCCTCGACGCCGCCGCACCGGGTCTCGCGCTCGGCATCTTCATCGGCCGTATCGGCGACCTCATCGTCGCCGACCACCTCGGCAAACCCACCGACTTCCCCCTGGGCTACACGTGCCCAGCCGGCGACGCCGCCTCACCCTGCGCAGCTGCGGTCGGCCAAGCCGTGCACCAGCCCGCCCTGTACGACATGGCGTCGGCCGCGGTCTTGCTCGTGGTGCTGCTCAAACTGCGCCGGAGGACCCGCGACCCCGGCTTCCTGATCCTGACCTTCGGCGCCTGGTACGGCACCGCCCGCTTCGTCGAGGACTTCTTCCGCCTCGACGAGACGCATGGAACCGGCCTCAGCGGCAGCCAATGGTTCGCCGCCACCGTGGCCGTCGGCTGCACGGCGGCACTGGTCATCCGCCGTCGCCGCCGATCACCCCCGACGCCACCACAGGAGCACCACGATGCGCTCACGTAGGGTCGCCCTCCTGCTCACCGCCTTCGCCGAGAACCGGCCAACGCCGGCCACCTGCGAACGGTGAGCGTGATCTGGGATGCACTCACAACAGCCGCCGGGTTGTTCTGGCGGGCGGCCTGGGCACTCGCCTTCGGTTACGCGATCTCGGCAGCCATCCAGGTCCTCGTGTCCAGGCGCCAGACCGCCCGGCGCCTCGGCGAAGGGTCGCCCCGCCAGCTTGGCCTTGCCATGCTCCTCGGCTTCGCGTCGTCATCGGTCTCTACCCGCCCGTCGTGGACGCCCTCTGGCGCAGCAACATCGACTACGCGCAGATCATCAAGGAGTACGGCGACCCGCCGCCCGACGAGACCCGGCGCTACTCATCCGCGACGTGCAAGGTCACGGACATCAACGTCCCCAACGGCGACCCCGAGCGCGGCCTCATCAGCACGTCCTACGTCGAGCGCCAGATCCTCACCATGCGGATGGGGATGCGCCGGTTCACCCGGCTGACCAACGGGTTTTCCACGAAGGTCGAGAACCTGGCCCACGCCGTCAGCCTCCACTACATCCACTACAACTTCGGCCGGCCCCATCAGACCCTCCGCCTCGACGGCCGGAAGCGGACCCCAGCGATGGCCGCAGGAGTGGCCGACCGCGTGTGGTCCCTGACCGACATCGCCGGACTGCTCGACTGAGCCGACATGAGAGGACCACCCCCATGATCATCCGTAGGCGGGCCGCTCGCCCAGACGAGTGGGAGTGGCTCTTCCAGCTACACCGCGCCACCATGCGGGAAGGCTTCGAGATCCTGTACGAACCGTGGGATGACGCTCGGCAAAGAAGCGCTTTCAATAATCGGGACCCACGGAACCACGTGGAGGTCATCGAGGTAGACGGTGTTGCGGCCGGCGCTATCCATAGCCGCACCGACCCGGACGGGAGTCTTTACATCCAGCTTGTTGAAGTGCTCCCCAGCCACCAATCGAAGGGTGTGGGGACGTACGTCCTCAGTGCAGCTATCGGCGGCGCAGAGCAAGCTGGCCGCGACACCACGTTGGAGACTCATAAGCGCAATCCGGCAAAGCGTCTCTACGAGCGCCTCGGGTTCGTCGTCGAGGGCGAGACGGAGACCCACCTGCTGATGCGTCGACGACCGGGGCCAGCGACGGACCCGCGGCAGGCCGAGGTCTCAAACCGACCCACTACCCCCCATTGCGGGAACAGCGTGGTCGACCAGGCCGCGAACGAGCTCGTCGTCGACGTCGACCTCGTCGGCCTGCGTAGTGCCAGCGGCCGGGTCGCCGACGACCAGATGGTCGCCGACCTGCGCCGGCAGCCGTGGTCGTGAGCGTCGAGCAGAAGGGTGTGACCATCCGGCGCGTCGGCTTCCGGTCCGGCACGGATGCCGAGGACCGGGATGCTGCACGCCGTCGAAGCGCCGGTCGAGGCGGAGCGGCGGCCGACTCGGGAACCTCAGCCGCTGGAGTCCTACATCGCCTTCGCGCGCAGGCTGCCGTCGCAGTTCGACGACCACACGTGGGTGGCGCAGGACGTCGACGGCACGCCGGTGGCGTCTGCCGCTGGTCGAACGCGGCAGGGGACCCGCGGGTCATGGAGTGCGACGTGTTCGTCCGGCGGGATCGCCGCCGCGAGCGGCTCGGTTCGAGGCTCCTCGAGCAGATCTGCGAGACGACCATCATGGAGGGTCGCACGACCCTCGTGTGGCCGACCTTCGACGCCGTACCTGCGGGCGAGGCCTTCGCACGCAGCGTCGGCGCCCGGGCCGCTCGGGTCAACCGGACCAGCGAGCTCCGCCTTGCCGGCGTCGGCTGCGCGATGGTCGAGGGGTGGATCGAGAGCGCCCCCGGGACGCCGTCTGGGCTACACGCTCGACTTCGTCGACGGGCCGTACCCCGAGGTCCTGCGTGGTGACGGCGCGCTTCCACCACATCATGCAGACGGCGCAGCAGGACGACCTCGACGTCGGCGACGTCGCCATCACGGAGCACGATGTTGCGGAGCTGGACGCCGCGCTCGTGGAGGCCGGACGGGAGCGGTGGACGATTCTCGTCCGTGACCGGAACGGACGCTGCGTCGGCAGGACGGAGGTCACCTTCGAGCCCTGGGAGCCCGCGACCGCGCTCCAGCAGAACACCGGCATCGACCAAGAGCACCGCGGGCTCGGGCTCGCGAAGTGGTGCAAGGCGGCGATGTTGCAGCGCGTCCGCCTCGAACGTCCCAGGGTCGAGCGCGTCCTGACGGCCAACACGTTCTCGAACGCGCCGATGCTGGCCATCAACGATGCGCTCGGGTTCGAGGTGATCAGCACCCTCACGGAATGGCAGGCGGAGGCGGCCGCCGTGAGGCGGTTGCTCACCGGACGCTGAGGGGAACCGCGACGGCCCGCCGGGTCACCCCCACCGCGCTCCCGGCTCGGCGCCAGCGTGGTTCCGCCCAGCTGCTCGACTGGGGCGTGTCGGCGATCGTCCTCACTTGCTTTCGCGATCGACCCCGGATCAGGCTCTACAGCGAGCTACACACCATCACGAGGAAGCCCCGACGCCGCACCGTCGGTCGTCGGGAGGGCGTTCGGTGCGAGCGCCTTGATGAACAGCTCCTTGGTTTGCCGAACGACACGCGCAAGCATCGGTTCGTCCTCGAACGCGATGGCGTTGCCGATGGCGCTGACGGCGGCGAGACTCAGGAGGTACGCCGCCATCTCCGGGTCCGATGTGTGGACGTACCCGAGGCGTACTCCTTCACGGATGACACGGGCCAGCAGGTCGGTCAAGCCCCCGGCCAGGATGGGGCCATCGGGGACGACGCCCACCCGGCCCAGGTGTCGAGCGATCACTTCGCAGACGTCCCGGCGCTCGAGGCCGTAGCCGACGGTCCCGTCGATCAGGCGCTCGACCGCCTCTTCGTAGCTGACGATTTCGCCACTTGCCACCTCTCCGGCGAGCACAGCTTCGGCGATCTCTGCGAAGCGGTCGAGCAGGCCGGCCTCGAAGTCCTCCTGGAGCGCCACGAGGATGGAGTCTTTGGACGGGAAGTAGAGATAGACCGTGCCGGCTGCGACCTCGGCCTGCTTCGCTATCGCCTGCACCGTGGTCACGTCGAATCCTCGCTCCCGGAAGAGGAGCGTGGCGGCGTCGAGGATCTCGCGCCGCCGCTGGTCCGCCGGCTTGGTGACCCTCGGGCGGCGGGCTTGGTCGAGGGCCCTGGGTTCGCCGACCGAGCCTGACTGAACCACGTTCACCAGCCTACTCACGGCCGAACGACGGGAACGCCGAACCGCAACCAGTTGACTGAATGAAGCTCATTCAGTACGCTTCGGCCGGAGTCGACCAAGGAGCCGCTGATGTCCGCCGAGCTGAAGACGCCGCATGGCGTTCGAGTACCCGACCGACCAGGTTCAGAAATACTTCGTGGCCGGCGACGTGGCCATGAGCCACGTCGTGGCCATGCTCTCGGCCATGTTCCCCAACGGCGAGGACTTCTTCGTTCGCTCGGTCCGCTCGTGGCGCGACGACATCACCGATGCCCACCTCCGCGACCAGGTGAGGGGCTTCATCGGCCAGGAGGCCATGCACGGCCGGGAGCACCGCGAGCTCAACGACCGGCTCGCCGCCATGGGCTACCCGACCAAGGGCGTGGAGAAGCTGGTCGACCGGAGCCTGCGTTTTCGTGAGCGGATCCAGGGCCGGCGGGCCAACCTGGCTGTCACCGCCGCCCTCGAGCACTACACGGCCACACTGGCCGAGACGCTCCTGTCGAACGAGGAGGCCCGTGCGATGTTCGACGTCCCCGAGGTGCGGTCGCTGTTCCTCTGGCACGCACTGGAGGAGTCCGAGCACAAGGCCGTCGCCTTCGACGTGTACCGGAACACGGGCGGCGGGGAGCGACTGCGCCGCCTGATGATGAACGTGACGACCGCCCTCTTCCTGCTGGCGCTGGTGGGGACCACGACGGTGTCGATCCTGAAGGACCCCACGGCTCGCCGGCACCCCGTGCGACTGGCGCGGAGCCTGGCCGGCCTTCGCCGGTCACCCTTCGTCACCGGTGACGTGGCCCGCCGCATCCGCGACTACAACCGGCCGGGCTTCCACCCCGACGACCACGACGCCGCCGAGCTCGTCGAGCGGTGGCGATCGGAGCTGTTCGGCACCGACGGTTCGCTCACTTCGCGCCTGAAGACCGCCTGACAGAAACGCCGATCGAGGCCGCCGACAGCCGAGTGGCCTACGCTCGATCGAGCGCGACGGTGGGAGATCCGGTGGCCTGGAGACGGTGGTTGGCTTGGCCGGTGGTGGCGGGCTTCCTGGTGGCGAGCTGCTCGAACGGGGGCGACGACGACCAGGCCGGCAGCAACGGCTCTCCGCGGACGTCGGAGGCGACGGCCGCTCCCGTGAGCGACGCCCCCGAGGTCTCCGACCGGCCGTGCACCGACCTGCCCGAGGACTTCGAGCTGACCGTGCGGTGCCATTGGCTCGAGGTGCCCGCCGATCGCGAGCAACCCGACGGCGCCGCCGTGCGCCTGGCCGTGGCCGTGCTCGAGAGCCCGACGGCCGACGCCGACGACGAGCCGATCGTGAGGCTCCAGGGTGGCCCCGGCTTCCCGTCGATCAGCAACGTGCCGGGCTTCGTGGACGACGTGGAGGAGCTGGGTCGCGACGTGGTGCTCTACGACCAGCGCGGCATCGGCCTGTCCGAGCCCCCCCTGGCGTGCCCCGAGCAGGAGGATGCCGTCGTGCGCAACCTCGGCCGCGACGAGCCCTACGAGGTCGAGCTGGCCGACTTCCGGGACGCGGTGCTGGCCTGCCGAGCCCGACTCGTCGACGAGGGCGTCGACCTCGACCTGTACGACACCGAGACCAGTGCGGCCGACCTCGCCGACCTGCGGGTGGCGCTGGGCATCGAGCAGTGGCACCTCTGGGGTCCTTCCTACGGCGGCCGGCTGGCGCTGGCCACCATGCGATCCCACCCCGAGGGCATCGCCAGCGCCGTCCTCGACTCGGTGTACCCCCCGTCGGGAGCCACCGTCGAGGCAGTGCTGGACGCGGCCGCCGGCGCGGTGGATGCGCTCATCGCCGGCTGCGCCGCTGACCCTGGGTGCGCTGCCGAGCATCCCGATTTCGAGGCCACGATCGATGAGGTCCAACAGCAGTACAACGCCACGCCGTTCGAGGGCACGGTCGATCTGGGTGAGCCGCGTGGCACCGTGCCCATCGTCATCACCGGCGACGACATCTACGCCGGGCTGGCCTTCGCCCTCCGCGACACCGAGCTCATCCCGCTCCTGCCGACGTTCGCCGCCGACCTCGCCCGGGGCGAGACCGGCATCATCCCCCTCGTCGCCCAGGAGGCGGTGCCGTTCGCGACCAGGGCGGCGGCCGGGGTGCTGTACTCGGTCGACTGCGCCGACGTCGGCCCCCTCGATGCTGAGGACAGCGCGGCGTTGATCGAAGACCCCGGCCGGGCGGCCGGCCTCATCGTCTACCAGGGCCACACCTTCTGCGAGGAGTGGGATGTCGAGCCTCTCGACGACGCCTTCCGGGAGCCGGTCCGTTCGGACATCCCCGCCCTCGTGCTGGCCGGCACGTACGACCCGATCACCCCACCGGACTACTCCCGGGCCGTAGCCGACGTCCTCACCGACGCCACCTACGTCGAGTTCGAGGGTTTCGGCCACGTCGTGGGCCTGAGCAGTGACTGCTCGACCGAGCTCATCGCCACCTTCCTCGACGACCCGACGGCCGAGCTCGACACGTCGTGCGTCCCCACCGACGGCCCCTCGTTCGGCGGCTAGCAGGAGTCCCGGAGCGGCGGCCCGGCCCCTCAGGATGGTCCGGGAAGCACCTCGAGAGGCGTGTGGGACCGTGCGTTGCTGCGTAGCAGCACGGCGAGATGCGACCACGAGGGCACGACGGCAGCGACACCCGCCTCCTGCAGTGCCGCGGCCCGTTCCTCACGCTCGTCAGCGGCGACGAACTGCAGGTTGCCCACCGTCGGGAAGCCGGCGGCGACCGCCGAGCGCGCCCCGGCCACCGCGTCCTCCACCGCCAGCCCCTCTGCGCCGGCGATCCCGAGATGCTCTCCCGCGAAGGCGTAGATCGCCGGATCCGGCTTGCTCTTGGCCACCGGCAGGGAGTCCTCCGCGCTGAACCGCACCGGCGGGGGGAAGACGGCGTCGAGGTGGGTGGCGGTGAAGCACGCCGCGAGTCGAGACATCGCGCTCGAGCTGACGACGGCGAGGCGGAAGCGCCGGGACAGCGCCCGAAGCGGACCGTGAACAGCCGGGTCCGGGCGCAGCACCGAGGTGAGGTGCGCGACCACGGCCCGCCGCTCCGCCAACACCCACCGCTCGAGCGCTTCGGGCTCGATGGCCACGCCGGCCCCGGCCGCGAGCTCCAACGCCGTCGACCGGAAGGTCCTGCCCATCGACCGGCGCCGCAGTGCGTCAGGCGTGAACGTGCAGGCGACGCCGAGCTCGGCGAGCAGCCGGTTCGTGACCGCGGTCGAGGCGACGAACGCCGGCTCCTCGGATCCGAACAGGTTGCCGTCGGCGTCACAGAGCAGGACCTCGATGGCGTCGACGTCCAGCGGCACGAAGCGCCGGATCCCGTCACTCACGAGGCCAAGGCCTGCTCGTCGCGCTCGATGCGAACGGCGACGACGGCACGGGGCCCCACGGCCTCGAGATCGAGCAGGTCCTGCCGGACCGCCTCGACGAACCGGGGGGACGCCCCGAGCGAACCGAACGTGGAGTCGTCCCCCAGCAACGGCCCGGGGTCATCGCCGCCGGCCCGCGCGAGAGCCCGGAGACGCTCTCCGGCAGGATCGTCGAGCTCGATGGGTCGGCCGTCCATGTCGACGCCGCGCAGGTACCGGCACCAACCCGAGACGGCCAGCGTCAGGAGCGCGTGTGGGCGTCGCGTCGCTCGGGCCTCGCCGATCGACGAGAGGAGGTGCGCCGGGACCTTCGTCGAGCCGCTGCGGCAGAGGCGCGAAAGCCGGTCGGAGATCGCCGGGTTGGCGAAGCGGGCCCGCAACGTCGCGCCGTAGGCCGACAGGTCGATGCCCACGGGTGGCAGCAGCGGCGCAATCTCCTCGGCCATCATCCGCTCGATGTAGAGGGCGAAGACGGGATCGGCCATCGCCTCGTCGGTGCGGAGATACCCGGCCAGCGAGCCGAGGTACCCGAGCGCACTGTGGCTGGCGTTGAGCAAGCGTGTCTTCGTGAGCGCGTACGGCCGCACATCGTCCACGAACTGCACCCCCACCTCGTCGAGCGGCGGACGCCCCTGAGAGAACGAATCCTCGACGATCCACTGCGAGAACGGCTCGGTCATGACGGGCCAACGGTCACGCACGCCGAACGCCCGCTCGACCATGTCGCGGTCCTCGGCCGTGGTGCTCGGGGTGATCCGGTCGACCATGCTGCTCGGAAAGGTGACGTGCTCCGCGACCCAGTGAGCGAGCCGCTCGTCGCGCCGCGCCGCGAACGCGAGGACGGACGTGCGGAGGATGGGGCCGTTGCTCGGCATGTTGTCGCAGGACAGCACGGTGAAGGGCCGACGTCCGGCCCGCCGGCGGCGGTCGAGCGCCTCGACAAGGAGGCCGAGTGCCGAAGAGGGATCGGAGGGGCGGGCGAGATCGTGGGCGACGGCGGGGTCGTCGGTGGCGAACGCGCCGGTCTCCGGGTCCACCTCGTAACCGGCGGCGGTGATCGTCAGCGTGACCAGGCGGGTGCGCTCGTCGACGAGGGCGTCCAACACAGCCGCCGTCTCCTCGGGGGCGAACAGGTAGCGGGTGATGACGCCGACCACCCGAGCCTCGTCACCGGCGGGACCACGGGTCACGACCGTGTACAGCCCGTCCTGGGCCTGGAGAGCCTCCTTCATCTCCCGACGGCGCAGCCCCACGCCCGTCACCGCCCAACCGTCGCTGAGCCCACGCTGGGCGAGCTCTTCGAAGTACACCGCCTGATGGGAGCGGTGGAAGGAGCCGACGCTGATGTGCACAACGCCGGGTGTCAGCCCAGCGCGGTCGTAGGTCGGTACCGACACCCGCGCGGCATGGTGCGCGAGGGTGCGGTCGTTGAGGGGACGCGACGGGACCAAGACGACTCTCTACCCACGCCGGCCGCTACCAGTCAGTTCAGCTGTCAGACTCCGGACATGCGAAGGAATCTCGTTCTCACCCGGGCTGGCAGCAGCTCCCTCCATCGGGGTTGGGTCGACGCGGAGAAGCCTCGGAACTGGGATCTCTACCTCGCTCCCTACCAACCGATCCAACCTCAGTCCGACCTCGACTGCGTCGTGGGCGAGGTCGTCCCTGGTCCGAAGTGGTCGGGAATCCGTGAGGTGCTGAACGAATGGGACGGTTGGCGAGACTACGAACACATCTGGCTTCCCGACGACGACATACATGCGAGCCAGGACGACATCAACGCGATGTTCGACATTGCCGAGGCGGTCGGACTCGAGCTCTTCGCGCCGGCGCTGGACGAGGCCTCCTACTACGCGCACTTCATCACCATGCAGAATCCGAGCTTCCACGGCCGTTGGGTCGGGTTCGTCGAGATCATGATCCCCGGCTTCAGCAGGGCAGCGCTGGAGATGCTGCGACCGACGCTCGACCAGACCGAGACGGGGTGGGGGTGGGGCCTGGATTCGGTCTGGCCGAAGCTGCTGGGCTACAAGAACGTGGGCATCATCGACGGCGTCACCGTGACGCACACACGCCCGGTCGGTGAGATGCGAGATGCGGAGCTCCGTCACCGCGTGCTCGCGGAGTCGGACACCTTGCTCGAGCGCCACGACTGTCGGCAGACGCATACGACCTTCGGGGCGTTCGGTCAGGACCTGAAGCCGCTCGACATGACACCGGAACGTCTTCTCGTCGAGCTGGTGAAAGGGTCGCAGTACCTCTTCGAGCGAGACCCTCGGGTGCTCTGGTGGATCGTCGACTTCCAGAAGCAGCACTTCACGGGGCCGGAGTACCCGGTCGAGGGAACGCCGTGACCGTCGCCTCGAAGTCGCCGGCGGCACCGCCCGTCATCGCCGTCGCCTAACCCTCCACGGTCACCGTCAGGCCTTCGCCGATCGCGGTCACGGCCAACGGCTCGATGCCGCGCAGGCGGCCGAGGGCGCGCCGCAAGGGGGCCGGGTCGCGGTCGGCCAGGATGGTCACCGATCCACCGGTGCCACCGGCGCCGTTCACCTTCCACCCGCGGGCGCGCAGCCGGCGGGCGACGTCGATGACGGCGTCGACGGCGGGGTCGACGAGGCCAGGGTGCAGAGCGCGCTGCTGGGCGGTGGAGGCCACCAACACCTCCCCCCAGCCGTCGAGGTCACCGTTCTCCAACGCAGCGCGGGCGTCGGCGGCCAGGCCCCGCAGCCGGTCGAGGGGAGCGTGGTCGGCACCCGGGGCCCCCAGGCGGGCGATCACCTGCTCGTGCACGGCCGAGGAGTCATGGCCGTCCCCGTAGGCGACGGTCACGAGCCGTTCGGCGAGGTCGGTGGCGGTGGCGGCGGGCACGGTCAACAGTCGGTGGGTGAGGTGGGGGAACGCCGTCACCTCGATCCAGCTCACCCCGCCGAAGGCGGCCGACCAGTGGTCCTGAACCCCGGCCTGGCGTCCAACGTCCTCCACCTCGATGACGTGAGCGGTGCGGGCGGCGGTCTCCCGGTCGACGGGTTCACCGGCCAGGCCGGCCAACGCCGCGACGGTGGCGACGGTGACCGCCGCCGAGGTGCCGACCGACGTGCCCGCCGGCACGGAACCTTCCACTTCCACGATGAGGGTGGTGTCCGGGTCGATCGGGTGGGCCGTGAGGAGCCGTCCCACCGCCTGCTCCACGAGGGGAAGGGGTCCGGGACATGGGCGGCGCCACCCCGCCGCCGGGTCGGGACGGAGGTCGTAGCCGGCGGCGACGCCGACCGGCTGCACTCGTACGGGAGGGCCGCCTTCGCTCCGGGGGATGAGGGTGGCGGTGCACCGGGCGCCCGGTCGTGCCGCCACGCTGCAGACGGCGCCATGGCCGGCGAACCAGGTGTCGGTCCAGCCGCCCACGTCGCAGACCCGCACCGGGGCGGTGGCGACGGCCCGGCTCACCGGAGGTCGCGCACGAGCAGCGTGAGGGCGGGGGCGTCTTCGATGGCGGTGAAGCGCTCGACCAGGTCGCGGAGGTGGGCGTCGTCGTCCATGGCGTCGCGGAGCTCGGGCAGGGAGAGCTCGCCGGCCCGCCGGCGGATGGCTTCCTGCAGGCGTTCCTTCTCCCGGAGCCGGGCCGCGGTGGTGACGTCGACGGTGGTGACGACGGCGAAGCCAGAGGCCTCCGATGGGGAGCGCCCGGTCACGAGCCGCAGCTCCCGCACGGCCCGCTCCGGGTGGGCGCGATGGTCCCCGAACCGGTGCCCGAGGTTCGACTCGACGACCACGTCCACACCGGCGCGATCCAAGGCCAGCACCAGCAGTTCCTCGCCGAACCGTCCCTCGCCGAACACGGTGCTCACGTCGGCGGTGGAACGGACCAGCACCGGGCCATCGGCATCCCGAGCGGCCTCCACGGCGGGCTCGGACAGCCTCCGGATGGCGTCGCGACCGGCGTCGCGAGGCCCGCGGCGGGTCACGGCGTCGGCGACGTTGAGGGCGCTCAAGGCGAGGGTGGCGGCCAGCAGCGCAGGGAACAGGACAGGCGCGAGGCGTTGGCGGTGACGGAGCGGGAGGGCGCAGTAGGCGCACCAGCCGGCGGCCAGCCAGCAGCCGAGACCGAGCACCCGGGTCCACTCGAGGATCCAGGGGTAGACGTCGCCGACCAGCCGGGACAGGCCGAGGATCCCGGCCCCGACGGCGACCAGCACGGTCAGGCCGAAGGGGGTGGTGTCGTCACGACGGCGCAGTGACACCCCGGTGGCGACGATGAGCGCCAAGAGGGCAAGTGGCAGTGGGGAGGGCCCCCGGATGTCGACGGCGGTGGTGAACGGCACGTAGCGCAGGTCGTTGCCCAGCCACGAGGCACGGTGGTCGAACTGCAGGGCGACGGCGTGGTACGCGTCGCTCAGGCCGAGCGTGTCCTGTGACGTGCCGAAGAAGTCGACCATCTGGGTGACGTTCCCCGGCTGTTCGGTCAACTGCTCGATCACCGTCGGGAGCCACAGCAGGCCCAGCACGGCGATGGTGGCGAGGGCGACGTTGCGTCCCACCCCCCAGCGCGACGACGGCGCTGAGCCGGCGTCGGGCCTTCGACGGGGACCACCACGCCACGCTCGGACGGCGATGCTGGCCGCGGCCCAGGCGAAGAGGGCGGCGGCGACGGGGACCAGCACGGCGTAGGACTGCGCGAGGAACGAGGCCACCGCAGCGGCCAGTGGCAGGCTCCAGGACCGGCCCGATGCGACGTCGGCGGCCAGGAACACCAGGAGGAGCAGGGGCAGCACCGTGATGTGGGGCTCCCACGGGTCGGACAGGCTCGTGGCGCCGAGGGCGTGCACGAGGACGGCGACCAGGGCCAGGCTCCACAGCGCCAGCACGGCACGGCCGCGGTGGAAGGCCACGACGGCGATGCCGACGATGGCGACGGCGTTCGTGAGCAGGGCCGCCACCTGCAGCCCAGCGAACCGGGAGCCGAGCAGCCGGTAGGGAAGGACGAGCAGGTAGAAGAGCGCCGGGCCGGGTTGGTTGTACCCGAAGCGTTGGTAGGAGCCCACCAGCGGCGTGTTGCTCCCGACGTCGCGCACCCGCAGCTCGATCAGCGCGTCGTCACCGTGCGGGGCGAAGGCGCCCTTCGACAGCACGCGCGGCACGGCCACCAGCAGCGGCAGCACCGTCAGCACCAACGCGGCCATGACCACGGGCCGGTCCCGTCGCCACCAGGGACGAGCCGCCTCGGCGGCCTCGGCGGCATCGGCGGCGTCAACGGTGTCGGCGGCGGCGGGTCGGGTCGAGAGATCGTCCGCCGCGGCCATGGCGGCACGTTAGAGGCCGAGCCGATGGGCGAGGCCTCCATCGAGCACGGCGCATGTTGCGCGAGGACGCACCGCTGACGCGCCACCTCTTACGCCGTCCCCCTGTCCGGATGTGTCTCCCCGGCGCCGTCGCCGACCGGTAGGACTAGGACGTGGGTTCCTTCTCCGCTGTCACCACCACGGGCATCTACTGCCGCCCCGGGTGCCCTGCCAGGCCCCACGCCGAGCACGTCAGGCGGTTCGACTGGGCTGCCGCCGCCGAAGCGGCCGGCTATCGGGCCTGCCTGCGGTGCCGGCCCTACCGGGTCGATCAGCCCATCGGCTGGGTCGGTCCCGAGCTCGTGTGCCGGGGCGTGCGCCTCGTCGTCGACGGCGCGCTGGACGGCGGCACCGAGGCCGAGCTCGGCGACCGGCTCGGGATCTCGGCCCGGCACCTCCGCCGCCTGTTCGCCGACCACGTCGGCGTCACGCCCGACCAGCTCGCCCGATCCCGCCGCGCCCACTTCGCCCGCCGCCTGCTCGACGACACCGACCTCTCCGTCACCGACATCGCCTTCGCCTCCGGGTTCGGCAGCGTCCGCCAGCTCCACCGGGCCTGCCACGAGCTGTTCCGAGCTCCCCCGAGCGACCTGCGGGCCCGCCGCCGCTCCAGCGACCGACTGGCCGCCGACGGTGGGCTCACCCTGCGGCTCGGCGTCACGCCACCGTTCGACTGGGAGGCGATGCTCGGTTACTTCGCCGACCGGACCATCACCGGAGTCGAGCACGTATCCGACGGGACCTACCGCCGCACGATCCTCGTCGATGGCGACCCCGGGGTGATCGAGATCTCCTCCGGCGGACCTGACCACCTCGTGCTGCGAGCCCACCTGCCCCATTGGGAAGGGCTGATCCACGTCGTGCAACGGGCCCGTCGGATCTTCAACCTCGAGGCCGACCCCGCCGCTGCCACCGCCCACCTCGGTGGCGACCCCGTGCTGGGACCGCTCGTCCGCGCCCGACCGGGGCTGCGCATGCCGGGCAGCTGGGACGCCTACGAAGTGGGGGTGCGGGCCGTCATCGGCCAGCAGGTGAGCGTGGCCGGGGCCCGAACCATCACCGCCCGGCTCGTCGAGCGTCACGGGCCGCCCGTGCCGGGGCTCGGCCCGCTCGGCCTCACCCACCTGTTCCCACCGCCGGGCGCGTTGGCCGCCGCCGACCTGTCCGGCCTCGGCCTTCCCACCGCTCGGGCGGCGGCCATCGGCCGCTTCGCCGGCGCCATCGCCGACGGCACGCTCAGGCTCGACCGCAGCCAGAGCCTGGACGACCTCGTCGCCTCCATCGTGGCCATCCCCGGCCTGGGACCGTGGACGGCGCACTACATCGCGCTGCGCCTCGGCGAGCCCGACGCCTTTCCCGTCACCGACCTCGGTCTCCGCCGGGGGTTCGACGGGCTGGTCGCAGGCGGTCCTGAGCACCCGACACTGGCCGAGTGGTCGCCCCGTTGGAGGCCCTGGCGAGCCCATGCTGCCGTCCGCCTCTGGCTCACGAGCCGACGCCCGCCCTCCTTGCCGGCCACCGATTGACCCTGGTCGACGCCGTCGCCGAGAGCCGCTGGCGCCCGTTTGGCCGGTCAACAGGCGGGGCAGGTGGCGGCATGGAGCGTTCATGGCCACGGTGACCCGCCACGCCCTCGTCGCCCGCGACGTTGCCTTCGACGCGCTCGTGGACCCCAGGACCTACCCCCGGTGGCTGGTCGGGGCCCGGGACATCCGCGCCATCGACGACGACTGGCCCGAGACCGGCAGCCGCTTCCACCACCGGGTCGGCCTCGTGGGGCCGCTCACCGTGGCCGACTTCACGCGATGCCTCGAGATCGAGCGGCCGAGCCGCCTCGTGCTCGAGGTGCGGGTCCGCCCCTTCGGACGGGGCCGGGTGACCTTCTCGCTGAGCGAAGCCGGCGAGCGGGGCGGCAACCCGGTCACCCGCGTCACCATGGACGAGGCACCCATCGGCCTCTTGGCCGCGGCAACACCGGCGCTGGACCCGCTGATCGAGTCCCGCAACCGGGCGTCGCTCAACGCGCTCGTCGCCTACCTCAACGGACCGGAAGCTCCCGTACCCGGCGGGCGCTGAGACCGGCCGGGCTTCGCCAGCCGACGAGGGCCCGGGCCCGGCGCCGGCGGTCGCCCAGCAGGGCGGCCCGAGCGGCGTTGGACCCCGCCGCGCCGTGGACGCCTCCACCGGGATGGGCCGAGCCCGACGCCAGGTAGAGCCCGGCGATCGGTGTCTCCGGCCGGCCCAGCCCCGGCACGGGGCGGAAGACGAGCTGCTGGTGGAGCTGACCCGTGCCACCGTTGATGGCGCCACCGTCGAGGTTGGGGTTCACGGCCTCGAGGCCCGGTGGGGTGAGGAGGTGACGCCCACGGATGGAGCTGCGGAACCCCGGCGCCAAGGCCTCGATGCTGGCCTCGATGCGCTCCACGATGGCGTCGCGGTCGGAGTCGCCCCAGTCGCCGGTGATCCCGGCCGACCCGGCGTCGCCCTTCACCCGGCGAGGCACGTGGGTGTAGGCCCACGCCGTCTCCTTGCCTGCCGGTTGGCGGGTGGGATCGGTCATGCTCTGCTGGCCCATCAACAGGAACGGGTTCTCGGGCACGAGGCTGCGAGCCAGTTCCGCCGCCGAGGCGGTGAGCCCGTCGACACCCTCGACGACGTGCACCGTGCCCGCCGTCCGGGCCTCGTGCGCCGCCCAGGGGATGGGGCCGTCGAGGGTCCAGTCGACCTTGACGGTGGCGTCGTCCCAGTGGAAGCGGCGGAGATCCTCGAGGAGCCGGTCCGGGAGGTGGCCGGCGGCGACCAGGCGGGTGTAGAGCATCGGCGCGTTGACGTCAGCCAGCACGGCCCGGTCGGCGTCGACCATCGTGCCGTCGCCCAAGCGGGCAGCCACCGCCCGGCCGTCGCGGACCACGATCTCGACCACCGGGGCGTCGCACACCACGGTGCCGCCTCGGGCGGCGAGGCGGTCGGTCATGGCGTCGACCAGGCGACCTGCTCCTCCCTCCGGCACGGGCCAGCCGTAGGAGTGGCCGAGGCCGCAGAGCAGCCAGCCGTACATCCCGCTGAGGGTCAGCTCGGGGCTCAGGTCGGCGTGGAGGGCGGAGCCGGCGAGGATGCGTCGGGCCTGGTCGGCCCCGAACTCCTCCTCTCCCAGACGGCGGACCGGCAGCAGCATGAACCGTGCGAAGCGGACGAGGTCTGCGGGGCCCACGGCGGCGGCCAGGCGAGCCGCCGGCAGCACCGGCGGGAAGGGCTTGAGGAGGAGGCCGATCAACGGCTCCCGGACGTCCTCCCACCGGTCCATCAGCCGGCGCCAGGCGTCGCCGTCACCGGCGTGGTAGCGGTCGAAGGAGGCGGCGGTGACGTCGACGTTCTGCGAGAGCACCGGGCAGGTGCCGTCGAGGGTGGGGTGGGCGAGCACGGTCGGGGCGTGACGCCAGCGGAGACCGTGGTGCTCGAGCCTGAGCGCCGAGATCGTCGGCGACGCCGCCGCCAGGGGGTAGAAGGCGCTGCAGACGTCGTTCACGTAGCCAGGTTCGATCAGCTCGGTCGAGTGCACGGCCCCGCCTGGTGAGCCGGTGGCTTCGAGGACGGTCACCGACCACCCCGCCGTCGGCCAGGAGGTTGGCGGCGACCAGGCCGTTGGGGCCCGAGCCGACCACGACGGCGTCAGGCACGGTGCGTCACCGAGCGGGTGGTCACGATTCGGGCCGTGCGAGTTGGTTGGCCATGGCGCTCATCAGCAGCATCCCACCATCAACGACGAAGGACACGCCGGTGGTGTAGGTGGCGGCGGGGAGGCGAGGTGGACGATGGCGGCGGCGATCTCCCGGGCGTCGCCGGGCCGCCCCACCGGGATGCCGGGGCGGGCCTCGCCGTGGGGGTCGACGTCGTCCTGGCCGGTCATGGGGGTGGAGATCTCACCGGGGGCGACCGAGTTGACGGTGATCCCGTGCTCGGCCAGCTCGAGGGCCATCACCTTGGTCACCATGCCGAGGCCGCCCTTGGCGGCGCAGTAGGCCACCGATCCTCGCAGCGGCACGTGTTCGTGCACCGAGGTGACGTTGAGGATGCGGCCCCCGACACCGGCGTCGATCATGCGCTGGGCCGCCCGCTGTGCGCACAGGAACGGCCCCGTCAGGTCGACGTCGAGCACGTGGCGCCAGTCGTCGATGGCGTGTTCCACGGCGGGTGTGGAGGCCCCGGTGCCGGCGTTGTTGACCAGGACGTCGAGGCCCCCAGCTCGTCGGCCATGGCGTCGATGACGGCGGGACCGGTGGTCGGGTCCCCCAGGTCGAGGTGGTGGACCACCACCGTCGCCCCGAGCCGGCGCCCTCGGCGGCGGCGGCGTCGGCGCCGGCCTGGTCGGCGTGCCACGTCACCCCCACGTCACAGCCGGCGTCGGCGAGGGCCACTGCGGTGGCCTTGCCGATGCCGGAGTCCAACCGGTCACCACCGCTCGTCGCCTGTCGCTCATGGTGTCCGGGCTGCCCGACGGCGGTGCCCGTGAAACCGGGCCGCCCTGCTACCAGGTGCCGGAGCGGTGGTCGTCGGCGAGGAGGGTCGAGCGGGTCCCACACATCGTCGGCGTCGTCGACGATCTCGACGATGATCAGCCAGGGCAATCTAGCGGGTGGAACGGGTCCTCAGGCCGTAGTGTCGCTGTGACGTCCGACCTCCGGACGTGACGGCGGTCTCGGAGCAGCCATGGAAAACCTTGAAGCGAAGCGGCTGTCGATCGTGGCCATCGGCGCCCACCCGGATCCCTTCGACATGCCGTACCAGGCCGGGGGCACCCTGGCGAAGTACGCCCGACGAGGCCACGACGTGGTGATGGTCTCGGCCGCCCGTGAGGAGGAGTGGGTGGAGGAGGTGGCTGCGATCGCCAAGCGGCTCGGCACCGGCCACCGGTTCCTCGACTTCGAGGAGGGCGCCATCTTCGACGACGCCTCCCACACCCACCGCATCATGAACATGCTGCGGGAGCTGCGCCCCGACCTCGTCATCACCCACCAGCCCGACGACTACCACCCCGACCACCGGGGCCTCTCCCGAGCCGTGCTGGCCGCCTGCCTGCTGTCCCGGGTGGCCGAGTTCAAGACCGACCACCCGCCCCACATGATCGGCAACCTCTTCTACTCCGAGACCACGAGCGCCCTGAACTCCCGGCCCACCATCTACGTCGACGTGGCCGAGACCTACGAGCAGAAGATGGAGGCCCTGCGGCTGCACGGCGGCCTGTCCGAACGCCAGCCCGACGTCTCCCACCTGGAGAGCATCGAGCACCTGGTCGAGCGGGAGGACGCCACCATGCGCATGCGAGGGTTCCAGGTGGAGCGGGACTACTGCGAGGCGTTCGTCCCCGCCGTCAACTACCGGGTCACCTGGGCCCACGACCTGCTCCCCCTGGCCACCCTGCCGCCGCTGGAGGACTGATCGGCGACATCGCCTGGAAGACCGCCGGGGCCGCCATCATCGTGGTCGGCCTGGTCGACGTCTTCTTCACCGTCCTGCTCTACGAAGCGTTCGGGTTCATCAGCAGCCGGGTGCACCGGGGCGTCTGGCACCTGGTGCGGGGTGCCACCCACGGCCTCTCCGAAGGGGTTCGCGGCTTCATCCGTTCGATGGCGGCACCGGCCATGGTGCCGATCACCCTGCTGGTGTGGCTGGGAAGCCAGCTCGCCGGCTTCGCCCTCATCTTCCGGCCCGGTCTCGACGACGGCTCCTTCGCCTTGGCCGACGAGGTCGAGCCGTCGCTCGGCGTGGCCTTCTACATGAGCGGGATGACGCTGTCCACGCTCGGCTACGGCGACGTCACCCCCCAGACGGTCTCCTACCAGCTGGCCACGACCACCGAGGCGCTCGTGGGTCTCGGGATCCTCACCCTCACGATCAGCTACATCCTCGGCGTCTACGGGGTCCAGTCCCAACTGGCCGCCCTCTCCGCCCGCCTGCGCCACCAGACCCAGGATCGGGGCCACCCCCGCACCCTGCTGATCGCCCACTTCCCCGACGGCGAGCCGGTGGACCTGGGGCTGCACCTGCGTGAGCTGCACCTGGGGATCATCGAGCTCTACGAGGGCATCCGGCGGTACCCGATCGTCTACTACTTCCACAGCCGGCACGCCTACCGGTCGATCTCGTTCGTGTTCCGCTGCATCGGTGACATGGTCGCCACACTGCGCTGGGGGCTGCCCCGGAGCCACCCGGTCACCCGCGATCCCTGGTTGGCGCCGCTGATGGCCGGCTTCGAGCACGTCAGGGTGGGCATCGAGCGGTCGTTGCTGCGCCGTGAGCTCGACGAGCACGTGGAACCGGTCTCCTTCGAGCAGTTCCGGTCGCGGTTGCTCGCCGGCGAGCGACCGGTCGACGAGGACCGGGGCCGTGGCGACCGGGACCGGGACCAGGAGTTGGCCGATGAGGCCGTCGACGCGTTCCTCGGCGCACAGGCCTTCATGGCCGAGCTCACCCGGTCACCCGGTTGGCTCGACGAACGCGAGGCCTACGAGCGCTACTGCCGGTGGCTCCCGTTCGTCGCCCGCAGCGGCGCCTTCGTGGAGGCGGTGGCCGAGGACCTGGGGTACGAGCAGGACCGGATCCTCGACGACGTGATCGACGCTCCGGCCCACCACGCCACGGACCCGACCTGAGCGGTGCCTGCTAGACCGGGGTGTCGGCGAACCGTCGGTCGAGGAGGTGCGCAGCGTGCGGGTGGTGATCGTCTACGAGAGCCTCACCGGCACCACGGCCCGGGCGGCGGGGATCATCGGCGAGGAGCTCACCGGCGCCGGGACGGCGACGACCGTGTGTCCGATCGGGGCCATCGACTACCAGGCCCTGAGCGACGCCGACCTCGTGGTGGTCGGCACGTGGACCGACGGGTTCGTGCTGGTCGGTCAGCGACCCGGCCGAGCGGCCCGCCTGCGAGCCATGCCCGTCCTGACCGGCAAGCTGGCCGTGGTGTACTGCACCTACGCCATCGACGCCGGGCACACCCTCGAGAAGCTCATCTCCATCGTGGAGGATCGGGGAGCGGAGGTGCTCGGCGGCATGACCATCCGACGCGACCGAGTGAGGCCCGGAGCCAGGGAGTTCGCCGCCCGGATGCTCGAGGCCGTCCCTGCGTGACCGTGCCGACCCGCTCCTGATCCGGAGGACCCATGCCAACCAGCAACAACGACGACCAGGGCACCGAAGGCGGTACCCCGCCCGAGCCGGTGGCCGAGGGGGCGGACCCGGTGAACCCGTCCGAGCGCCCGGGGGCCACGACCGGGGACGAGGCCTACGAGGCCATGCTCGAGGAGGTCGACGAACGGGTGGAGGGCACCAACGAGGCCATCGAGGAGCGGCGCGCCGAGGAGGGCTGAACGGCCTCCGGGCGGGCACCGACGGCACCGGGCCGCCCCGTCGGCGGTCACGATCCCCGCTCCGGCGCCGAAGGAGGGTGGTGACAGTGCCAGGCGGCACGGGGATGGCGTACGACCATCGGGTCTCCGAGGCGCTCCTCGCCGCCCTCGAACCCGGGGGACCCCTCGCCTCCCTGATCGACCTGCGCAACCTTCGGCGAGACCTGCTCGACGTCCAGTTCCGCCGATCCCGCCGCCGTCGCCGGTCCCGGGCCGTGCTCTACGCCGGCAGCGCCACCCTGCTGGTGGCGGACGAACGAGGAGGTCGTTTCCGCCTCCGGCTCGGCTCCGGGCCCCGGTCCGGCCGGTGCCGACCGGCGGCGGCCGGTGGCGAGGTACGGCGAGGCTGGATGGACGCCGCCGCCATCGAGGCAGCCTGGCCGGACGTGGCCGCCTTCCTCCACCGTCACCTGGCCGAGACCGACACGTCGGACCCTGATCCGCTGGCCGGACTGTGCGGGGCGATCGTGGACACCCACCGGATCGTGGCCCTGGCCGGACTGTGCGGGGCGATCGTGGACACCCACCGGATCGTGGCCCGTCCCGCCGCTGTGCGCCTCGAGGACACGGGGGTGCAGCTGCCGGCACCGGCCGACGCCGACCTCCTCGCCATCGACGGCGACGGGCGGGTGCTCGTGGTCGCCGTCGCCAGCGCGGTCGACGAGCCCTCGGTCCTCGCGCCACAGCGGGCTCGGCTCCACGCCGAGCTCTTCGCCCGCCTCGTCAACGACGAGGACCCGACCGCCGCCGAGGCGCTGGCCGGGATGGCCGAGCAGCGGGTACGGGTGCGCCTCGACGGCGGGACGGTCCCCCCGTTCAGCCGTCCCGTGGCGGTGGTGCCGGTGGTGGCGGCTGGGCTCGATGAACGCCGGCCCGACCGGTGGGCCTCGCTCGCGGCCGAGATCGAGCGTCTCGAGCGGCCCGCCGCCGTGGCCCGCCTCGAGCCCCTGGAGGTGTGGTGGCTCGACGCCGAGGGACGGCCGGAGGTGAGCGACCGACGCGCCGTCACTGCCCCCTTCGCCGTTCGAGCACGGGCGGCGGCGGCGGCGTGGCGGCGGACCACGGACACGATCCCCGACGAGGCCCGGGACCCGCCCGCCGGCGGCCCACGCCCGGGAGGCCCCGACGACGAGCGCGAGGACGAGCTGCGACTGCCGTCGTCCCACGCCGACGCAAACCTCCTCCCCGATGCCCGGCAACGGGCCCTCGAGCGGTTCGCGGCGGCCGGCCGAGCCTGGCCCGGCGGCGGGCCGGGTCGGCCGAGCCCGCACCTCCTGAGCGCTTCCGTGCAGTGCGCCAACGCACTGGCGCCACTGGTCGACGATCCCTACGGCCTCGCCGCCATCCTCGCCTCCACGGTGCCGGTGTCCCGGGTCCTTCCCTTCGGCGCCCCGCTGGCGGTGGCCGGTCGCTTCGGACGTGACGACCACGTGGTGTTCGGGTGGTCGGGACTCGCCGGCCCGTCGCCGCCCGACGCCGGACCTCCTGTGGCCGCCGACGCCGCGATCCGGTACGAGACGGCCGCCGGAGACGTCGAGATCGCCTTGCTGGCGTGGGTCTACGCCGGGGACCCCGGCCGGAGCCCTGGCATCGTCACCAACCCCGAACCGGCGTGCCGCCACGACCCCGATGGTCCTCTCCGCACCGACCTGGTGGCCGACGCCGATCTGGCCGTGGAGCCCTTCACCACCCTGGTCGGGCTACAGTGCCTGGCCTGGCGGATGGAGCGGGCCGGCGAGCTCGGGGCCCGGCGGGTGCGGGTGGTGCTGTGTGCCCCCGCCGCCAATCGTGGGCTGGTCGACGCCCTCACCCCCGTCCACCGCCGCCTCGGCGGGGGGCCGGGTGCGCTGGCCCACGCCCCGGTCGCCACCATGGCCGATGCGTGGCGGGCCCTGCTCCGCCGTCCCGACCGCTTCGCCTTCCTCGACACGGCCCACCTGGTGGCCCCCGGTGCGCCGACGTCGTGGGAGTTCAAGCGCCGCTACCACGATCTGGCCGATGCGGCCCCTGATGCCGGCTTCGGCGCCGCCAGCGAGACGACGGAAGCGCCGGCCTGGCCGGTGACCCGGTCGTGGCCGCCTGATCGGGCTGCGGTCGAGGCTCGGGTGCGCGACGCCGCCGCCGTGGCCCGGGTGGTGGCTCGCGAGGCGCTCGTCGACCGTGACGTGTTGGGGCGCGTGGCCGAGGGCGAACCAGACGAGCTGGCCACCTGGTCGACCGTCGAGCTGGCCGAGATAGCGGCCCGGCTCGAGGAGCTGGCCGGTCTCGTCCACCGCCTCCGCTTCGGGCCGCCGCCGTGATGCCTGCACCTCACACGTTGCGCGGAAGGTCACGTCGTGTCTCGGAAGGCGGTGCGGCTTCGCCGCAACACGCGCCGTGCTCGATGGAGGCCTCGCCTATCGGCTCGGCCTCTCACATCTCTTCGACGCCGGGGAGATCGTCGGACCCGACGAGGAACCCGGAGCGCCGCCGCCCCGGCCCGTCCAGCCAGGCCGTCCCCGGGCCACAGGCCGGCGCCGACCGGCACCGTCCGCAGTGCGGTCCGGGCTGGCGGGGGAGCTGGCGGGGTTCCTTCCGGAGCCCTCCGGCGACGGCGGCGACAGCGGTGGCCGTTGCGGCGACGCCCTCGTCGAGGAGATCAGGGGTCACCGGCTGGGAGTAGGTGCGGCCTTCGGCCAGGCACACGGCGGTGACCGTCGCCGGTCGTTGGCCGTGCACCGTGAGCAGCACGGCCTCGTAGGCCAGGCGGGGCCGGATGAGCGGTGACCAGCTTCCGGGGAAGACGACGAGCAGCTCGGCGGTGGCCGCCGGCAGCAGCGGCCCGATGACGAGGTCGACCCGGCCCTGGAGCCGCACCGGTCGCTCTGGGTGGTTCCACCGGCACCGCTCGCCTACGCGGGTGACGCGGGCGCGGAGGTGGGGGACCACCCTGGCCACGGCCGTGGCCCGCTCGACCGCTCGCATCGCACAGACCGCCTTGTCGGCGGTGGTGACGGGATGGCGCCGGTCGCCACCGCCGAGCCACTCCCAGGGGAACTGGTCCCGCCCACCATCGGCGAACGCGGCCCGATAGGCGGTGACCGGATCGGGGGCGGGGTCGCCGTGGACCATCTGGTCGAGGACGGCGAGCGCCAGGGACGGGGTGGCGACGTCGGCGTTGGGCGTGAACGGCGATGGCCCCGCCATCGCCACCTGTGCGGGGCAGCGGGCCGCGTCGCCCAGGTCGTTGTGCCTCACCGCCACGCGGAGCGCCGGCTCCGTTGATGCGTACTTCCCCTCCGGAAGGCCGGACGCGACCGGTTCGAGGGCGTCGATCAGCGCCCGTTCCACGCCGCGGTGCTGCGGATCGGTGGCCATCTCAGCGCCCGTCGTAGGTGGAGCATGACCGCTGGGCGGGGCACGGCCGGCACCGCCACGACGCCCGCTCGATCGGCCGGTGACGACCGCCGGCGAGCCGCCCGGCGGCGGCGAGCGCCGCCTCCAGACGACCCGCTGCGGGGCGGAGGTGGGCGATGGTCACCGGATAGGCGACGGGTCCGTCGGACAACGCTGCGCACGTCACCACCAGCCCCGGAGCGCGACCGTCGCGCAGGGCCACCAGCAGCGCGTAGAGGAGCTGCTCGTCGAGGGCGGCCCCGCTGAAGCGCCCGGACTTCACCTCGATGACCGCCATCGGCCACGCCGTCGGAGGCCCGCCGACGGTGACGTCGAGACGGCCCGACACCACCACCTGGCCGTCGGCCAGCGTCAGCGCGACCGGCTCCTGGGTGCGGGGCCACCACGCGGGGTCGAAGGAGGGCCAGCCGGCCAGAAGGCGGTCGAGCCGTCGGTCGAGCTCGGTGGTGAGATCGCCTCGTTCATCCGTGGTGAGGCCGTCGAGCCAGTTGAGGACGGCATCGGGACGGTCACCGGCGTCGGCCCGGATGAGCTCGGTGCCCATGGCCAGGTCTCGCCTGGCGGCGGGACCCTTGAGCACCCGGTAGCCGGTCAGCACGTCGACGAGGCGGCCGAGCGCCACGGCCCGAGGGTCCTCCCCGAGGCCGTCTCCGAGCCCGTCGCTCAGAGCGGCGAGCACGTGCCGCTCGCAGTCGAGCAGGGCGGCGATGCGGTGCTTGGGCAGCCGGAGCGGCCCGGCATCGCCGGGGAGGTCGGCCTCGAGGACGGCGGCGCGGGCAGCCGCTTCGAGGCGGCCCCGCAGCTCGGCCAGCGCAGCCGGGCCGACCGGATCGGTGGCCGTCGCGCCGTCACCGGAGAGGTGGGTGGCGAGGATGGCGGCCAGTGACGGTGGGGGCGAGCCCATGGCCGGACCCTACGCACCCCGTATGACGGTGTCGCGGAGCGACGCTGCCAGGGTTCCCCGCCACTGTCACAGGGGGTGCGTATGGTCGGGTCGATGGCTGTGACCGCCCACTCCGTGCGCTTCGGCGCCGAGGCCTCCCAGCGCCTCGAGGCGCTCGTCCTCGCAGCCAAGGCGGGGGATCGGCTGGCCCCCGTCACCGTGGTCGTGCCCACCAACGCCGCCGGGGTGGCGCTGCGCCGGCGCCTCGCCGGGTTGCCAGGAGGGGTGGCGGCCATCACCTTGGTCACCGTGTACCGGCTGGCCGAGCTGCTTGCCGCCGGCGCCCTCGGCAGCGGCCGTCGCCCGGTGACCACACCGGTGGCCGGTGCCGCCGTGCGGGCCGTCCTCGCCGAGGCACCGGGCACGTTCGAGTCGGTGGCCGTGCACCCGGCCACCGAGTTGGCGCTCGTGGCCGCGCACCGGGAGCTCAGCTCGTTGTGGGCGGCCCACCCGGCGGGCTCGACGGGCGAGGAGCCGCCGGGGCTCGCCCTTCTGGCACGACACGGCCGCCCGCTGGCCGGGGAGGTCGTGCGGGTCCATCGCGCCGTGCGGGCCCGGCTGGCCGGCCGCTGGTACGACGAGGCCGACCTCTTGGTCGCGGCCCGGGAGGCCGTCGAGCAGGGCAGTCCCCTGGTCGACGAGCTGGGGAGCGTGGTGGTCTTCCTCCCCGATGACCTCGCTCCGGGGCCCTCGCACCTGATCAGGGCCCTCGGTCAGCGCATCGACGTCGTCGTCCTCGCCGGCGTCACCGGTGTGCCCGACGCCGACGCCGGCACCGACCGCTCCCTCGATCGCCTGGGCGTCACCGGATCCGAACGATCGGGACCGTCGGCGCCGCCGGTCGTCACCGCCACCGACGTCGAGATCATCACCGCCACCGACGCCGACGAGGAGGTGCGGGCGGCGGTCCGATCCGTGGTGGCGGCGATCCGGGCCGGCACGCCGATGGAACGCATCGCCCTCTTGCACGCAGCTCGTGAGCCGTACGCCCGGCTGATCCACGAGCACCTCGCTGCCGTGGGCCTGCCATTCAACGGAGCAGCGGTCCGGCCGTTGCGGGAGCGGGTGCTCGGTCGCTTCCTGCTCGGCCTGCTGGCCCTGCCCGAGGGCGGTTGGCGTCGCCGTCAGGTGGTCGGTCTGCTCGCCTCGGGCGTGGTGCGCCACGATGGCCGCCCGGTGCCGGTCTCGGCGTGGGCCCGGGTGTCGCGGGGGGCGGGCGTGGTCGGCGGTGCCGACTGGGCCGGTCGTCTCGCCCGGCACGCCGCCGAGCAACGGCATGTCGCCGACCGCCGGGACGGCGAGGAGGGCCCGGGGGCGGGACGGCGGGCCCGCGCCGAAGCCGACCGGGCCGAGCAGCTCG
Organism: Acidimicrobiales bacterium; assembly: GCA_030447445.1. Classification (GTDB taxonomy): domain Bacteria; phylum Actinomycetota; class Acidimicrobiia; order Acidimicrobiales; family Iamiaceae; genus JAUJOW01. The sequence goes on along the minus strand of JAUJOW010000002.1, from coordinate 252,472 downwards.
CCGGCTTCGTCGCCCGACTCCAGGCCGAGCTCGACGGTGCCCCGCGCTCCTGGAGCGGCCTCGCCCGGTGGGTCCTGCGAGCCACCGCTCGACTGGTGGGTGACGAGCACCACCGCCGATGGTGGCCACCGGCCGAGAGGGTGGCGGCAACGAAGGTCGAGGCCGCCGTCGAGCGCCTGGCCGGGCTCGACGAGATCGATCCGGCCCCCAGCATCGACGCCTTCCGACGCGCCCTGGAGCTCGAGCTGGACGCCGACCTTGGCCGGGTGGGTCGCCTCGGCCACGGCATCCAGGTCGGACCCATCGGCACCGGATCCGGTACCGACCTCGACCTCGTCGTCATGGTCGGTCTGGCCGAGGGCACCTTCCCCGCCGCCCGGCTCGAGGACTCGCTCCTCTCCGACGGCGACCGACGGCTGCTCGACGGCGACCTGCCCCTCGCCAGCGACAACCTCGGTCGGACCCACCGTCGGTTCCTGGCCGCCATGGCGTCGGCTGACCACCGGGTTCTCATCGCTCCGAGGGGCGATCTTCGCCGCACGGCGGCGCAGGTGCCGTCCCGCTGGCTGCTCGACGTCGTCGCCCAGGTGCGGGGAGGTGAACGACGGCTCGCCGCCGACGAGCTCATCGGCCTCTCGGCCCCATGGCTGCGCCACGTGGCGTCGTTCGCCGATGCCGTGTTGGGCCTGGCCGTGCCGACCACCGGCCAGGAGTACCGCCTCGGTGCCCTCGCCGGCGGTCAGCCGCTCACCGCCCACCCCGGTCGATCGGCCGATCCGGTCCTCGACCGAGGGGTCCGCCTCGTGACCGCTCGGCGGAGTGCCCGCTTCACGGCCTACGACGGCAACCTGGCCGGCTGCGCCGTCCCCGCTCCCACCGATGCCGTCACCTCCGCGACCCGGCTCGAGAAGTGGGCGTCGTGCCCGTTCGCCTACCTGATGGAGACCCTTCTCGGGGTGCGCCCGGTCGAGGACCCGGAGGCCATCGTCGATCTCAGCGCGCTCGACACCGGGAGCCTCGTACACGCCACCCTCGACCGCTTCCTCGCCGGCCTCATCGCCGGTGGCGGCCTGCCACGGGCGACCGATGCCTGGTCGGAGGTCCATGCCGAGTCCCTGCGGGCCGTCTTCGGAGCATGCTGCGACGACGTCGAGGCTCGGGGTGTCACCGGCCGTGCCGTCTACTGGCAGCACCGGCGAGCGCAGCTCTGGCGCGATCTCGTCGCCTTCCTCGGCCACGACGCCGCCCACCGGGCCACCCGGGAGGCGACACCCGTGGCCAGCGAGCTGGCCTTCGGCCTGCCGGGCGCCGAGGTGGGGGAGGTGGCTGTGCCGCTCGACGACGGCCGGTGCGTGCGCTTCCGGGGGAGCGTCGACCGGCTCGACCGCACGGCCGACGGGGGCCTGGTGGTGCTCGACTACAAGACCGGCTCGGACCGTCAGTACACCAACCTCGACGCTGATCGGGTGGCCGGCGGTCGCAGGATCCAGCTGCCCGTCTACGCCCTCGCGGCACGGGCCTGGGCCCGGGTCAACGGGCTGCCCGTGGAGGGGCCGGTCGCCGCCCACTACTGGTTCGTCTCGAGCAAGCGGAGGTTCGCCTTCCGGGGCGGGCCGATCGATGCGGAGGCCCATCGTCGCTTCGTCCGCGCCGTGGGCCGCATCGTGGCCGGCATCGAAGCCGGGGCCTTCCATGCCCTGCCGCCCCCGCGCGACGACACCGGCTACGTCTCCTGCTGGGCCTGCGACCCCGACGGCCTGGGTGCAGCCGATCTCCGCCGGGCCTGTGACCGGAAGGCCGCCGACCCGGCGCTGGCGCCATGGCTGGGCGACCTCGACGATGAGGAAGCCGAGCCCGACGCCACGATGGAAGAGGCCGACGATGACGCTGCCTGAGCCCGTGCCCGACCGAGCCGCGGTTCCACCCGACGAGGGCACCCGGGCTCGCATCCGGACCGCGCTCGACGAGACGCTGTTCGTCTCCGCCGGCGCGGGGTCGGGGAAGACGAGCATGCTCGTCGACCGGGTGCTGGCCCTCGTCCTCGACGAGGTGGCGGCCGTACCGATGCGTCACATCGCCGCCATCACCTTCACCGAGAAGGCCGCCACCGAGCTGCGCGACAGGCTGCGGCGAGCACTCGAGAAGGTGGTCCACACCGGCTGGTTCCACGCCGTCCGCCTCGACGCCGACGGCAAGGCCAGGGCGGCAGCAGCGCTGGCCGAGCTCGACGGGGCGGCCATCTCCACGCTCCACTCCTTCGCCCAGCGCCTGCTGCTCGAACACCCACTCGACGTTGACCTCCCCCCTGCGCTGGACGTGCTCGACGACATCGAGTCCGAGGTCGAGTTCGAGGCCCGATGGAACCGCTTCCTCGACGAGCTGCTCGACGCCGCCGTGGCGGACCTGGTCCTGCGCGACGCCGTCCTGGTCAGCGCCGCTGGCGAGGTCACCCTCGCCCACCTCCGGGAGCTGGCCCGGGAGTGCAACCGCAGCTGGGACCTCGTGGCCGATCGGATGGCCGCCGGCCTGCGAACGCCCCCGGACGGTGCGGTCCCTCACCTCGGCGACCTGCCCCGGCTGGCCGAGCGGCTACGGGCGGTCACCGGTCGGCGAGTCCACGGCGACGACGGCGACCACCTCGTCGCTCGCCTGGTCGAGCTGGAGGCGCTGGCCGACGAGCTGGCGTCTGTCGACGACCCGGCCACCGCCGTGGCCGTGCTGGCACCGATCGAGGACCTCTGCAGGGTCGTCAGGTGCGGCAACAAGACCAAGTGGCACCCGGACGGTGTCCTCGCCGAGGTGCGCGAAGAGGTCGGGGCCGTGGGCGACGCCCTCTGGGCGCTCCGCGCCGCGCTGCTGGAGGACGCCGTCTGGGTGCTGGTCGAGCGCATCGCCGAGTTCACCCTCGCTGCCGTCGACGAGCGACGAGCGGCTGGGCGCCTCGAGTTCCATGACCTGCTGGTGATGGCCCGGCGCCTGGTGGCCGCCCCCGGGAACACCCACGTCCGCCGGGAGCTGCACCGGCGCTACCAGCGGCTGCTGCTCGACGAGTTCCAGGACACCGATCCCATCCAGATCGAGCTGGCCGTGCGGATCGCCGCCCCGCCCGACGCCGAAGGGCCGGCCTGGGAGTCGCTCCAGCCCGACCCCGGGCGCCTGTTCTTCGTCGGTGACCCCAAGCAGTCGATCTACCGCTTCCGCCGCGCCGACATCGGCCTCTACCTGCGAGCGCAGCGCCACTTCGGCTCCGGTGCCGTAGACCTCACGGCCAACTTCCGTTCCCACCAGGGCGTGGTGGCGTGGGTGAACCACACGTTCGGCCAGCTGATCCAAGCGGCGGCGGACTCCCAGCCCCAGTTCACACCGCTCACCCCGGTGCGGGTGCTTCCCGAGGACGCTGGCCCCGCTGTCACCGTCATCGGCGCCGAGCCGGGTGACGCATCGCGCAAGGCCGACGAACAGCGCCGGGCCGAAGCCGGCGACGTGGCCCGTGTCGTGCGGGCGGCCATAGACGAGGGCTGGCGGGTCGAAGACGTCCGCACCGGCCGGTGGCGATCAGCCCGATTCGACGACATCGCCATCTTGCTCCCGGCCCGCACCTCGCTCGAGCAGCTGGAGGACGCCCTCGGCGCTGCCGGCATCCCCGCCCGGGCCGAGTCGAGCTCGCTCGTCTACGCCACCCGGGAGGTGCGGGACCTGCTGATGGCGGCGCGGGCCGTCGAAGACCCCACCGACGAGCTGGCCGTCGTCAGCGCCCTGCGTTCGTCGGTGCTCGGGTGCAGCGACCGGGAGCTGTTCGACTACCGGTCCGCGCACCGGGGCGGTTGGAACCACCAGGACCCGCGCCTCGAACCGGGTTGGGCGCCGTCGGACGAGGACCAGAGGTCGCCGCTGCCCGACGATCACCCGGTGGTCGAGGGCCTGCGGTGGCTCCGGTCACTGCACCGCCGGCGTACCTGGCTCAGCCCCTCCGAGGTGCTCGATCACATCGTTCGTGACCGCCGCCTCATGGAACTGGCCCACCTGCGCCGCCGGCCCCGCGACGTCTGGCGTCGGCTCCGCTACGTGGTCGACCAGGCACGGGCATGGAGCGACGCCACCGCTGGAGACCTGCGGGGCTACCTGGCCTGGGTGGCTCGACAGGGAGCACAGGACCGAGTCGCCGAAGCGGTGCTGCCCGAGACCGACGACGAGGCCGTTCGCATCCTCACCGTCCATGCCGCCAAGGGTCTCGAGTTCCCGATCGCCGTCGTGTCGGGGCTCACCACCAAGGCGACGGTGCACCGTCCGCCCGTGGAACTGGCATGGACGCCACGGGGGCTCGGGCTGCGGATCGGCAGGCACGTCCACACCGAGGTGTACACCGAGCAGCGACCCCTCGACGAGCAGATGAGCGCGCAGGAGCGGCTGCGCCTCCTGTACGTGGCCTGCACCCGGGCCCGGGACCACCTGGTGGTGTCGGTCCACCGACAGCGGTCCACCCCCGAGGATGACACCCGGGCCACCAACGCCGAGCTCCTGGCTCGGGCCGGCCTCGACGGCCCCCCGGTCCACCGGCTCCCGTCGGGCTCCGCCGAGGGGGCGGCCGCAGCCCCTGTCGAGGTCGGGGTGCCCGGGGCGGGCGACGGCGAGGGGGCCGCCGACCCGGCCGCGGTGGCGGCCTGGGCGTCGGCCTACGAGGCGTGGCACGACGACCTGCGGGAGGCGCTGACCGCTGGCGCTCGCCCCCGCACCCTGTCGGCCACCGCCATCGCCAAGGGCCTCGACGGCGGCGGTCTGGGCGACGACGGATGGCCCGACGGCGAGGATGATGGCGGCGATCCCTCGGCCGCGGCCGACGTCGGCCCTGCCGGCGAAGTCGGCGCGGTGGTCGACGCCGGGCTCGAGAAGGAACCACGCGACCTCGAGCTCCCGCCGTGGAACAAGGGCCGGTACGGCACGGCGGTGGGTCGGGCCGTCCACGCCGTCCTCCAGACCGCCGACCTCACCGCCGGCCTCGGCCACCGCGGGCGCCACCCGGTCGACGTGCTCGAGCCCTCGGCACTCGCCTCGTTCGACAGTGCCATCGCCGTCCAAGCCGCCGCCGAGGGAGTGATCGGCGAAGAGGAGCGGCTTCGGGCGCTCGTGTGGGCCGCCCTCACGAGCCCCCGGGTGGCGGCGGCGTCGACCAGCGATCGCCGGTGGCGGGAGACCTACGTCGGCGTCGCCCTCGAGTCGGTCCCCGTGGAGGGCTACATCGACCTGCTCTACCGGGGGACGGGGCCGGACGGGCCCAGCTACGTCGTCGTCGACTACAAGACCGACACCGCTGCCGATGACGCCGACCGGGAGGCGCTGATCGAGCGGTACGCCGCCCAAGGGGCCACTTACGCCTTGGCCGTGGAGGCGATCACGGAGGCGACGGTCGATGAGGTGGTGTTCCTCTTCCTCGACCTCGACGGGGCCCACGAGGTGGTGCTGGTCGGCGACCGGCTCGACCGGACCAGGGAGGAGGTGCGCCGCCGTCTACGGGCCCACGCCGCCGCCTAGGGATCCCACGGGCGAGTTGCCAGCGCGTCGATGGTGGCGTCGAGGCAACCACACCGCTGGTAGCGGGGACCAGGATGAGCTCGTCCAGCCCCGCCGCAGCGGCATCGGCCACGGCCTGGCGAAGACGGCGGGGGCTGGCCACCTCGACAGCCCGAGCCATTGCTCCCGCGAAGGCTTCGCCGAAGATGGCCAGATAGTCGTGGGTGAACCGACGAAGCGTGGCCGATGGATCATCGCCGCCGAGGGCATAGAAGCACCCGCTGACCAGTTGCGGCGGCGGGGCTCGATCGGCTCCCTCCCAGGAGCGACGGGCGAGGTCGACCGCAGACCGCATCTCGATCGTGGTGTCGCGGCTGTAGCCCCGCGCCATGGTGGG
>JAUJOW010000002.1:225080-246467 GCA_030447445.1 Acidimicrobiales bacterium | reverse complement strand
CCGCAGACCGCATCTCGATCGTGGTGTCGCGGCTGTAGCCCCGCGCCATGGTGGGGAGGGCGATGCCGACGTCCACTGCCATGGGTCATCAGATGTCGGCGGCGTGGGGCCCGGCGAGGTCGTCGACCCGGCTGCGGAGAGCAGCCAGGTCGGCGGTGAGGCCGGCGACTGTCTCCTCCAGCGCGGTGATCCGTTCGTCGTCGAGAAGGGTCGTCGCCTCCGCCGTCGTCTCGTCCAGGGCGGAGCCGCGGGCGGGCGCCGCCCCTGGCTCGCCCGCCTCCCAGTCGTCCCGGGAGTCGGTCGGGCCGAGCAGGTGGACCCAGCGTGGGTCCTTCTGGCCGGGGCGCCGCTCGTAGCGAAGCACGAGCGGGACAACGGCGTCGGCCAGCCGCTCCAAGGCGGTGTCCACGTCGGCCAGGTCGGCGAACCGGTGGAGCCGGTCGGTCCTGGCCTTGAGCTCTCCGACGGTCTGTCCTCGCCTGAGCAGGAGGACGGCGATCAGGGCTCGGGCGGCCTGGTCGAGGCCGAGTGCCTCGTCCAGGACGTGGCGGTACTTCGGGGTCCGGTTGCTGGGGCTGTAGACGACCCGGATCAGCCCCTTCGCCCGCAGGGAGCGCAGCGCCGAGTCCACGGTGTGATCGTCGTAGGCGACCACGGGATCACGGTTGGTCGTCTGGTTGCAGGCCAGGCGCAGGGCGTTGGCGGTCAGGGGGTACGTCTGCGGTGTGGCCAGCTCCTTCTCGACCAGGCACCCGATCACCCGCTGTTCGACCTCGTCCAGGGTGGTGCGGGCTGCGTCGGGACCGTCGTAGGCCACGGGTGGTCACGGTAGGCGACGGTCGGCGCGGCCTTCGTTCCCACCCCTCGGCACCCCTCGGCCGGAACGCGGCGTTCGTACCGATGAGGAGGACCGGCCCGTTGGCTACGGTTCGCCCGCCCGCCGGCCCTCCGTTCCGGCGTGGGAAGGGGTCGTAGCATGATGGCAGTGGACGGGGGAGCCCGGTGACGAGTGACCGCCCGGAGGTCATCGAGACCCCCGAGGGCGTCACGTTCCGGGAGCACGGCCTCGGGCGGGGAACGGTCATCCGGGTCGAAGCCACCGGCCTCGACGAGTGGGTGGTGGACACCGGCCACGATGACGGGCCCGCCCAGCTGTCGCTCAGCCACGGCTTGGCCTGGATCGGGGTCCCTGCGGCCGGACAGGCGGTGGCGGTGCGGCGGGAGTCGTGCATCGTGCGCACCGCCGAGGGCCGCCTCGTCGTCGAGGCCGGGACGACGGGCGAGACCGTCGTACTGGTGGTGAGCGGCTCCGCCGACATCGACGGACCAGGTGGGGAGACGGCGCTGGCCCCGGCGACGGCCGTGGTCCTCGACCAAGCCGGCGAACTGGCCTCGATCGACACCGTGGCCGTCGAGGAGATGGCCGAAGACTCCTGGGTGGCGGCCAACACCGACCGCGACGCCACCCTCGCCGCGAGCGACCCCGGGGGAGACGAGGTCGTGGAGGTCGTACCCGGCGACGAGGTCGTACCGGCCGATGACCCGGCGGAGGTGGGCGAGGATGCCGTCGCTGCCCTCGTCGACCACGGCGGGTTGCCGGTGGAGACCCTCGAGGAAGGGACCGTCGAGGAGGGACACGGACCTGCTGGCACGGACGTCGCCGAGGGCGCCCTGGGGGACGACGTGGCCGCCGCCGGCACCGCAGCCGCTCCGGGGGCGGAGGAGGGAGCCGACGACGGTGACCTGGCGACGGTCGAGGCGACCGAGGACGAGGTCGACCTCGCGGTGGACGCCGGCTTCGAGGACGATGACGAGCCGCACCACCCTGCGCCGGACCTTGCCGTCGACGGGGCGGTCGAGGACGATGAGGCGCAGACCCTCATCGACGACGAGCTCCTCGTCCAGGATGAGCTCCTCACCGAGGACGAGGAGGGCGGCCACCTGGGGATCGGTTCCGAGGAGCCTGAACCACCAGCCGGTACCGACTCCTCGTCGTCGGGCACCGGGAGATGGGCCGAGTCGGTGGTGTTGTCCGGCCGGGACCCGCTGCCGGACCGGCGGGGGGAGTCCCGTGCACCGCGACCGGTACCCCACAGCGACTTCGTCGGCGTGGCCGACGACGAGGGCGACCAGTACACCTCACCAGCGGTCAGGCCGGCCGACGGCGGGGGGTGGAAGCCGTCGGGTCGCCTCCTTGCCTGGCTGGTCCTGGCTCTGGTCGTGGCCCTGCTGTTGGCCGGGGCGATCGTGCTGAGCGGTCGAGACGAAGGATCCGAGGGTCCAGCGCGGCTGGCCGAGGCAACGTCGGTGACGGCGCCAGCGGGGTCGACGACCACGGGGGCCCCATCGACCGGCGGACCCACGACGACCACGAAGCCGACCACGACCGAGACCACCGGGGCGCCGACCAGCACAGCGCCCCCCGCCCCGACCGCCCAGCTCGTCGAGTGCCAGCGGAGGGGCGACGTGGTGGTCGCCTCGGGGATCGTGACGGGGGCGAGCCCGCCGGACGCGGCCTACCGGGTCCAGGTGGCGATCGCCGCCAGCGACGGGCGGTCGTTCGGCGAGGCGACCGCCGAGGCGCCCGTGCAGCCCCAGGGTCGGGCCAGCCTGTGGACCACCGAGGTCCCCCTCAGCGCCGACATCAACGGCACCGACGCCGGCTGCGAGATCGGGGCCGTCACCACCGCCGGCTGAGCACCGAGACGGTTGCCCGGCCGGGCGGTTGAAGGCCGGCCACGAAGGGCATGAAAGCGGCCAACCTCCTCGTGGCTGACGCCACCGCCGGCCGGTCGACCGACGGAGATCGTCTTGACCCCCCCGTCCCTCCCACCCTCGACCGGCGGCTGGCGCCGGGTCGCCGCGCTCGTGCTGGCGGTGCTGGTCATGCTGGCCGGCGACGCCGTCCCGTTGGCCTGGGCGACGCCGACCCCCGCCCTCGGCTCCCTCGGGTCGAGCCCCCAGGCTCCTCCTGATCAGAGGTCACCGAGGGAGGAGTACGACGGGGTGCTCGCTTCCGAGGCTGCCCTGATCGACCAGCTCGACGCCGCCGCCCGCCGGGTGGACGACCTGGAGGCCGAGACCGCTGAGCTCGACCGCCGCGTGGCGCAGGCCATGGTGGACGTGGCCAGCGCCGAGGCGGCGGTCGAACAGGCGGTGGCCATCGAGGAACGGACCACCGCCGACGCGGAGGCTGCCGCCGAGCGCCTGGACCAGGCGACGACCGAGCTGCGAGAACAGGCCGTCGAGAGCTACGTCCGAGGCGGGCGCGGCGCCACCGAGGTGGAGGCCCTGATCTCGGTGATGGACGACGTCGAGGACGCCGCCACCACCCTCACCTACGCCGACGCCGTCGTCGACCACCAGCAGGCCCTGGTCGACGAGCTGCGCGCCGCCCGCACCGCCCGGGACGCAAGAGTCGTCGACGCCCGGTCCGCTCGAGCGGAGGCGGCGGAGGCCCGGGACATCGCCGACCTGGCGCGGGCCGGCCTGGAAGGGGAGCGGGCCGCCAAGGCCGACCTCGCCGAGGAGACCCGGGCCGAGGAGGCCTCCTACGGGATCCTGCTCTACGAGCTGCAGGGGCTCAAGGCCGAGATCCTGGCCCGCATCGCCGCGCAGGAGGCCGAGTCGGCCCGGATCGCGGCGGCGCTGGCTCTCCAGCAGGCGGCCCAGCAGGCGGCGGAGGTTCAGGCCCCGCGGCCGCCAGCGCCCAGTGCGGAGGGACCGCCAGCGCCCAGTGGGGAGGGCCCGCCGCGCTCGGGGGCGACCGCATTCGTCGACCCACTGCCCGGTCACCCGACCGGATCCCCCTACGGCTGGCGTCTCCATCCCATCCTCGGCTACCAGCGGTTGCACACCGGGATCGACATCCCGGCCCCCAGTGGGACGCCGATCCTGGCCGCCGCCGAGGGAGTGGTCCTCTCCGCTGGTCCTCGCGGTGGCTACGGCAATGCGGTGGTCATCGACCACGGCTCGTCGGTGGCCACCCTCTATGCCCACTTGAGCGACATCGACGTGGGGACGGTCCGGGCCGTGGCGGCCGGTGACGCCATCGGCGAGGTGGGCAGCACGGGGCTGTCCACCGGTCCCCACCTGCACCTCGAGGTCCGCGTCGGTGGCACGCCGGTCGATCCGGCCGGCTACATAGACCGCTGAGGGCCGCCGCCGATGGGCTGTCGTCAGCCCTCGAACCAGGCGGTGAGGGCCCGGGTGAGCATCGCCGGGTCAGCCGCCCCGCACAGCTCGCGGACCGAGTGCATGGCCAGCTGGGCCACACCCACGTCGACGGTGGGGATGCCGAGGCGGGCGGCGGTGATCGGCCCGATGGTCGAGCCGCAGGGCATGTCGGAGCGACTGACGAACCGCTGGAACGGCACGCCGGCGGCGCTGCAGGCCTCGGCGAACCAGGCATCGGTGCGGGCATCGGTGGCGTAGCGCTGGTTCGTGTTGACCTTGATGACCGGTCCGCCATTGACGCGGACGGGGTGGGCGGGTTCGTGGCGATCGGCGTAGTTGGGGTGGGTGGCGTGGGCCATGTCGGCCGAGGCGCAGGCGGACCCGGCCAGCGCTCGCAGGTGGGCACCCCGGTCACCGCCCCGGGCCAGGACCGACTGCTCGAGCACCGCCTCCAGGAGGGCCCCGCCGGCGCCGGTGGCCGACGTGCTGCCCACCTCCTCGTGGTCGAAGAGCGACACCACCGCCACCGTCGTGCTCGGGCGAGCGGCGACGAGGGCGGCCACGGCGGCGGCGCACGAGCACAGGTTGTCCAGCCGGGGCGCGCTGACGAGGTCGTCGTCGACGCCGGCGACGGTGGCCGGGGTGACGTCGTGGGCCATGACGTCCCAGGCCAGCACGTCATCGGAGGCCACCCCGACCTCCCCGGCCAGGAACCGGACGAACCTCCCCGGGTCCGGGCCTCCGAGCGACCACACCGGGTTCAGGTGGTCCTGGCGGTTCAGTCGGAGCCCCCGCTCCGAGATGTCCCGGTCGAGGTGGATGGCGAGCTGCGGCACCCGGAGGATGGGGCGATCGACCTTGACGAGCCGGGCCTCGGGACTCGACGCCGACCGCAGGACCACCCGGCCCGACAGGCCGAGGTCACGGTCGAGCCAGGAGTTCACCAGCGCCCCGCCGTAGACCTCCACGGCCAACTGCCGCCAACCGGCGTTGCCGATGTCGGGACGGGGCTTGATCCGGAGGTTGGGGCTGTCGGTGTGGGCTCCGACAAGCCGGAAGGGGGCATGGGCGGGAGCGTCATCGGGCACGGACCAGGCGACGAGGGCGCCGCCCTCGGCCACGTACCCCGTGCCCGCCTCGGAGGGCCACGGGTGGTCGCGACGGACGGCCCGGAACCCGGCGTCGTCGAGGCGCCGGGCCGCTTCGGCCACGGCGTGGAACGGCGACGGGGCGGCGTCGACGAACGCGAGCAGGTCGGCCACGGCGGGATCGATGGGAGGCACTCCCGGCGAGGCTAGACAGCGCACTCGTCGCCGCTGAATTGTTCGTCGGGGTGATCCTGGGCCCGATACAGTTGCGAGACCCACGGGCCAGCGCCGTCCCGACCCGATCTCCCTCCACACGCCTGGGAAGGGACGTATGCCGAAGATGCCCGGCCCTCAGGGTCTCTACGACCCCGCCCAAGAGCACGACGCCTGCGGGGTGGCGTTCGTGGTGGACCTCAAGGGTCGCCCCAGCCGCGCCATCGTCTCCCACGGCATCGACGCGCTCATCCACCTCGAGCACCGGGGCGCCTCGGGGGCCGAGGTCAACACCGGCGACGGGGCCGGGATCCTGGTCCAGGTCCCCGACCGCTTCCTCCGGGCCGTGGCCGGCGTCGACCTCCCCCCCGCCGGGGCCTACGCCACCGGCATCGCCTTCCTGCCCCGGGACGCCGAGGCGGCCGCCGACGCCGCTGACGCCGTCGAGAAGATCGTGACCAGCGAGGGCCTCGCCGTGATCGGCTGGCGCGACGTGCCCGTCGACGACTCGGCGCTCGGGTCGATGGCCCGCGACGTGATGCCCACCTTCCGCCAGGTGTTCATCGCCGCCCCCGACGGCGACGTGGCCGGCATGGACCTCGAACGCCGCGCCTACATCGTGCGCAAGCGCATCGAGCACGAGGTCGGCGCCGGCTCGCCCGGCAGCGAGGTGGCTGTCGACGCCGGCGACGGCTCGGTGTACTTCCCGAGCCTCTCGGCCCGCACCCTCATCTACAAGGGCATGCTGACCACGCCCCAGCTCACCGAGTTCTACCGCGACCTCCAGGACCCTCGGTTGGAGAGCGCGCTCGCCCTTGTGCACTCCCGCTTCTCGACCAACACGTTCCCGGCCTGGCCCCTGGCCCACCCCTACCGGTACCTGGCCCACAACGGCGAGATCAACACGGTGCAGGGCAACCGCAACTGGATGCGGGCCCGGGAGGCCCTCCTGGCCAGCGATCTCTTCCCGGGCGACCTCGACCGGATCTTCCCCATCTGCACCCCGGGGGCCAGCGACTCGGCCAGCTTCGACGAGGTGCTCGAGCTGTTGCACTTGGCCGGTCGGCCGTTGCACCACGCCGTGCTGATGATGATCCCCGAGGCGTGGAGAACCACGAGTCGATGAACCCCGCCAAGCGGGCCTTCTACCAGTTCCACGCCTCGCTGATGGAGCCCTGGGACGGGCCGGCCTCGGTGGCCTTCACCGACGGCACCGTCATCGGCGCCGTGCTCGACCGCAACGGTCTGCGCCCGAGCCGGTACTGGGTGACGAGCGACGACCTGGTGATCATGGCATGGCTCCGAGGTGGGCGTGCTCGACGTCGACCCCGCCACCGTGGTGAAGAAGGGTCGGCTGCAGCCGGGCCGCATGTTCCTCGTCGACACCGCCCAGGGCCGCATCGTCGACGACACCGAACTCAAGGCCGACCTCGCCGCCGCCCACCCGTACCGGGGAGCGGCTCCACGCCGGCCTCCTCGACCTCGCCGACCTTGCCGAGCGACCCCATACCCGGTACCCGCACGCGCCGGTGCTGCGCCGCCAGCTCACCTTCGGCTACACGCTGGAGGAGCTGCGGCTGCTGATCGCCCCCATGGCCCGGACCGGCCAGAGAGCCTCGGGTCGATGGGCACCGACACCCCCATCGCCGTGCTCTCGACCCGTCCCCGCATGCTGTTCGACTACTTCTCCCAGCTCTTCGCCCAGGTCACCAACCCGCCCCTCGACGCCATCCGTGAGGAGCTGGTCACCTCGCTCGGCGGCACCATCGGCCCCGAGGGCAACCTGCTCGACCCGGGCGCGGCATCGTGCCGTCAGCTCGTCCTGCCCCACCCCGTCATCGACAACGACGTCCTGGCCAAGCTGCTCCACGCCAACGACGACGGCGACCTTCCCGGCTTGCAAGCGGCGGCGGTGCGGGGCCTGTACCCCGTGGCCGGTGGTGGTGGGGCGCTGCAGGCGGCGCTCGAGAACGTCCGCCGCGACGTGTCCGACGCCATCGCCGCCGGCGCCCGGGTGATCGTGCTGTCCGACCGCGACTCCAACAAGGCGATGGCCCCGATCCCCTCGCTGCTGCTCACCTCGGCCGTGCACCACCACCTCGTCCGGGAGAAGACCCGTACCAAGGTGGGTCTGCTGGTGGAGGCGGGCGACGCCCGCGAGGTGCACCACATGGCCCTGCTGATCGGGTACGGCGCCGCCGCCATCAACCCCTACATGGCCTTCGAGACCATCGAGGACATGATCGCCCGCGGCCAGCTCGTCGACGTCGGCTTCGACGACGCCGTGAAGCGCTACCTGAAGGCGGCCGGCAAGGGCGTGCTCAAGGTGATGTCCAAGATGGGCATCTCCACGGTGGCGTCCTACACCGGGGCCCAGGTGTTCGAGGCCATCGGGCTGTCCACCGAGCTGGTCGACGAGTACTTCACCGGCACCGTGTCGCGGCTGGGCGGCATCGGCCTCGACGAGCTGGCCGCCGAGGTGGCGGCCCGGCACCGCATGGCCTACCCGGACCGTCCCGAGGAGCGGGCCCACCGCGAGCTGGAGGTGGGCGGCGAGTACCAGTGGCGGCGCGAGGGCGAGTACCACCTGTTCAACCCGGACACGGTGTTCAAGCTCCAGCACGCCACCCGCTCCAAGCGCTTCGAGGTGTTCCGGGAGTACTCCGAGCTGGTGGACGGCCAGTCCGAGCGGCTGGCCACCCTGCGGGGCCTGTTCCGCTTCGCCGAGGGCGCCCGCCCGCCGGTGCCCATCGACGAGGTGGAGCCGGCCAGCGAGATCGTCAAGCGGTTCTCCACGGGGGCCATGAGCTACGGGTCCATCTCGGCCGAGGCCCACGAGACCCTCGCCATCGCCATGAACCGCCTGGGCGGCAAGTCGAACACGGGCGAGGGCGGCGAGGATCCCGACCGGTTCGTGCCCGACGAGAACGGCGACCTGCGCCGCTCCGCCGTCAAGCAGGTGGCGTCGGGTCGCTTCGGGGTGACGAGCGAGTACCTCACCAACGCCGACGACCTCCAGATCAAGATGGCCCAGGGGGCCAAGCCCGGCGAGGGCGGCCAGCTCCCCGGCCACAAGGTGTACCCGTGGATCGCCAAGACCCGGTACTCCACGCCGGGCGTGGGGCTCATCAGCCCGCCCCCGCACCACGACATCTACTCCATCGAGGACCTCGCCCAGCTCATCCACGACCTGAAGAACTCGAACCCCGAGGCCAGGGTCCACGTGAAGCTCGTGGCCGAGGTGGGGGTGGGCACCGTCGCCGCCGGGGTGTCCAAGGCCCACGCCGACGTGGTGCTCATCTCCGGCCACGACGGTGGTACCGGGGCCAGCCCGCTCACCTCGCTCAAGCACGCCGGCGCCCCCTGGGAGCTGGGGCTGGCCGAGACCCAACAGACGCTGCTGCTCAACGGGCTCCGAGACCGGATCGTGGTGCAGACCGACGGCCAGATGAAGACCGGCCGAGACGTCGTGATCGCCGCCCTCCTCGGCGCCGAGGAGTTCGGCTTCGCCACCGCCCCCCTGGTGGTGTCGGGCTGCATCATGATGCGGGTCTGTCACCTGGACACCTGCCCCGTGGGCATCGCCACCCAGAACCCCGAGCTGCGGGCCCGTTTCTCGGGCAGGCCGGAGTTCGTGGAGACGTTCTTCGAGTTCGTGGCCGAGGAGGTCCGCGAGCTGCTGGCCGAGCTGGGCTTCCGGACCGTGGCCGAGGCCGTCGGCCACAGCGAGCTGCTCGACACCCGCCGGGCCGTCGACCACTGGAAGGCGGCCGGTCTCGACCTCGCCCCGATCCTGCACGTCCCCGAAGTGCCGTTCCCTCAGGATCGGCACTGCACGAAGGCCCAGGACCACGGCCTCGACCGGGCTCTCGACCGGGAGCTGATCGCCCTGTGCGCCGGCGCCATCGAGTCCGGTTCCCCCGTGAGGCTCGAGCTCCCGATCGTGAACGGGAACCGCACGGTGGGCACGATGCTCGGCCACGAGGTGACCAAGCGCCACGGCGGCCTCGGCCTGCCCGACGACACCATCCACATCACCTTCACGGGGTCGGCCGGGCAGAGCTTCGGGGCCTTCGTGCCCAACGGCATCACCCTGCGCCTGCACGGCGACGCCAACGACTACCTCGGCAAGGGGCTCTCCGGTGGCCGCCTGGTGTTGCGCCCTCCGCTCGAGGTCCATCCCGACTTCGTGGCCGAGGAGAACGTCATCGCCGGCAACGTCATCCTCTACGGGGCCACCGGCGGGGAGGCGTTCATCCGCGGGGTGGTGGGGGAGCGCTTCGCCGTCCGCAACTCCGGGGCCACCGCCGTCGTCGAAGGGGTGGGCGACCACGGCTGTGAGTACATGACGGGCGGGCGGGTGGTCGTGCTCGGACCGACCGGGCGCAACTTCGGCGCCGGCATGTCGGGCGGCATCGCCTACGTGTGGGACCCCGACCGCACCTTCGCCGCCGACGTCAACCCCGAGATGGTGGAGCTGGAAGGCCTCGAGGACCTCGACACCACCTGGCTGGTGGGCACCATCTTCCGCCACTGCGACCTGACCGGGTCGGAGGTGGCGGCCCGCATCCTCAACGACTGGCAGTACCAGGTGGTCAACTTCACCAAGGTCATGCCCCGCGACTACAAGCGGGTCCTCCGGGCCATCCGGGTCGCCGAGGAGCGGGGCGACGACATCGACGAGGCCATCATGGCCGCCGCCAAGGGATAGGGCCGAGGGACAGGGGTGGGCGACGCCACCGGGTTCCTGAAGCACGGCCGCGCCCTACCCCGGCGCCGACCGGTGCCGGTCCGCGTCAAGGACTGGCGTGAGGTCTACGAGCCGTTTCCCGAAGACGAGCTGCGCACCCAGGCCAGCCGGTGCATGGACTGCGGCATCCCCTTCTGCAACAACGGCTGCCCGCTCGGCAACCTCATCCCCGACTGGAACGACCTCGTCTACCGGGACCGCTGGAAGGACGCCATCGAGCGCCTCCACGCCACCAACAACTTCCCCGAGTTCACCGGCCGGCTGTGCCCGGCGCCCTGCGAGGCGGCCTGCGTGCTCGGGATCAACCAGGATCCCGTCACCATCAAGCAGGTCGAGGTCGAGATCATCGACCGGGCGTGGGCCGAGGGTTGGGTCACCCCGATCCGCCCCAAGGTCCGGACCGGCAAGCGGGTGGCCGTCGTGGGGTCGGGTCCGGCCGGGTTGGCCGCCGCCCAGCAGCTCACCCGGGCCGGTCACGCCGTCGTCGTGCTGGAGCGGGCCGACCGGATCGGCGGGTTGCTGCGCTACGGCATCCCCGAGTTCAAGATGGAGAAGCGCCACGTCGACCGGCGCATCGCCCAGATGGAGGCCGAGGGCACGGAGTTCACCACGTCGGTCGAGGCCGGCGTGGACGTCACCGCCGAGGAGCTGCGAGCCGACTACGACGCCGTGGTGCTGGCCGGCGGGGCCACCCAGTGGCGCGACCTTCCCATCCCGGGCCGGGACCTCGGCGGGGTCCACCAGGCCATGGAGTACCTGCCGGTCGCCAACCGGGTGCAGCAGGGCGACGTGCCCGAGCCGTCGATCACCGCCGCCGGCAAGCAGGTCGTGATCATCGGCGGCGGCGACACCGGCGCCGACTGCCTGGGGACGGCGCACCGCCAGGGGGCGGCGTCGGTCCACCAGTTCGAGATCATGCCGCGACCGCCCGACCACCGCCGACGTCACCCCGTGGCCGACCTGGCCGTTGATGATGCGAACCTCCTCGGCCCACGAGGAAGGTGGGGAACAGGTCTTCTCGGTCAACACCGAGCGCTTCGTCGGCGACGACGACGGGGTCGTCCGAGCCCTGCTGGCCCACGAGGTGGAGATGGTGGACGGTCGCTTCCAGAAGGTGGAAGGCACCGACTTCGAGCTGCCCTGCCAGCTCGTGCTCCTGGCCATGGGCTTCACCGGTCCCGAGCGGTCACCGCTGCTGGAGGGGCTCGGTGTCGAGCTGACCGACCGGGGCAACGTGGGGCGGGACGGTGACTGGGCCACCAACGTCGAAGGCGTGTTCGTGGCCGGCGACATGGGCCGCGGTCAGAGCCTCATCGTGTGGGCGATCGCCGAGGGCCGGGCCTGCGCGGCCGCCGTCGACCGCTGGCTCGAAGGCGAGACGGCCCTCCCCGCCCCGATCCTGCCGAGCGCCGCCCCTCAGCGCGCTGAGGGCCCCGCGCGGCCGCCGTCGCTCAGCCCTTGATCACCACCGACTTGCCGATCTTGTCCCGCAGGGTCTGCTTCTTCGGGTCCCACAGGGGCCAGAGGTTGTCGACCAAGAGGAGCGGGGCGCAGCACAACATGCCCGGGACCAGCAACAGGTTGCGGACCAGGCCCTGGCTGCCGCCGAGAAGGCCGCCGGAGTCGGCCCCCACCAGGCGCAGCCCCGACTGCTTCATGCCCACGCTCTGGCCGGTCGAGCCGGCCAGGTAGCCGTTGTAGAGGCCCCAGCCCACGGCGGCGAGCTGGATGAGACCGCCGATCAGGTACAGGCCGCCGAAGTCCCCGGCGAACGGGTTGATCCCGCCCCCGATGACCTGCAGCAGCCAGCCGACGATGAACGGTCCGGCGAAGTCGATGAGACCGGACACGGCCCGGTCCGGCCACTCCGCCAGCCGGCCGCCCCCCACGCCGTACCCTCCACCCCCGCCAGGCGGCGAGTAGCCGCCGGCCGAGGGCGGCGGTGAGGTCGGACCCCCTGACGGAGGCGGCGAGCCGTCTCCCGGAGGTGGGGGCATCGAGCCCGGAGGTTGGTCGCTCATCGGTGCTCCCTCCGGTCCGCGCCGATGAGCTTCGCCCCTACGGGGCGAAACATCGCCGTACCCTTTGGTTCGCTCGCCTGCGGCTCGCTCATAGAAGATCCCTCCCTGTCGCCTGCGGGGCGGCAGCGTAGCCACGCCCACCACTCCGCGCCGCCGGGACCGTTCGACAGCCATGATGGGAGATGGCTGCGGCGCTGCAGGTCGTCCTCGTGCACTGGAACCAGCCCGAGCGTTGTCACGCCGCGCTCGCCGCTTTCCGGGCCGAGGGAGTGTCGCTGCGGGTCACCGTCGTGGACAACGGCTCGGATACCGAGGCCGTCGCCCGGCTCAAGGACGGCCTCGGCGACGACGTGGAGCTGATACAGACCGGCGCCAACCTCGGCTTCGGCCCCGGCGCCAACGTCGGCCTCCGTCGCTGGTTGGCCCACGGCGACACCGAGTGGGTGGCCGTGGCGCCCCACGACGCCCTGCCCGGTCCCGGCTGCCTTACCGCCGTCCTCGCCGCCGTTGCCGTCCGACCCGGCGCCGGGTTGGCCAGCGCCGACGTCGGCGACGGCCGCACGCCGGTGGTCGACCCCTACTTCGGGGGCATCACCCTCGATGCCGCCCAGTCGTCGGCCCGACGACGGCACCGGCCGGTGGCCGCCGCGCCGGGTGGTGACGGCTGGGAGCCGGCGGGCTACCCCCACGGCACCCTCCTGTTCGCCCGTCGAGCCTGCCTCGCCGAGATCGGGCTGTTCGACGAGCGCTACTTCGCCTACTGCGAGGAGGCCGACCTCGGCGAGCGGGCCCGTCGAGCCGGCTGGGAGGTCGGCATCGTGCGCGGAGCGCGGGTGGCCAACCCGTACCTCGGTGGGCGCGCCGACGTCGTCGACTACCTGATGCTGCGCAACACCTTGCTGCTGGTGCGCTCGCACTTCGGCCGCTACCGAGCACTGGTGCGGACCGTCATCGCCCTCGGCCACCTCACGTCGGGCATCCTGCGCCCGGGCTCCCGCCCGTGGCTCTTCGCCCCCGCCGCTCGAGCCCGCGCCTTGGCCGACCACGCCCGCCGTCGCTACGGCCCGCCCCCCGACTCGCTCCGCCGCTGAACCGGGTTCGGTCGCCCGGTGGGGCGAACCGCGGGTCGGGGCCCTCGGAATCCGAGGGTACGAGCCCTCGGAAAGTGTCCCTCAGGCCGGGTCGGGGGTGATGGAATCCATCGTCCAGAAGGCCCGCAGCGCGGTGATGTTGGCGTCGTCGTCGAAGGTCATGTGGTCGATGATGCGAGGCATGCGGACCCGGGACTCGCCAGCGCCGGCCACGGCGTAGAGGCTGAGGGCGGCCTCGTGTCCGATGATGACCGGGTCCTCCTTCGCCACCAGGGTCAGCGCACCGCCGAACATCGCCGCGGTGCGCTCGTAGAACGCCCGGATCGCCTGGCGGCCCACGTTGACCGGCGTGCCCACAGGATCCTCCTGGGTGGCGTCCTCGGCGAAGAGGGCCGCCCAACCAGCGCCGTCGCCGCTGCTGAACCGCTCGATGTAACGGTCGATGGTGGCCTGGATCGACTCGGTGGTGGCCATGGGCCTCCCTCGGCGGAACGGGGCGGAGACGGAGGCGGACCCTATCCCGGCCCCTCGCCGGGCGGGATGCGATCGAGGTCGCCGGCTTCGATGGCCACCAGGACCGGGCGGATGCGGGCCAGGTACCAGGCCGAGATGGCCAGGCCACCCACGACGGTCAGCACGCCGAAGAGCACGAGCGCCAGCCAGACCACCTGTCGGTGGCGGGACAGGGCCCAGGCCCACTGCGGCCGCCGGGCGGCGTCGAGGAAGGCCCAACCCGACACCCCCAGGGGTACGAAGCTGAAGGCCACAACGACCACCGCCCAAAGGACCTGACCGACCGACAGGGGATCGGCGGTGGGCTCGGGCGCGGCCAGGACCATCCCGGCATCATGCCTGCCGGGTGGACCGGGCTCGTCCGGTCGGCAACGGTGGGGCCATGGACACCGCCACCGCTCGCCGCATCTGGTTCGCCCTCGAACCCATCCACGCCATGATCTACTTCGCTCCCGAGGCGGCCGCCGCCTACGCCGAGGCAGGGATCGACGACGTGGCCGGGGGCTACTTCGCCAGCCGGGCGGCGGCGATGGGACCGGTGCCGGCCGAGGTCGTCATCGCCACCTTCTACAACTTCTCGCCCGACCTCGTCCGCAGCGCCATCCCCGGCGCCTGGGAGAAGACCAGCCCGGCGGCGCTGCTCGACGCCCGTCTGCAAGCGGTCGACACGGCCCTGCGCCGACTCCTCGGAGACGACGTCATCGGGTCACCCGAGGTGGCCGAGGCGGCCAGCCTCGTGCGCCGAGCCATCGACGGCGTGCCGGGTCCCGGCCGCCCGCTGTACGGCGGCCACGCCTCCTTGCCGTGGCCCGACGAGGCGCACCTGGCCTTGTGGCACGGCCTCTCCCTCACCCGGGAGCACCGCGGCGACGGTCACGTCGCCGTCCTCGTGGCCGCCGGCGTGGCTCCGCTTGACGCCCTGGTGCTCCACGGTGCCTCGGGGGAGGTGCCCACGAAGCTGCTGCGCCTCACCCGGGGCTGGAGCGAGGACGACTGGGCCGATGCCGAAGCGGGGCTCCGGCAGCGGGGCCTCATCGACGGCGGCAGCGAGCTGACCAGCGAGGGCACCGCCTTCCGGGGTGGCATCGAGGAGGCGACCGACCGGGCCTCCCTGGCCCCCTGGGACCGTCTCGGCGACGAGGGCACCCAGCGGCTGCTCGAGGTGGGCAAGCCGCTGGCCCGTGCCGTGGTCGACGCCGGCGGGGCCCCCTTCCGCCGCCCCCGCTGAGCGGGCGGCCGTGACCGTGCGGGTGGGCTTCCTGGGGGCGGGCCTGATCGCCACGTTCCACTCGAAGATGC
The DNA here is from genome assembly GCA_030447445.1 of Acidimicrobiales bacterium. Lineage (GTDB taxonomy): Bacteria > Actinomycetota > Acidimicrobiia > Acidimicrobiales > Iamiaceae > JAUJOW01. Next base: position 231,316 of record JAUJOW010000002.1, on the reverse strand, counting down.
TGCGCCGCTCCCGGGCCGACGTGGCCTGGGGCGGCGTGTGGGATCCCGACCCGGGTCGCCGGGACGGCTTCGCTGCCGCCAGCGGCGCCACCTCGTGCCGGTCCGAGGAGGAGGTGCTCGATGGCTGCGATGCCGTGTACGTCTGCACCTGGACCTCCGAGCACCGGCGCCTGGTCGAGGCGGCGGTGGCCCGCGGCCTCCCCGTCTTCTGCGAGAAGCCACTGTCCACCGACCTGGCCGAGGCCACGGCCATGGCCGACATCGTGCGCTCGGCGGGAGTGACCAACATGGTCGGCCTGATCATGCGCCGGTCACCGGCCTGCAACCTCGTGCGCGACCTGGTGGCCGACCCGGCCAGCGGCCGCGTGATGAGCGTGGTCTTCCGGGACGACCAGTACATCCCCGTCCAGGGGATGTACGCCTCGACCTGGCGGGGCGACCGCACCAAAGTGGGCTCCGGCACGCTGCTCGAACATGGCATCCATGACCTCGACATCCTCGAGCACATGGCCGGCCGGGTGGTGTCGGTGAGCGGCCGGGCCGCCAACTTCCACGGCCTGGACGGCATCGAGGACGCCGTGGCGGCGGTGGTCGCCTTTGCCGACGGCGGCGTGGGCAGCGTGGTCTCGGTGTGGCACGACGTCCTCGAGCGGCCGAGCCTCCGGCGCATGGAGGTGATCTGCGAGCGGGCCTGGGTGGCGCTCGAGGAGCCCGACGACTGGTGGGGGCCGGTGCGCTGGACCCGACTCGGCGGTGAGGCGGGACTGGTCGAGGGCGATGCCCTGGTGGCCGAGTGCCAACGGCGGGGCATCGAGATGCCGAACCCCGACGGGGAGTTCGTGGCCGCCGTGGCCACCGGCGGCCGGGCCTGGCCCGACTTCGACGACGCCCTGCGGGCCCACGTGTTGGCCGACGCCATCTACCGGTCAGCGGCCGCCGGTGGCGACGCCGTGGCCGTCACCTGAGCAACCGAGCGCATGCGCCACGAGCTGACCGGCGTCATCGCCGCCGCTGGTTTCGCGTCCGGTGATCGGGTGGTGATCGGGCATTGGACCTCCTCGCCGGTGGGGCCGATGACCGACGTGATGTGGGCCGCACCGGACGGCGACCGGGTGCTGTTCGCCCCGAGTCGACGGGCCGCCGACTTCATCACCGCCGTGTACACGTTCGACCGGGTGGAGGTGGAGGAGGTCGTCGCCGCCGGCGGAGCGACCGGGCTCGACGTCTCCTTCGCCGATCGGGAGGTGCACCTCCGAACCGGGCGGGGGTGGCGCATCCCGTTCCATCGCCCGCCGTGGGCCACCCGCCTGGTGGAGGCCCCGGTGGCCCGGGCCCTGCTCGGCGTGCGCACCTACGGCGTCAGTCCCAGCGGCGTGCGGGAGTGGTACCGGGCCGACGGGTGGCGCCGGGTGGTCTCGGGCCGGGCATCGGTGGCGGGTCAGGACCTCGGCGCCCTCGGCCCCGTCGACCCACCGTGCCGCTTCGGCTTCAGCGAACCACCGAGACGTCCGACCATCACCGAAGTCCGGCCTCTCCTCGAGGACCCCTCGGGCGTCCTCGACCGGGTCCTCGAGGCGTCCCGCTGATCAGCCCGGCGGTCGGGTGAGGCGACCGTCGAGGCGGCGGAGGGGGTCGTCGATGCCGGGGAACTGGCCCTGGAGGGGTACACCCCGAGCGGCGGCCAGCCCGGCCACGAGCTCCTCCACCTCGGCCCACGCCAGCGCCCGGGGACCGTCGAGGTGGCGGTTGTACGGCTGGTCGAACACGATGACCGAGTTGCCGAGGGCCCGGAGCGCCTCGACGTTGTGGGGACCGTCGTCGATGTAGGCGTCGGCTTCCACCTCCGGCTTGCGGCCGAGGAAGCAGATGTCGCGGTAGGGCATGCCGTTGCGGTCGAGCCACTCCACGGTGTCGGCCACGGCCACGGCATGGCCCCAGTTGACGCACAGGCGGTGGGTGATGATGCGCACCCACACCCCCGCGTCGGACAGCCGCCACAGCACCTCGGATGCTCCCGGCAACGGTTCCATGGTGCGGAACATCCGGTGCTCGAGCACGGCCGTGCGGTGGAACCGGTCGAAGTCCTCCGGCGCCACCCCCCACTCGGTGAACTCCCAGCTCGTCTGCGGGCCGAGGCTGGCGATGTCGACACTTCGCTCGGCCGCCACCACGGCCCGGAAGGCGGCGGTGTAGTCGCCGCACACGCCGTCGAGGTCGACGCCGAGCACGAAGGGCCATGCCGCCTTCACGGGCGGGTGCTCTCCCGCTCGGCCGTCGGCCACCAGCGCCCGGTCCAGCACCGGTCGACGACGAGCTCCACGGCCAGCAGGATCACCCCGGTGTAGGCCAGCGCATGGACCCGGTCGAAGTAGCTCGGCCACTCGAAGCCGCTCGGCAGGTCGTCGCGGAGCTGCAGGACGACGGTGTACAGGGCGCTCAGCGCCAGCAGGGCGGCCGGCGCCAGGAGCACGAGCGGGCGGGCCCGCCGCCAGCGAATGGCCGCCGCCGTCACCACTCCGACGGCGACGCCCGGCACCGGCCCGGCGGCGGCTGCGCCGGCCAGCGCCGCCCCCAGCGCGGTGACGGCGAGCACGACGGGAGCGGGGCCGGTCACCCACCGACGTCAACGCCGATCGCAGCGACAGCGAGGCCGGTTGCTCGTCGCCGATGGAAGTGGTGCGCCGGCTCCCGGCCGGGCCCGCCGGCTCCGGCGGCGGCGCCACGGCACCCAGGGCGATCAGCAGGCAGGCCACGACGGCGATGGCCGAGGCCACCAGAGCGGCGTTGACCACCCGTTGGGGTGTCCATGCCAGCTCCACCCGCACCGTCCCCGACCCGGCCGGGAGCAGCCACCCGTTGGCGTAGCCGTTGACCAGGGTGGGCGCTCCGAGTCCCGCCCGTCGACCTCGGCCCGCCAGCCGGTGCTATGGCTCTGGCCCAACACCAGCCACGTCGGCTCGGCGCGGGGGCCCACGTCGACGGTGGCGTCGACCCGGCCCTGGTCGACGACACGCACCGAAGCCGCCGCCGACGGCGGGGCCGGGCGACGAGCGGCGCGCCGAGCGACGCCGCGAGCGTCGGTGGGGGCGGGGTCGTCCCGGGTGGCCGGCTCGCCGCCAGCGGCAGAGGACCACACGAGCTGGTCGACGGCCAGCCCGCTGTCGGCGCCCTCGGCCGTGCGCACCACGTGCTCACCGCTGCCCAGCTCGACGCCACGGCGACAGGTCTGCAGGTCGAGAGGCTCGCCGGCGGTGGCGTCGCCCCGGTCACCCGACAGGCGGACGGGCACGTCGTCGCCGTCCACGGTGAGCAGCCCCGTCCGGCAGCGGTCGTCGAAGGGCCCATCGGGTTGCTCCACGGCGAGGCCGTCGATGCCCAGCTCGGCGATGGCGACCGGCATCACCACCGGCTGCTTGGAGATCCACTCGTTGGTCATGACCTCCCGCACGGCCTCGACGGTGAAGGTGAGGTCCCGGCCGGTGACCGACGGCAGGTCGATCGGCACGGACACGGTGCCGTCCCGCCGGGCCTGGTCGGCCACGGCCCCACCTCGACGGTGGCGGCGGGGCGGCCGTCGACGTCGATGCGGATGCGGGTGGGCACCGAGTGGCGCGCCCGTCGTTGACGAGCCGCAGGTCGAGGTGGTCGAAGGTGATCGGCTCGTCCAGGCGGTAGCGGACGAACTCGCCCACCTGGTTGAGGAAGCCGGGGCTCCAGTGGGTGGTGGGGTCGCCGTCGATGGCGCTGACGGCCCTCGTCTCGAGGTCGCCGGCCAGCCGCCGTGACGCCGGCGCGTCGACCCCGCCGTCGGCCGCCGACGGGATGCCGAGCAGCCGGTCGATCATGGCGTCGGGAGCGGTGCCCTCGAGGCGGACCTCACCGGCCACGGCGAAGGTCCGACCCGACGGCAGGGTGAAGGCGCGGGCACCAGCGAGCGCTCCTCGTCGGACCGGGTGGGCGCGCCTGGGCCGGCTGCGGCGCCGGGTCAGCACCAGGTCGACGGGGTGGTCGATGGCGTCGTCGCCGGCGGCGGCCATGGTCGCGAGCAGCGACCACCTCCCGGAGGCGGACGTCGTCGTCGCCGAGGCGGACGTCGGCGAACCCCACCGCACTGAGGCCGTCGTAGCGGTTGCGGTCACCGGCGTCGTCGGCCAGCACCTCGATGGTCAGCTCCCGGAACGTGCGCCGGTCGAAGTCGATGACCTGACCGGGCTCGGTGTGGGACTCGGGACCGAGGTCGACGTCGAGCGGGTCGCCGCCGTCGAAGTGCAACTGCACCCGGGTGACGAAGCGGTTCTGGATGCCGCCCCTGGCCTGGAGGAGGGTGACCTGGTCGGTGGTCCGGGGCTCGTCGTAGGTGAGCTCGAGGCGGTGGCCGGCGGTGGGAAGAAGGCCCCGACCACCCAGGAGGAGGAGAGGTCACCGTCGACGGCGTTGGCGGCCCGGCTCTCGGGCGTGAACGTGATGGGGTTGCCGTAGGCGGTGGCCCTCGCCGTCACCCACCCCGCTGGTCGACGACGGTGAACGCCGCGTCCCCGGCATCGGGGAACAGGGGAGGCGGTTGTCGGTGGGGTCGAGCTCGAGGGGATCGGTGCCGGCCGCCTCGGTGGCCCCGTTGGTGTCGACCACGGTGCCCCACCGGCGGGCGGCCTTGCGGTTCGAGTCGGTCACCACGATCCGGGCGTCGTCGCCCAGCCGGGCGTCGAGGGCCCTGCGGTCGTCGGCGAAGGCGGCCGAGTAGAAGATCAGCTCGGAGCCGTCGATGAGGCCAGCGGCGGCGGCGTCGACGATGCCGTCGCCGTCGCCGGCCAGCACCACCGCCCGGTCGGCGGGCAGGGCCCGGATGATGGGTTCGGGATCCTCCACGGGAATGACGGCCAGCTTGGGTGGGTCGGCCAGGTCGGGAGGACTCGTGAGCTCCAGCTCGTCGATGAGCGGCAGGGCGGGATCGGGCACGTTTGGATCGGTGCCGCCGAAGCCGGTGGGTCGGCCGAGCCCCTCGGCGCCCGTGAGCAACGCCCACGTCTGGCGCGGACGGGGCAGGTTGTAGCGCTCGTAGGCGAGGTCGGAGCGCAGCACGATGTCACCGACCCCCATCAGGCGGGCCACCGGGGCGATGGCGGCCGGGTCGAGCGTCCTCTCCTGGAGCTGGCGGTCGAGGGCGTTGAGCAGGTCGGCCGACGGCGGGGTGCCGTACGGGATGAGCTCACGGGCCACGAAGGGGCGGTCGGTGATACCGGGGGTGATCGGGTCGACGGTGCTGCCCCAACGGTAGGAGGCGAAGTCGCTGCCGGGCAGCTCGAGGACACGGGTGGCGTAGCCGTCCTGTCCCCGGCCCTGAGAGTCGATGAAGCCGGCCGCCTCCATCCAGTAGCCGGGGATCTCCTCGGGGCGCTGGAGGTTCCCGGCCACCATGTCTCCGGTCCACAGCGGCGGCAATCCGAGCAGGGCCAGGGCGACGACGCCCACGGCGGCCGGGCGGACCAGCGCCGGGAGGCGGGGGGCGAGAGCGGCGATGCCCGATCCCAGCAGCACGGAGAGGCCGAGCACGACCAGCGGGGCGGCCCGAGGCAGGCTGCGCATGGCCAGGCCGGTCTCGGACAGGAGGAAGGCCTTGAACCCGCGCCCGAGGACCGCGGGGTCGTCCCACGGGTAGGCGCCGACGGCCAGCACCGTGCCCACCACGACCAGGGAGGCGAAGTAGGCCCGGTATCGCCAGCGGACCAGCCCAGCGACCAGGAGAGCCAGGACGGGGGTGAGGTAGGTGACGGCGAGCAGCCACGGCCGCTGGGTGTAGGGCACCGACGGCTCGATCCAGGGGCCGAGCTTGTCGTCGCCGTAGAAGAACCAGTAGCCGAGGCCCCGCAGCACCTCCGGCGCCGAGGACGCCTGGGCCACGGTCCTGGCCGTCTCGGTGTAGCGCAGCACGTCGATCCCGAACGCGCTCTGGCAGTACAGACCGGCGATCCACCACAACGACGTGGCCACGCACAGGCCGCCGATGCGCCCCACGGCGACGGCGGCGTCGCGCAGCGACACCTCGCGGAGGACCCACACCGCGAACGGCACCCACAGCAGCGGGGCCACGCCGGCGAGGGCCAGCGCGGTGGCGTTGGTGGCGCCGATGGTGGTGACGAGCAGGGCGAAGAGGGCCGGATGGACCCAGGACCGGTCCCGCAGGGACCGCACGGTCAGGCCGATCATCCAGGGCAGGCCGACGAAGGGCAACAGGATGG
>JAUJOW010000002.1:68207-224980 GCA_030447445.1 Acidimicrobiales bacterium | reverse complement strand
GACCGCACGGTCAGGCCGATCATCCAGGGCAGGCCGACGAAGGGCAACAGGATGGCCGACAGGCGGGCACCGAGGGTCAGGACGTAGGGGGTGAGGGCGTAGACGAACATGGAGGCCGTCACGTGGGGACCGTCTTGGCCGAGGGTGCGCAGCAGGTAGCGCACCCCGAGCCCGGCCAGGAACAGGATCGAGCCGAGCCAGAGGCGCTGAGCCACCCAGTCGGGCAGGCCGACGGCGTCGAAGGCCCAGAACCACGGACCCATCGGCCAGAGGTAGCCGATGTTCTGGTGGGTGACCGTCCCCATGCCCACGTTGGGGTCCCACATGACCCATGCCCGAGACAGGAGGCGCCCGGGGTCGAGGGTGAGGTAGCTCTTGGTGTCGGCGCCCACCATCCCCCGGTGCGTCAGCAGGAGGGGGACGTAGCAGACGCCGGCCAGCAGCGCGGTGGGCAGCCAGGGGCGGCTCCGAGCGGGGATCAACGGGCCGGACGGGCGCGGCCGAGCCGCTCGGCCAGACGGCGGTGGCCGGCGGCCTCCTCGGCCAGCGCCGTGAGCACACCCGTGGCGGTGGCCTGCCACGTGAACCGGGCGGCGTGGTGGATGGCACCGTCGCGCAATCGGGCCCGGAGGGCCGGGGCGGTGGCCACGGCGACGAGGTGGTCGGCGAGCCCTCGCTCGTCGTCGGCCAGGAGCCCGCTCGTCCCGTCGCTGACGGCGTCGACGTGACCGGCGATGCGGGTGGCCACGGCCGGGGTGCCGCAGGCGGCCGCCTCGGTGAGGGTCATGTTCCAACCCTCCCGCACCGACGATGCGCCGATGACCCAGGCTCGGCGGTACAGGGCCAGCAGCTCGTCGTCGGACAACCGGCCCGCGAAGGTGACCACATCGGTGGCATCGAGGGCGGCTACGAGCTGGTGGAGCTCGTTGCGCAGCGGCCCGGTGCCGACGAGGGTGAGGCTGATGCCGGGAGCGGCGGCCCGAGCCGTGACCACGGCGCGGATGAGCCGGTCCCACCGCTTGACCGGCACGAGGCGACCGACGCCGATGACGAGGGGGTGGGGCGCCGCTTTCCCGCCGGGGGAGAAGCGGGGTTCGACCCCGGGGGGCACGACGTCGACGCGGTCCTCGCGGAAGCCGAGCTCGACCATCTCTTCCTTCGAAGACGGCGAGAGTGTCACCATGCGGCTGCGCCGGTACACGAGGGGGGCTACCCGGCGCTCCACCGTGTCGCCGACCCGGGCCAGTTTGGGCGGCAGCACCATCTTCCACATCTCGGCGTGGACGTGGTGGAGGAGGACGATGCGCGGCCCGGTGGCCCACAGGGGCGAGAAGAACGGCATGCCGTTCCAGATCTCCACGAGCCCGTCGCGCCGGCCGTGACGGTGGCGGATCTCGGCCACGGCGGTGCGGGGGAACACCATGTACCGGCCGGCCTTGCGGACCACCTCGTAGCCGTCGCGCCGGTCGAAGCTCGGGTGGCCCTGGGCGTAGGACGTGCGAATCAGGACCTCAAGGCCGGCCTCTGCCCACAGCCGGGCGACGTTCGAGGCGTGCACCTCGGATCCCCCCGCCTCCACGTCGTCGAGGTCGCGCCAGGCCATCATGTGGATGCGGCGGAGGCCAGCGGCGGCGGCGATGTCACCGAGCTTGGCCGAGACGACCGCAGGGGAGGGAGACGGCTCGGTCATGGATGGCGTGGGTCCCTGGAGGGCTGGAGTACGGTGATGGCTCCGGCGGCCACCCGCAGGCCGGGGACCTGGCCACGATACTGCACCTGCCTTCCGGCTCCGTGGACGCGGCGCCCGTCCCGGGAACGGCGGCTCCGGACCGCATCGCCATGACCACCGCCTCCTCGCCCCCCGCCTCATCGACTCCCGGCTCATCGGCCTCTGGGTCCTTCGGCTTCGCTGACACCGCCGCCGCCGTCGCTGACGTCGAGGGGTGGATGACCCCCGGCCAGGCCCGCCGCCTGTGGGACCGGGCCTCGGCGGTGGCCCCCGGTGGCCGGATCGTCGAGATCGGCAGCTTCCGGGGCCGGTCGACGATCGTGCTGGCCCGCGCCTCGGAGGCCGGCGTGGACCTCGTGGCCATCGAGCCCCACGCCGGCAACGACCGGGGACCGCGTGAGATCGAGGGCTTCGCCGAGGAGGCGGCCGGAGACCACGAGGTGTTCAACGGCAACCTCACCGCCGCCGGGGTGCGGGACCGGGTCCGCCACGTGCGGGCCTTCTCGGGCTCGGAGGAGGCCCACGATGCTGTCCCCGGCGACATCGACCTGCTCTACGTCGACGGTGCCCACCGCTACCGACCCGCCCGGGCCGACCTCCGGGACTGGGGCCAGCGGGTCCGCGGTGGCGGGGTGATGCTCGTCCACGACTCGTTCAGCTCGGTGGGAGTGACGCTGGCGCTCGTGCGCACCACGTTCCTCGGCCGGGGGTGGCGCTACGTGGGCCGGTCAGAGTCGATGACCGAGTACCGGCGGGAGCCGGTCGCCGGCAAGGACCGGCTGACCCACGTCGGCCGCCAGGTGGCCGAGCTGCCCTGGTTCGCCCGCAACCTCCTCATCAAGGGGCTCATCGTGGCCCGCCAGCGGCGGCTCACCCGGCTCCTCGGTCACGACCCCGACGTGTGGCCGTACTGACCGGGCGGGACTGTGCCTGCCCCAGGACCGGCGCTCGGCCCATGAGCGCAGCGAGGGGCAAGCTGGCGACGATGGCCAGCAACGGTGCCGCCGGGACGTGGAACCGAGCACCGCCGAAGAACACGAGTGGCAGCACCAGCAGCGCCAGGGTGGCCGCCATCAGGATCCGGCGCCGGATGTCGCCTTGGCGGAGAGCGGCCGGCAGCCCGAGCACGGTCAGGGCTCCGACGACGAACCAGAAGACATCGGCGCCGACCCGCAGCAGGCGGTGGCGACCGTCCGGGATGAACACCTGGCCCCCGTACTCCTCCACCGCGAGCAGGCCCTCGTGGTCCTGACGGAGGAGGTGGTAGGTCTTCGACACGAGCAGCTCGGCCTCCCGGACGGGATGGCTGACGGCGTAACGGAAGGCCCGGCTCGCGTTGCCGCGATCGCGGCGGACCTCGCGGGTCTCGATCGGCTCGCCCTCATAGGGTGGCCAGCAGAACTCGAAGAGGTCGTGATAACGGCCGGTCGATTCCGGTTGGTGGCCGATGCACAGGTTGTCGCCGTTGTTGGTCGACAGGATCACCAGACCGTTCATGGCCGCCGTGCTGCGAACGCTCCAGGGCAACGCGACGACGACCACCACGACGACCACCACGCCGACCTGGGTGAGCGCCCGCCGCCAGCCCATCCGGGCCCGCAGCCATCCCAGGAACATCACCGGGATCAGGCCCAAGGCGATCGGCCGGACCATCGTCGCCGCCGCCAGGAGCAGGGCGAAGGTGATCAGGCGGGCCAGCGGGATGCCCGAGCGCGGCCACGGCCGGCCGAGGATCGCCGTAAGCGCAGCGATGACCAGAAGGGTGAACACCGTCTCGAGGTAGGCGGTGGCGGTGTAGAAGACGAGATTCGGCCAGACGGCGACCAGGCCAGCGGCGATGAGCCCCACCCGCCGGTCGGCCAACCGGGTACCGAGGATGTTGACGAGCGCGACCGTCGCCACGCCAGCGGCGACGTTGAGCCACACCGCCGTGGCGAAGGTCGTCGCCGACGACGCGATCCCTCTGCCCACCCAGTACGCCGCTCCGAGGATGGCCGGGTAGCCGACCGGGTAGTAGGCGGTGGCCGTATCCGAGAACGGGATCCGGTATCCCTTGCCGTCGGCGATGTCAGCGGCGTGGCTGAGGTAGGAGAAGGGATCGCCCAACTTCTGCGGTTCCTTGGCCGCGTAGAGGACCCAGGCGATCCGAACGGCTGCCGCCACGATGACAACGAGTGCGAGCCCGAGCCGGTCCCGACCGCGCCGCCGCCGTGAGGGGCGGCTTTGGTAAAGTGAACCGGTGGCGGGGCCTGCGGGAGTTCGGAGGGGTTCTCTGCTGTCGCCATCCGCATGGTGGCCGTGGCTGTCGCTCATCATTGGCATCGGTTTGGGCATCCGCATGGCGTACATCTTCGGCTGGTGGAACCCCGCACAGCTCAAAGGCGACGCCGTCTACTACCACGTCGGCGGGAACATATTGGCAGAAGGCGGTGGGTTCAAACACCCCATCGAGGCGGCGTTTCGATTTCGGACCGTCCCCGGGGCGGATCACCCACCGGCCTACATCGTCTACCTCGGGCTGGCGTCGAAGCTCGGGTTCAAGACGGTACTTGGCCACCAGATCTGGTCAGCGGTTCTGGGCACGGGGACGATCGCCATCGTCGGTCTGGTCGGTCGACGGATCGGCGGGAGGCGTGTCGGCCTCGTCGCTGCTGCCTTGGCGGCGGTGTTTCCCACCATGTGGATGCCGGATGCGTGGGTGCTGGCCGAGACGATGGCGATCTTTGCCACTTCACTCGTGCTGTTGGCTGCCTATCGGTGCTGGGACGACCCGGGACCGTTGTCGGCTGGACTGCTCGGGGCGACCATCGGCCTCGCCGCGCTCAGTCGGTCCGAGCTGCTCCTGCTTGCTCCGCTCATCGTCCTGCCGCTCGTCTGGTTTCGGCGGAGCCAGGCCCGCAGACCGATCGTCATGCTCGTCGTCGCCAGCCTGGTGACGGCGGCGACCATCGCCCCATGGGCGCTCCACAACCTCTCGCGGTTCGACGAACCCGTGTTGCTCTCCAACCAGCTCGATCGGACGATGGCGGCGAGCTGGTGCGACGAGACCTTCGCCGGGCCGGCGATCGGCTACAAGTCCTACGACTGCCTGCGGCGATCGGACTCCGGAGATACACCTGCAGAGATGCGAGAGAGCAGCGAGCGAGCATGGAAGCGCTACGCCAGCGATCACCTCGACCGCATCCCGATCGTGGCTCTCGCCAGGGTCGGGCGTCTCTGGGGTGCGTTCCGGCCGTTCCAGCAGGCCGACTTGGAGGCCAACCTCGGCGTCCAGTACCCACCGGTGCTCGTCGGGCTGGTCATGACATGGGTCTTCCTCGTCGCCGGTGCCATCGGCGGGTGGCGCCTCCGGAAGCGAGCGGTCGTGATCTTCCCGCTGCTGGCCCCGATCGTGGCGGTGTCAGCCATCGCTGCACTGACGTTCGGTCAGCTCCGTTATCGGGCCCCAGCCGAGCCGGCAGTGGTGCTCTTGGCCGCCGCGTTCGCTGATGTCCGCCGTCGACGGCAAGATCCTGGAGCGGGGCCGCCTGAGCCGGGGGCGGTTCCGATCTCCGGCTCGCCGTCCGGCTCGGACGAGGGCCAGCAGGCGTCCAGGGTAACGGCCACCGCTGACGCGCCCGCCACGCCGTAGCATTCGCCGATGGGCACACGATCCACGAGCGTCACCGGCATTAACGCGGTGGACATGTCGCTCACCCGGCAACAGCGACGATGGCTCGTCGGCATCATCGCCCTGGCGGGGATCCTCCGCCTGGTCTGGGTCCTCTACGCCACCAGAGAGCCGGTCAGCCTGGCCATCTCCGGCGATACCTACGCCTACTACCACTACGGCCAGGAGCTGGCCGGCGGACGCGGCTACATCAACATCATCAACGGCCAGCCCACCGCCTATTACCCCATTGGCTACCCGGCGATCCTGGCCGTGCTGTTCTGGATCGTGCAGCACACGCCCATCCCTGACAACCTGGCGCTGGCGGGCACGCTGCTCAACAGCGCCCTCGGGACGGCGTCGGTCGGCCTGATCTTCGTCATTGCCCGGCGGCTCTTCGGCACGCGCACCGGCTTGGTGGCGGCCGGCATCGTCGCTGTGGTCCCTGGCCTCATCTTCTACGTCGCCACCCTGCAGCTCGAAACCGCCTTCATCTTCTTGGTTCTCGGGGCCATCGCCGTGCTCGTCCGCCATGACTGGTCGACCGGTCCCCCTTCGCGGGCTCGCCTCGCTGCGTTCGGCGCCCTGCTCGGGCTGTCCGCCCTCGTCCGACCGTTCTCCGTGCCGCTTCTCGCTGGCCTGGACGTGGCCGTCTTGCTCACCGGCGTGGGATGGCGCCGAGCCGCCGGGGCCGTCGGTTGGGCGGCGCTGGCCATGGTCGTCGTGGTGGCGCCCTGGACGATCCGCAACCTGGTGGTGATGGACGCCTTCGTCCCCTTCTCCACCAACGCCGGCGACACGTTGTGCATCGACCGCTCAGTCGACGCCACCGGCACGTTCCGGTGGGCGACCCACGATGGTTGCGTCACCGGCGAGGGCATCCCGCCCGAGGAGTACGAGGTCCACCAGAACGCCGCCAACACGCGCGTCGCGCTCGACTTCATCCGAGACCACCCGGGCAAGGAGCTCGAGCTGATCCCGAAGCGGGCCTGGTACATGATGAAGCACGACCACGACGGCCTGGCGGCCGTTGAAGGCGGGGACAACAACCCGTTCCTCGGGGACCGGGTGCGTACCGTCCTCGCGCGCACCGCCGACTGGTTCTTCTACGCCCTCGTGGCGCTGTCGTTGGTCGGTCTGCCGGGCTTCTTCCGGCGACGACGGCCTGATCGCGTTCTGGTCTTCGCTGCCCTCATGACGCTGTTCGCCGTCCCGCTCATGCTGTGGGGCAACACCCGGTTCCACGTCCCGATGCTGCCCCTGATGGCGGTCGCCGCGGCCATTCCGCTGACCCGGGCGTGGACCGCTCCCAAGAAGGCGTCGGTCGAGGCGGTCAACCAGCAAGAGCCCGTGCCTGTCTGAAGCGAGGGCGAGACTGGCCATGGGCCCGGGCGAGCTGGCCGCCGTTGAGTAGAGGCTCGAAACCGCGCGACGTGACATCACAGGGCGCGGTGTGATCCCCCGGGCTAGAGCCATTCAGGCGACGGAGTTGATCAGCTGGCCCTTCCAGGCGCGTTCGATGCACTAGCACCGCGAGGCGCTGCGCCGCCGACTCCATCACGATCCGGCGCACTATGTTCTTTGCGGCGCCTGAACCCGCCACGTCGAATAGCTTCGGCGGAGAGGATTACGATTCCGACCACTTCGATCATAATGGCCGCGGGATAGAGAGAACTCAGGATGCGATCCTGCGCTGGTATCAACGGGCTCGCCAAATCGCCTTCGCCCCGGTCCATGACGACGGCAGCATAATACGTTTGGCGAACGAACAGCACGGAGAAGAGTGCCAGGCCGATCAAGGCAGCTCGGCTCCGATACTGAAGCGCTAGCAGAGGCAATATCCATCCGATGTACCAGGACGACGGATATGTCGATGTGAGAAGGTAGGCGAGGACCGGCACGGCGAGCAAGAGTGCCGGATTGCGATCGTCCCAGCGGGCCCATATTACCAGTGCTCCAAGAGCGATAGCCGCAACCGACGCCAGGGTCGGGATCGATCCGAGCGGACCGAGCTGTGTATCAAGGTCGCCGAGAGCCCTGGCCCAGCCATTCTCGCGGGCCAGCACCCAGATGTTGACGTCATTGGTGGCGTCTCGCGCATCGATCAGCGGCTGGATCGCCTTCTTTCCGCCGAAGGCGATGTACGCTGCGCCGATGGTGCCTACACCTGTCAGAGCCACCGTGACAGCCTTGCGCACGCCGTACCGACGCAACACCCAGGCCGCGAGAGCTATCAGAGCGAGACCGGCCGGTATTTTCACGAGTGTACCGGCGGCTATAGCAAGCGCGGCAAGATGCGGTCTTCGGCGGCTGGCAAGGACTGCAGCGGCGATCAGCGCCAAACCGATGTACGCGTCCATGCGGCCCTGGCTGACGACCTCGACGATGATGACTGGATTGAGGGAGAACGCCGCTGCGCCGGCGACGGTCGCCCCACCTCGAATGAGGAGCGTGAGCGATGCCATCACCGCAAGACCAGCACCGATTTGGTAGGCGAGACGCACCGGGAGGCGTGAGTCTCCTCCGACTGCCGCTACAGCGGCGGTCATCGCAGTGAATCCGGGACCATAGAAGTTCCGAGCGTCCCGAAAGAGGAGGAGGTCGTCTACCCAGGGGTCTTCCGGATAGTCACTCGGAGGATGCTCGTAGGGGTTACCGCCGTGTTCGACGATTATCCTTCCGTATATCGAGTACACCCAGAGGTCGGCGCCCAAGGGGGGCTGCGGCACCACGGCGACAATGAGGACTGCCGCGGTCAGCACGGTTACGACACCGAAAGTGGCAGCCTCGCGCAGCGCCGGTATGAATGCCACGGCAAGAAGGCCACCAAAAGATACGACCGCAAGTGCGAGGAAGTGGCGGGGGTGCGGGTGCGCGGCGGTGAGCACGAGCAACGCTGTTGCTGTCGCCGACGAGAACAAGATCGTCACGGTGGTGAGCCGAACCGCAGCCGAAGGCGGCTGCGACGTGCGTTCGCTGAACGATCGGTTCATGGGCGAACGCGTCGCCAATGTTCATCCCCCGTTCTTGCCCGCCGGCGTTGGTTCGATCTTCCCTGCAGAGTACCGCACACTGACCAGTTACCGGGCCCCGTCATGGCTTCATCGAGGATGACAAGAATGAGCCGGGCCAGTCCGTCGCGACGGAGGGGTTCCGATCGCCGGCTGCGGCGTCAGATGCTCGAGTCCTCGTGCCCGACGCCGGCGTCAGTTGGCCCCACGTTCTCGGTTGCCGCCGGCCCGTTAGCCTCGTGCCCGTGGGACCGATCGATACTGCGTGCCGCGACAAAGCTTTCCGGCGTGAAGTGAAGGATCGAGCAGATCCCCCGGGGCGTCCCGAGGTATGGCGGTACTGATGGGCGACGGTTACGAGCGCCTCACCGTGGTGATGCCGGTCTACAACGAGCGGCGCACCCTCCGGGCCGCCCTCGACCGGCTCCTGGCCGTGGCGATGCCGCTGCCCACCGAGGTGCTCGTGGTCGACGACGGCTCCACCGACGGGTGTCTCGACACCATCGCCGACCTCGTCGAGGAGGGGCGGGTGCGCCTGGTCCGCCAGACCGTCAACCAAGGCAAGGGTGCCGCCCTTCGGCGGGGCTTCGCCGACGCCGACGGCGACCTGCTCACCATCCTCGACGCCGACCTCGAGTACGACCCGGCCAACCTGCCAGTCCTCGTCCAGCCGATCCTCCACGGCGAGACGCGCGTCGTCTACGGGGTCCGCTCCTACGGCGGCCACGCCGCTTTCTCGTTCTGGTTCGTGCTGGGCAACAAGCTGCTGGCCCTGTGGGCCAGCCTCCTGTTCGACCGCTGGCTCACCGACATCGAGACCTGCCTGAAGTTGGCCCCCACCGCACTGTGGCGTGGGGTCGATGTCCGTTCGCAGGGCTTCGGCATCGAGGCCGAGGTGACGGGCAAGTTCCTGGCCCGGGGTGAGCGCATCTTCGAGGTTCCCGTCTCCTACGCCGCCCGCAGCCGCGAGGAGGGCAAGAAGATCGAGTGGACCGACGGGTTGGAGGCGGTGTGGATACTCACCCGCATCCGGTTCATGGAGAGGCGGTCTCGATCACGGTGATCTCTGGGTCGCCGTCCGGCTCGGGCGAAGGCCAGCACGCGTCGACGGTGACGGCGGCGAGCAGGACGAGCGGAACCTCGGCCATCGCCCGGTAGCGGGGTTGGCCGAAGGTCACCAACACGGCCACCACGACCGTGATGACGAAGGCGGCCAGCGGGAAGACCGGTACCCGGCGACGGCGGAGGATCACGACGGCCACCACCGAGGCAACGACCAGGACGTAGAACATGCCCAGGGCGACCCAGGACCAGAGCGGCTCCCGGGACTGGTTCTCGTCCAGGGCGACCTGCTGAGCCGGCCGGAAGAACCCGAACGTGCGGCCCAACCGGGCGAAGAGCACGGCCGGTAGCCGATCGGTGTTCTCCCGGATGTACTCCATGGCCTCCCTGCGCAGTGCAACATCGGCGTTCGAGGGGTCGCCGTCGGTCGGCTCCTCGGCGACCCCACACGGGAACCTCCAGTAGCCGACGTAGGGCCCTTCGTACGTGAGCTCGCAGTTGGAGACCTTCATCGCGAAGCCAAGGCCGGTCGAAACGAACACGGGCTCGTCGAAGCGGCTGAGGTTGAAGCCCACCCAAGGCGCGAGGACGAGCCCGGTCGTGCCGACGGCGACGCCGAGAGCGGCGAACCTTCGCCGCCGGTCGAGCTCGTGCTGGAGGAGGACGAGCGGGACGACCAGGAGGGGCACGAGCAGGATCGACTCGGCGCGGGTGAGGGTGGTCACGGCGCACATCGCCCCGACGACCGCGGCCCTGCTCATGCTCGGCTGCTGCCAGAAGCGGTAGGCGACCAGGATGGTCACGGCGCTCGTCAGGAGCACGAGCGTCTCCGACAGCAGATCGACGTCGTTGGCCCAGAAGCTCGGGTACACGGCCGCCAGTCCCGCAGCGATCAGCCCGACCTGGGGTCCAGCGATCCGGCGCCCGGCGAGACCGACCACTGCAACGGTCACCGCTCCCAGGACGGAAGCCCAGATGCGGTGGGCCAACATGGTGTCGAGGCCGACGAACGATGCTGCGGCCAGCGTCACCGTCCACGCCGGCGGGTGGTCGGCGGCCGGCTGGTCCTCGAGGCCCATGTCGCGGAAGAACGGTTGAGTGAACCCGTAGCCGGCGGCCAGGTCATTCGCGGCGGCGTGGTAGTAGTTCCCGTCGCCGATCGGCGGGTCGGGGTGCTCGTAGGCCACGGAGGCGAGACGGATGGCGAACCCCAGGAGGGCAACCAGCCCGAGGGCGAGGGGCCACCGGCTCCCAACGGCCCGCATGCTCGGGAGGTTACAAGGGGGTGACGGGCGCCTCACCGCAGCCCCCGCTCCCCTTGTACGGTTCCCTTCGGTGGCCATGGGGACCGGTGGGGCAGGGGGCGGCGTAGGGGCGACGTCGTCAGCGTCGGCTGCGACGAGTGGCCTCGACACCGTGACGGTCGTGCTGCCCTGCCTCGACGAGGAGGAGTCGGTCGGCCGCTGTGTCGAGGAGGCTCGGGCCGCCCTCGTGGCCGCCGGTGTCCCTCACGAGGTGATCGTGGTCGACAACGGTTCGCTCGACGTTTCGGTCGCCGTCGCTGAAGCGGCCGGTGCCGAGGTGGTGCACGAGGCCCGTCGGGGGTACGGACAGGCCTTGCGGGCCGGTTTCGCGGCGGCGTCGGGCGACGTGATCGTCATGGCCGACGCCGACTTCACCTACGACCTCTCCAAGCTGCCGACCCTGGTGGAGCCCGTACGGCGAGGTGAGGCCGACGTGGTGGTCGGGGGTCGACTCGACGGCGTCACCCGACGGACCATGCCGCTGCTCCACCGGTTCGTGGGCACGCCGGTCCTGACCTTCCTCGTCGCTCGGGCCTGCGGCCGGCGGGTGGTGGGCGACAGCCAGTCCGGTTTCCGGGCCTTCCGGCGCGACCGGCTGGACGACCTCGCGCTGTCCTCGACCGGGATGGAGCTTGCCTCGGAGATGCTGATCCGAGCCGTCCGGGCCGGCCTGCGGGTCCAAGAGGTGCCGACCGGTTACCGACCCCGGATCGGCGAGTCGAAGCTCGACAGCTTCGCCGACGGGTGGCGCCACCTGCAGCTCGTCCTCCTGCTCGCTCCCGATGTCCTGCTGGTCGGCCCGGGGGCGTTGCTGTTGGCCGTCGGCGTGGGGTTCTCGGTCCTCGCCTTCCTTCAGCCCGCGGGCATCTCGGTCGGCTCCCTGCGGTGGCAACCGGTCTTCTTCTCGGGCACCGCCATCGTCCTCGGCGCGCAACTCCTCCTCGCCGGGGCCGTGGTCGCCCACCGGTCCTCGCTGGCCGCCGGAGGGGCGCGCCGGTGGTTCTCGTTCGTCGGGTCGCCGGCCTTCCTCGGCCGCTGCCTGGCCTTCGGACTGGCCGGCATCGCCCTCGGGCTGGCCATCGACGCCGTCCTCCTCGTCGGCTGGCTGCGGGACGGCTCGTCGCCTCCGCGGTACGGCCAGGCGCTCACGTCAGTGGCCCAGAGCCTGCTCATCCTGGGTGGAACGCTCACCAGCTTCGGAGTGGTCGGGCGCTACCTGGCGCCCCTGCAGCCTCGGGAGGCGTCGAGGGATCGGGTGGCCGGCGGCCCCCGTCCGAGCTGAGCGAGGTCGGCCACGATGGGTCTCCCCGCCCTGCTCCACGACCGGTTCGTCCACGGCCGGCGGGTGGATCGGCTGGCCGAGTTGCTGTCGGCCAGCCTGCCCTCGTGTCGGCGGCTGCTCGACGTCGGCTGCGGCGACGGCCGGATAACCCGGGCCGTCGCCGACCGCTCACCAGGGCTCGAGGTGGCCGGCATCGACGTGGTGATCCGTCCGGAGACGGCGGTGCCCGTGTCCGCCTACGACGGGTCCCGCATCCCGTTCGACGACAACTCGTTCGAGGTGGTGATGATGGTTGACGTCCTCCACCACAGCCAGGACCCGCTGGCCGTTCTGCGCGAGGCGCGGCGGGTGGCCAGCGCTGCCCTCCTGGTGAAGGACCACTGCCTCGACGGGCTGGCCGCCTACCCCACGCTGCGTCTCATGGACTACGTCGGCAACGCCCACCACGGCGTGCCCCTGCCCTACAACTACTGGCCGAGGGAGCGCTGGCGGGCGGCCTGCGCCGAGCTTGATCTCACCGTCGTGTCATGGCAGGGCCGACCCCGCCTCTACCCGGCTCCGGTCCGTCCCATCTTCGAGCGGTCTCTCCACTTCGTCGCCCTCCTCGAGGTGCCCTGAGCCCGAGGACGAGTCAGGGGTGGCGACGCAGAGGATCGACGTGCCGAACGGAAGCGGCACCCGCCGGAAGACGACCCGCTCGGCGGTGGTGAGGACGAGAGCCAGGCCGTCGAGCAAGGGCGAGCTGCGGTCGAGTCCCAGGCTGGACGCCCCGCCCCGGCCGAAGCGGCGGGTGAGCCACACGGGGGCGACGAGCCAGCTGAAGACGTGGCTCAGCAGGCAGGGCGCGAAGCCAGCCGCCAACACCTCACGGCGCAGGGTGCCCCGGGTGTAGCGGCAGACATGGCCGAGCAGCTCGTCGGCCTCGCTCCACAGCCAGCGATGGGCGGGGACGGTCACCACGAGCAGTCCGCCGGGGCGTAGGGCCCGCCGGGCGTCACGCAGCGCCGCACCCGGGTCGTCGAGGTGCTCGAGCACGTCCAGGAAGCAGGCCACCGACGCTGCCCCGGTGGCCACCGGAAGCGGGTGGACCAGGGCCTGCGCCGCCGCCAACCCGTGCCGATGCCGGGCTCGGTGCACCAGCGGGCCGCTCCCTTCGACCACGAGGGTTCGGTCGCGGGGCCAACCCAGGCGGGCGGTCACACCGCCCGAACCGGCGCCGATGTCGACGAGCCAGCCCTCCCCTCGGGGGGAGGCGAAGCGACGCATCGATGAAGCCACGAAGGCGGCCTTGCTGCGGAACCACCAGTGCTCGGCGTCGGCCTCCATCAGCCGCTCGGCGTTCTCCTCGTCGAAGACCTCGCCGGCCTCGGCGACCGCTGCCCCCGGGTTCGCCGTCGCCGGTGCCGCAGCGGCGACCGCCGCGGCGGTGCGGGCGGCCCGGCGGGCGTTGCGCCAGATGCGGGGGGTGGCCGCCACCATGGCCAGCCCGTCACGTCCGACCCGCACCCGGGTGCGTTCGTCGTGGCTCCAGTCCACCGGCACCTCGTGGACCCGCTCGCCGAGGGCTCGAGCCATGGCGATGAGCTCGGCGTCCCAGGCCAGTCCGGGCTCGTGGCATTGGTCGAGCAGCCCCTGCCACACCTCCCGCGATGCCACCTTTGCGCCGCACTGGGTGTCGCTGATCCCCGGGGTGAGGAGGGCCTGGAGCAACCGGTTGTAGGCCCGACCGAGGAACTCCCGGACGTGGCTCTCGGGGCGCAGCAGCCGGGAGCCGGGCAGGTCCCGTGACCCGATGGCGAGCCCACCGGCCCGCCGGGCCGTGTCGAGGATGCGTTCGAGGTGGGGGAGCGGCGTGGACAGGTCGAGGTCGCAGAAGCCGGCCCACGGTGTGTCGGCGGCAGCCAGGCCGGCGGCCACGGCGGCGCCCTTGCCGCGATGAGGTCGGCGCAGCAGGGACACTCGGCCGTCGGACCGTTCGGCGAAGAGCTTCTCGACGAGGTCGGCGGTGGCGTCGCTGCTGCCGTCGTCGACGAACAGCACCCTCCGGTCATCGCCGGCGGCGGCCCAGTCGGCGAGGACGGGACCGAACTCGCCGAAGCGGTCCTCCTCGTTGAAGACCGGCACGACCACGGTGAACCCGGAGGTCATGGCGAAATCAGCGCGCTGACTGTCGGATTTCGACAGTCAGCGAGCACAGAAGCGCGGGAGGGGGCGGTCACCGTGGCGGTCAGTCGGCGGCAGAGGGTGGGCCGACGAAGACGGCGAAGGGCAGCCCGAGGTCGGCCATGCGCACCATCTTGTCCTTGAGGGCCTCGGGCACCCGGGGGTCGAAGGTGGCCAGGAAGAGGTTGTCGTCGACCATGGGCACGAGGTCGACGAGGTCGGCGGCGGCCAGCTCGGCCACGACCTCTGATCGAAGTCGGATGTACTCGACCTGCTGGGGGCGGTTGCGGGGGTCCACGTACGCGACCTGCTCGACGCCGGCCTTGGCTCGCCACCGTTCGATGTCGGGCCCCACCGACATGTGGATGACGGCGGTGGCGTCGGCCGGCTCCCGAACTCGGTGCTCGGTCGCTGCCGCCCGGTAGCCGTTGATGACACCGACGTCGAACCCGGCCCGCTCGAGCTCGTTGAGCAGCCCATAGGCGTGGGCCCCGATGTGCACCGGGTCGACCCAGGTGACGAGGTAGCGGCCATTGCGTCCGCCGCCTGGCAGCCCGCCGGAGGCGAGGGCCTGGACGGTGGGGGGGACCATCCGGCCGAGCACCTCGGATCGCTGGGCGGCGGGGACGTCGACCGACGCCGACTCGACCGCGAAGAGCGCCGCCATGGCCACGGTGAGGGCCACGAGGGAGGCGGCCGCTGCTCGCCCGGCCCGGCGACGGTCGACCCGGGCTCGCCCGTCGCGCCCGTCGAGGCGGTCAGCGAGGACGAGGGTGGTCGTCCACGCGATGGCGACGAGCACGAGAGCGCAGAGCCCCCACGCCCACAGCACGAGGTAGTACCAGACGAAACCGAAGATTCGGCTCGTCGAGATCACGGCGAGGACGAGGGCGGAGGCCACCACGAGATCGAGGCGGAGCAGCGAGCGGTGGCGGCGCCGCCAGGCCACGGCCACGCTGGCCGCCCAGGCCGCCAGTACGGCCAGGCCCGGGACCACCGAACCGGTGAGGAACTGCTGACCGGTGAGCAGCCGCCACGGGTTGAGGTGCAGCAGCACGAGCTCGATGCCCCGGCCCACGCCGATGGTCGCTTCCGGGGGGGAGCCGAAGTGGTCCTTGATGATCGAGAGGTTGCCGGGCGAGTGGGTGAGCTCGTCGATCGCCGGCGGAAGCCACACGAGGGCTCCGACCATGGCGGCGGCCGCCGTCCAGCCGACGACAGGAGCCAGTTCGCCTCCGGCTCGCCGGCGTCGGCGCACGGCCTTGACGGCCACGGCGGCGAGGGTGAGTGCGCCGACGCCCCCGACCAGGCCCAGGTAGGGGATGTGGGTCTGGGCGCAGAACGAGCCGGCGAAGGCGGCCACCGGGAGCATGGGGAGGTCGTCGCAGAGGACCGACCAGCAGGCCAGCAGGAAGGCCACCCACCACAGCACCGGCATGTACGGGTTCCAGGCCTCGATCATCGTGGCCGGCCCGTAGACGTGTGCGAGCACGGCCAGCGCCGCTCCCGTTCCGAGCACGAGCGGCGGGCCGCCGCGGCGGTGGGCGATCCACAGGATGACGCCCATGGCGATGAGGTGCAGGGCCGCCGACGCCGCGTGCATGGCCCAGGCGCTGGCACCGAACAGCTGGTAGAAGGGCCACAGCGCCCAGAAGCTCAGCGGACCGGGGTGGCTGCCGGGGTTCTCGGCGGTACCGATGCGCCCGCCGAGCCCGATGAGGGGGGGATGGCTGCTGCCCACGTCCCGGAGGCGCAACTCGGTCTGGGCGTTGTCGAGCACCGGGTACCAGCGGGGGTTGGCCAGCACGACGAGGGCGATGGCCAGTGGCACGGCCAGCACGACGAGGATGCCCCCGCCGACGAACCACGACTGGCGGTGCCCGGCGAGACGGTCCTCCTCCAACCGGTCCGCGGGGCCGTCGGCCCGGGCCGTCCGGGACCCCTCCGGTCCGCCTCCGGCGGCGCCGTCGTCGACGACGACCAGCGGGGGAGCGGGATGCATGACGGCCGAGTATAGGAACGAGCCGCTCCGGCCCTCGGCCCCGCGCTCCGGGTTCTCCGCCCAGCGGCGAGCCCGAACCGTACCGCCTGGTTCGCTCGCCCTCGGCCCGGCGTCGGCGCCGCGGTGGGCGGCTGGAGTCCTTGTGCTGACCGCTGACGCCAGCCCACTGCCGAGCGGGGTGGGGCTGGAGGTTGAGCGGCCCGAACTCGTCTACGCAGATGACCACCGTTGGATCACCGTCGCCGGTTCTCGCTTGCCGTCGGCGATCTCGTAGAGCTCCAGGACCCGGTTCTTCTTGGCCTCGAAGTCCGGGTCGTTGCTCACCTTCCAGGTCTTGAGGCGTTGAAAGGAGACGCCCTCCTCGCGGAGCACCTGGCGGAGCCCTTCGTGGCTGATGTCGTCGACCACCCCCTCGGCGACCAGGAAGTCAGCCAGGTTGCTGAGCGACCACGTCGAGAACGGCAGGTCGTGGTCCTGCGGGCGGGACAGGGCGATCTTGATCTCGCGTCGCTCAGGCAGCGTGAACCTCGGCGGCCGGCCACCGGAGTACTTCGGGTACAGCGACTCGAAGCCGTCGTCGTGAAGTTGTGCAGCACCTCGCGTACCCGGTCCGGCGAGGTGAACGCGACCTTGGCGATCTGGGCCACATCCATGCCCTGCACGGACAGCAACACCATCTGGGCTCGCCGCCACGTCACCACCGAGCCCGACGAGCGGCGCACGATCCGCAGCAGCCGATTCCCCTCGTCGTTGGTGATCTCCCGAACCCGTATCCCCTCGCACGCGCCCACCTCCTGAGCGACAACAGCGTCGCTCAGGAAGTTCCGGCTGCTCGCGCGACTCCTGCCCGCTCAACAAGCGAAAGTTGATGGACGCGGCACTAGCCGGCCACGAGGGCGGCGAGGCCGCGGTCGAGGTCGGTGGTCGGCGTCCACCCCGGTGGAGCATCGCCGATCGCCCAGGGCTCCCGCATCTCGACGTCCCGGGGGGGGCGGACGCCCCAGCGGGCGTCGACGGCCAGACCGGTCGCCGCCGAGAACCGGTCCACCAGGTCCCGGATGGTGACCGGCCGACCGGACGAGACGGCCCACCGCGTCCCCGCTCGGGCTCACCGGTGGGCCCCGCGGAGCAGGTCGACGACCCGCGAAGGCGGCGACGACGTCGTCGACGTGGACGAGGTCGATCAGCTGGTCGCCCGTGGACAGGTCCAGCGGACCGCCGGTGAGGCCGGCGGCCAGCAGCGCGGGCACCAGCTTGGGTCGGTCGTCGCCGGGACCGTACGTATCGGTCAGGGTGAGGGTGACGACCTCGAGGTGTCGGCGGGTGGCGTGGAACCGCAGGATGTCGGCGAAGGCCTGCTTGGTGGCCGCGTACAGCGACATCGGCGCGTACGGCGCCCCGCCGACGTGCTGCCAGGCCGTGCCCGTGTTGACGAGTGGGATGCCGCCGACGCAGACGAGGGCGTCCGCCAGGCGCGTGCCGAAGGTCAGGTTGGCGTCGACGAGAGGTCGCACGTCGGCGGTTCGGTGATCGCCGACGAAGTAGGTGGCGAGGTGGATGCAGACCTCCGGATCCACGGCCGCCACCAGGTCGACCAGGGCGCCGTGCTCGTCGGGGACGACATGGGCGCCGATGCCGGGGACGATCCGGGGCGATCGCGGGTCGCGCACCAGGGCGGCCACCTCCCACCCGTCGGCGAGGAGCCGCCGGGACAGGTGGCGCCCCACGAACCCCGTGGCCCCGGTGAGCAGGGCGCGCCGCGTCGGCGTCACGGCGACGGCGTGAACCGGAACGGCGTGTCGAACGCGTCGAGCGTCGGCAGGGCGCGGTCGCGGGCCGACACGACGAGGTCGGGCAGAGGCCACCGCACGCCGGCGGTGTCGTAGCGCACGCCCGTGTCGCGGGTCGGCGCGTGCTCGGTGCCGACGACGTACGCCAGCACCGTGTCGTCCTGGAGCGCCTGGAACCCGTGGGCGCACCCGGCGGGGATGTGGACCCTGGCCGGGTGGGCGCCCGAGAGCTCGAACTGGGCGATCTGGCCGTAGGCGGGCGACCCGGCCCGGAGGTCGACCACGACGTCGAAGGCGCTGCCCAGGATGCAGGTCACGGTCTTGGCGTGGTCGTGGGGCGGCAGCTGGAGGTGCAGCCCCCGCACGACGCCACGTCGCGACGACGAGAGGTACACCTCCGCGACCGCCGTGTCGCCGCCGCCAGCTCGGATGGCGGACGCCTGGAACACCTTGGTGAACCACCCCCGCTCGTCCGCGGCGCGGGGGACCGGCTCGGACCAGCACCTGGGGATGGCGACGAGTGGGCTCGGCGCTGGATCGCCGCCGGCGCTGGGCCGCCCGCTCACCGACGGGCCCGGGCCGGCCGCGGCATGGCCACCGGGCGGGCCACGAACGACTGGATCACCTCGACCACGTGGTCGAGCATGCGATCGCTCAGCCCCGGGTGGCACCCGATCCAGAAGGTCCGCTCGGCGACGAGGTCGGTGGTGCGCAGGTCGCCGATGACCCGGTGCGGCCTGCCCTGGTAGGCAGGCTGGCGCAGCAGGTTGCCCCCGAACAGCAGCCGGGTGCCGATCCGCTGGTCCTCGAGGTGGCGCACGAGGTCGAAGCGGTCGAAGCCCGCCTCGGGCGCGACGGTGATGGCGAAGCCGAACCAGCTCGGCTCCGAACCTGGCGTGGCCCGGGGCAGGACGAGCTCGGGAAGGCCGGCCAGGCCGTCGTGCAGCCGCTGCCAGTTGCGCCGGCGGGCGGCGATGAACCCCTCCAGCTTGTCCAGCTGGGCCAGCCCCACGGCGGCCTGCAGGTCGGTGGCCTTCAGGTTGAACCCGAGGCGGGAGTACACGTACTTGTGGTCGTAGCCGAAGGGCAGGTCGCCGAGCTGCCACCCGAAGCGCCGGCCGCAGGTGTTGTCGCAACCGGTCGCGCACCAGCAGTCGCGGCCCCAGTCGCGAAACGACTCGACGAGCTTCTTCAGCTCGCCGCTCGAGGTCAGCACCGCACCGCCCTCGCCCATCGTGATGTGGTGAGCGGGGTAGAAGCTGACGGTGCCCATGTGACCGAAGGACCCGGTGGGCCGGCCGTCGTAGGTGGCGCCGACGGCGTCGCAGTCGTCCTCGACGAGCCACAGGTCGTGGCGGCGGCACAGGTCGGTGACCCGCCCGAGGTCGAACGGGTTGCCGAGCGTGTGGGCCATCACCACGGCCCGGGTGCGGGGGCCGACGGCCGCCTCGAGCTGTTCGACGTCGACGTCGTAAGTGCCCAGCTCGACGTCGAGGAACACCGGGACGAGGCCGTGCTGGAGGAGCGGGTTCACCGTGGTGGGGAACCCGGCGGCCACGGTGATCACCTCGTCGCCCGGCCGGAGGGCGCGATCGCCGAGGGTGGCGTCGGTCAGGGCGCTCACGGCGAGGAGGTTGGCCGACGACCCCGAGTTGCACAGCAGCGCGTGGTCGACGTCGAGGCGCTCGGCGAAGCGCTCCTCGAAGGCCGCCGCAAAGCGACCGGTGGTGAGCCAGAAGTCGAGCGCCGCCTCGACGAGGGTGGCCAGCTCCGAGCCGTCGAACACCTTGCCCGACACGGGGACGTGGGTCTCGCCCGGCACGAATGGCTGCGGCGCGAAGGCGACGCCGTGGTAGCGGCGGACCAGGCCGACGATCTCCTCACGCAGCTCGTTGGCGGCATCAGGCATCGAAGCGCACCGGGTCGTCGGCGAAGAGCTCCCGGTACCAGTCGACCGTGCGCCGGAGACCGTCGCCCAGCTCCACCCGGGGCCTCCAGCCGAGCCGCTCGCGGGCTGCGGAGGCGTCGAGGTGCTGGCTCGGGATCTCGTCGGAGGCCAACCCCAGCACCTCGGGCTCGACGTCGGCCGTGCCCGCCGCCTGGCACACGGCGGCGTAGACCTCGAGCACCGTGCGGGGCGACTCGTCGCTGAAGTTGTAGGCCACGCCCCCAGGCGGCGGGTCGTCGAGAGAGGCGGCCAAGGCCAGATAGGCGTCCACGACGTCGTCCACATGGAGGTAGTCGCGCACGAGCGTGCCGTCGCTGCGGATGACCGGACGCTCGCCCCGCAGCAGGGACCGGACGGTGCCGGGCACGATGCGGCTCCAGTTGAGGTCGCCGGGTCCGTAGATGTTGCCGCAGCGGGCGACGGCGACGGGCAGCCCGTAGGTGGTGGCGTAGGACTGCGCGATCAGGTCGGCGCAGGACTTCGACACCTCGTAGGGCTGGCGGCCGGCCAGCGGATGCGACTCCACGTACGGCAGCGAGTCGGAGGCCCCGTAGGCCTTGTCGCTCGAGGCGACCACGACCCGGCGGACGAGGTCCGGGTGGCGCCGGGCGACCTCGAGCACGTCGTAGGTGCCGCGGATGTTGGCCTCGAACGTGGCCAGCGGAGCCCGTCGGGCCGCGGACACGATGGTCTGGGCGCCGAGGTGCACGAGGGTCGTGACCTCGTGCCCCACGATGGCCCGCTCCACGGCGGCGAGGTCCTCGAGCGCGCCGTGCACAACGGCGGTGCGGCCCATGGTGCCGCTGCGGATGAGGTCGGAGCTCGGGTCTGCGTCGAGGACGAGGGCCACGACGTGGGCGCCGGCGTCGACGAGGCGGCGGCAGACGGCCGAGCCGACCATCCCCGTCGCACCGGTCACCAGCACCCGTTCGCCGGCCCACCGATCTGAGGTCACGGCTTCCACACCCGCCAGGGCGGGGTGCCGGACTGCCACAGCTCGTTGAGCAGCAGCAAGTCGCGGTAGGTGTCCATCGGCTGCCAGAACCCCTCGTGGCGGTAGGCCACCAGCTGGCGCATGTCGGCCAGCTCCTCGAGCGGCTCCCGCTCGAGGATCGAGTCGTCCTCGAGCAGGTCGAGCACCTCGGGCTCGAACACGAAGAAGCCCGAGTTCACCCAGTCGTCGGTCTGTGGCTTCTCACGGAAGCCCCGCACCACCTGGCCGGCGTCGAGGTCGACGTGGCCGAAGCGCGACAGTGGGCGGGTGGCGGTGACCGTGGCCAGCTTGCCGTGGCGGCGGTGGAAGGCGAGCAGCTCGGTCAGGTCGATGTCGGCCAGGCCGTCGCCGTAGGTGACGAGGAACGGCCCCGTGCCGACGTGGTGCGCCACCCGCTTGACCCGACCGCCCGTCATGGTGTCGCCCCCGGTGTCGCAGATGGTTACCCGCCAGTCGCACTCGTCGTGGGGGTCGTGCACCTCGACGGTGGCCGAGTGGCCGAGGGTCACGGTGAAGTCGCTGTTCCAGAGCTCGTAGTTCAGGAACCAGTCCTTGATCATGTGGCCCCGGTAGCCCACGCAGAGCACGAACTCGTGCAGGCCGTGGTGGGCGAAGACCTTCATGATGTGCCAGAGGATCGGCCGTCCACCGATCTCGACCATCGGCTTCGGGCGGAACTCGGTCTCCTCTCGCAGCCTGGTGCCCAAGCCGCCGCAGAGGATCACCACCTTGGGCGCTCCGTCGGACACGGTGGGAGCCTAGCGATTCCCCTCGGCGGCCCGGAACGAGCGGCGTATCATCGCCGGCACCCCTGGCTCCTGGAGGACTCGTGAAGAAGATCGGCATCGTGGTGGTCGCCTACAACGCCGCAGCCACGCTCGCCCAGGTCCTCGACCGCATCCCCCGGGAGTTCGTGCCCCGGATCAGCGGCATCCTCGTGTGCGACAACTACAGCGAGGACGCCACCTACCTGGTGGGCCTGGGCTACCAGCAGCTCGCCGGTCGCGACCTGCCACTGACCGTGCTGCGCCAGGACCGCAACCTCGGCTACGGGGGCAACCAGAAGACCGGCTACCGGTGGGCCATCGAGCAGGACTTCGACATCGCGGTGCTCCTGCACGGTGACGGCCAGTACGCGCCCGAGCTGCTCCCCGAGATCGTCGCTCCCCTGGAGGGGGGCGAGGCCGACGCCGTGTTCGGCTCGCGGATGATGGTGCCCCGCGACGCGCTCAAGGGCGGGATGCCGATGTACAAGTACATCGGCAACCGGGTGCTGACGGCCTTCGAGAACCGGCTGGCCGGCACCGGGCTGTCCGAGTGGCACAGCGGCTACCGCGCCTACAGCGTCGACGCGCTCCGGGCGATCCCGTTCGAGGACAACAGCGACGACTACGACTTCGACACCGGCATCATCCTGCAGCTGCACGAGGCCGGGAAGCACATCGTCGAGATCCCGATCCCCACGTTCTACGGCGACGAGATCTCGTACGTGAACGGCATGCGCTACGCCAAGGACATCGCCCGACAGGTGGTGCGCTACCGGGCGAACAAGCTCGGGATCGGGCTCGAGCCGACGTCGGTGGTCAAGCCCGAGTCGGTGCACGAGGGCACGGCCCACCAGGTTGGCACCCGGGTGCTGCAGTGGATGGACGGACGACCTCCGGGGTCGGTGCTCTGCCTGGCCGACCGGGCCGCGATCCAGGGCGTCGGAGCCGAGCTGGCCGGCCGCGGGCACGCGGTCACGGCCATCGACATCGACGAGCACGCCGACCTCCTCGCCGCGGTCGAGAAGGCGGTGGCCGAGGCCGGCACCCCCGATGCGGGCGGAGGGTTCGACGCCGCCCTCCTGGTGGGCGCCCTCGAGCGCAGCGCCGACCCCGTCCGGCTGCTCGCCCTGCTGCGCGGCGCGGCGCGCCCCGGGGGGACCGTCCTCGTCGTCACCGGCAACGTCGGCCACTGGTACCCGCGGACGAAGGTGGCGCTCGGCCGCTTCGAGTACGAGGACGGCGGCATCCTCGACCGCCGGAACCTCCGGCTCTTCACGCGGAGCGGGGTCGAGGGCGCGGCCGCAGCCGCCGGCTACGGGGTCCGCCGCCGGGAGCCGCTCGTGATCACCGGCGCCGAGCCGCCGCCCCGTCGCAGCCGCGTCTCCGCACGCGCCGACGCCCTCGGGGTGCTCGTCGCGCCGGGGCTCTTCGCGGCCCGCTGGCTCCTCGAGCTCAGCCCGGTGCAGCCGGTGGCCGTCGAGGCGGGACCGGCCGGTGGAGGCGACCCGGCGGCCACCTGACCAGGCGGTCGGCCCCTCAGAGGTCGAGGGCGCGGCAGGTCGACGGAGACGTGTACGACCTCGCCGTCGACGGAAAGGTCGGTGCGGTCGTCGAGGCGGTTGACGCCCAGCGCGGCCGCCGTCGACGACCCAGAGGGCGTCGCAGTCGCCGACCACGAAGGCCGTCCCGGTGCGGGCCTGCCGGGGCAGGGTCGTGCCCCGCACCACCTGCCAGCCGCCGAGGCCGACGGCGTCGGCCACGAGCTCCTGGTGCGGATGGCCGCCGCCCGCGCTGCCGCGTCTGGGGGGTGCACCTCCCGCTGGTACACCCACGTCACCAGCAACCCGACGACGGCGAGCGCCCCGAGGACCGCCCAGGGGGCCGTGGCCGGCCGGTCGTGACCGCCGGCGCCGTCAGCCGCCGCCGACCGGTCGACGCGGCGGCGGAGAAGGATGTGCAGCCCGGCCAGGGACGCCAGCACGACCACGGGCAGGACGTCGGTGATGTAGAGCTGGGCGATGAAGGCGATGGTCGTGGTGACCAGCAACGCCGCCGCGCCCCCGAATCGGGGCCCGCAGCGGGGTGAGGTCGTGCGGCCGTCCCGACCGCCGCTGGAACGTGGCGAGGAGCCCCAGCAGGGCCAGGAGGGTGAACGCCGGCATGATCGTGGCAGGCAAGTCGTGGCGTCGACGGTGTCGAAGCGCACGTCGCCGATCTCGGTCACCGGCCGCGACGAGAACGTGAGGAAGGGCCAGCGGGCCCGGAGCCCGATGCGGTCGGGTCGGGCGTAGTGGAGCAGTGCGGTGGGGGCGAGGGCGGCGTTGAACAGGCTGCCGCCGTTGACCTCGAGCGTCTTTTGGCGGTTGCGGTCGATGTCGGAGAACACCTGGCGGTCGAAGGGCACTGAGAGCCACTCGTCGAACTTCGCCCGGTTGACCGCGCCGTAGGCCACCAGTGGCACCAGCGCGGCGGCTACGAGCCGCAGGGCCCAGGATCGGTTCCACCCCGAGCCATCCGCGGGGGTGGCGACCAGGCCGCGCAGCAGGCGGCAAGCGGGCGGCACGGCGTGGGCCACGGCGAGGAGCAGCAGCGCCGGCAGCGGGCCGAAGCCCACCGAGCCGCGCGAGAGCGCGGCCAGCGTGCTCGCCGTGCCGGCGAGCAGCACGGTGCCGGGGCTCGGTCGGCGGGTGGAGGCCAGCACCGCGTCCAGGGCGAGGACGGTGAAGGCCAGGCCCCAGAGCGCGGCCTCGTGGTACACGCAAGCCCGGCTGGCGAGGAACGTGACGTTCGAGCCGGCCCCGAAGCAACAGGAAGGCCCCCGCCACGCCGAGCTGGATGCGTGACCACGGCGGCGGTCGGCCGCGGCGGCCGCCCCGGACGATCTCCCGCACCCGCCGGTAGAGGCCGGCGGTGACGGCCATCGTGGTGACGAAGGCGAGCAGCATCGACGGCGCCGTCAGCCGGCCCTCGAGGTCGTCGGTCGCCAGCAGCACCGGCAGCCGCAGCACCGAGGGCCACGGCCCGAAGTAGGTGTAGGTCCGCCCGTCGACGTCGAAGCCCTCCACCCGGAAGCTGCCGCCCGGGGCGTCGAGGCGGCCGCGAGGATGGCGCGGCCCTGGATGTTGTAGAGGTTGTCGAGGTGGCGGCGCTGGAGCAGTCGGCGCGACCGGTCGTGAGGAACCACCCGAAGATCAGCCCGGCGGCCAGCGTGGCGGCCACGGCCACGGCCACGAAGCGGCCGAGGCCGTCCTCGGGGCGTCGGCGTCACCACGTGCGGAGGAGCGGGTGCGCGGCTCCTCTCGTCGGCGACGGCCCGATGTCATCGCCATGCCGTGGCAGGCTATGTCGCGTCGACGCCTCGTCGATCGCCCCCGCAGGGCGATCGGGCGCGCGAGGCGGCGGGGGCTCGTCCCCGCAGGGCCGCGCCGCCTCCACCGTTGGCGACCAAGCGAGATCGATGGCGAACCCCGAGCGAGGCGACCAGCCGGATCCACGTGGGCCGTCCGCGCCCGGCGCCCTGCCCCTCCTCCCGCGCCGACGGCCGCGGCCGCATGGGCTCACGTCGTCGTCGTGGCGCTGATCCTGCTGCTGGCCACCGCCCTGCTGGTGAGCGCAGCCCGGCGGGACAGCCTGACCTTCGACGAACCCATCACCATCGGGGCCGGCATCGGTCAGCAGGAGACGGGCGACCTCACCTTTGCCAGCGGTGGGCGGGGACGGTGACCACGAGCAGGCCGCCGGGGCGCAGGGCCCGGCGAGCGTCGCGCAGCGCGGGGCCGGGATCGTCGAGATGCTCGAGCACATCGAGGAAGCAGGTGACCGACGCCGCTCCGTCGGCCACCGGGAGCGCGTGGACGAGAGCCTGCGCCGTCGCCAGCCCGTGCCGGTTCCGGGCTCGGCGCACGAGCGGTGCGCTCCCCTCGATCACGAGGGTGCGCTCGCGAGGTCAACCCAGGCGGGCGGTCACGCCGCCGGATCCGGCGCCGATGTCGACCAGCCAGCCCTCCCCTCGGGGGTTGGCGAAGCGGCGCATCGATGAAGCCACGAAGGCGGCCTTGCTGCGGAACCACCAGTGCTCGGCGTCGGCCTCCATCAATCGCTCGGCGTTGACATCGTCGAAGACCTCACCGGCCTCGGCGGCGGGTGCCGGCACCGGCGTTGTCGTCGTTGCCGTCGTCCGTGCCGGCGCCCGGCGGGCGTTGCGCCAGATGAGGGGGGTGGCCGCCACCATGGCCAGCCCGTCACGTCCGACCCGCACCCGGGTGCGCTCGTCGTGGCTCCAGTCCACCGGCACCTCGTGGACCCGTACGCCGATGGCGCGGGCCACCGCGATGAGCTCGGCGTCCCAGGCCAGTCCGGGCTCGTGGCATTGGTCGAGCAGCTCCCGCCACACCTCCCGCGACGCCACCTTTGCGCCGCACTGGGTGTCGCTGATCCCCGGGGTGAGGAGGGCCTGGAGCAACCGGTTGTAGGCCTTGCCGAGGAACTCCCGAGCGTGGCTCTCGGGGCGCAGCAGCCGGGGCCCGGGGAGGTCCCGTGAGCCGATGGCGAGCCCACCGACCCGGCGGGCCGTTTCGAGGATGCGTTCGAGGTGGGGGAGCGGCGTCGACAGGTCGAGGTCGCAGAAGCCGGCCCAGAGCGTGTCGGCAGCGGCCAGGCCGGCGGCCACGGCGGCTCCCTTGCCCTGATGGGGTCGGCGCAGCAGGGAGAGCCGGCCGTCGGACCGTTCGGCGAAGAGCTTCTCCACGAGGTCGGCGGTGGCGTCGCTGCTGCCGTCGTCGACGAACAGCACCGCCCGGTCGGAGCCGGCGGCGCCCCAGTCGGCCAGCACGGGACCGAACTCACCGAAGCGGTTCTCCTCCTCGTTGAACACCGGCACGACCACGGTGAACCCGACGGCGGCGTCAACCACGGTCATCGGTGCACAGCCATCGTCGCGAGCCCTTCGGTCAGTCGGCGGCAGAGGGTGGGCCGACGAAGACGGCGAAGGGCAGCCCGAGGTCGGCCATGCGCACCATCTTGTCCTTGAGGGCCTCGGGCACCCGGGGGTCGAAGGTGGCCAGGAAGAGGTTGTCGTCGACCATGGGCACGAGGTCGACGAGGTCGGCGGCGGCCAGCTCGGCCACGACCTCTGATCGAAGTCGGATGTACTCGACCTGCTGGGGGCGGTTGCGGGGGTCCACGTACGCGACCTGCTCGACGCCGGCCTTGGCTCGCCACCGTTCGATGTCGGGCCCCACCGACATGTGGATGACGGCGGTGGCGTCGGCCGGCTCCCGAACTCGGTGCTCGGTCGCTGCCGCCCGGTAGCCGTTGATGACACCGACGTCGAACCCGGCCCGCTCGAGCTCGTTGAGCAGCCCATAGGCGTGGGCCCCGATGTGCACCGGGTCGACCCAGGTGACGAGGTAGCGGCCATTGCGTCCGCCGCCTGGCAGCCCGCCGGAGGCGAGGGCCTGGACGGTGGGGGGGACCATCCGGCCGAGCACCTCGGATCGCTGGGCGGCGGGGACGTCGACCGACGCCGACTCGACCGCGAAGAGCGCCGCCATGGCCACGGTGAGGGCCACGAGGGAGGCGGCCGCTGCTCGCCCGGCCCGGCGACGGTCGACCCGGGCTCGCCCGTCGCGCCCGTCGAGGCGGTCAGCGAGGACGAGGGTGGTCGTCCACGCGATGGCGACGAGCACGAGAGCGCAGAGCCCCCACGCCCACAGCACGAGGTAGTACCAGACGAAACCGAAGATTCGGCTCGTCGAGATCACGGCGAGGACGAGGGCGGAGGCCACCACGAGATCGAGGCGGAGCAGCGAGCGGTGGCGGCGCCGCCAGGCCACGGCCACGCTGGCCGCCCAGGCCGCCAGTACGGCCAGGCCCGGGACCACCGAACCGGTGAGGAACTGCTGACCGGTGAGCAGCCGCCACGGGTTGAGGTGCAGCAGCACGAGCTCGATGCCCCGGCCCACGCCGATGGTCGCTTCCGGGGGGGAGCCGAAGTGGTCCTTGATGATCGAGAGGTTGCCGGGCGAGTGGGTGAGCTCGTCGATCGCCGGCGGAAGCCACACGAGGGCTCCGACCATGGCGGCGGCCGCCGTCCAGCCGACGACAGGAGCCAGTTCGCCTCCGGCTCGCCGGCGTCGGCGCACGGCCTTGACGGCCACGGCGGCGAGGGTGAGTGCGCCGACGCCCCCGACCAGGCCCAGGTAGGGGATGTGGGTCTGGGCGCAGAACGAGCCGGCGAAGGCGGCCACCGGGAGCATGGGGAGGTCGTCGCAGAGGACCGACCAGCAGGCCAGCAGGAAGGCCACCCACCACAGCACCGGCATGTACGGGTTCCAGGCCTCGATCATCGTGGCCGGCCCGTAGACGTGTGCGAGCACGGCCAGCGCCGCTCCCGTTCCGAGCACGAGCGGCGGGCCGCCGCGGCGGTGGGCGATCCACAGGATGACGCCCATGGCGATGAGGTGCAGGGCCGCCGACGCCGCGTGCATGGCCCAGGCGCTGGCACCGAACAGCTGGTAGAAGGGCCACAGCGCCCAGAAGCTCAGCGGACCGGGGTGGCTGCCGGGGTTCTCGGCGGTACCGATGCGCCCGCCGAGCCCGATGAGGGGGGGATGGCTGCTGCCCACGTCCCGGAGGCGCAACTCGGTCTGGGCGTTGTCGAGCACCGGGTACCAGCGGGGGTTGGCCAGCACGACGAGGGCGATGGCCAGTGGCACGGCCAGCACGACGAGGATGCCCCCGCCGACGAACCACGACTGGCGGTGCCCGGCGAGACGGTCCTCCTCCAACCGGTCCGCGGGGCCGTCGGCCCGGGCCGTCCGGGACCCCTCCGGTCCGCCTCCGGCGGCGCCGTCGTCGACGACGACCAGCGGGGGAGCGGGATGCATGACGGCCGAGTATAGGAACGAGCCGCTCCGGCCCTCGGCCCCGCGCTCCGGGTTCTCCGCCCAGCGGCGAGCCCGAACCGTACCGCCTGGTTCGCTCGCCCTCGGCCCGCTCAGGAGGGCGGGTCGAGTGGTTGGCCGTCGGGACCGAGTGGCCGCATGAAGAGCGCCACCGTCTGGCGGTCCCAGCGGGTCTGCAGATCGACATAGCGCTCCAGTCGACCGGCCCGGGGCGGTTCACCAACCCGCTGGACGATCCCCTCGGCGGCGGCGGGCGATCTTCGCCTGAATCAACCGTACAACTGGGGCTACGGCTCCACTCGACCTCGGCTGCGTCCCACCCGTCGAGTGGGAGAACCAGTACCCGTGGCCCCAGGTTGACCAGGCCGCGTAGCCAGCCTGACCCGTCAAAGGGGGACGCCCCCGGGCAATCACCTCAGCGCAGGAGTCCGAAAGATCCGGTGGGATGCTCCAGTCATCCCCGCGTTCGTCCCGGGCCTTTGTGAACGAGTGCTCCGACGTTGACCTCTTGGAGGATTTCGGTCGTCACCGGTTCGGTTGGGTGGCCGCCAATCGCCTGCGCGCTGAGGCCGTCGCATTCGACACTCCAGACCATTCCCAAGCGGATCTCCACCTCCAGGGGCCGCCCACCCATCCGGAAAGCGGGCGACTCCGATGGGTGCCGCTGCCCTTCGGCACGTCGATCCTGTGCGTCGCCACTCCAACCTCCCGCAATCACCACGCTGACTGTGACCGCGCTCCATTCCGTGGATCAGAGCACTCGAGGAGGGCGATGAAGGAAGGGACCGCTCGAAGATGGGACGGACCGGGGCCGGGTAGAGGCTGAGGCGACTCCGCCACGAGGAGATGGTTAGGTTTACCTCGGCGCAGGCAGCCCGCCACCGCTGCAGTCCACTCGTCGACTGTGTACGAGCCGGTCGTGGAGCAGGGCGGGAAGACCCATCGTCGCCGGCCTGGTTCAGCTCGATCGCAAGCCGTCGGCGACCCGAGCCCGGTCGCCGGAGGCCCGTAGGGGCGCCAGGAAGCGCCCGACCACCCCGAAGCTGGCGAGTGTGCCGCCGAGGATCAGCAGGCTTTGAGCCACAGAGGTGAGCGCCTGGCCGTACCGCTGAGGTGACGAGCCGTCCTGTAGCCAGCCGACGAGGAGGACGGCGTCGATGGTCAACCCGAGGGCGATGCCGGCCAGCCCGAAGGCCAGGCAGCGGGGGAGGAAGGCGGGCGATCCCACGAACGAGAACCACCGACGCATCCCTCCGGCCGACACCGAGGACCGGTGAGCCAGTACGGCCCCGGCGAGGAGCAGCTGGACCCCGAGGACGATGGCGGTGCCTGAGAAGAAGACCGGTTGCCAACGCAGCGAACCGACCGAGATGCCTACCGGCTGAAGGAAGGCGAGGACCGAGAACAGGAGGCCGACGGCCAGCAGCAACGCCCCGGGGCCAATCAGCATGAGGTCGGGTGCGAGGAGGAGGATTAGCTGCAGGTGGCGCCGGCCGTCAGCGAAGCTGTCGAGCTTCGATTCACCGATGCGGGGTCGGTAGCCGGTCGGCACCTCTTGGACCCGCAGGCCCGCCCGGGCTGCCCGGATGAGCATCTCCGAGGCCAGCTCCATGCCCGTCGAACGCAGGTCGAGGTCGTCCAGCCGGTCGCGCCGAAAGGCCCGGAAACCGGACTGGCTGTCGCTCACCACCCGCCGACGGCAGGCCCGAGCGACGAGGAACGTCAGGACCGGCGTGCCCACCAACCGGTGAAGCACCGGCATAGTCCGCCGGGTGGCGGCGTCGAGTCGGCCCCCGACCACCATGTCGGCCTCGCCCCGCCGCACAGGCTCCACGAGGCTCGGCAGCTTGGAGAGGTCGTAGGTGAAGTCGGCGTCGGCCATGACGATCACGTCGCCCGACGCCGCTGCGAACCCGGCCCGCAGAGCGCTGCCGTACCCCGGCAGGGTCTCGCGCACCACGTCGGCACCGGCCGCCTCGGCGGCGGCCACCGAGCCGTCGACCGACCCGTTGTCGACCACGATCACCTCGTGGGGCACGCTGGCCGCCGCCAAGGCGGCCCGCGCCTCCTCGACGCAGAGACCGACCGACCTCTCCTCGTCGAGGCACGGGAGGATGACCGACACGGTGTCGAGGCCACCCTTGGCTGCCGAGGCGGGTGCCTTATCTGCGCCTGCACCGCCAGCTTCCCGGGTCCCCCTGGCCACTGCGGGAACGGTACACTGACCCGACGGGGATGCGGTCAGGCACCCGTTGATTACGCTCAGCGAAACCCGCTGGCGCCGCCAGATCTCGATGAGGGACACCCTGGTAGGCGTGAACTACGAGACTGGCCGGGCGATGCCAAGGCCCAGAAGGGCGTCAGGGTCGTCGACCTCGATCCCGTCACCGCCTTCAGTGCACCGCCGAAAGCAGGCCGAGGAGCGCCTGGCATCGGGCCTGCCATAGCTGGTCGACCCCGGGTTTCGAGACATCGGCCGCTTGCATTCGCTACGAGGTCGTGCGCTCCCGCCTATGAGCGGCTGCTCAGCGAGGTGGCCGGCGACGGCGCGTAGGCGGTGCTGCTGTGGTGGTCGACCGTCTGGTGTGCTCCCCCGCCCAGTTTGAGCGCTTCTGGTCGGTCGTCATCGTGTGGTGTCACCATCGTCATTGACCACTGAACCAATCGACAGCTCCGATCCGGTCGGCTTGGTCATCGTCCGGCTCTTGGTGACGGCGGCGGTGTTTGGCCTTGAGCTGCGCTCCGGGGATTGGGGCGGGCTCGGGCGACGGCGACTCGGCAGCACCGCGTCAAACGCCACGGCGGCGCCGAGGACGAGCGAGACCTCGGCTAGTGCCCTGTAACGGGTCTCCCCAAAGGTGAGGCTCACGGTCAGGGCGACGCTTACTATGGGGACGAGGAGCGGGAACACTGGCACACGACGCCGACGCAGGATCAGGGTCCCGGCGATCGTGCCGGCGACCAGTGTGTAGTAGATGCCGAGACCGAGCCGCGAGAGCTCGATTTCGCGTGTAGATAGCGTGTCGAGCTGGAGCTGTTGGCCCGGCCGGTAGAAACCCCAAGTCCGGCCCTCTCTGGCGAAAACTAGGAAGGGCAGCCGGTCGAGGTTCTCACGAAGGTTCGTGATGGCCTGCTCCCGGTAGCGGAGCTCGTGGGTGGAACCGTCCCCCTCGGGATCGACCTTGAGCAGACACGGCGAGGTGAGATCCCTCTCCGCCTTGTCGAAGTTCGGGCAGTTCAGACGGACGACGCAGCCCACCGACCAGTACCCCACGAGGTCTCCCTCGTACCGGTCTTCACAATTTCCCGCCAGCAGTGTGTGATAAGACACCGACAGGTACACAGGCTCCTCAAACCGGCTCAGGTTGTAGGCGACCCAAGGCCCAACGATCACGGTGGCGGCGCCCCAGATCATCGCCAGCAGGGCGAGGCGACGTCGCCAGGCGAACCCGTCCTTGGGCAAGAAGGCGACCAGGGGCACGGCCAGGAGCAACAGCAGGAGCACCGCTTCCGATCGGCTGAGCGCAGTGACCCCGAGGAATACGCCCAGCACCACCGCCCGCCCGAAGTCCGGACGGTCCCAGAAGCGGTAAGCCGCCAGCAGTGTGGCCGCCATCGCGAGCAGCACCAGGGTCTCTGACATCACCAGGGCGTCGCTGAACCAGAAGTTCGGGTAGACGGCGGAGACAGAGGCCGCCACGAGACCGGCCCGGGCTCCAGCGATGCGCCGTCCCGCCAGGCCCGTCACCGCGATGGTCGCGGTGCCCAGCATGGCGCTCCAGACCTGGTGGGCAAAGAGGTTCTTGAACCCGGCTAGGGAGGCCAGGGCAAGGCTGAGCAGATAACCCGGCGGGTGGTAGGCCCCCGGGAGCGACCGCCCTTCGAGAACGAAGTGGTACGGGTCCACGAAACCGTGGCCTTCGACGAGCAGGTTGGCGCCGCCGTGGTAATAGAACGGGTCGCTCAGCACCGCTATGTCTTGGGTGTGCACGTGCACGTACAAGAGGCGGATGCCGAACCCGATCAGCATGATGGTCCCGAGGCCGAACCACCACCGTCGAACGGGCGACGCAAAGAATCGCAGATCCCTCCACCCGCTCATGCGCAAGTGTATGGACAATGCGCCCCTCGGCGTCCAACGTGGCGGTGTGGCCGATTGGGGGTGGGCGGTGACGGAGCCGTGCTGTGCCGGCTCCGGATCCCGGACGACGGTCACACCCCGAGTCTCGCCGACTGGCCCGTCGAAGTGGAGCCCGGGATCTCGCGCGGGCGCCAACGCCACGGAGACCGACGCCCACGTGCCGAGCAGCGGATCGTTGTTGGTGAGGACGTCGTTGGCCCGGATCCGGAAGAAGGCGTTGTCGGCGACCGGCAACCAACCGCCTCGGACGGCGCGGACGGTGGCCACGAGGATCGGGACGAGCGCCGCCACCAGGGCGTCCACCGTGGCCGCCGACGGCCGGCCACGCTCCTCGACCCCGGGTTCGGGGGACGACAGTCGAGCCGGCGGGCACCGGCCTCGGCCGTGGACCGCCGTCGCGGGCGGCGCATCGGGCGAGCGTACCGGTCGGCCCGGTCGTGGCCACCTGCCTCGAGGGACCACACGTCCCCAACCGGAACGATGTCTTGACTCACCCACCTCCCCCAGGCCGGAACGATGTCGTGAGGGGCAAGAGATAGGATCCTGGCGTCATGAGTGCGGCGGGCGGCCCACCCCGGGGTGGCGGCAGCTCACCTCTCGGCTCTCGCTTCGGCGCGTTCCTCGCCGGCAACCCCGCCCCGATCCTGCTCGTCATGACCGTCGCCCTAGCGGGCCTCCACGTGTGGGTGACCAGCGAGATTACGTTCCTGGCACGGAGTCCGGCCGACCAGTTCGGCTATCTGGCCAACGCTCGCTGGCTGAGTGGCGATCCTCATGATCACCTGCTGCCTGAGCTTGCCTACTACGGCTTCGGCTACTCCTTGTTCCTCGTTCCGCCTTCTGGCTGTTCGACGATCCCGAACTGCTCACACGAGCGGTCCTCGTCGTGAACGCCCTCCTCATGGCGACGTTGGTGCCCCTCCTCTACCTCTATTGCAGACGTATCCTCGACACCGGACGGCCTACGGCGATGGCCGCCGCCGTGGTCGGCGCGGGAGTTCCCGCCACCTTCTACGACACCTCCCTCGCCCTTGCCGAGAACCTCATCCTGCCGTTGTCGGCGGCCTCCGTGCTGGCCTGCTGGCTGTACCTGACGCCGCGTCCGTCCTGGCAGCGCCTGCTGTTCGGTCCATCGATCGCCTTGCTGTTCGCCACGCACGAACGGTTCACGTTCGTGGTGCTGTGGGCGCTGGCGATCATGGCTGTCGCCGCCGTCGTGGGCCTGGTCGGCACTCGCCTCGCCGCCTGCAGCATCGCCCTCACCGTGGAGTTGTTGATCGCCACTCGGCTCCTCCGATCGAGGCTCATTTCCACGCTCTGGGCTGGAGGAGAGCTGTCGACCAACCAGACGGACCGCATCCCGGAGTACCGCAAGTT
The DNA here is from genome assembly GCA_030447445.1 of Acidimicrobiales bacterium. GTDB lineage: Bacteria > Actinomycetota > Acidimicrobiia > Acidimicrobiales > Iamiaceae > JAUJOW01. The sequence goes on along the minus strand of JAUJOW010000002.1, from coordinate 190,856 downwards.
CTTCGTGAACCCGACCGACTTCTACCGGCTCGTCATCGAGATGGTCGGCCACGCCTGGTACATCGCCGTCGGAACCCTGGGCATCGCCGCCCTCGGTCTGGGGCTCCTCGCCACCCAGCTCGGACCAGGACGCTGGGGCCAGCCCTCTCCCATCCAGGATCCATCGCCTCGGTGGCCGAGGCTCTCGCCGCTCCTGGCCACGCCACCACGCCTGACGACGGTGTTCTTGTTGGGAAGCGGGCTCGTGATCTTCATGACGTCATCGCTGTACTTCAGCCTCAACCGCTTTCCTTCAGATGGGTTCATCTTCGGCCGGTACAACGAGGCATTCGTGCCGCTGTGGGTCGCGGCCGGAGTCGCTTTCCTGTTTGCGGAAACGCGCACCAGTCGGTTGGTGACGAGCAGCTGGGCCGTCATGCTGGTCACCGGGGGCCTCGCCCTTGGCCTGCTGGCCGGGCACAAGCCAGGCGACCTCGACCTCTTTTACACGCCGTTCGGCGTGCCCGACGTCGCCCGTTTCCGGGACCAGGGTCACCTGGTGGTGACGGCGACTGGGGTGGCCCTCGGGGCACAGGCGCTGCTCGCCGTCTCTTGTCTGAACAAGCGAGCTCCGCGGTTGCTGCTCCTTCCTCTTTCGCTCTGGCTCGCCGTCGGCGGGGTGACCCAGGTGGCAGCCGACGAGTACTTCGAGAGCTGGCGGCTCCCGGATCAGGTGGAGGAGCTGGGGGTCGAGCGAGCAGCGCTGAGCACCGACCCGAGGGCAGGCCCGCCCCCCCACTACCTCTTCTACCTGCCAGAGCTGCACGTCGAACCCTGGCCCTCGGTGGATGACCATCCCCCCGAAGCATTCGTGTTCCACGCGCTGGGCTCCAGGGAGCTGCGCGAGCGGGGTGGTCGCATCGCGCTCATCGACAAGCCGGAGGGTTCGCCCTTCGGTTCCTTTGCGCTCGGCCTGTGGGTCCTACCTGGAGCCGACCAAGCCAGACTGGAGCGGGAGGGCAAGCTCCTGCCGGCCGGGTTCCCGACGAGCCTGCCCCAAGAAGCACGACGAGCCGAGCTCTGGCTCGACGCGGGGTACCCGACCGGCCACCTCAGAGCTCGGGCCGGCGCGGACCTTCGGTTGGGGCTACGGGGCCGTCACAGCGGCACGGGCTCGCCGTGGCCGGACGCGAAGAGCTTCGACGAGCCGGGCCGGGTTCGCGTCGGGGCTCGCCCGGAGATCGATGGCTCCTCTGGCGCGGTTCCCGCCAGCGCCCACGTCGAGCTCCCCTCGTGGACCTATCCCGGAGAGGAGTTCCACGTCACCATCAGGTTGCGGGCTGTCGACGAGGAGGGACAGCCGCTTCGGCCGGGAAGGTACGACTACGCAATCGACATGATGCAGGTTGGCTATGGGTGGTTCTCGCCTCGTGGGAACGAGCCGCTGCACGTCAGCCTGGAGGTGACCAACAGCTAAAATCGCGGGATGCCAACGCGCATTGGCGTCCTGGTCGTAGCCTACAACGCGGCGTCCGCGCTCTCCCAGGTGCTCGACCGTATCCCCGACGGCTTCCGGTCTCGTATCACGAAGATCCTGGTGGGTGATGACCACTCCTCCGATGCGACCTATCTCGTCGGACTCGGTTACCAGCAGATCACCGATGACCTGCCCTTGGAGGTGATCCGCCACCCGCGCAACCTGGGCTACGGAGGCAACCAGAAGGCCGGTTACCGCTGGGCCATCGAGAACGACATCGACATCGTGGTGCTGCTCCACGGCGACGGCCAGTACGCCCCCGAGCTCCTCCCCGAGATGGTCGGCCCGCTCGAACGGGGGGAAGCCGACGCCGTGTTCGGGTCCCGCATGCTCGACCCCGGGACCGCTCGGGCCGGGGGCATGCCCCTGTACAAGTGGCTCGGCAACCGCATCCTCACCCGGCTCGAGAACACGATCGCAGGGGCGACGCTCTCGGAGTGGCACTCCGGCTACCGGGCGTACTCGGTCGACGCGCTGCGCTCCATCCCGTTCGAACGCAACAGCGATGGCTTCGACTTCGACACCCAGGTGATCGTCCAACTCCTCGAAGCGGGCAAGCGCATCGTGGAGGTCCCCATCCCGACCTACTACGGCGACGAGGTCTGCTACGTCAACGGCCTGAAGTACGCCAAGGACATCACTGGCGTTGTGCTGCGCTATCGGGCCCACAAGATGGGCTTCGGCACCGGGGAGCTCGCCTTTGCCAGCGCCGGCTACGAGATGAAGGAGGCGGCCGACTCCTCGCACCAGCTCGTGCTGGGATGGCTGTCCCAGCGGCCCCCTGGCCGGGTCCTCGACCTGGGGTGCGCCGATGGCTCCATCGACGAGCAGCTGCGCCATCGGGGCCACGAGGTGACAGGGGTGGACCTCGAGCCTCGGGAGGGCGTCAAGGAGCGAGTGGATCGCTTCGTGGCCGCCGACCTCGACGCCGGCCTGCCCGTGGAGGTGGCCGGTGAGTTCGATGTGGTCCTGGCCGCTGACGTGCTCGAGCACGTTCGCCGACCCGAGAGGATCCTCGACCAGGTGCGCGACGTCCTCGCCCCCGGAGGGGTCTTCGTGCTCAGCATCCCGAACTTCGGGCATTGGTACCCCCGCACGCGGGTGGCGCTCGGTCGATTCGACTACGACCGACGAGGGATCCTCGATCACGACCACGTGCGCTTCTTCACCCGCCGCAGCTTCGAGAACCTGATCAGCGTCCACGGCTGGAAGGTCCGACGCCGTGAAGCGACGGGCCTCCCGCTCGAGATCGTCGACCGCGGTGCCGACAAGGAGCACTCCGGTGACAGCGGGCTCCGCAGAGCCGTCGGAGTGGTGGATCGGGCCACGGTCACGCTCCGGCCGACCCTGTTCGGCTATCAGTTCCTCTACGAGCTCACCCCGGCATGAGCGTCGTGAGCCGGAGCATCACCGCCGCTTGACCAGCTCCTGACAGACCGGCGCCTCGAGGGGCTGCTCGACGAGCTCGCCCGGGAGGTCGGTGCCCACCCGAAGGCGGTCGTCGGGAGCGGCGTAGAGCCTCCCGAGCAGCGACCGGCCGTCGGCCACCACCTGCAAGCTGTTGAGCCGCCGGTCCATCACCACGTCGAACACGAACGGCACGTCGGGGTTGATCTCGTGAGCCGGGCCGGCCACAGCAGGCGAGCCCGGCGACCTGAAGACGAAGGCCACTCGCTCGTTCGATCTGCGCTCGAGCACCAGGGATCGCCGGTCATCGCCAGAACCCCGCCCGACCAGCTCGTAGCGGGCGTTCGGCGCAGCGTCGGCCAGCCGGAGCTCGAACCTGAACCGGCCGATGGCGTTGGTGCGCTCCACCGGCCGCCAGAGCTCACCGTCGAACTGGTACAGCCCCGCGCACTCACCCACCACCACCAGCTCTCCCTCATCGGCCGAACGAGGCAACGCACCGACCGCTCTGGTGGATCGCAGCCGAGGAGATTGGTCGCCTGGCAGCACGGCGTCGACGTCGAGCTGCCAGGAGATCAGCTCCGCCCTGACGGCCTCGGGAACGAACCCGTACTGCCGCTCGTAGAACAGCGCGAGGGAGAAGTTGACGTAGCACGCGGCGAGAGCACCGAGGCCGAGCGCGACCGCCATCGTCCTGGGCCAGGCGGCGCCCTCGCGCATCCTGGCTGACAGATGGTGGAGACCGACCAGGCTCACCAGCACGAGCAGGGGGATGAAGTCGGCCAGGTAGCGCTGAGCGACGTATCCGATCGTGACCGTGACCCCCAACGCCAGTAGCGCTCCGAGCACGGGCGGCCCCAAGGCGGCGGCCGCCGCTCGGCTCCCGCGCGTACGGCGCCCCGCCACAGCAACCACACCGATCGCGCCGAGGACCACCATCCAGCCCATGGTGGCGGGCACGCTCGACGCGCGGTCGATCCGGTCGAAGCGCACCTCCCCGATGCTCTCGGCCAGCGCCGGGAAGTCGACGAAGGGGAACTGGCGCTCGAGCTCGAGGGCGTCCGGTCGCAGGTACTGGAGGACGGCGGTCGGCACGTACTGGAGACCGAAGAAGCTGTCGCCGTTCTCCCGTATGAACTCGGCTCGGGTCGGGTCGACCTCTGAGGCGACCTGGGCGGAGATGGGGACGCTGAAGAACGTCCCGAACTTGGCCTGGTTCACGGAGGCATAGAACAGGACGGGCACCACGCAGGCCGCGAACAGCCCGAGAAGCCTGCGCCACTCCGGCCGACGCTTCGTCCACAAGGCCCTCGTCGCCCGCAGCCCCACGACCGAGCCGAGGGCCAGGACCGGTCCGAGACCAACCGACGCTCTGGTCAAGAGAGCCAGGGATGCGAACGCACCGGTCAACACGAGGGCCCGAGAGGAGCCGTCGGACAGATGACGAACCAAGGCGTCGTAGGCGGCCAGGGCGAAGGCGACCCCCCAGAGGATCGCCTCGTGGTAGACGTACGCCTGGCCGGCGAGGAACATCAGACTGGAACCGGCGCCGAGGGACAGGATGAACCCGCCGGCGGCGATCGCCTCGCCTCGGGTGACGGTCCCGTCGGGACCGAACAGCCGGCGGATCTGCCAGCTCAGTCGCGAGGCGAAGAGCATGGTCACCCCGAAGGCACCGAGCATGGAGAGCTGGGTGAGGCGACCGTCGTAGCGGTCGGTGAGAGCGACGATCGGCAGGCGTAGGAGGGCGGGGACCGGGCCCTGGTACTGGTAGGCCTTGCCGTCGACCAGGAAGGCTTCGATCCCCAACGCCCCTGCGGGCACGTCCCAGCGCAGATCGAGCAGACTCTCGGCCTGGGCGTCGTAGAACCCCCCGAGAGGGTGACGCTGCGTGAAGTCGAGCCGGCCGGTGTTCAGCATCCAGATGAACGGGGCCGCAGCGAGCAGCGCTCCCGCCAGGCAGCCTCCGAAGAACCGGCGGCGATCCGCCCGGAGGCTCGCTCGAGGTCCCGCCGCCCGAGGCTCGATCCGGACCGCTTCAGAGCGCGCTGAAACGGCAGTCACCAGCCGAAGGCTACCGTGCGCGTACCCTCTGAACGGCTTGAGGGGCGAGCAGGAGACGAGAGCGCTGGCCATCACCGACACCATGCCGCGAGCCGGGTTGCGCCCCGGCGTTGGCCGTCCTCGTCGCCTTCGTGCTGCGGCGGTGGGGCAAGCTGGGCGGACACCGACGCCGGCCGCTGTCCGCGGAGACGCCGATGGGGTCGTGCACCACAGACGACCCCTTGAACGTGGGCACTACATCTAGATCCGCTGCGCCAACCGGCTCGGCCGGCGCCGGCAGTCCGAGGCCGGCACCGCCCAACTCGATCGGAGCTGGCCAGGCTCAGTCACCGACGGTGCCGGACCGCTCGCGCCGCCAGCAATCTGCGGGCCATCGCGGGAGCGCACTGGTCTCTGACTCCCTTGCCTGCATCAATCAAGCAGCCTCCCTTGAGGCGTTGGCCGTGGCGGGCACGGCCTGACCACCTCGCTCCTGGAGGTACATTGTCGCCGTGGCGGACGGCCTCACGACGACAAGGTTTGGGGCTCCCTCCGCCAGCGAACCGGCACCCGTACGCACCTCAAGGGGAGCGCTCCTGCGCTGGCTTCTCTTGGCCATTCCCTTGTTTGTCATGGCAGAGCGGGCTTGGGCGTTCCGGTGGGTGGCGGACGACGGGTTCATCCACCTGCGGGTGGTCAATCAGCTCCTCGCTGGAAACGGACCAGTGTTCAACGCCGGGGAACGGGTTGAGGCCTCCACCAGCCCGCTCTGGGTGCTCCTCCTCGCCGTCGCCGACGTCATCTCGCCCTTCCGGCTCGAGTGGATCGCCGTTCTCTTGGGGATCGGCCTCACGATCACTGCCGTAGCCCTGGCGATGGCGGGCGCGACGGCCCTCCTCCCACGAGGCACCGATGATGATATCCGTCTGCCCTTAGGGATGGCGGCCTACGTCGCTGTGACGCCTGCGTGGATCTACGCTTCCTCCGGGCTCGAGGGCGGGCTGGTCCTGGCCTGGCTGGGCGCCTGTCTGCTCATCCTCGCCCGGTGGTCCCGGTCCGGGCGGCGACTCGGGATCCCCGGCGCTCTGCTGGTCGGCGTCGGGCCGCTCATCCGGCCGGAGCTCGGCCTGTTCACTGCGGCCTTCGCTTTCGCCGTGCTCGTCGCCGGCTGGCGCCAGGACCGATGGTCGGACCGCCTCCGGCTGGTCGCCTGCGTCTTGGTCCTCCCGTTCGCATACCAGGTCTTCCGCATGGGGTACTACGGCGTCCTCGTGCCGAACACGGCCGTCGCCAAGGAGGCCGGTCTCTCGCGGTGGTCCACCGGCTGGCAGTACTTGCGGGACTTCACTGATCCGTATGCTCTTTGGCTGCCGCTCGGTGCGCTGACCGTCGGTGCCTACCCACCATTGCTGCGCCACCTGGGTCGTCGCGATGACCGGCGGGGGCTCGCCGTAGTGCTCGCCTTCGTCGGCGCCGCCTTCGTCGGCTCCCTCTACGTCATCAAGGTCGGCGGCGACTGGATCCAGGCCAGGCTCTTGCTTCCGTACCTGTTCGCCTTGGGCGCCCCCGTCGCGGTGGTCCCGCTGCGCCGGCAGTACGCCCTCGCCTTCCTCGTGGTGCCCTGGGCTGTCGTCTGCGGCCTGTTCCTTCGCACGCATGTGGACGACACGATCCTGGCCAGGAGGAATCCCGTGACCGTCGCGGACTACGGGTGGACGTCTTCGCAACCCGGACGGGTGGCCGCCACCGCCGAAGGCGGCTTCTTCTACCACGGGGTTCGCCTGCCAGCGGAGCCCATCGCCGGTCAGCGCACCCTGCACGCGGCCTACGGCGTCGGCGTTTCCGGCTATGCCCTCGGGACGGACGTCTTCATGCTCGACGTGCTCGGCCTCGGCAACCCGCTCGCCGCCCACCTCGGGCTCACTCGGCGCGCTGTGCCCGGGCATGAGAAGCCACTCCCACCGCCGTGGATCGTCGCAACCGGCACACAGCCCGGCGCCGACCTCGACGAGGACGACTTCCCCTTCCCGCTGGTGTACACGACGCCGCTCGATGATCCCGACCGCGCTCCGTTCGACATGCGGGTGGCCGTGGCCCGCTTGGTCCTCGAGTGCCCTCGGCTCAGGCAGTTCCGCGCCTCGTACACCGAGCCGCTGACCGTGGGCCGCTTCCTCGAGAACTTCGTCGACGCCCCTTCCAATACCTCACTGCGTATCCCCGCCGAGCCTGAGGACGCCGCCACCGAGCTCTGCTGAACTCTTGACCGCTGCCACCACCTCAGCTCCCGCAAGACCGGGACCACCATTCCACCTGCTTGGCGCGATGGTCCGGTGTGCTCCTCGGGTACGGCGCGCTCGTCGTCGGCTCCCGGATGTTGCGAAGAACATGGTGGCGGCGAAGGCCCCCAGCATGGAGAGCTGGGTGAGGCGACCGTCGTAGCGGTCGGTGAGGGCGACGACCGGTAGACGGAGGAGGGCGGGGACCGGGCCCTGGTACTGGTAGGACTTGCCGTCGACCATGAAGGCCTCGGTCCCCAACGCCCCCTCGGGCACGTCCCAGCGCAGATCGAGCAGGCTTTGGGCCTGGGCGTCGTAGAACCCTCCGAGAGGGTGACGCTGCGTGAGGTCGAGCCGGCCGACGTTCAGCATCCAGACGAACGGGACGGCAGCGAGCAGCGCTCCGGCCAGACAGCCTGCCAAGAACCGCCGCCGGTCCGCCCTGAAGCTCGTTCGAGGTTCCGTCGCCGGAGGCCCGCTCAGGACTGCTGCGGAGCGCGCTGAGACGGCAGTCACCGGCTGAAGGCTACGGTGCGCGTACCCTGTGACCGGCTCCAGGGGCGAGCAGGAGACGAGAGCGCTGGCCATCACCGACACCATGCCGCGAACCGGGTTGCGTCCCGGTGTCCGCCTCGTCCTGTTGAGCTTCGTGATGCTGTTCGTCGAGCTGGCGTTGATCCGCTGGACCGGCTCCAACGTCCTGCACCTCTCGTACTTCTCGAACTTCGTCCTGCTCGGGAGCTTCCTGGGCATCGGCATCGGCTTCCTCCGGGCCCACCGGGAGCGGGACCTGTTCCCGTACTCGCTCCCGGCGTTGGCCGTCCTCGTGGCCTTCGTACGCTTCTTCCCGGTCGAGATCGAAGGGGCCGGCAGCGACCTGATCTTCTTCGGCACGCTCGAGACGAGCGGCCCGCCCCGCGAGCTGGTCCTGGCCGTGATCTTCGTGGTGGTGGCAGCGACGCTGGCCTTCATCGCCGAGGGCGTCGCCCGCGCCTTCGTCCAGTTCGAGCCGCTCGAGGCCTACCGGCTCGACATCGTGGGCAGCATCGCCGGGATCGTCGGGTTCACGGCGCTGTCGTTCCTGCGGGCCCCACCGCTGGCATGGGGCATCGTCGCCGGGCTCGTGCTCCTCGTCGCCCACCGCCCCCGCATCACCGTGCTGCAGGTCGGTGCCCTGGCCGCCCTCCTCGTCATGCTCGGGCTCGAGACCTTCGCCGCCGGGGCGAGCTGGTCCCCGTACTACAAGGTCACCGTGGACGAAGAGCCGGCCCCGTTCGTGCGGGTCAACGGGGTGCCCCACCAGGCCATCTTCGAGACCGACGAGAACTCGCTCTATTCGCGGGTGTACCAGTCGGCCCGGCCGGCCAGCCTCGACAACGTGTTGATCGTGGGGGCGGGCACCGGCAACGACGTCGCCACCGCGCTCGAGCAGGGCGCCGGCCACGTCGACGCCGTGGAGATCGATCCTCGCCTCCACGAGCTCGGTACCGAGCTCCACCCCGACAAGCCCTACGCCGATCCTCGCGTCGACGTCCACATCGACGACGGTCGAGCCTTCCTCGAACGCTCCGACGAGCGCTACGACCTGATCCTCTTCGCCCTGCCCGACTCCATAACCCTCGTCTCCGGGCAGTCCTCGCTCCGCCTGGAGAGTTACCTGTTCACCCAGGAGGCGATGGAGTCCGCCCGCGACCACCTAGGTCCCGACGGCGTCTTCGCCATGTACAACTACTACGTCGAGCAGTGGCTCATCGACCGGCTGGCCGGGACCCTCGAGGAGGTCTACGACCGTCCACCGTGCGTTGACGCCTCCGAGGGTCTCGGCCGCCTGTCGTTCCTCTTCGCCAGCGAGGATCCCGGCTCGGTGCGGTGCGCGACGGCCTCGCCGGCGTCGGTTGAATCGGCGCCCGAACCGGCCACCGACGACCACCCCTTCCCCTACCTCCGGGAGCGGACCCTCCCGGTCTTCTATCTCGTCACCATCGCCCTGATCCTGCTCGTCTCGATCGTCGCCGTGCGGGCGGCGTCGGGGCCGTTGGGCCAGATGGCCTCCTACGCCGACCTCTTCTTCATGGGGGCGGCCTTCTTGCTGTTGGAGACGAAGAACGTCGTGCAGTTCGCCCTGCTCTTCGGCACCACCTGGGTGGTGAACGCGCTCGTGTTCGCCGGTGTCCTCCTGAGCGTCCTCGCGGCAGTCGAGGTCTCGCGCCGGCTGTCCTTCAAGCGCCCGGCCCGCCTCTACCTCGTGCTGCTGGCCGCACTGGTCGTGTCCTTCGCCGTGCCCTCCGAGCGCCTGCTCTCCCTTCCCATCGGGCTCCGCTTCGTCGCCGCCGTGGTCCTCGCCTTCACGCCGATCTTCCTGGCCAACCTGGTGTTCACGCAGCGGTTCAAGGACGTCGGCTCCTCGGCGTCGGCCTTCGGCGCCAACCTGCTCGGCGCGATGGTCGGTGGGCTCCTCGAGTACGGCGCGCTTGTCGTCGGCTACCGGATGTTGCTGGTGCTCGTGGCCGTCCTGTACGGGTTGGCGTTCGTGCTCGGCCGCCGCCACCTCACCGGCTCGCCGGTGCCGGCCAGCGCCTGACCGCACACGAGCCGAGGGACGCCCTCCTTCGAGTGCCAAGAGGTCGAGCCGATAGGCGAGGTCTCCATCAAGCGCGGTGGGTGTTTGCGGCGAAGCCGCGCCGCTTTCGGGGACACGACGTGACCTATCCGCGCAACCTCTACGAGTCGGTGGCCGCCATCGGCGCCGCTCGCAGGAGTCCCGGCAGCACGAGCAGGGCGACGCAGTAGACGGCGAGGGCGAAGACCAGCACCACCGCGAAGCCGAAGGTCATGGCCAGGATGGTGGTCAGAACAGCTCCGATCACCGAGGCGAAGCCGTTCACGGCCCACCCCCAGGCCACGTACTCCCGGGAGTGCTCGGTCAGCCTGGCCACCGCCCCCAGGCCGAGGGGCATGAACGTGCCCAGGCAGATGCCGAGCGGCGCCAGCACGAGGAAGGCCACCAGCACCCGGGGGATGAGCGGCCATACCAGCAGGGCGTCGGTGAGGACGGGCAGGCCGAACAGGTAGAAGGCGGTGAGGGCGGCGACGACGCCGAGCATCACCGGCACGACCCGTCGGGGGTGGGCATTCCAGCGCTCGGAGAGGAGGGCGCCCACGCCGGTGAAGACGAGCAGCGAGGCCAACGTCACGGTCAACGAGTAGGTCGGGTACCCGAGGAACAACGTGAGTCGCTGGATCAGCGTGATCTCGAAGAACATGAAGCCCAGGCCGAGCGACGCGAAGTACAGCGCCGAGCGGGGCTTGCGGGGAAGCGCCGCCCACGTCTTGCGGATGGTGAGGAAGGGCAACAGGAGGAAGACGGCGGCAAAGAGAGTGGCCACGCCGAGCAGGAGGAGCAGCACCCGCTCGCCGGTGGCATCCTCGTGATCGAAGCGGTCGATGGGGTCACCGAAGTTGCCGATGACATCCTTCAGCTCGCTGAAGTGCCAGAAGAAGGGTCCGTCGTCGGTGAACGGTGAGCGCTTGACCAGGATGGTGGACACCACCGACGCGCCGACGTCGGTGGAGGACGTGGCCACGAGCAGGTGGCGCGAAGGGTCGTCGACGCCGACGTCGGCCAGCGCATCCCGAACCGTGCTCACGTAGCGGGTGGTGCGGTTCGGCTTGGCCTCGAAGTTCACCTCGCCGAACTGCGCGGCCACGATGCCGTCGGGCCCCAGGTGCTCGAGGCTCTCCTTGATCGTCTCGCTGGTGTAGAGGTAGCTCTCGGACAGGACGAAGGCCCCTGCCGTGGTCGCGTTCGCGCTGAGTAGCTGTCGGGGCGGGTACCAGACGATGTCGTGGCTGTCGTTGCTGCGGGCCAGGAAGGACCGGCCGTCGCCGTGGACGTAGTTCACCTCGGGGCGGTCGGCGATGCGACCGGCGTAGTCGGCCATTCGATACACGACCAGGTCGTGGGTGACGGGGTTGAGCGAGATGGCATCGATGTGGCCGGCGTCGTAGTAGAGCGACGAGAGGTCTCGTGTCCCCCCGCCGCACCGATGATCATCACGTTCTCCGGGTTCGCGCCGACCACGGCGAAGGGCAGCGATCGAGGGTCGGTATCGAAGCGGCTCAGGCTCGAGACGTCATCGTCGAACTGGTAGATGCTCGACCCGTGCAGGCCGTCGTGGAAGAGGACGCGGGAGGCGCCTCGGTCGCGAACGTCGACCCGGAAGATGGGGCTCCACGACGAGTAGATCGAGTTCTCGTCGGTCAACTCCTCCTTGACCGAGTCTGCTCGTTGGCGGGGGGAGGACGGCGTCGGGGGCTACGACGGCGACGCCCAGGAGGACGGCGAGGACGAGGCCGGCGGGCACCGCCCGAGCGCGGGCTCGCCGTCCTCCCCGCAGGGCGACGCCCACGCCGGTGAGGGAGAGCATGACGCCGGCGAGCATGATCGTGGCCACCGGGCCGATGAACGAGAGCAGGGACACGACCACGGCGCAGGCCAGGCCAGCCCCGAGGAGGTCGGCGAAGTAGAGGCGGCCGATGCGGTCGCCCTCACGGGAGAAGAGGGTGGCGATCATGACGCCCACGGCCACGAAGGAGGCGAACAGGATCAGGCAGATCGCCAGCAGCAGGGCGAGGCTGGTGATGGAGCGGGACGTGCCGTAGTCCAGATCTCGAGCGAGGCGATGTCGATGCGGGCGATCAGCAGGTAGCCGCGCCCGAGGCTGAGCCCGCCCCAGAGCGAACCCCAGACGAGGATCGAGTCGGTGGTGGCCCGCCGCAGGCGGCCCGACAAGGCCACGAGCACCCGCCCCGCAGCCGATCCCGAGCAGGGCCAGGCCGATGACGAGATAGGTGCAGTAGTAGAAGAGCTTGAACGAGACCCGAGTCCAGCTGATCTCGAGCAGCAGGGCGGCGAAGCTGATCAGCGGGATCTCGAGGTTGTGGCTCCGTCGTTTGCCCGGCTCCGGAGGCGACGGAGGGGCGTCGTTCTCAGATGGCCTCGACGCGATGGCCGCCGCTCCTGTGGCGTCCGTCGTCAGCTCGTCCGTCGTCTGGGCCATGCACGAAGAGATCCGCTTCGCTCGAGGAGGTGCGCCGCTCAGCCGCCCACGTCAAGCGAGGGGCCAGCGGCAGCATAGCGACCGCCCTGCGTCGATCAGGGAGGCCCGCCAGCGGAGGCGCCGTCCACCGGCCCGAGGAACAGCGCCACCGTCTGCTCGTCGAACCGGTCCTGGAGGCGGGCGTAGCGCTCGAACCGGGGGGCCCAGACCTCGTCGAGCACGAGGAGGTCCTCCTGGACCGTGTACAGCACCTCTCGGGAGGCGAGGAGCGCCTCCGGCGACACCGGCTGGCCAGATGCCTTGGCCCGGCTCTGGGGCAGCTTGCCGGCCCGAGCCACTGCCCTGCCGCGCCGGTTCAGCTCGAGGCCGTCGCGTTCGGCGAGGTAGACGGCGATGCGGGCCCGTAGCTCGTCCAGCTCCTCACGTTCGGAGGCCGACAGCGCCTCGTGGAGGGCGACCCGCCGGCTGCCCGGCGGTGGCTTGCGCGTACCGTTGCCCACCCGGTAGGTCAGCGTGGCGTCGGCGTTGCTGCCCGTGAAGCGCCGGGTCGGGCCGAGCTGGCGAATGGTGGTCGGGTCCTTGACGACGAAGGGGATGTCCCGGCGCTGGAGCTCGGCCATGATCGGCGTGCTGTACGGGCTGGCGAACTCCTCGCCTTCCAGGTCCACCAGCAACGTGCCCCGGCCCTCGAGCGTGCCCATCTGGCGGCCGAGGTCGCGGATCACCGGGATGGCGTAGTCGTCGGCGCTCGGGCCGACGCCTTGGTTGTAGGTCGGCAGGTTGAGGAGGGACAGGACGACGGCGGCGACGGAGAAGCCCCCGACCAACGCTCGTCGAGGGACCGGCGATGGAGCCACCCGGCGGGCGAGGGCGGCGGCAATGGCGAAGGCGGTGAACGCGGCCAAGGGCCACAGCCACCGGAACTGGTGGGGGGCGAGCCCGAACAACCCGATGGGGGCCTGCCCGGCGGTCACCATCCCGGCGACGAGGGCCACGGCGGCGGTGATGACCGCGCTCGACGCCACCCGGTCGTCCCGGCGGTGGGCGTCCCACAGGCACCATGCGATGAGGGCGGCGAGGGCGGCGAGGGCACCGGCGGCCAGGGGCACCGAGGGCAGTGATGCGCTGTCGGGCTCGACCACGATGGCGTCGGGCGACGGGAGCCATGCCTCCCCGAACGACGGTCGAAGCCACCACGGTGGCAGGGTGGTGACGCTGGCGAGCAGCTGCGCTGCCCGGCTGTAACCGACGGTTCCGCTCGCCGATTCGCCGAGGGTGTCGGCCAGGCGAGTCAAGTTCCCGTCGCCGGCGGCCGTGAACTGCTCGATCAGCGGTTGAACCCAGCCGACCAGCCCCACCCCGGCGCCCGCCGCCCCCCAGACGGCGAACCGCCGCGACAGGGACGGCCAGGCCTGGGGGTGCTCCCGGCGGCGACGGCGCAGGTCGAGAACCAGGCCGAGGACTCCCCAGACGGCGAGCACCGGCACCAGCACGGCGTAGCTGAGATGGGTCTGGAGGAGGAGGCTGCCGACGCCGGCGGCCACCGGGAGGAGCACCAGGTCACCGCAGGTGAGGGACCAGATCAACAGGAGGAAGCAGAGGAACGGGAGGAGCATGGCGTGGGGCTGCCAGGGGTCGAAGAGCAGCTCGCTGCCCATGGCCCAGCACAGCCCGGCCGACACGGCGGTGGCAAGGATGCCGAGCAGGGGGCCGCCGCGACGGTGAGCGAGCAGCGCGATGCCGATGACCGTCAGCGCGTTGAGGATGGCCACTCCGACGGCAAGCCCGGCGCCGCCCGGGAGAACGCCGACAGGCAGGGACAGGAGGTCGAAGAACAGCGGTCCGGGGTTGTTGGCGTCGATCCCGGTGGCGAGCGAGTTGGACGTCCACGTCCCGAGCAGCGGCGGATGCGAGGTGAGGACGTCAGCGGCGCGGATGGCGAAGAAGGCGTTGTCGCCCACTGGGAGCCAGCCTCGGTCGACGGCTCGCGCCGTGGCGACCACGATCGGCGCCAGGGCGGCGGCCACGGCCACCGGGAGGAAGCGGGAGGCGAGTCGGGCGTCGCCGCTCGGTTGCATCACCGTCAGGCGGCGAGCGGCAGCGTCGACCGTGTCCGCCACACGCTGGTGACCAGCGGGGCAGCCACGAGGATCATCAGCGGTTCGAGCGGGAAGCGGTACCGGTAGCTCCCGAAGTACAAGAACCCGTACAGCACGAGCGACGTGATCATGGCCACCAGCGCCGCCCGCGTGATGGGTCGGCGCCAGAGGTCACGGCGTAGCAGCGCCACCGAGATGACCGTGAGCGTGAGCAGGCCGTAGTAGCCGATGTCGGCCAGGACCTCGAGGCGGATCTCGTCGGTGCGCTTCAGCGGCTTGCGGTCGCCGGGGGCGGCGCTGTTGACCAGCTCGAGCACCTGGGCGTCGCCCCGGTTCAGGTAGATCAGCTTGAGCGGGATGAGCTGGAGCTCACGGACGGGGTGGCTGACCATGTAGTCGAGGGCTTCGCCCCGCAGGTACTTGGCCGACTCGACCTCCCGCTTCACGATGTCGTCACCGAAGCGCTCGTAGTCCTGGTAGTAGGTCGGCCCGCCGTAGGCGGCGGGGTTGTGACCGGCCCACAACGTGGCGCCCACGTTCGAGGAGACGGGGGCGAAGGTGTCGAGCTGTACCGCGTTGCGGATGGTCCAGGGCGTGATGGCCAGCACCCTGGCCGCACCGAGGACAGCGGCCCGGGCACCCAGGGTGCGGAGGTTGGTCTGCCGCCACCACAGCGCCAACGCGGGGAGGGCGAGGAAGAGCCCCTCACCGCGGACGAGCGCGGACATGCCCACCACCACGCCGAGCAGGAACACCGCCCACCACCGGGTCGGCAGAACGGCCAACATCGCGAAGAAGGCGACCAGCATGAAGGTGTAGAAGGTCTCGGTGAACAAGACGTCGGCCCAGAGGATGGGGCCGGGCAACACGGCCATCCACACCGCCGCAACGACCGCCTCGGCCCGCCCGAAGGCCCGGCGGGCCACGACGTAGAGCAGGGCCACGGTCAGGGCCCCGAGCACGGCGTTCAGGATCTCCCCATTGAGCGGGTCGGCGCTGAACAGCCGGTACACGAGCGACAGCAGGAACGAGAAGCCCGGTGGCCACTGCGCCGTGGGGGAGCCGTCCACGCGGACATAGCCACGCCCCTCGGCCAACGACTCGCCGTAGAAGTGGTAGAAGAACGCGTCGGTGAAGCTGAACGAGGGACGCTCGACGATCATGACGAACGCCAGCCTCAGCGCCAGCGCCACCAGGAAGCAGATGGCGACGATTCGGACGTCCTTGCCGTCGAAGGGCTTGGTCGACCGTCGTGTCGCGGTTGAGGCCGCCACCGACCCGGACGGGGCCTGTGCGGGCGAGGGGGTCCGCGTCCTCACGGGAGTCGTTTGAGGATGCGCAGCAGACCCAGCTTGGCCGGCGACTGGTGGTGGGAGCCTGCCGCGCCAGCGAGTTGGTGGCGGTGGGCGAGGAACCACTCGTAGGACTCCACCACCATCTCGGCGTTGGACCGCTGGGGTCGCCATCCCAGCTCGGTCTGGGCCCGGGCGGTGTCGAACCACAACGACTCGCCGTAGAGCAGCCAGTGATAGGGGGCGAACGGAGCGAGGCCGACGCCGGTGAGCGCGGCCAGGGCGGCGGCGGCGGGAGCGCTGGGCAGCGACCGGACCCTGGAGCCGGTGCCAGCGTGGTCGACGAGGGCTTGGAGGGTCTCCCGCATGGTGCCGAAGTCGGTGGCGCCGACGTTGTAGACACCCGGTCCGGCCCGGTCGCCGGCCCGGAGGCAGGCGTCGGCGAGGTCGTCGGCGTGGACGAACTGGTACCGGTTGCTGCCGTCGCCGAGCACGAACACCGGGGCACCCTCGGCCACGAACTCGAACAGGATGGCCATGATGCCGAGGCGACCGTGGCCGAGGATGGTGCGCGGGCGCACGATGCTCACGTCGAGCCCGGTTTCGATGGCCTCACGGCACAACCACTCCGCCTGCAGCTTGGCCCGGCCGTACGCTTCGAGTGGGCGGGGAGGGGTGTCCTCGGTGACCGGGTTGGACTCGGGGATGCCGAAGATGGCACTCGTCGACGTGTGCACCACCTTGGCCACGCCGGCGTCTCGGGCGGCCAGCAGGAGGTTGGCCGTGCCGACCACGTTCACCGACCAGAACAGGTCGCGGTCGCGGGCAAGGGGGACCTGCGCCACGTTGTGCAGGACGACGTCCACGCCGTCGCAGGCCGCGTGCAGCACGTCCCGGTCGCGCACGTCGCCGGCGACGTGCGCGACGTCACCGTCACGGGACCCCGGGGGGTTCAGGTCGAACACCCGCACCCGGTCGCCTCGATCGAGGGCGAGGTCGACGAGGGTGGTGCCGAAGTAGCCGCTGCCCCCGGTGACGAGCACCGTGCGACCCATCAGATGGCCTCGCCCCGGTCGAGGCACCACCGGATGCTGCTCCGCATGCCCTCGAGGAGCGCCACCGACGGCTCGTAGCCGAGCTCGGCTCGGGCCCGGCCGATGTCGCAGGCGATGGTGTCCTTGAGCTCACCCAGCACGTGGAGGGCCTGCACGTACCGGCCCCGGTCCTGCAGCACCCGGTCGATCCGCTCGGCCACCACGCCGGCGGCGGCGGGGATCCGCAGCTGGCGGGACGACACGGCGAGCCCCTCGGCGGCGAGCGCTTCCCGCACGGTGGTGATCACGTCCCGCATGGCGTAGGGCTCGGCGTCGGCGATCCAGTAGGCCCGGCCCGGGGCAACATCGGCGGCCTCGGCGAGGAGGAGCCCGTCCACGAGGTTGGTGGTGTACACCATCGAGCGCCGGTTCGAGCCGTCGCCGAGCAGTGGGAACCGCCCCTTGCGCACGGCGGCGAAGAACTGGGTCTGGCGGGGCGGCTGGTAGGGCCCGTAGAACCACGGGGCGCGGATGATCACGGTGGACAGGTCGCCCCGCTCGCCGGCCCGCCACACGATCTGTTCGGCTTCGTGCTTCGACTGGCCGTAGCCGAGGTACGGGTTGTACGGCGAGTCCTCGGTGAAGCGGTCGTCGGGCGTCGGGTTGGCGCCGAAGGGCGAGTTCGAGGAGACGTGCACGAACCGGCGGGCTCGGGACCGGCGGGCCCGGTCGAGGACGAGCTGGGTGCCGCCCACGTTGACGTCGAAGAACTCACGGGTCCCGTTCCGGGGGTGGATCACGGCGGCGGCGTGGAACACCGTGGCTGGGCCGACACCGTCGAACAGCCGGTCCACGGCAGCGGGGTCGCGGGTGTCGCCCACCACCACCTCCGCGTCGCGCCCGACGAGCTCGAGCAGCGGCGCCTCATCGGCGTCGTGGACCAGACACCGGACCGACCGCCCGTCGCCGGCCAGGCGGCGCACCAGGTTCTGCCCGAGCCAGCCGGCTGCCCCGGTGATCACGGACCGGGGGGGACCGGTCGCGTCGCGGTCGCTCCCTCCCGCCGGCGTTGGTGCGCCGGCCGTCCTCGGTTCGGTCATGCGCCGGCGAGGAAGTGGTCGCAGTTGCGGGCGGCGATGGCCATGATCGAGGCCTGCGGGTTCACTCCGGGGGCGTCGGGCACGAGCGCGGCGTCGTTGACCCGCAGGTTGGCGGTTCCCCACACCCGGCCGAAGCTGTCGGCTCCGGTGCGGTCGCGGTCCTCACCGATCCGGACCGTCGAGGTCATGTGCACGGTCATGAGGTTGGCGTTGGTCCTGGTGACGGCCGCCCACCACTGCGCCAGCTCCTCGGGCCGGCGGACCACCGGCGCCCCCGTCACCGACGGGTACAGCTCGGTGGCCCCGGCGGCGAGCAGCGCCTCGCCCAGGTGCACCAGCCCGCGCGCCAGCCGGCTCAGGTCGCCCTCGGTGAGCCGGTAGGTCACGATCGGCGCCCGCAGGCCGGGCACGGCCATCACCCGGCCCCCGGCGTCGCTGCGGATGGCGGCGTAGTAGATGGAGACGTTCTCCCAATCCTCCATGGCCTCGGTGTGCTCGGTGCCCGACTCGGCCAACGCCAGGGCCACGTGACCCCGTCGGCTCTGCGAACCACCGATGCTGAGGTGAGGGGAGAACTCGGTGATGCGGTGCATCGGCACGTCGCCGTGGTCGAGGGGGTGGGGGAAGCGGGCGGCGATCTTGATGGTGGGGTGGAGCTTCAAGCCATTGCCGATGTTGGCCCGGAACCCACTGCGCTGGAGTAGGGCGGGGGTCTGGATGGCCCCGCCGCAGACGAAGACGTGCTCGGCGTTGATGGTGAGCACCTCGTCCTGCCCGGTGTCGAGGTGGCGGCGGCAGCGGGCGCCGACCACGCGGTCGTGGTGGTGCAGCAGCTTCAGCACCTGGCAGTCGGGGATCACCTCGGCGCCGTCGTGCACGGCCCGGGGCAGCAGGGTGCGGGCCATGGTCTGCTTGGTCCCCCGGCCGCTCGCCTCGTAGCGAAAGACCCGAGCGAACTCGACCGCCCGCCAGTCGAGCTTGGTGGCCCCCCGCTCGAGCATGGCCGACGACGGTGGCGGTGCCCCTGGCAGGCGGGAGACGCCGAGGTCGTCCTCGATCCGCTCGGAGTAGCGGGCGATGGTGTCGGGGGTGAACTCGTCGATCTGGTAGGTGTTGCGCCACTCGTCGATGAGGTCGCCCGGGGCCCGGTGCCACAACCCGCTGTTGATCTCGGTGCTGCCGCCGACGCACCGTCCCTCGGCGTAGGCGACCACCGGAGCGCCCAGCGCTGCCGATGCCCCCCGGTAGCGGTACTTGGCCACCATTTCCTCGATGGAGAACGGGTCCAGGGCGTCGGGGTCCACCCACGGACCCTCCTCGACCACGGTCACGGTCCGACCGGCCGCCGCCAGCGTGGAGGCGGTGACGGCCCCTCCAGCGCCGGACCCGACGACGAGGATGTCGGTGTCGATGGTCGACGGCCTCACGGGGCCAGCTCGTGCTCGGCGAACAGGACGAGGGAGCGCAGCAGGCGGACGTACTGGCGGACGGGGCCGATCGGGCTGGCCTCGAGCGACTCGATGCGGACGGGGTGGGGGCCACCGTCGCCGCCACCGCCCCCGGTCAGCCGGGACCAGGCGCCGATGAGCAGGGATTCGGCGGCCACACCGGCCCGGATGTGTGCGGGCTGGGCGGCCAGGGCGCCGTCGACGAAGCCCTCGATCTCGGTGCGGCGGCCGTCGTCGAGGGTGCTCACGAGGGTGGCGACGACCTGCCGCTCGAACCAGAGCATGGGGCGGGAGCCTAGGCCCACACCCCCAGGGGTGCGATTCATGGCCTCGAGCTGCCCGTCCGAGCGGTCATGTCATGCCCGGTCCCGGTTCAACTCGAGCCGTTGCCACTGCTCGTCAACCGGCGAGATCGACCGGCGCGACGAACACGGCCGCCGGCTGGCCGAAGGAGATCATGCGGCGCACCCGGTCGCGCAACGTCCGGGAGAGGGTCATGTCCGACTGGAGGACGAACGGGTTCTGGTCGACGCTGCGCACCAGTTCAGGCCGCCCCTCCGACAAGAGCTCGTCGATCACCAGGAGGCGGAGCCGCTCGTACTCGGCCCGTTCCTCCGGGCTGGCCGGATCGACGTAGGCCACGCGACGGGTGCCCGGCTTGGCCTGCCAGGCTGCGATGTCAGCGCCGACGGAAAGGTGCACCTCCGCCGTCGCCTCCTCCGGCTCGATCACCCGAGCACGGGTCACCACCGCCTGCCAGTACTCCACCGCGCCGACCTCGATCCCGTGGCGGTCCAGCTCGTTGAACAGGCCGAACCCCCGGGCCCCGCCGAAGGCTGGGTCCGCCCAGGTGAGGAGGTAGGGACGGCGACCGCCGCCGGGCGTGGCGGGATCGTCGAGCCCGTCGAGGGTCTGGGGTACGAGCACGTCCATGGTGGCCGAGAGCTCCGGCTGGCTCACCTCGGCGTGGGCGGCGTCCAGGGAGAACGAGAGGGTGGACAGGACGACGACGCCGAGCATGCCCACCGCCCCGGTGACGGCCAACCGCTGGTGGCGGGGACCGTCCACCGTCCGTTCGACGGTCGTACACAGGGTCCAGCCGACGGCCACCATGATCAGGGCGCTGATCCCCCAGCCCCAGAGCGTCAGGTAGTACCACGCCGGTCCGAAGATCCGGCTCATCGAGACGACGGCCAGCGCGAGAGCCGCCGCCGCCAGGCCGTGGAGGCGCACCAGTGCTCGGTGCCGCAGCCGCCAGGCGACGACCACCGAGACGGCCCAGGCGGCGAGGAGCACCATGCCGGGAACGGTCGAGCCGACGATGAACCGGTTCGCCGCCACCTCTTCGGTGAGGAGCGTCCACGGGTTGAGGTGGATCAGCAAGTGCTCGATGCCTTTGGCGACGCCGAGGTGGTCCTCGGGCGGGTCGCTGAAGTGGTGGTAGATCGTGGCGAGGTTGCCCGGGCGGTTGGTGACCTGTTCGATGATCGGCGGGAGCCAGAGCACCACGCCCGTCCCGACGCCGATGAGGGACCACCGGATCGTGCGGCGCCGAAGATCGGGGTCCCGCCGTTGAGCGAGCAGGCTGCGAAGCACGGCGGCGAGCCCCAGCGCTCCCAACCCGACCACCAGGGCGACATAGGAGATGTGTGTCTGCACGCAGAGCGAGCCGGCGAAGACGGCCAGTGGCAGCACGGACATGTCCTCGCAGAGCAACGACCACACCGCCAGGAGGAAGACGACCCACCACACCATCGAGAGGTAGGGGAGCCAGGGCTCGGTCAACGCGGCGGCGCCGAAGGAGTGGGTGAGCACGGCGGTGGCGGCGCCGACGCCGAGGGCGAGCGCGACCCCGCCCCGTCGAAGCGCCAGCCACAGGACCGAGCCCATGGCCATCACGTTCAACGCTGCCGTCGCCGCCTTGAGGGCCCAGGCGCCGCCTCCGAAGACCTGGTAGAGCGGCCAGAGGGCCCAGAAGCTCAGCGGGCCAGGGTGGCTGCCCTGGTCGGCTCCGACAGCGCCGATCCGCCCCCCGAGGCCGATGAGGGGCGGGTGGGAGCTCCAGACGTCGCGCACTCGAAGCTCGGTCTGGGCGATGTCGCTGAGCGGGTACCACCTGGGGTGGCGGAGGGCCACCAGCGCCACGATCAGCGGGATGGCCAGCAGCCCGAGGAGCACGAGCACGACGACGGCTCCGGCGTCGGGCCATCGGCGGTCCCGCCGCTCGATCGGAGCTTCGTCCGGTGCCCGTGTCGCTGAGGTGCCGGCGGCCCCACCGTCGAGGTCCACACTCGCGCCGCGCCGCAAGAGGTTCGTGGGCGGGGGCATCGCCGCCACCCTACCCAACCGGGATCTTGTGGCTAGGGCACCGCATCCTAGGCGGAGCCTTGCGAGCGGAAATCGCGGGGGATGCAAGCCGACCCGAGACGGGCCCCCTCGTCGCGGTAGTGCACCCCATCCGGTCGCAACTCGACGTCGCCGATGCGGTCTCGGCAGCTCGACGGCGTGGAGGGACAGACGTGGCGGGCGACATCGACCAGGGTGGCCTCGGGACGTTCAGCGGCGACGCTGCGGTTGATGGCGTTGACGCAGTCCGCGCGCTCATAGTGGAGGTCGGAGGTGAAGCTGCGGGCATAGGCGGGCGTCACGATGGCCACCGTGGCGCCGTCCGCTCCGAGCACGTCGATGGCCCGCTGCAAACCTCGCCGGTACCACTGGTCGTAGGCCTCCGTGCAGGGGTGGAGCCATTCCCTCGGTACTCGAGCTCACCGTCGCCGGGGTCGCCAAGAGCGAGGACGACGACGGTGGGGGTCGAACGCAGCGAGGTCGCGCTCCCACCGCTCCTGGCAGTCCAGGCGCGGGTCGGCATGGACGGTGCCGTCGCTGCTGCGGCTCCGAGTCGCCCCACCCGGGAACGTGCAGCCCGGCGGAGCGGCGTTGAACACGGCGATGGGAGGGTCCGGGCGCAGCTGGAGCGGCGACGGTGAGACGAAGAGGTCGAAGTAGTCCTGTTCGGCCACGACAGCTCGCCAGTTGGCCACGTAGGCGAGGGTGGCCAGGCCACCGGCCCGGATGCGGGCCAGCTCGACCGGTTCGGCCAGCAGCCAGGCGTAGGCCACCACCGCCACCATCACCCCGGCCAGCGCGGGCAGCAGGCGCCGGGCTCGGCGAGCCCAGAAGCGGACCAGGTCGATGCCGCCCGCCGTGCGGCCCTCGGTCACCGGCGGTGAGGTGATGAGGAACCCGGACAGGACGAAGAACAGATCGACGCCGACGTAGCCGCCGACGAGGTGGCCAGCGTGGAGAGCAGCACCAGCCACGGCCAGCCCCCGCAGACCGTCCAGCGCTGGCATGTAGGGAAGGTGGACCTCACCGCCGGCCCGGGGAGACGCCGGCTCCGCAGCGGGGGCGGTGCGCACCGCCTGGGCCATGGCCGTCCTTTCTTCGACCGGCCAACGTACCGGTCGGCGAGAACGGGATCGTCGCGCCGGCGGGAGACTCGACCGCCCGGTCCGACGTCGGCGGCCAGCGCCACTAGGGTCGGCGAAGAGCGACCCGAGCGTGCCGGCCCGACGTGGCCCGAGCCGCAGCGGTGTGGAGCAGTCGAGCGTGGGCGGCCGAGGACCAGCCATGGTGAGCACCGAAACCCCCACCGAAGACCACCGCACCGAAGATCACCGCACCGGCGCGACCCGATCGGGGGCGGGCGGCCGGGACCACCCCTGGCGGACGGTGGTTGCTGTGGCCATCGTGGCGCTGGCCGTGGCCCTCCCCTGCGAGAGCTGTTCCGCCATCAGGGCGCTCCCATGGAAGAGGGCTTCATGCTCGTCTTCCCCGAGCTGGTGCTCGAGGGCCAGGTGCCGAACCGTGACTTCCTCCACCTGTACGGGCCCGGCAGCTTGTGGCTGTTGGCCGGCGCCTATGAGCTGTTCGGCGTGTCGCTCGCCACCGAGCGGGTGATGGGGCTCGTGCAGCACCTCGGTGTGATCTTCGGCCTGTTCGCCCTCGCCCTGCCCTGGGGGCGTCGCATCGCCACCGCCGTCGGGCTGGTGGCCGTGCTCATCACCCTGTTCCCGGTGGGGCTGGCGGCCATGGCCTGGAACGGGGCCATCGCCCTCGCCGTGGCCGGCCTGGCCGTCGCCTCACGGGGGCTCTGCCCCCGTGGACCCCCGACTGCGGAGCCGGAGCCCCCGTGTGAGGGCTTCTGTTCGGCGGCCTCCTCGCCGGCCTGGCCCTCCTCTTCCGGCCTGACCTGATCGTCGCCGTCGGTCTCGGCTACGGAGCACTGGCCTGGAGCGTCGGCCGAGTCGGCCGGCGGCCGCTCCTCGCCGGTGTTGCGGTCGGGCTGGCGCCCTACCTGATCCACCTGGTCACCGCCGGACCGGGCAACGTCGTCCAGGGCATGCTGGTCGACCCGGTGTTCAAGCTTCGGGGCGGGCGGACGCTGCCGGCGCCGCCATCCTCGACACCTTCGACGGAGCCCTCCACAAGGTGGCCCGGCTCATCGGTCCGCCCTGGCCGCTGCCCCACCTCGATGAGCGGGTGCAGCTGTTCATCTGGTTCTTCGGTCTCCTGGCCAGCGCCGTCTTCGTGGTCGGCGTGGGTGCGACCCGGGTCCGTCGGGACCGCTCTTCGGCCCGCGCTCGCACGCTGCTGTGCGTCGGGCTACTCGGTCTCGGTCTCCTGCCCCAGGCGCTCCAGCGCCGGATCCCACGCACCTCGGCTGGGTGAGCGTGGTCGTCCTCGGGTTCCTCCCGGTGGCCGTCCACGAGGCGCTGGGCCGGCCGCTGCGGTCGGTCACGTCGGGCACCCGGGCCGTCGTCGCCGGCGGGCTGGTCCTGGCTGCCCTCGTCACCTTCATCCCCTTCTTCACCACCCGCTACTACGTCGAGTTCACCCGCCAGTCCTTCGGCAAGGACGCCGACCGGGCCGCCGTGAACAACGATGGCCGGAACTTCTGGCTCGGGGACGGTCCCGCCATCGCCGAGCTGCAAGCGGTGATCGACGACGTCGAGCGGCTGGCCGACCCTGGAGACCGGGTCATCGTCGGCCCCGCCGACCTGCGCTACACCCACTACAGCGACGCCTACCTGTACTTCCTGCTGCCCGAGCAGCGACCGGGCACGGCTTACGTGGAGATGGATCCTGGTGTCGCCAACAGCGATGACTCGGGGCTGGCCGAGCTGGCCCGAGCCGACTTCTTCGTGGCCAGCAACATCTGGGACGCCTGGGACGAGCCCAACGACTCGAGGAGGCCGGCTCCGACGAGCCCAACGAGGTGGTGGAGCGGCGCTACTGCCTTGTTCGCGACTACGGCGACTTCGTCGCTCTCTACCGCCGCTGTCGGTGATGTGGGTCGTGGGTCACACGGCAGCCGCTGCTAACGTCTGAGACGGCCCGGGGGGACCCGCCGGGCGTTGCTTCCCACTTGCACGTTCCCTCGAAAGCAGGACGCCCGTGACCGCAGTGGCCACCGCACCTCCTTCCGTGCAGCCGCGGCGGGGGACCTACCTCGGGCTGTTCCTGGTCACGCTGTCCACGCTGATGTACGAGATCGCGCTGACCCGCATCTTCAGCGTGAGCATGTGGTACCACTTCGCCTTCCTCGCCATCTCGGTGGCCCTGTTCGGCCTGACCGTCGGCGCCCTGGTCGTGCACCTCTCCCCGGGCCGCTTCCGTGAGGCCGACGTGCGTCGCCACCTGTGGGTCTACTCGGCCCTGTTCAGCGTCTCGGTGGTGGTGTGCTTCCTCATCCAGCTGAACATCCCCTTCACGCCCCGCATGACTGTCGGGGTTGCTCTCGGTGGTGGCCACCTGTGTGGTCATCTCGGTCCCGTTCGTGTTCAGCGGGATCGTGGTCTGCTTGGCGCTCACCCGCTTCCCGACCCGGGTGAACCGCCTCTACGCCGCCGACCTCGTCGGCGCCGCCCTCGGATGCGTCCTCCTCGTGGTCCTGTTCTCCTGGATCGACGGCCCCAGCCTCGTGCTCCTCATCGGTGCGGTGGCCGGGGTGGCGGCCCTCGTCCTCGCCGCCGACGTCGGCAACCGGCGCCCTCGCCATCGGCGCCGTGGCGGTGGTCGGGCTCGTCGCCTTCGCGCTGGTCAACGCCAACCTGCAGGCCGATGGGCGGCCGCTCGTGCGGGTCCTCTGGACCAAGGAGAACCGCGAGCAGGCCCACGACTTCGAGCGGTGGAACGCCTTCTCCCGCCTCACCGTCGACGGCGACCCGGCCACCGACGGGCAGCTCGGCATGCTCATCGACAGCACCGCCGGCACGGGGCTGATCCGCTACACCGGTGATCCCGACGAGAGCGACTTCCTCCGGGCCGACATCACCAACCTCGCCCACCACGTGCGCAAGGACGCCGACGTGCTCGTCATCGGGGTCGGGGGCGGGCGCGACGTCCTGTCGGCGCTGGAGTTCGAACAGCGCTCGGTCACCGGGGTCGAGATCAACGGTGACATCCTCGACGTCACCAACAACGTCTACGGCGACTACACCGGCCACCTCGACCGGGACCCGCGGGTGACGTTCGTGAACGACGAGGCCCGCAGCTACCTGGCCCGTACCGACGAGCACTACGACATCATCCAGATCTCGCTGATCGACACGTGGGCGGCCACCTCCGCTGGCGCCTTCGCCCTCAGCGAGAACACCCTCTACACCACCGAGGCCTTCGACGTCTTCTTCGACCGGCTGAAGCCCGGCGGCATGCTCTCGGTGTCGCGCTGGTTCCGCACCGTGGGCCAGGACGCCCCGATCGAGACCTACCGCACCGCCGGGCTCGCCGCCGAGGCCCTCACCGAGCGGGGGGTGGCCAACCCGCGGGACCACATGGTCATCTACCACGGCCCCCCCGGCTTCTACGGCAACCTCATCTCCACGCTGCTCGTGAGCGAGACGCCCCTGTCCGACGTCGACGTGGCGGAGCTGGGCGACCAGGCGGAGCGGCTCGACTTCACCCCCGTCCTCACCCGGCACGAGTCCATCGACCCCCGTTTCGCCGAGATCGCCGCTCCCGGCGGCCCCGACGCCGCGCTCGAGGGGTTCGCCGAGGACCTCTCGCCCCCGAACGACAACCGGCCGTTCTTCTTCCAGATGGCCGACGAGGACACGCTGTTCAGCCGGCGGCTGCTGAACGACAGCGTGGTGACCCGGCCCGTCCTGGTGCTCGCCATCCTGGCCCTGACCGTGCTTGGCCTGGCCGCGGTGTGCATCGCGCTGCCGTTGATCGTCGCCCGGCGCACCGGCCGCAAGGCGCTGCTCCAACGCGGCGTTGTGCCCTTCTACACCTACTTCGCGGGCATCGGCCTCGGCTTCCTGCTCATCGAGATCGCCCAGCTCCAACGGCTCAGCATCTTCCTCGGCCACCCGACCTACGGGCTGAGCGTGTCCTTGTTCTCGGTCCTGTTGTTCAGCGGCATCGGCAGCATGCTGACCGAGCGCTTCGTCGGCGCCGAGCGGCGCCGATCGCTCGTCGCCCCGCTCGTCGCCCTGGTGGTCGTCGTGGCCGTGGTGGGTTGGCTCACCCCCCGGGTGATCCACGGCATGGACGGTGCCACCACCCCGGTCCGGATCGCCGTCGCCGTCGCCGTGATGATGCCGCTCGGGCTCGTCATGGGCATGCCCTTCTCCATCGGGATGCGCGCCGCCGCCGCCCGGTCCGGCACGCCCACGGCCTTCCTCTGGGGGATCAACGGGGCAACGTCGGTGTGCGCATCGGTGTTCGCCATCGTCCTCGCCCTGTTCCTCGGCATCACGGCCGCCTTCACGGCCGGTGTGCTGGCCTACGTGCTGGCCCTCGCCTCCATTGCCGTCATCGCCCGTTCGTCGTCGACGGCCGAGGCGGCTGCCGGCGATGGCCCCGAGCGCGCCGCGGCGACCCCGGAGCCGGTGCCGGTCGGCTGAGGGCCGGGGACGCTGATCAGGCCGGTCCGGGAGGCCGGTGCAGGGGCATCTCGCTGCGCCCGTCGGGGTGCGGCTTCACCGCCAGCACCTGGTGGATGCTGGTGCGGCCGTGCTCGAAGTTCACCGCTGACGCCGCCAGGTAGAGGCGCCAGACCCGGGCCCGCGGTGCCCCGACCAGCTTCACGGCCTGGTCCCAGCCGGCCTCGAGGTTGGCCACCCATACCCGAAGGGTGCGGGCGTAGTGCTCGCGGAGCGACTCCACGTCACGCACCTCGAAGCCGTGCTCCTGCATGGCCGTGACCACGCTGCCCACCTCGTGGAGCGCGCCGTCGGGGAAGACGTAGCGGCCGATGAACGACCGGGGGTCGACAGCGGCGGGCCCGGGCGGGCGGGAGATGGCGTGGTTCAGCAATCGGCCCCCGTGGCGAAGCTGGGCGTGCAGGCCGGTGAAGTAGGCCTCGACCCCCTCGGTGCCGACGTGCTCGAACATGCCGATGCTGGCGATGGCGTCGTAGGGACCGTCGCCGACGTCCCGGTAGTCCTGGAAGCGGATCTGAACCCGGTCGGCCATCCCCGCCTCGGCCACCCGCTTCTCGGCCAGCGCCCGTTGGCGGCGAGACACCGTGACCCCGACCGCTTCGACGCCGTGGTGGCGGGCGGCGTGGAGGACCATGCCGCCCCAGCCGCAGCCCACGTCGAGCAGCCGCATGCCCGGGCGCAGGCCCAGCTTGGTGCAGACCAGCTCGTGCTTCGCCGCCTGGGCCTCCTCGAGGTTCGACGCGGAGGGGGACCAGTACGCGCACGAGTAGGTCAGGCTGTCGCCCAGCAACAGGCGGTAGAAGTCGTTGTCGACGTCGTAGTGGTGGGCGATGGCGGCAGCGTCACGGGCTTTGGAGTGGAGCCTGCCCCGCAGCCTTGCCTCCTCCGCCGGCGGGGGCGGGGGACGGCCGATCAGGGCCAGTCGGCGGGCCACCCGCCAAGCCTCGAGCACCCCGCCGGGCCCGAGCCCCACGCTGAGGTGCTCGTCGCGACCGGCGAGGACGTCGCGCACGGCCAGGAAGTCGAACACGTCGCCGTCGAGGTCGAGGTCGCCAGCCACGTAGGCCCGGGCCAGGCCGAGCTCGCCGGGGGCGTACATCAGTCGACGGATGGCATCGGGAGAGCGCAGCACCAACGTGGTGGCCGCGTCCGGTTGGCCGAGGACCGAGCCGTCCCAGGCCCGCACGGCCACAGGGGGGTCGTTGCCGAGAAGGCGGTGGACGAGGGGGGCGAGGACCGCTGCCACCCCGGTGGCGCTCGGCTGACGATCGGATCCGGCCATTGGTCCTCCTGTCCGTCGTCGCGAAGGTCGGCGGCGAAGGCGGGCTGGCGGGCGGGGGCGGGTTGCTTATGCTCCTGACAGCGCCGACCAACCCTACGCGCGACCAAGCGACGGGACCGGCGAGATCACCGCCTGCGATCGGCAGACCGCTTCGTCCATGGTGCAGACCGAGCCCGAGGAGTCAACGGTCGACACCGACCGTCCCCCCGTCGGCCCCCGCCGGCTGGCACTGTCGCCGCGCTGGGCCACGGCGGCGGCTGCCGCCGTGGTGGCGTTGGCGTTCGCCGTCCCCCTGCGGGGCCTCCTGCGGTACCAGGGCCCGCCCATGGAGGAGGGCTTCATGCTGGTGTTCGCCGAGCGGTTCCTCGCCGGCGACGTACCCAACCGTGACTTCCTCCACCTCTACGGACCGGGCAGCGTATGGGTGCTGGCCGGGGTGTTCGAGGTGTTCGGACCCTCGCTGGCCGCCGAGCGCCTCGTCGGCCTCGCCCAGCAGGCGGGCATCGTGTTCGGCGTCTTCGCGCTCGCCCTGCCGTGGGGTCGACGGGTGGCCACCGCCTGCGGCCTGATCGCGCTCGTCGTCATCATCCCCCCCATCGGGCTCACCGCCCTGGCCTGGGACGGTGCCGTGGCCCTCGGGCTCGCCGGCCTGGCCGTCGGGCTGTCCGCTCGTCGCCTCGACGACACGGGGACGGCCCGCAGGAGGCTCCTGCTGGCCGGTCTGCTCGGCGGGCTGGCCCTCCTCTACCGCCCCGACCTGGTGGTGGCCGTGGGACTGGCCGGCACGGCCATGGTGTGGGGCCAGAGCCGGGACCGGGTGGCCCGCCTGTTGGCCGGTGTCGGCCTCGGCGTCGCCCCCTACCTGGTCCACGTGGCCATGGCCGGCGTGAGACCCTCCGTGGAGGGCATGCTGCTCGACCCCGTGTTCGAGCTCCGGGGGGGCCGGTCGCTGCCGGTGCCACCCTCGTGGGGGGAGCTCGACGGCTTCCTGCAACGGGCCGGCGTGCTGCGATCCCCGGCCTGGCCGTTGCCGGCGCCGGCCACGTCGAACCAGGTGTTCCTCTGGTTCGTCCTCGTGATCGTCGCCGCCGTGACGTTGGCGGTGGTCGGCGGACGGGCCGTCCGCCGCCAACCGCGCTCCCACCGGGCCAGGGTGCTGCTCACGGTGGGCGCCTTCGCCGTCGGCCTGCTGCCCCAGGCCGTGCAGCGTCCCGACACCACCCACTTCGCGTGGGTCAGCTGCGTCTCGCTGGGCTTCCTGCCGGTGGCGATCATGGAGCTGAGCCGGTCACCGCTCCGCCGCCTGCCACCGGGGTGGCGGGGCGTCGTCGCCGGCGGGGTCGTGGCCGGGCTGCTGGTCGTGGCCATCCCGCACTTCACCTTCCGGCCCTACGTCGACCTCACCCAGCAGAGCCTCGGCCGCAACCGGTTCGGCTTCCCCATGAGCCGGGACGGGCGGAACTTCTACTACGGCAGCCCCGAAGCGGCCACCGCCGCCCAAGCGCTGATCGAGGACCTCAATGCCCTGGCCGAGCCGGGGGAGCGGCTGTTCGTGGGGCCCGTCGACCTGCGCAAGACCCCCTACAGCGACGCGTTCTTCTACTTCCTGTTCCCCGAGCTGACCCCGGCCACCTACTACATCGAGATGGACCCGGGGGTGGCCAACGCGCCCGACTCCGGACTGGCTGCCGACGTGGCCTCCGCGGACTGGCTGATCCTCTCGGACACCTGGAGCGACTGGGAGGAGCCAAACGACTCCCGCGACTTCGGCCCCGACGGGCCGAACCGGGTGGTGGAGCGGAAGTTCTGCCTGGTCGGCTCCTACGACGGGTACTTCGAGCTGCACGAGCGCTGCGACCGGTCGGCAGCCGGCCGCTGAGCGAGGCTCTGGCGGGCCTCGGATATCCTCGCCGCCCATGCGGACCCTCGTGGTCGTCCCCACCTACAACGAGGCCGGCAACATCGAAGCGCTCCTCAGGCAGGTCCGCGACACCGTCCCGTCAGCGGACATCCTCGTGGTGGACGACAACAGCCCCGACGGCACCGCCGATCTGGCCGAGGCCGTCGGCGCCGACGCCGGCCAGGTCAAGGTGCTTCGCCGCCCGGTCAAGGACGGCCTGGGCAACGCCTACCGGGCCGGTCTGTCCCACGGGTTGGACGAGGGCTACCAGGCCCTCGTCCAGATGGACGCCGACTTCTCCCACGACCCGGCGGTGCTGCCCGAGCTCCTGGCCCGGCTGGCCGACGGGGCCGACGTCGCCATTGGCTCCCGCTACGTGCCGGGCGGGTCGATCCCGCACTGGCCACCGCTGCGCCGGGCCCTGTCTCGCTACGGGAACCGCTACGCCGTCGCCCTGCTCGGCCTCGACGTCCGGGACGCCACGGCCGGGTTCCGGGCCTACCGGGCCGACCTGCTGCGGGAGATCCGGGTCGGCACCACCCGGGCCAACGGCTACGGGTTCCTGATGGAGCTGGCCCACCGAACGGCCCAGCGGGGCGCCACCGCCGCCGAGGTGCCGATCACCTTCACCGACCGGGTGCGAGGAACGTCCAAGATGTCGGTGCGGATCATGGTCGAGTCGATGGCCCTCGTCACCTTGTGGGGGGCGCGGGACCGGCTCCGTCGTGCCCGCTGATGACATCGCTCGCCGCCCGGCACCGGCGGTGGGTGCTCGCCGCCGCCGTCCTCGGGCTGGGGTTGCGGGTGGGGTGGGTGCTCTACGCCAGCCGCCCGCCCCTCGGCCTGGTCGATCCCTCCCGCTACGCCGGCTACGCCGACCTGATCGCCGAGGGGGACGGCTATGTCCAGTTCACCAGCGGTGAGCCCACCGCCTACTACCCGCCGGGCTACCCGTTCTTCCTCGGGTTCATCGAGTGGCTGACCCGCCATACCCCCCTCCCCGACGATCTGCCCCTCGTTGCCGGGCTGGCCCAGGCCCTGCTCGGGGCGGCGACCGTGGGTCTCGCCGCCGTCGTGGCCCGCCGGCTGGCCGGGACGGCGGCGGCCGTGGCCACCGCCTTCGTGCTCGCGCTGTATCCCAACCTGATCTTCCACACCGGCGCGCTGCTGAGTGAGACGCTCTTCAACGCGCTCTTCCTGGGCGCCCTGGCCGTCCTCGTCTGGCGGCGAGAGCTCTCAGTTCCTCGTTTGGTGGGCTCGGCGGCGCTGTTCGCCGCCGCCGTGATGGTGCGGCCCATCTCCCTCGCCGTGATCCCGGTGCTGGCCGTGGTGTGGTCGGTCGAGCGCCAGGACTGGCGCGTCGTGGTGCGCCGCCTCGCCATCTACATGGCCGTGGTGGCCCTCTTCGTCGTGCCCTGGACGGTGCGCAACCTCGTTCGCATGGACGGCTTCGTGCTGTTGTCGACCAACACCGGTGACAACCTGTGCATCGGCCACCACCCGGGGGCCACAGGCGGCTTCGACCTCACGTCGGCGTGCGACACCGGTGAGAGCACAGCCGACAGCGCGGCGGCCGAGATCCGCCACGACCGGGAGCTCACCGACCGAGCGCTGGAGTACATCGCCGATGACCCGGCGGCCGAGGTCGGTCTGGTGTGGCGCCGGGCGAAGATCATGTTCCGGGACGATCACGACGGGCTCTGGGCGGTGCAGTCCTACGACCTGGACGACTTCATCTCCGAGCGGACCGAGGATCTCCTCGCCAGGCTGGCCGACGGGTACTACTACGCCGTCCTCGCCCTCGGCTTGGCCGGCATGGTGGTGCTGGTCGACCGCCGCCGCCCCGACCGCCTGCTGGTCGTGCTCGCCGCCGCCGCCACCGTGGCCGTCCCCCTGGCCTTCTTCGGCGACCCCCGGTTCAAGGTGCCGGCGGTACCGCTCCTGGCCATCGCCGCCTCGGCCGCCGGCGCCAGCCTACATGCCCTCATCCGCGAGCGGCGGCTGTCGGCGGTGGCGGCGACCGCGGACTCAGCCTGACCGGCGGCGGCGGGCCTCGTCGACTGCGGAGCGGGGGAGCACCGGGGCATCGCGACCGGTGCCCTTGGCGTCGTCGAGCCCGGCATCCTCGGGGCCCACGCCCTCGGACTCCTCGTGGTACTCCTCCTCGACGTTGACGGCCCAGATCTCGTGGCTGGCACCCGTGCAGATGTTCTCCACGGTGAGCATGGCCGTGAACATCGAGTGGTCCTGGTTGTTGTACCGGAACATGCCGTTGCGGCCCACCGGGTGGACGTTGGCCACGTTGGCGGCCAACCAGCCCCGCAGCACGTCCACGTTGGTCCGGTAGGTCTCGTCGTAGGTGGGATAGGCCTTGGGCATCCGCACCACGTAACCGGCCTCCACCTCGTCGGGATCGACCAGGCCGATGGCGGCCAGCTCGCGCTTGGCCAGGGCCACGAGGTCCTCGTCGGGTGAGGTCCACGTCCGGTCGCCCTCGAACACGAAGTACTCGAGGCCGAGCACGTTGCGTCCCTCCTTGACCAGGTACGGCGACCAGGACCCGAAGTTCTGGATGCGCCCGACCTGGACCTCGGGGGAGTGGATGTAGATCCAGTTGTCGTCCCAGGGCACCTCGGACTCGGGGACCACCAGTGCCACGGTGAGGAAGTCCCGGAACGACAGGCCCTCGGCCGCTCGTCGCACCTCGGGAGGGGCCGGCGGGTCCATGGCGCAGACGAGGGAGCTGATCGGCATCGACGAGATCACGTCGGTGCAGGGGTACTCGGTGGTGGCCCCCTCCGCCGACCGGGAGACGACGGCCACGGCTCGGCCGTCACGGTGGCGGATCCCCGAGACCGGGCTGTTCATGAGCACCTTGGAGCCTTGGGCCTCGACCTTGTCGCGGCACACCTCCCACATCATCCCGGGGCCGTACTTGGGGTACTGGAACTTGTCGATCAGCGAGGTGATCTGGGGCTGGTTGCCGCGCTTGGGCAGCACGGCGTCGGCGATGGCCTTGGAGAGGGACAGGTCCTTGATGCGCTGGGCCGCCCAGTCGGCCTGGATCTCGGTGGTCGGGATCCCCCAGACCTTCTCGGTGTAGGTCTTGAAGAAGGTGCGGTAGAGGCGCCAGCCGAAGCGGCCCGCCACCCACCCCTCGAAGTGGGTCTGGTCCTTCGGCGGGCGCACCCGCACCCAGCCGTAGGAGGCCACGCACCGAACCGCTTCGAGGAGGCCGAGGTTGCGCAGGGCGTTGGTGGCCTTCAGCGGGTAGTCGAAGAACTTGCCGTCGTAGAAGATCCGGCTCATGCGGGGACGCATCAGGAAGTCCTCGTCCGGCAGGATCTCGTGCCAGAGCGCCTCCACCTGGGGCACCTTGGTGAAGAACCGGTGCCCGCCGATGTCGAACCGCCACCCGTCCCGTTCGGCGGTGCGGCTGATCCCGCCCACCACGTCGTCGGCCTCCAGGATGGTCGAGGCCACACCGTACTTGTGCAGGCAGAAGGCGGCGGTGAGGCCGGCCGGTCCCGCGCCGATGACGAGGACGTCGTGGTCTCGACCGGACCCGGCGGAGGGGACAGGTTGATCGGGCATGACGGACGAGTGTGGCACGGGCGCCCGACGATCGGTCACATGCAGGGTCCCGAGTACGCTCCCCCGGACATGGGGAAGCGATCGGTAGGAGCGTCGACCGCGCCGGCGCCCCGGGTGGCCGGTGCCGTCACCCCGGCCACGACCGCCACCTACTTCCCCTGCTTCGAGGGCCTCCGGGCCCTGGCCGCTTCGCTGGTGGTGGTGCACCACGCCGTCGCCCTGGCCGGCCCGTCCCGGGCGCCGACCTTCGTCACGCCGGCGGCGGTCATGGACCTCGGCGTGGCCATCTTCTTCGTGCTGTCCGGGTTCTTGATCTACCGGCCCTTCGCCCGGGCCCACATCGACGGCACCCCCACCACGCCACTCGGCACGTACCTGCGCCGCCGCATCGTGCGGATCGTGCCTGCCTACTGGCTGGCGCTGAGCGTGTTCTGGGCCCTCGGGGTCATCGACCTGGGGCCGTGGTCCCGAGCGTGGCGGTTCTACACCTTCGTGCACATCTACGACGCCCAACTGATCTTCGAGGGGATCGTGCAGGCCTGGAGCCTCGGCACCGAGATGGCCTTCTACCTGCTCGTGCCGGTGTGGGCCGCCGTCGTGGCCCGTTTCGCCGGTCGACGCCCGGGGGCGGCGGCGCTGTCGGCCGAGCTCGTCGGGGTCGCCGTCCTCATCGCCGCCGGCTACTTCTCCCGGGCGGCGTTCAGCGCGTCGGATCGCATCTGGTCCGAGCCCGACGTCACCATGCGGGCCGTCTCGTTCACCTGGCTGCCCAACAACATCGACCTCTTCGCGCTCGGCATGGGGGTGGCCGTGGTCAGCCTCGGCGTCGAGCGGGGGCTGCTGCGGCGGTCCCTGGCCGAGGGTGCCGGCCGGTGGCCGGCGCTGTGGTGGGGCGGCGCCCTCGCCCTCTTCGCCTGGTACGCCTACCGGGTCGGCCCACCACCGTTCAGAGTGGGCCACGTGGGGTTCACCTGGCAGCAGCGGCAACTGGTCTTCGGGGCCATCGGGGTGGCCCTCCTCGTGCCCGCCGTGTTCGGTGACCAGGGGGCCGGCCTGATCCGACGGACGTTGCGGTGGCCTCCGGTGGTGGCCGTGGGCATGGTGTCCTACGGGTTGTACCTGTGGCACAACGACTGGATGAAGGAGGTGCCCGGCTGGCTCGACACACCGCCGGGGGCCACCAACCTGGCCATGTTGCTGGCCGTGGGCTTCGGCGCCGGCCTCGCCTGCGCCGCCGTCAGCTACTTCGCCCTGGAACGCCCGCTGCAGCGCTGGCAGAAGCGCCGCTGATAGCCGCTGGCATGCCACGGCCGGCGGTGCGCCCGTGGCTAGAGTCGCCCGTCGTGTCCGCGACCAGCGTCGAGAGCGACGCCGCCTCCGCCTCGGCCTCCGAGCCGGTCCCGGCCGCCGCCCGCCCGGTTCCTCCGCCGCCGCGCTGGCCTCGATGGCTCGACGGGCTGGCCCTCGCCGTGGTCGTGGCCGCCGGCCTCGTCCTCCGTTTCGTGGCCAAGTCGCCGCTGTGGCTCGACGAGGCGCTGAGCGTCAACATCGCCCGCCTGCCCCTCGGTGACATCCCCGAGGCGTTGCGCCACGACGGCCACCCGCCCCTCTACTACCTGCTGCTGCACGGGTGGATGGAGGTCTTCGGTGAGGGTGACGTCGCCGTCCGGGCCTTCTCGGGGGTGTTCGGGGTGGCGCTCCTGCCCTTCATGTGGATCGCCGGTGGTCGCCTCGGGGGACGCCGGGCGGCGGTGGCGGCGGTGGCGTTGGTGTCGCTGTCGCCCTACGTCATCCGCTACAGCACCGAGACCCGCATGTACGCCATGGCGATGGTGCTGGCGGTCGGCGCCTGGCTGGTGGCCGACGATGCCTTGGAGCGGCCCAACCCGGTTCGCCTCCTGGGGCTCGGGCTGCTCACGGGAGCGCTCCTGCTCACCCACTACTGGGCCATGTGGCTGTTCGGCGCCGCCGGCCTCGCACTGTTGTGGCGCCTGTTGCGGACCGCTCGGGCCGGCCGGGCCGTCGAGCGTCGCAACACCTTGGCCGTGCTAGCCGCCCTCGTGGGCGGATCGTTGCTGTTCCTGCCGTGGGTGCCGAGCCTCGTCTACCAGTCGAACCGCACCGGCACGCCCTGGGCCCTGCCCGTGCGACCCACCCAGGTGGTCACCAACTCGTTGGCCGACCTGGGGGGTGGGCCGGAGCCTGAGGCCGTCCTCCTCGGCATGGTGCTGTTCGTGCTGCTGCTGTTGGCGGTGTTCGGCCGGCCCGTGGCCGACGACCGCATCGAGCTCGACCTGACGACGCGGCCCGAGGCCCGCCGGCCCGCCGTCATCATCGCGCTGACCCTGGCCGTCGCCGTCGCCATGGGGTACGCCACGGCCTCGACCTTCGCCACCCGCTACCTGGCCGTCCTGGTGCCGTTCGTGCTCGCCCTCGCCGCTCTGGGCGCCTCACGGTTCTCCGGCCGGCTGGCCTTCCGCCTCGTCCTGGCCGGCGTCCTCACGCTCGGGTTCATCGGCGGGGTGCGCAACGTGGTCACCGAGCGGACCCAGGCCGGCCAGCTGGCCGAGGCCATCGAGGCGCGGGCCAGCGGGGACGACCTCGTCGTCACCTGCCCCGACCAGCTTGGCCCGGCCCTGGACCGGGCGTTGTCCGACGACATCGAGCTCGTCACCTATCCCCGCTTCGACAGCCCAAAGCGGGTCGACTGGGTTGACTACCAGGACCGGACCGACGCCGTGGCGCCGAGCGACTTCGGCGACGAGCTCCTCTCCCGCTCCGCCGGTCGCCAGATATGGGTCGTCTCTGCCGACGGCTACCGCACCCACCTCCTCTCCTGTGAGCGGCTGCTCGACCGCGTCGAACAGGAGCGCCCGTGGGGTCGGGTGATCAGGGAGGAAGGCCCGTTCTTCGAGCGCGCCTCAGTGGCCCGCTTCCCGGCGCAGCCCCCGCCCCGGGACTAGGGCTGTCCGCTTCCCGGCCGGCTCGGCCACGACCTCTTCCTGAACGCGACCTTGGAGAGTAGTGGGGTCCCATTGGTTGCGATCGGCATGATCCTGACCATCACACCCATGCCGTGCCGGACGCGGGCAAACTCCAGCTAGCGTCGCCTGCGCTCACCTGGCAACGGTAGGGGACACAGCTTGGCGACCACGGAGGCGACGGTCCCGGACGCGGCCGAGGTCGACCCAGACGGGGAGCGCGAGGCCGGTCGTCGCCTCCGCCGTTCCCGGGGCGCGCTCTTCGCGTTGGTCCTGGCGGTGTTCGTCACCAGCCCCGTGGTCACCAACGCCGACTCCTACCTGGCGGTGCCCACGGCCCAGAGCATGCTGTTGCACCACGACCTCGGGCTCGACGAGTACCCCCGGGCCGCCCTCGAAGGCCACTACGTGGTGATCGACGAGCCCGGCCGCGAGCTCCGGTTCGTCCGTGACTACCGGCAGGGTGACGAGGGGCCGAGCGCCCTGCTCTACGACTACTTCCCGTGGACCTCCGCACTCTTCGCCATGCCGGCGGTCGCCGGGCTCGAGCTGCTGGGCGCCGTCGGCGTCGATGCCGCCGACGTGGACGAGATGATCACATCGGGGGAGATGGGCGTGCCCCAGGTGGCGTCGGCCGCCCTCGTCACCGCCCTCGCCGTGCTGGCCCTGTCGATGGCGGCGTGGGAGGGGTTGGAGCGGTTGCCCGCCCGCCGTCGCCGCCGGGCTGCGTTCGCCGTCGGCCTGGTGGTCGCCCTGGCCACGCCGGCGTGGTCGACGCTCAGCCGAGCGTTGTGGAACCAGACGCCGGCGGTGCTGTTGGCGTCGGTGGCGGTGCTGGCCGCGGTTCGGCTGGCCATGGGCCGGGGACGGCCGGTCGTGCTGGCCTTGGTGCTCGGAGCCTCGCTGGCCGGTGCGTTCACCGTCCGTCCCACGATGGCGGTGCTGGGTGGGGTGCTCGCCGTGTGGGTGACCGTGACCCACCGTCGCCTGCTCGGGTGGTGCGCCGTCGGCGCCGTCGCCGTCTTGGTGCCCTTCCTCGCCGTCAACCTCGCCACGTTCGGCCAGCCCCTGCTCGTGTACCACGACAGCGGCCGCATCGGGCACTGGTCGGCGGCGGCCGAAGGGGCGCTCGGCAGCCTGGTGGCGCCCAATCGGGGCCTGCTGGTGTTCTCACCGGTGGTGGCCCTCGCCGTGCTCGGTGCGATATGGGGGATGCGGGACCGGGGACCGCTGCCCAAGGGGCTCACCGTGGCCGCCGTCGCCGGTTGTCTGTTGCACCTGCTGGTGGTGGCCACCTCCGAGGAGTGGTGGGCCGGGCACGCCTTCGGGCCCCGCTTCACCGCCGACCTGTTGCCGCTGCTGGTGCTGCTCGCCCTGCCGGTGGTGGAGGTGCTGGCCAGCCCTGCGCGCCCCCGCGCCCTGGCGACGGCCGCCCTGGCCCTGGTCGCGGTGAGCGTGGCCGTTCACTCCCAGGGGGCGTGGTCGAAGCCGACGGCGTGCTGGAACGCCGAGCCCCGCGACGTGAACGACGCCCCCGAACGAGCGTGGGATGCCGACGACCTCCAGGTGCTACGCGGTGTCGCCCGCCTCGCCGACACCGGCTCGCCCGCCGAGGCCGTGCTCGGTCGCTGTCGGACCCACGAACGGAACCAGTAGCGAAGGGTTGCGCCCCGGCCCCGGGAGTTGGCGCCGGCACATGTTACGCGGTGCGCTTGGGGAGGGCCGTCACCTCTCCGACGCGGGCGGCGGGCTCGTCCAGCCGGCGAATGACGAGCAGCTCGGCGGTGCGGTAGCTGGCCACTCGGGTGCTCCACGAGTCGATCGTCCGGCGGTCGTCGCCGGTGCGGAAGAACGTGGTCATGGTCCCTTCCTGTTGGTAGGTGTCGACCTCGGGGACCCGCTCGACGGTCCGGTCCTTCATCGTCACCTCGTACATGGCCATGACCGAGACGCTACGGCGGTCTACCTGTGGGAAGGAAGGGGGCAACCCTGTGGATTGCGAGGTCGTCGGTTTTCGAAGCTGTCCGCAGGACCGAACGATTCGTCGGTTTTCGAAGCTGTCCGCAGGACCGAACGATCACATGCGGGCGATGCGCCGGGGAGCCGAGCGTGGTGCCCGCCGCGGTGGGCCCAGGCCAGCCAGGACCAACAGGCGACACACCCGTGCGCGGTGGCCGGCGAAGGGGGCGAGGAGCTCGAGCATGCGCTGATCGCTGCCTCGAGGCTCGCCGGCCAGGGCGAAGCACACCTGGTGGGGGAGGTGGTAGTCGCCGACGCTCACCGCGTCGGGGTCGCCGAGGGCCACGAGGCCCACCTCGGCTGCCGTCCACGGCCCCACCCCCGCCACCGACGTGAGGCGGTT
This sequence comes from Acidimicrobiales bacterium, assembly GCA_030447445.1. GTDB lineage: Bacteria > Actinomycetota > Acidimicrobiia > Acidimicrobiales > Iamiaceae > JAUJOW01. The sequence goes on along the minus strand of JAUJOW010000002.1, from coordinate 151,513 downwards.
CGTGGCCACCTCGACGGGGGCCTGGACGAGCGGCTCGAGCCGTCCGGCCTGGGCACAGACCCGCCGGATGGTGTCGGCCCGCTTGCGTTCGACGTTGCAACGATGGAGCTCGTAGTACGGGAGCCGGGCGAGCAGGGCGGGGTCGGGGGGCAGCCGGAGGTCGGCGGGACCCGGGGCCGGCGCCCCCCACCGTCGCACCATCCCGTACCAGGACCGCCGGGCCTCGAGACCGGTCACCTTCTGCTCACAGATCGACGGGACCAGTGCCTCGAGCAGGGCCCGGCTCCGGGGGATGCGCAGGCCGGGCAGTCGGCGATGCAGGCGGGCCACCAGGGGGTGGGAGGGACGGAAGGCCGAAGCTTGGTCGTGGGCCCCGACGAGCTCCCCGGCGTGGTGGAGCGCCCAGGCCGCTCCGGGCCCCCAGGCCGTCGCCTCGATCTCGGCTCCGACCGGTCGGAGCTGCACGGTGGCGGCGCCGTCGGGGGTGCGGGTGGCCCGCCACACGCCGTCGACGGCGAAGCGCATGGTGGGGTCGCCCCGGCCGCGGCGGAGCGGGCCGAGGGTGAGTGGCAGGTCGATGGGCTGGCTGGGGACGATCCGCCGCCGCTCCTCCCCGGCCCGGGTCATCTCGTCGTCTGGGCCCGGGCCCAGGCGTAGTCGGCCTTGCCGCTCGGGCTGCGCTGCACCGCGTCGCAGAAGACGATGGCCCGGGGGAGCTTGTAGCCGGCCAGGTGCTCGGCGCACGAGGAGCGCAGGTCTTCGGCCGTGGCGACGGCTCCGTCCCGCAGGGCGACCACGGCCACGACCTCGTGGCCGAAGCGCTCGCTCGGACGTCCCACCACCAGGGCGTCGGCCACCGCGGGATGGGCGAGGATGGCCTGCTCCACCTCCTCGGCGAAGATCTTCTCGCCGCCCGAGTTGATGGTGGCGGCGTCGCGGCCGAGCAGCTCGACGGTGCCGTCGGCCAACAACCGAGCCCGGTCACCGGCCACGGCGTAGCGGACCCCGTCGATGACCGGGAAGGTCGCCGCCGTCGCCGCCGGGTCGCCGAGGTAGCCGAGGGGGACCCTCCCTCGCTGGGCCAGCCAGCCGATCTCGGGATCTCCTGGACCGAGGGTCCGACGCCGGTCGCCCGAGAGCACCACGGTCGTGGCCGAAGGGGCGAAGCACCCGGTCCGGGCTTCGGCCGCCGATGCGGTGGTGGTGACCCCGTGGCGGCCGGTCTCCGACGAGCCGAGGATGTCGACCACCCGGGCCCCGGTGAGCAGGTCCAGCAGGGCGGCCTTGACCGGGGCGCCGAGGACGGCTCCGCCGGTGAGGACGAAGCGGAGGGCGGACAGGTCACGGGGGCGTCGCCGTTGCTCGTCGATCAGCGGCCGGGCGAAGGCATCGCCGACGATGAGGAGCGAGGTGACGGCCTCGCGCTCGCAGGTGTCGAGCACGTCGGCGGCGTCCAGGCGGTGGGTGACGTCCTGGACGACCACCGTGCCGCCGCCCAGCCAAGCGCTGATGGCGTTCCAGTGGGCGGCGCCGTGCATGAACGGTGGGGCGGGCAGGGCCCGCAGGGTGGCCCGGCGAGCGATGTCGACCAGCTCCCCGGTGGTGCCGCGGACGCCCAGGCAGGTGGCGAGGAAGTCGGCCTGGCGCCAGACCACTCCCTTCGGGTGGCCGGTGGTGCCGCCGGTGTAGAGGAGGTACCGGTCCTCGGGCGACCAGGGGACGGAGACGAGGGTGGGATCGGCGGCGGCCAGTGCCTCCTCGTAGTCCACGGCCCCGGGGAGCAGGTCGTCGCCGCTGCCGTCGTCGACCCGGAGGAGCCGCCGGAGCCGGGGGAGGCGGGGGAGGGCGGCGGCAAGTGTGGCGGCGAAGCGACCGTGGTAGATCACGGCGGCGGCGTCGGCATCGCCGAGCACGTGGGCCAGCTCGCCGGCCCTGTAGCGGTGGTTGACGTTGACCGCTGCCCACCGCGCCTTCATCGCTCCGAGCATCCCTTCCAGGTACTCGTTGCCGTTGGTGAGGTAGAGGGCGACGTGGGCGTGAGGCGAGAGCGAGCCGGGCGAGCCGTCGACGCTCCGGCCCGGGCCGAGCACGGCGGCCAGCCGACGGGTCCGGTCGGTCACCTCGGCCCAGGTCAGTCGCCGGTCCCGCCACACGATGCACTCGCGGTGGGGGACGGCGGCGGCCACGGCCTCGTGGAGGACGGCCAGGTTGTGCTGGACCGCCTCGCTCATCTCGTGAGTCTGGCCGGCCGTCGCGGCGGGGTGCGAGATGGTGCCAGGCTGGGGCGGTGCCGTGGTGGCGTCGGCCCGCTCCTCGCCTCACCGGGTACCCGACATCGTCCAACCGGGCTTCGTCGTTCCACCTCCGCTGGGGCGGACTCGATCCCCGTTCGCGGATCACGGAGGTCTCGGCCACGCTCGAGGTGCGCACACCTCCGGCCGTGGCCGAGCTGTACTTCTGGGCGCTGCAGGTGTCCTTCGCCACCGGCGGCCGGGAGCTCGGCGCCGCTCATCTCGGCCTCCAGTGGCACCCCGCCCACCCCGGGGCGACGGCGGTGAACTGGGGCGGGTACGGCGCCGACGGGCGGGAGCTGGCCGGCGCCGCCTCGCCGCTTCCCAGCGCCACCGGCAACCCCAACACCCGTGACCTCCCCTGGGTGCCCGGTCACCGGTACGAGCTGCGGGTCCGGCCGGCGGACCGGCCCGGGTGGTGGCGGGGGGAGGTCGACGGCACCAACGTGCGGGACCTGCCCGGGGGCGGCGAGGCGCTGCGCTCGCCACTGGTGTGGGCCGAGGTGTTCGCCCCCTGCGACGCCCCGCCCACCGAGGTGCGCTGGGGCGACTTCCGGGCCGTGACGGCGTCGGGCGACCAACTCGTCCCCGACCGGGTGGCCGTCACCTACCAGAGCCACCACGAGGGCGGGTGTGCCACCGCCACGGTGGAGCCTGACGGCGACGGCGTGCGCCAGATCACCGGTGTGGCCCGCACCACCCCCCACGGCACCACGCTCCCGCTCGGGCGTGGCTGACCACCGGGCGGACGCTCAGCCCGCCGGGCGCTCCTGCACCGTGACCGAGCGGATCCGGTCCCCGACGGCGATGGCCTGGGCCACCTCGATCCCTTCGGAGACGTGCCCGAAGAGGTTGTAGAGCGGCTGGAGCTTCGTGCGGCAGTCGTCGATGCAGATGAAGAACTGGGAGCCGTTGGTGTCGGGCCCGGCGTTGGCCATGGCGACGGCGCCGAGTGTGTACTCGCCCTTCACGGGCTCGTCGGCGAAGCGGTACCCCGGCCCTCCCCGTCCGGTTCCCTCGGGGTCACCGCCCTGGATCACGAAGCCGGGCACGACCCGGTGGAAGGTGAGACCGTCGTAGAAGCCGTCGCGGGCCTGGACCACGAAGTGGTTGACCGACACGGGCGCCAGCCGAGGGTCGAGATCCATCACGATGGCCCCCTTGTCGGTGTCGAGGGTGACCTCGTAGATGGTCTGCTCGTCGATCTGCATGTCCGGGGCGGAAGCCATGCCGCCATGCTTGCACGGATGCCGGTCACCACCGGCCGGACGTCGGAGCGGACGGCGTAGGGTCGGGGCCGTGGCCTCGGACCTCGACCTCCGTGAACGTGGCGAGCTCTGCGACCGCTTCGACGCCCTCGGCCCCGACGCCCCGACCCTCTGCGCCGGCTGGACCACCGCCGACCTGGCCGCCCACCTCGTGGCCCGGGAGCGCCACCCCACGGCCATGCCGGGCATGCTGGTCGAGCGGTTCGCGGGCGCCGCCCAGCGGGCGATGACCGCCGAGCTCGATCGCCACGGCTACCCCGGCGTCGTGCAGCGGGTGCGGAGCGGCCCGCCGCCCGGCCCGCTGCGGATTGCGCCGGTGCGCTACCTCGTCAACCTCCTCGAGTTCACCGTCCACCACGAGGATGTGCGCCGGGCCAACGGGGATGGGTCTCGTACGGACCGACCCGACCTCGACGATGCCGTGTGGCGGCTGTTGCGACGGGCGGCGCCGCTGATGGTGGCCAAGGCCCGCCCCCCAGACGTCACCCTCGAGGTTCGCCGGGACGGCGGCGAGGTGGTGCGGGCCGGGCGGGGCCGACGCACCGTCGTCCTCTCGGGCCCGCCCGTCGAGGTGCTGCTCTACCTCTACGGGCGGACGGGCGCGGCCCGGGTCGACGTGGGGGGCTCCGCCGACGCCGTGGACGCCGTCGACCGGGCCTCCTTCGGCATCTGACCCTCGGTGCTGAGCCCGCCGGCCCCGCGGAGCCCGGCTAGCCCTGTGAGCCCGGTGAGCCCGCTGAGCCCGAAGGCCAGGAGCCGGCACACCGTGTCCACCACGACCTCGCCGTCGATGCCGTCCTCGTCGAGCCAGTCCACGGTGGCCGCCTCGAGCATGCCGGCCACCGTGCGAGCAGCGATCCGGGCCTCGGGCGACCCACCCCAGAGCGCCGCCAGCCGTTCGAAGCGGGTGCGGTGGATGGCCTGCACCGCCGGGTGTTGCACGGCGCCGGTGGACGCCAGCACCCGCCACGTGGCGCCGTTGTCCCGGGCGAAGCCGAGATAGGCGCGGGCCAGCGGCCGGAGCTGGTCGACGGGCGCCAGACCGGGGTCGAGGGAGGCGAGGAGCGTTCGGTCGAGGCGGACCAGGCTGCGGACGTACACCGCCGCCAGCAGCCCGTTGCGGTCGCCGAAGTAGTTGTAGACGAGGGCCCTGGACACCTCGGCGGCGTCGGCCACCTCCTCGAAGGTGACGTCGGTGATCACCCGTCCCCGGAACACCTCCTCGGCGGCATCCAGGATCAGTTCGCGCCGCACCTCGGGCTCCAGTCGGGTCCTCGTCCTCCTCTGCCGACTCACGCCACCTCCTCGCGAGGTGCCGGTGCGCTCAGGCCGACGCCGGCGCCGCCTGAGGCTGCATCGTCGTGCTCTGGTCGACCGGGGGGGCGTCGTCACCCACGAGCGGGAAGTGGCAGGCCACGAACTGGCCTGATGCGACCTCCCTGACCCAGGGCTCCTCCTGGGCGCAGCGCTCCTGCGCCTTCGGGCACCGGGTGCGGAACCGGCATCCGCTCGGCGGGGCAACGGGAGACGGCAGGTCACCTTCCAGCGTCGGCTGCTCGTGGGGCTTCACCGTCGGGTCGGGGACGGGGATGGCGTCGAGGAGGGCGGCGGTGTAGGGGTGGGCCGGTTGTGCGAAGAGCTGGTCCGGCGGGGCGATCTCACAGATCTTGCCCAGGTACATCACCGCCACCCGGTCGCTGACGTTCTTGACCACGGCCAGGTCGTGGGCGATGAAGATCAGCGTGAGCTGGTAGCGCTCCTTCATGTCCTCGAGCAGGTTGAGGATCTGGGCCTGCACGGACACGTCGAGGGCCGACACCGGCTCGTCGCAGATGATCAGGTTGGGGTCGGTGACGACCGACCGGGCGATCGAGATGCGCTGGCACTGGCCCCCGGAGAACTGGTGGGGCCGGCGGCCCTTGGCCGTGGAGGGGTCGAGGCCGACCGTCTCGAGCGCCTCGTCGACCTTGCGGTCCCGCGACGCGTCGTCACCGATGCTCCAGATGCGCAGCCCCTCGGCCACGATGTCCTCCACCCGGCGCCGCGGGTTCAGCGACGAGATCGGGTCCTGGAAGATCATCTGGATGCTGGTCCGCACCCGGCGCAGGTCGGCCGACTTGAGCGAGGTGAGGTCCGTGCCCTTGAAGAGCACCTTCCCGCTCGTCGGCGGCGGGAGCTGCATGATGGCCTTGCCGGTGGTCGACTTCCCGCAACCGGACTCGCCGACCAGCCCGAGGGTCTCCCCGCTCTTCACGTCGAGGCTGATGTTGGAGACGGCGTTGACCTTGCCCCGCTTGGACGGGAACTCCACCACCAGGTTCTCCACCCGCAGGAGGGTCTCGTCAGGCGGCCGGAGGTGGGCGGTACCGCTACCGGCCATCGGTGCGCTCCCCGTTGTCGGTGGTCGAGGTCTGACGTCGCGCCCGCAGGGGCTGTCGCCGGCGGGGGCGCCCGCCGCCGGGGGCATCGTCGTCACCGGCCCGGTTGTGGATGCCACCGACGTTGCCCGCGCCCGCGGCGCTCACCGAGCTCTCGGCGTCGGCGTCGGCCTCGCCGTCGACCGCGGTCGGAGCGGGGGCGAAGCCGGCCGAGGCGGTCGAGTCCTCCCTGGCGGCGTCGGCCTTGGCGGCGGCGATGCGGTCGAAGGTGGCCTCGCCCCGGGCGGTTGCCTCGGCGCTGGCCTCGGCGTTGTAGGCCGGGTTGGCCGGGGTGCCGACCGGGAACCAGCAGCGGTGGAAGTGGCCGGGCTGCTCGGCCTCGATCAGCGGCGGCTCCTCCTCGCGGCAGCGGTCCTGGGCGTAGGGGCAGCGGGGGGCGAAGGTGCACCCCGGCGGGGTGTTCACCAGGTTGGGGGGCCGGCCGGCGATGGACTGCAGGCGGCTGTGGCTGGGCAGCTCGATCTTGGGGATCGACTGCAGCAGCGCCTCGGTGTAGGGGTGGCGCACGTGGGCGAACAGGGTGCGGGTGGGGCCGGTCTCCACGATGCGGCCGGCGTACATGACCCCGATGTGGTCGGTCCGGCCGGCCACCACGCCGAGGTCGTGGGTGACGAGGATCATCCCCATGAACCGCTCACGCTGCTGGAACTGGAGCAGGTCGAGGATCTGGGCCTGCACGGTCACGTCGAGGGCGGTGGTCGGCTCGTCGGCGAACAGCAGCTTCGGGCCGCAGGCCAGGGCGATGGCGATCATCACCCGCTGGCGCATGCCCCCCGAGAGCTGGTGGGGGTACTCCTTCAGCCGCCGGGCCGGCTCGGGGATGCCGACCGACTTGAGCAGGGCCAGGGCGGTCTGGTTGGCCTCCTCCTTGGAGAACTCGAGGTGCTCGTGGAGCGACTCGGTGATCTGGCGCCCGATCTTGAGCACCGGGTTGAGCGCCGTCATCGGGTCCTGGAAGACCATCGCCATCTGCTGGCCCCAATACTCCCGCATGCGGGCCTGGGAGAGGCCGGAGATCTCCGTGCCCTCGAAGCGGATGCTGCCCTCCCGCTCGGCGTTGTTCGGCACGATGCCCATGATCGAGCGGGCCAGCACCGACTTGCCCGACCCGGACTCGCCCACGATGCCGAGCGTCTTGCCCCGCTCGAGGTTGAGGGTCACGCCGGCGACGGCCCGCACCATGCCACGGTCCGTGCGGAAGGAGGTGCGCAGGTCGTCCACCTCGAGCAGGCAACCCGCGCCGCCGGGCTCGGGTCGCTGGTCGAGGGTGGGGACGGGGGCGGTCACAGCGCGCTCTCCCGGACGTCGAATCGGGTGCGGATGACGTCGCCCATGTAGTTGAGGGCGAGGACGGTCAGGAAGATGGCGATCGAGGGGATGAAGACGATGTGGGGGGCGTTGCGCAGGCTGCCCCGGCCCTCGGCGATGATGTTCCCCCACGACGGGGTGGGCAGCTCCACGCCGACGCCGAGGAGGCTGAGGCCGCCCTCGGCGATGATGGCCACGCCGATGCCGAGCAGGGCGATGGAGAACATGGCCGGCAACACGTTGGGCAGTACCTCCCTGAAGAGGATGCGGGGGTGCTTCGCCCCCTGGGCTCGGGCGGCGAGGACGAACTCTCGTTGGGCCCAGGTGAGCGTGTTGGCCCGGGTGATGCGGGCCAGGATCGGGATGGAGACGATGCCGAGGGCGACGACCACGATCTGGGCCGGCGGCAGCCCACCGGTGCCGGCCTCGGGATCGGCTCGGAAGAACGACACCAGCGAGAGGGCGAGGACGAGCGAGGGGAAGGCGAGGAGGATGTCGAACGTGCCGGTGAGGACCGTGTCGAGCCGACCCCGGAAGTAGCCGGCGATCAGCCCGGCCAGGCCACCGACGATGAGGCCGATGAGGATCGAGGCCACCCCGATGAGGAGCGAGGACCGGGCCCCGTAGACGGTCCGGCTGAACATGTCCCGCCCGATGCCGTCGCCGCCGAGGATGTGGCCCTCGGCGCCGGGCCCCTCGCGGGCGATCTCGCCGAACGACTCGTTCGGCCCGTCCATGGGCAGCACCGGGGCCAGCAGGGCGAGCGCCGTGATGAGGGCGAGCCACCCGATGGCCAGCCAGGCGCCGATGCTCAACCCCTTCTTCTTGGTGACCGCGCTGTCGGTGGGCTCGGTGGTGGGATCGGTGGTGGCGGCCCCGGGACCGGTGGAGCCGGTCGGGCCGAGCATGGCTTCGGTGGGTTCAGCGGGCGCGGACATTGCGGATCCGGGGGTCGAGGACGGTGTAGAGAAAGTCGAGGAAGAAGTTGATGAGCACGTAGCCGATGGCGATGATGGCCACGCCGCTCTGCAGGGCGATGAACTGGTTGCTCAGGATGGCTTCGGCGATGAGGACGCCCATGCCGGGCAGGGCGAACACGTTCTCGATGACCACGGCGCCCGCCGATCAACGCCCCGACGTTGAGGCCGGCCACGGTGAGCAGGGTCAGGCTGGACGGGCGCAGGGCGTGGCGCCACAGCACCCGGGCGTTGGAGATGCCCTTCGACTTGGCCATGAGGATGAAGTCCTCCTGGAGGGTCTGGATCATGTCGCTGCGCAGCAGCCGCATGTAGATGGCGATCTGGCCGACGGCCAGGCTGAGGGCGGGGAGGGCCATGGTCTTGACGTGGTCCACGAGGTTCTCGTCGGGGGCGGTGTATCCGGTGGGGGGTACCCAGCCCAGCACCACGCCGACGTAGTAGGCGAGGACCAGGCCCAGCGCGAAGTTGGGCATGGCCAGCATCGCGAAGGCGGTGGTGTTGGCGGCCTTGTCCGAGGGGCGGTTGGCCCGGTAGGCGGAGTACACCCCCATGGGGATGGCCACCACCAGGGCCAGGAGCTGGGCGTAGACCATGAGCTGGATGGACACCGGCAGCGAGTCGCTCACCCGGTCCGAGACCGGTCGCTGGCTCGACACGTTGTAGTAGTCGCCGAGGTCACCGGTGACGAAGCCACCCAGCCACAGGAAGTACTGCTCGTACAGCGGCTTGTCGAGGTTGAGGTCGGCCCGGATGTCGGCCTTGTACTCGTCGATGACCTGCTTGGCCTCCTCGGTGGTGCCCACCGAGCTGAGGGGCACGAGCAGGTCTTCGGGCTCACCGGGCTTGAGCTGCACCAGCATGAAGGTGAACAGCGTCACCAGGAAGACGACGAGCACCAGCTGGACCAGCTTCTTGGCTACCAGCGCTGCCATTGCTGTCCCTCCGGGGTGTCGGGAGCGTCAGGGTGTGGGCACCGGCCTGGCCGATCGTGACCATCAGCGGCGGTCACGATCGGCTCCCGGTCACTCTTCGATCCAGATGCCGTGCACGGGGTGGCCGGTGGCCAGACCCGGGAACGGATCGCTGCCGTCGGGCAGCTTGGGGGCGGTCTCCAGGTTGACGCCGTGGACACCGTCGACGTAGGCCACCACCCAGCGGGTCCAGTTGGCCCACAGGTTCCACACCTGGTCGGCGAAGCGCCGGTTGACGTCCTCGTAGATCTCCTTGCGCTTGGCCGGGTCGGCCTCGGAGCGGCCCTCGTCGAGGAGCCCCTGCATCACGTCGTCCTGGAACCGCCCGAAGTTGGCGGGGCTGCCCTTGTACCACCAGACGTACTGCTCGTCGGGGTCGCCGCCGGGGTGGTTGCGCCACCCGATGAGCTGGAAGTCGCCGCTGATGGCGGTGTTGATGAGCTCGGACTGCTCGACGGTCTGGAGCGTGAACTCGATGCCCACCTCCTTCAGCCTCTCCTGGAGGAACTGGGCCACCCGCTGGATGGCCGGGCTGGGCGTGCCTTTGAAGGTGATCTTGAGCGGACCCTTCTCGTCCTCGTACTCCTCCACGAGCTCCTTGGCCCGCTCGGGGTTGTAGGTCGGGTAGCCGCTGTCCTCGAGGTAGCCGATGCTGCCGGGGGCGTAGGGGCCAGAGGCCATCGTGAACAGGCCCTGGTTGATGATCTCCTTGTACTCCTGGCGGTCGATGGCCATGGCCAGGGCTCGGCGGACCCGGACGTCGTCGGTCGGGGGCACCGAGGCGTTGATCATCACGTAGCTGACCTCGGCGAACTTCTCGGACTCGTAGAGCTCGACGGTGCCGGCCTCCTCCAGGGCCCGCAGGTCGACGAACTCGTCGGCTCCCGAGGCGTGCATCATCTGGAGCTGACCGGCCTGGAGGCCGTTGATGCGCTGGGCCGGCTCGGGAGTGGGCTGGAAGCGGATCTCGTCGAGGTAGGGGTAGGGCTTGCCGTCGGGGGCTTCCTGCCAGTAGTCGGGGTTCTTCTCGGCCACGAACTCCTGGTTCACCCGCCAGCTCTTCTGCTTGAACGGGCCGGTGCCGACCAGTTTGCGGTCACAGGACTCCTGGTCGTCGAGCTGGGACTGGGCCATGATGCCGAGCCGGCCGCTGGCGAACAGGTAGGCCGGGAAGGCCACCCACGGCTTCTCGGTGGTCACCTTGACGGTCATGTCGTCGACCACGGCCACGTCGGTCAGGTTCTGGAAGACGAACAGGAAGAGCAGGGGGGCCCGCCCCTCGTACTTGCCCCGGTAGGCGTCGAGGTTGTTCTTGACCACCTCGGCGTCGAGCGGGGTGCCGTCGTGGAACTTGACGCCCTCGCGGAGGGTGATCGTCCACTCGGTGGAGTCTTCGTTGCCCTCCACCGACTTGGCCAGGTAGGGGACGTACTCGCCGTCGCCGTTCGGCGCGGTGAGGGTGTCGTAGACGGTGCGGGCCACCAGGATGCCGGAGATGGCGAGCTGGGCCTCGGGCAGGCACCAGCCCCCGGTGGTCTCGGCCTCAAGGCCGTAGGCCACCGACCCACCCCGTACCGGGTCGCCGGCCTCCTCATCGGAGCTCGTGCCGGCATCGCCGCCGCCGCACCCGGCGGCGAAGAGCAGCAACGCGATCGCAGCAGCGATCCCCTTCGAGACACTGGACCGGCGATCTGACACGGTGTTCCCCCGTCGTCGATTGATGTGTGTGCGCTCCCGCACGCTCGCCGAGTCGGTGTGACACCCGTCATGACCCGGCGGTTAGGCGCAACTTAGCCTGATCTGTCAGCGTGTCAACAGCAGCCCCGTGAACGCCGCGCGCCGTGACGGCCAAGCTCAGCCCGTGGTGGCCGGGGAGCGGTCGAGGAACGGCTCGAGCTCGTCGAGGATCCGCTGGAACACCACGTCGGGGTCGCCGGTGCCGTCGACGCGGGCGAGCAGGCCGTGGGCGGCGAACCAGGGCCCGAGAGGGCCGGTCTCGACCTCGTACAGGGCGAGGCGGCGACCGATGGCCTCGGGCGTGTCGTCCGGCCGCTGCACGGCGAGGTGCCCGTCGGGGCAGCGGACGGCCTCGACCGTCGGATCCTCGACGGTGGTGGTCCAACCGTCGACCGGGCACACCCGCCGCGCCGCCAGCCGGGCCAGCACGAGCTCGGCCGGCACGTCCAGCTCCACGGCGACGTCGGGGCGGTGCCCGGCCTGGGTGAGGGCGGCGTCGGTGCCGAAGTAGGCCTCGGCCTGGACCACGGTGCGGGGGAAGCCGTCGAGCACGTAGCCCCCGGCGTCGAGCCCACGGCGGGCAGCGTGCTCACGCACCACCTCGATGACCATGTCGTCGGGGACCAGACCGCCGTCGTCGAGGATGTCGCCCACCCGCCGCCCGAGTGCGGTGCCGTCTCGCACCGCGGTGCGGAACAGGTCACCGGTCGATACGTGCGGCACCCCGAGGTGGGCGGCCAGGCGGGCCGACTGCGTGCCCTTGCCCGAGCCCTGCCGGCCGAGGAGCACGATCCGGGGTCGGTTGGCCATGGGCACCTCCGTGGTCGGCGGCGAGAGGCGGTCGCGGCGTTGCGAGCGACCAGTGGAACCGGGCCGGCTCCCCAAGCGCCGAGGCGGATCGGGGAACGGTAGCCAACGGGACCCGCGAAGGTGAGATCCTCGTTCCCGTGGGGAGCGGGCACGGATGACCGACGACGACCCGGCGGCGTCGCCGGCGACCGTTGACGACCCTGCTCCGGGCGGGGATGCGGCCCGAGGGCGCGCCCTCCTGGCGCGCTCCCTCGATCACCGGCGCCACGGACGGCTCGACGACGCCGTCGCCACCGCCGTCGAGGCCGTCAACCTGTTCATCGTCTGTGGTTGGTCGGCGGCCGCCGGCCGAGCCGAACGCCTCGTCGGCGACCTCCTCGCCGACCTCGGTCAACAGGACGGGGCCCTCGACTGGCTGCAGGCCGCGCTCGTCCGACTCGACGCCGCCGCCTCCTCCTCCTCCTCCCCTTCCGGCCCTTCGGGGACCGCCGACTCGCTGGACCCGGCGCGGGGCGCCGTCGAGGCGACCGCCGCCGACCGGGCCGCCTGTCGGGCCGCGCTGGCTGTCAGCCTGCAATCCCACGGCCGGCACGATGAGGCCGCCGATCTCCTGCAGCAGGCCGCCGAGGAGCACCGGACCGCGGGGATGGTGGTGCGGGCGGCGGTGTGCGACCTCGACCGGGCGGTCGTGCTCCACTCCCTCGGCCGTCCCGAGGAGGCCGCCCGGCTGCTCACCGAGGCGCGGGAAGTGTTCATCTCCGCCCGTCGTCCCGACGCGCTCGCCGTCTGTGAGTACGACCTGGGGGTGGCCTGCCACGACGTCGGCCGCCTCGACGACGCCGTCGAGCGCCTGCTCGCGGCCCGGTCCATCTTCGAGTCCCTCGGCCGGGCGGGTGACGTCGCTGCCTGCAACCAGAACCTCGGGGTGGCCCTCCACGCCATGGGCCGATCCGACGAGGGCGGGCGTCGCCTGGTTGCCGCCCGCCAGGGCTACGCCGACCTCGGCCGGCTTCGCGACGCCGCCCAGTGCGATCACGACCTCGCCGTGGTGCTCTGGGCCCTCGGCCGGGACGAGCAGGCGGCGCGTTGTGAAGCCCGAGCCGCCCTGGAGGGCCAGGACGAGTCGAGCTGATCACCGCCTCGGGCGCCGGCGGCGCGCCGGTCGCCGGCCGGGGACGGGCCTCAGCGACGGCGGCAGAGCGTCAGGCCGTCGGCCACGGGGACCAACACGGTGTCGACCCGGTCGTCGGCCGCCGCGTGGTCGTTGTAGCCACGGATGGCCACGGTGTCGTCGTCATCGGCGGCGGCGTCGACCACCCGGCCGGCCCACAGGGTGTTGTCCACCAGGAGCAGACCGCCACGGCGCAGCCGGGGGACCAGCTCCTCGTGGTAGGCGACGTAGCCCTGCTTGTCGGCGTCGACGAAGGCGAGGTCGACGGTGGGCTCGGGGGGCAGCGATCGCAGGGTGTCGAGCGCGGGGGCGAGGCGGAGCTCGATGCGGTCGGCCACCTCGGCGCCGGCCCACGCCTCGGTGGCCAGCGCCGTCCACTCCTCGTTCACGTCGCAGCACAGGAGGCGGCCCCCCTCGTCGAGGCCCCGGGCGATGGCCAGCGCCGAGTAGCCGGTGAAGGTACCCACCTCCACGGCCCGCCGCGTGCCCAGGATCCGGGTGAGCAGCGTGAGGAGGGCCCCCTGCTCGGGGGCGATCTGCATGCCGGCCACGGCTCCGAGGGCGGTGGTGCGCTCGATCAAGGCCGACTGGTGCTCGTCGGGCGGGGTGCCGTGTTCGACGATGTAGCGGTGCAGGGCCTCGTCGAGGAGGAACGACTTGGGGGACATCCGGGGACGGTACCGCCGTCTCGTCACCATCGCCTCGGGCCCGGACGCGAGGTGGCCCCGAGTAGCCTCCCGGCCGAAGCCGATCAACTCCTCGGGGCCGACCCCTGACGGTCCGTCGGCTGCGCACCGCCTCCCGAGGGAGGTGGCCGCCGATGCCGGCGAACCTCTCCGCTGGCACTCCCTGAGGAGCACCTCCGGATGTCCTCACGATGCGCCGTTCACGGACCCGTGGTCAAGGGTTTTCCGAAGATCCCCAAGTTGTCCCCGCAGATTTCTTGGCCGTCCCCAGGGCCGGCCTCCTCCGTCCCCAGGGCGGGCCGCGGTCGTCCACCGTCGGTCCACAAGATCGTCCTGTGCTGGACTGGGTCCCGTGGCCGAGCGGGTGACCGTCACCATCGACGGAGGGGTCGCCGATGTGCGTCTCAACCGTCCCGAGAAGCTCAACGCCCTCGATCGGGCCATGTTCGTCGCCATCGCCGAGGCCGTCGCCCGCCTGCGGGCCGACACCAACGTCCGAGCGGTGGTCCTGTCCGGTGAGGGCCGGGGGTTCTGCGCCGGGTTGGACATGGCCATGTTCGCGGCGCTCGCCGGTGGTGCGACCGGCGCCGAGGGAGCCGGCCGTGATGGCGCCCAGGGCGATGGCCCGGCGCCGCCGGCCGGGGCCCTGACCGACCGCCTCCCCGGCCGCATCACCAACTGGGCCCAGGAGGTGGCCTACGGCTGGACCGACCTCCCCCAACCGGTCATCGCCGCCCTGCACGGTCCCGCCCTCGGCGGCGGCCTGCAGATCGCCCTCGGCGCCGACATCCGGATCATCGCCCCCGACGCCACCCTGTCGGTGCTCGAGATCCGCTGGGGCCTGCTCCCCGACATGACCGGCACGCAGATGCTCTCCCGCCTGGTCGGCCTCGACGTGGCCAAGGAGCTCACCTTCACCGGGCGGACGGTGTCAGGCACCGAAGCCGTCGAGCTCGGCCTCGCCACTCGGCTGTCCGAGTCGCCCAGGGACGACGCCCTCGCCCTCGCTCGGGAGATCGCCGGCAAGAGCCCCGAGGCGGTGCAGGGGGCCAAGGCCCTCCTGAACGCGGCCGGCCAACGTCCCCTGGCCGAGTCCTTCCTGGACGAGTCCCGCCGCATGGCGGCCATCATCGGCTCCCCCGACCAGGTCGAAGCCGTCATCGCCCACCTGGAGGGCCGGGAGCCGATCTTCGGTACGGACCGTTCGGTCGGTCACCGCCCCTGACGGCGGTCCGGCCGTCGCTCGATCGGAGCGCCAGCCTTCGGCTACACCCCCAACGCTGCGCCCACCATGGCGCGGGGGTCGGCGGCGCCGGCGGGGTGGCCTTCGCGGTCGAGGTCGATGAGGTGGGCGTGGCCGAAGCCGGCCACGTCGGGCTCGGCCACCTCGACCCGGTGCCCACGGCGTTCGAGGCCCTCCCGCCAGGCCGCGGGGGAGTGGTGCTCGATCCGGACGTGGTGGTCGGGCCGTTCCCACAGGTCGAAGCCGGTGCTGCCGTCGGCGGCCAGCGTGAACCGGGGCCCGCCGATGACCGCCCCGGGATCCTGGCCGGCGACGAGCAGCCGGGCCAGCATCTGGACCACCACCTGGGGCTGCGAGTCGCCCCCCATCGTGCCGAGCACGGTGCGCAGCGAGCCGTCGTCCCGGGTGACGAGCGCGGGGGAGAGCGTGTGCGGGGGCCGTCGCCCCGGGCCGTACTCGGCCGGGTGGCCCGCCTCCAGGGAGAAGCCGACGCCCCGGTTGTGGAGCAGCACCCCGGTCCCTGGGACGGCCACGTGGCAACCGAAGCCCGAGGCGTTCGACTGGATGAGGCTGACGGCCAGGCCGTCACCGTCAGCGGTGCAGAGGTAGATGGTGCCGCCCGCACTGGAAGGGCCGGGGAGCGCGGCGGCTCGCTGGGGGTCGAAGCGGTCGGCTCGCTCGGCCAGCCGGTCGGGGGCCAGCAGGCGGGTCGCATCGGCGTGTTCGTGCAGAACCTGGGGCCGGTCGTAGGCCGCCAGCCGGGACGCCTCGACGAGGCAGTGCGCCCAGGCGTCGTCGGCCGGGTCGAGCTCGCCCCCGACGGCCAGACCCACCCGTTCGGCGATCCAGGCGGCGGCCAGCGACAGGTAGCCCTGCGAGTTGGGCGGCACCGTCCACACCCGGTGGCCCCACACGTCGAGGGCCAGGCCGGCGACCCAGTCCGCACCGGGCCGGGCCAGGTCGTCGGCGGTGTACTCGCCGGCCCCCACCTCGACCAGCCGTTCGCCGAACTCACCGCCGTAGAACCCGTCACGGCCCTCGGCGGCGATGGCTCGCAGCGTCCGGGCCGCACCCGGCCGGCGTAGGTGGTCACCGGTGTCGACGTCGGGACCGGTCAGCTCGTCGCAACCATCGACGCCTTCCAGGGCGGGCAGCATGAAGGCCAGGAGTGGCGAGGCCGGGAAGCCTCCCTCGGCGAGGGACACCGCCGGAGCCAGCACGTCGGGTAGGCCGAGCCGGCCGAGCCGGCCGTGGAGAGCGAGCCAACCGTCGACACACCCCGGCACCGGGGCGCTGCGCACGTCGCCCCGAAAGGGCATGCGGGTGTGTCCTTCGGCCCTGAGACGGTCGGGATCGGCGCCGCTGCCGGCCCGGCCCGAGGCGTTGAGCACCAGGGGTTCGGCGGCGGCGGTGGCCGGGCCGTGCACCAGCGCGAACAGGTCGCCACCCATGCCGCACATGTGGGGCGTGGTCACGGTGAGGACGGCGCTGGCGGCCACGGCGGCGTCGACGGCGTTGCCACCGGCCCGGAGCATTGCGACTCCGGCTTCGGAGGCGAGACGGTCGACGCTGCACACCACGCCGCCGTCACTCCTGACGGTCTCCGTCGGCCACCCCTCGGCCACGGTCGCCGACCCTAGATCTCGCTGGCCCGCGGTTCTCGGGACATGGGCACGGCCATCACCATGCCCGAGTCCCGAGAACCGGATGGGTCACTCGGCGACCAGGGCGCCGGTCTCCTGCCAGGCGGCCTCGATGCGGTCGAGTCGTGCGGCCGCCGAAGCTCGCAGGCGGCCGGCCACGGCGGCGACGAGGGCGTTGGCCATGGCCAGGGTGCCGACGTGGCTGTCGAACGGGCCCGGGTTGGCGGCGGTGACCACGAACGTGGCCGACGCGCCGACGGCCAGCGGCGACAGGGCGCTGTCGGTGACGGCGACCACCTCGGCGCCCCGCCGGCGGGCCTCGGCCGCCGCTGCCACCACCCAGCGCTCGTAGCGGCGCAGGTCGATGGCCACCACGACATCACCGGGTGTGAGGACGGCGATGTCGCGGGCCACCCGGACCTCGGATCCGTCGAGCAGCTCGACCCCGGCGCGCAGTTGCCCGAGGCTCGAGGAGAGGAGGTGGGCAACACCATGGGTGGCGTCTCCGGACAGCAGCCGCACGCTCCTCCGGCGGCTCGCCAGCAGTCCAACGGCGACGCCGAAGGCCTCGGGCTCGACCGCCTCCAGGGTGGCGTGGACGTTCTCGAGCTCGGCGGCCAACGTCCGGCCCACGGCGTCGTGCACCGGTCGCTCCCGGATGCGCACGGTGGCCGGGCGCAGCCGCTCGCCGAGCTCGGCCCGGATGGCGTCCTGTAGGTCGGCGAAGCCGCCGAAGCCGAGGCGCCCGGCCAGGCGCACGACGGTGGGGCCGCTGGTGGAGGCCCGGGACGCCACCTGGGCCACGGTGCCGAACGCCACCACCTCCGGGTCGGCCAGCACCGCCTCGGCTACCCGTCGCTCCGCCGGCGGCAGCTCGTCCTTCGCGGCGACGATCCGTTCATCCACGGTCATGGAACAGACGTTACAGTGGCGTCTTCGCTCGTCACAGTTCGACCGTTCGGAGGAGATCCAGTGGCCACGTTCGCATCGGTCAACCCGGCCCGTCCCACCGACGTCATCGGGTCCTTCCCGTCCAGCACGGCGAGCGACGTCGACCGGGCCGTCGCCACCGCCGGGGAGGCGCAGCCGGCGTGGGCCCGCGTGCCGGTGCCGGCCCGGGGCGAGATCATCGCCGCCGCCGGGACCCTCCTCGCCTCCCGCAAGGTCGAGCTGGCCGACCTCGTGGCCCGGGAGGCGGGCAAGATCCTGCTGGAGGCCGGGGGCGACGTGCAGGAGGCCATCGACATGGCCCACTTCGTGGCCGGCCAGAGTCGCGCCGCATGGGGTGAGACGGTGCCTTCCGAGCTCGCCTCGAAGTTGTGCTGGACCACGCGTCAGCCGGTGGGGGTGGTCGGGATGATCACCCCGTGGAACTTCCCGGTGGCCATCCCCTCCTGGAAGATCTTCCCGGCCCTGCTGGCCGGCAACGGCATCGTGATCAAGCCCTCCGAGCACGCCCCGGCCTGCTGCGAGGCGTTCGTGGGTGCCTGCACCGACGCCGGTGTGCCCGAAGCGCTCGTGCAGGTGGTCCACGGCCACGCCGAACCGGGCGCTGCGCTGGCCACCCACCCGGGCGTCGGTGCGCTGAGCTTCACCGGATCGGTGCCGACCGGGCGAGCGGTGGCGGCGTCGGCGATGGAGAGTGGCCCCCGGCTCGTCTCGCTCGAGCTGGGGGGAAAGAACGCGATGGTCGTGCGCCCCGACGCCGACCTCGACCTCGCCACCGACGGAGCCGTGTTTGGGGCGTTCGGCACCGCCGGCCAAAGATGCACGTCGACATCCCGCCTGATCGTCCACCCCGACGTGGCCGGCCCGCTGGTCGACCGCATCGTGAAGCGGGCGGCCGAGCTCGTCGCCGGTGACCCCACCAACCCCCGCGCCGACCTCGGCCCGGTGATCGACGCCCGAGCCGGCGAGCGCATCGCCGCCATGGTCGACGACGCCGTCGCCGAGGGGGCGACGGTTGCCCACGGGGCATCGGCTCTCCATCCCGACGGCTGCGTAGGCGGCACCTTCTTCGCCCCCACCGTCCTCACCGGCGTCCAGCCCGATCACCGCATCGCCCGCGAGGAGGTGTTCGGTCCCGTGCTGGCCGTGCTCGAGGTGGCCGATCTCGCCGACGCCGTCGACGTGGTCAACAGCGTCGAGTACGGGCTGTCGGCGGCCGTCTACACGAGCGACATCGGCACCGCCCTCTCTGCCGTCGATGCCATCGACGCCGGGATCGTCTACGTCAACGCCCCGACCATCGGGGCCGAGATCCCCCTCCCCTTCGGCGGGACCAAGCACACCGGCAACGGGTTCAGGGAGGCCGGGACCAGGGGCATCGAGCAGTTCAGCCAGGTCAAGACCGTCTACGTCGACTACTCGGGCCGCCTTCAGCGAGCCCAGCTCGACAACCGACCGACACCGGGCGCAGGGGACGGGACATGACGCTGAGCCGCGCGGCCGCCGTCGCCGCCGGCAGCGCCACCGGGGACTGGCTGGCCCGTGGCGAAGACGCCGTCGCCGGCGTGGTGCCCGGCGTCTTCGACGTGGTGGCCGAACGGGGTGAGGGCTCCTGGCTGGTCGATGTGGAGGGACGCCGCTTCCTCGACTTCGGGTCCGGCATCGCCGTCACCAACGTGGGCCACTGCCACCCCCACGTCGTGGCTGCCGTCGAGGCCCAGGCTCGCCGGCTGGTCCACACCTCGGTGGTGGTCCGCCATCGGCCCTACATCGAGCTGGCCGAGCGAGTCGGCCGGTTGGTCCCGTTCCTCGACTCGCCGCAGGTGTTCCTGTGCAACTCCGGTGCCGAGGCCGTCGACGGCGCCCTCAAGCTGGCTCGGCGGGCCACGGGCAAAGGCGGCGTCATCGCCTTCGGCCGGGCCTTCCACGGCCGCACCCTGGCCGCCACCTCGCTCACGACCGCGAAGGCCGCCTACCGGGCCGGCTACGAGCCGTTGTTGCCTGGCGTGCACATCGCCCCGTACTGCGGTCCCCCCGGGCGGGCCACCGAGAGCGAGCGGGCGTCGGAGGTGGCGACGGCTCTGGCGGTGCTCGACGACGTGCTCGCCCACGAGGCCCGAGGCGGCGACGTGGGAGCCATGGTCGTCGAGCCGGTGCTCGGCGAGGGCGGCTACCTCGTCCCCCCCGCCGCCTGGCTGGGCGGGTTGCGTGAGCGCTGCGACACCCATGGCATCGTCTTGATCTTCGACGAGGTGCAGACCGGGATGGGCCGCACCGGCGCCCCGTTCGCGGCCGAGCGCCTCGGTGTCGCCCCCGACGTGGTGCTCTTCGCCAAGGGTGTCGCCTCGGGCCTACCCCTCGGCGGCATCGTCGCCTCCCGTGCGTTGATGGAGCGCTGGCCGAGGGGCGCCCACGGCTCGACCTTCGGCGGGAACCCGGTGGCCTGCGCCGCCGCCATCGCCACCATCGACGTGATCGAGGTCGGCGGCCTCTGTGCCCGGGCCGGCGTGCTCGGCGATCGGGCGCTCGAACGGCTTCGGGCCATGGTCGGCGTCGGCGGCCCGGTGTGGGACGTGCGGGGCCTGGGCCTGATGATCGGCGTGGACCTGACCGACAAGGGCACCGCTGCGTACGTGCAGCGGCGTTGCCTGGAAGCGGGCCTCATCGTACTCACCTGCGGTCAGGACGAGAACGTGTTGCGCCTCGTGCCGCCCCTCACCGTGTCCGACGACGAGCTCGACCTGGGCCTCTCCATCCTCGAAGGGGTGCTCGCCGCCGCCTGACCGAGCCGACCCGGGCGGTTCGGCGCGCTCAGGGCGGCGGGGGCGTCCAAGAGCGCAGGGCCGGCTTGGAGACCTTGCCGGTGCCTCCCCGGGGGAGCTCGGCGAGGATGACCACGTCCCTGGGCACCTTGAAGCCGGCGAGGTGTTGGCGGACGTGGGCTCGCAGGTCGTCGGCGCTGGGAGCGGGGACGTCGACACGGAGGACGACGAAGGCGCGGGGCACCTCGCCCCACCGGTCGTCGGGGGTGCCGACCACCGACGACTCGAGCACGGCCGGGTGCTCGGCCAGGGCCTTCTCGATCTCGACGCCGGAGATGTTCTCGCCTCCCGACACGATGAGATCCTTGGTGCGGTCGACGATGGTGAGGTAGCCCTCGGGATCGACGGTGGCCACGTCGCCGGTGCGCATCCAGCCGCCCCGCACGGCCTCGGCGGTCTCGCCCGGGCGGTTCCAGTAGCCGCTCATGACGTGGTTCGAGCGCACGCAGACCTCACCGGCGGTGGCGCCGTCCCACGCCACCTCGACGTCCCCGTGGCCGAGCACCCGGACGTCGGCCCCGACGATGGGCAGGCCGGTGGTGGCTCGCCGGTCGAGCGACGGCTCGAGGCCCGGCTTGTCGAGGGAGCGGGTGAGGGTGGGCGAGGTCTCGGTCATGCCGTAGCCGCAGATGGCCGTGCACCCGAACCGGCGCTCGAGCTCGGCCAGCAGCGGCCGGGGCGAGGGCGCGCCACCCACCGAGATCTGGACCAGGCTCGAGTGGTCGCGGCCGTCGAGGTCGGGGTAGGCGAGCAGGGCGGTGGCCATGGCCGGGACGAGGAACAGGCGGGTCACCCGCTCGGTCTCGATGAGGCGGAGCACCTCGGCGGGGTCGAAGCGGGCGAGCATCACGTGGACCCCGCCGAGGCCGGTGACGTAGTGGGGCGTGCCCCACCCGTTGACGTGGAACAGCGGGATGGTGTGCAGGATCACGTCCTCGCCGGTGATCCCGTTCGTCAGGGCTGAGTGCACGGCGTGGAGGTACAGGTTGCGGTGCGTGAGCATGGCCCCCTTCGGTGTACCGGTGCTCCCGGACGTGTAGAAGATCTCGGCCACGGCTCGCTCGTCGATCTCCGGCACGGGGCACGGATCGGACGGCTGGGCGGCGAGCAGGCACTCGTGGGCGGGGCCGAGCACGACCTCGGTCACGCCGGGGGCGCCGGGGTCGCCCTGGTCGGGATGGCGGAACAGCACCCGGGCTCCGCAGTCGGCCAGGATCGTGCGCAGCTCGGGCGGGGAGAGGCGGATGTTGAGCGGCACCAGGACGGCCCCGGCCAACAGCACCCCGAAGTAGGCCTCGAGCAGCTCGTGGGTGTTGCCGCCGAGCCACGCCACCCGGTCGCCGGGCCGCACGCCGAGGTCGGTGGTGAGGGCCCGGGCCAACCGGTCACAGCGCTCGCCGAAGCGGCGGTAGGTGAACCGCTCGGCACCGGACACCACGCCGACGCGGTCGGGGAACAGCCGCCGGGCCCGGGTCAGGAGGTCGAGCGGCGTGAGCGGTGTCTCCACCCCTCAGCCCTGCATCGCCCGGGCCGGTGCACCGCCGCCTGCCCGCGAGCGTCGCCGGCCACCGACGACAGCGGTCAGGACACCCACTGGCCCCGCTCGGCGAGGACGCCCCGCAGCACAGCCGGCTGGTCGGTCATGATCCCGTCGACGCCGATGTCGAGCAGCTCGGTCATCTCGACGGGATCGTCGATGGTCCACACATGGACCTGGAGATCCCGGGCGTGGGCGGCGGCCACGAACCGCCGGTCGGTCAGCGTGCGCCCCCGGAACCGTGGCGGCACCTGCACGCACCCGGCCGGGAGGTCGCCACCGGGCAGGCCGTAGGAGGCGCTGCGCAGCCGCGCGATGCCGCCGGGACCGGGCGACGTGCACAGGTCCGGCAGGGCGGCGCGGAGCCGGGCGAGTCGACGGTCGGAGAAGGAACCCGCCCCCACCCGGTCGACGCTGCCGGTCCTGCGGATGGCGTCGACGAGCGGGTCGACGGCGGCGTTGTGCTTGGGATCGACGTTGACGCGGAGGTCGGGCCAGGTCCCGAGCAGGTCCTCGAAGCGGGGGATGGGCTCCCGACCGTCGACCCGGGCCTCCTTCACCTCCCGCCACGGCAGCTCGCTGATGACACCGCTGCGGTCGGTGACCCGGTCGAGCCGGTCGTCGTGGAAGGCCAAGAGCACGCCGTCGGCGGTGACGTGCACGTCGGTCTCGACGTAGCGGTAGCCGAGGGCGACGGCGCCGGCGAAGGCGGGCATCGTGTTCTCGGGCCACTCCCCGGCCCCGCCCCGATGGGCGATGGCCAGCACGCCAGGGTGGTCGAGGTACGGCCAACGGCTGGGCATCCCGGCCGAGCCTACGATGGCCGGTTCCGGGGCAGATCCCGGTCCCCCTGCAGCCCGCCTGCCCCAGAACCGCTTCCAGGAGCCAGGAGACCGCCGTGGCCCAGCCCACCGTCCGAGCCCTGCCCATCGGCGCCGACCGGGTGCGCACCGACGAGAGCGTCGAGGTCGCCTCCCCCTACGACGGCCGGACCATCGGCCGGGTTCCCGTCGGTGACGCCGAGCTCGTGGATCGGGCCGTCGACGCCGCCCGAGGGGCGATGGCGGACCCCCTACCGGCCTGGAGGCGGGCCGACATCCTCGACGCCGCCGCCGTCGCCCTCCGCGAGCAACAGGACGACTTCGCCCGCACCATCGCCGACGAGGCGGCCAAGCCGATCACCACCGCTCGCACCGAGGCGGCCCGCGCCGTGCTCACGTTCCAGTTCGCCGCCGTCGAGGCCAGGACACTGGCCGGGGAGATGATCCCCATGGACGCCGCCCCGCCCGGGGAGGGCAAGCTCGGGTTCACCTACCGGGTCCCCATCGGCGTGGTCGGCGCCATCACCCCGTTCAACTTCCCCCTGAACCTGGTCGCCCACAAGATCGCACCGGCCATCGCCGCCGGTTGCGCCACCGTCCTGAAGCCGGCCAGCCAGACGCCGTTCTCGGCCATTGCCCTCGCCGAGCTGCTCCTGGAGGAGTGCGGCCTTCCTCCAGGGTGGGTGAACGTGGTCACCGGGGGGGGCTCGGCGGTGGGTGGCGCCATCGTCGAGCATCCGGGGATCGCCATGATCAGCTTCACCGGGTCACCCGACGTGGGCTGGGACATCCGGGCTCGGGCCGCCCGCAAGAAGGTCGGCCTGGAGCTCGGCAACAACGCCCCCGTGGTCATCGAGCCCAGCGGGGACTGGAAGGCGGCGGCCGGCAAGATCAAGGTGGCCGGCTACAGCCACGCCGGCCAGTCCTGCATCTCGACCCAGCGGGTGCTCGTGCACCACTCGGTCGCCGACCGGTTCGTGGCCGAGCTGGTGGCCGAGGTGGAGAGCCTCACCGTCGGCGACCCGATGGACGAGGGCACCGACGTCTCCGCGCTGATCAGCGCCGACGACACCGAGCGGGTGAAGGGCTGGGTCGACGACGCCGTGGCCGAGGGAGCCGAGGTGGCCACCGGCGGGGACGTCCGGGGCCGGCTGCTGGCCCCCACCGTGCTCACCGCCACGACCAACGAGATGAAGGTGTGCAACACCGAGGTGTTCGGCCCGGTGGTGGCGGTCCAGACCTACGACGACCTCGACGAGGGCCTGCGGCTGGCCAACGACACCCGCTACGGCCTGCAGGCGTCGATCTTCACCGCTGAGCTGGCCGGTGCGTTGCGGGCCGCCCGCACTCTCGACTTCGGCGGCGTGCTGGTGAACGAGGTGCCCACGTTCCGCACCGACCAGATGCCCTACGGCGGCATCCGCGACAGCGGCAACACCAAGGAGGGCCCGCACCACGCCGTCCGGGAGATGACCGAGGAGCGCCTGGTGGTGATCCAGCCGTAGGCCGCCGTCACCGGCCGTAGATGTGGCGCACCACGTCCTCGATGGCGGGTTCCTCGATGGCCACGTCCCGCACCGGGGCGAGGGCTGCCACCCGGGCGATCAGGTCGGCAGCGGTGTGCGCGTCTCGGTGGAACCGCAGCCACTGGCGGGGCCCTTCCACCCGCAGGACGGCTGCGCCCTCGATGGCGACGGGTGGGAGGGGGGCCTCGAGGTCCACGACGAGGGTCCGCTCGGTGCCGTAGCGGGCCTTGATGCCGTCGACGGTGCCGTCCTCGATGACCCGGCCACGGTCGATGATGAGGATCCGATCGCACAGGCGCTCCACGTCGACCAGGTCGTGGGTGGTCAACAGGACAGTGGTCCCGGCCTCCCGGTTGCGGTGGGCGAGGAAGGACCGGACGGCCTCCTTGGCGACGAGGTCGAGGCCGATGGTGGGCTCGTCGAGGAACAGGATCGGCGGCTCGTGGAGGAGCGCGGCGGCGAGCTCGCCCCGCATGCGCTGCCCGAGCGAGAGCTGGCGCACCGGCGTGGCCAGGAAGGGGCCGAGGCCGAGAAGGTCGACGAGCGTGGCCAGCGTGGCGGCATGGCGGGCGGCGGGGACGCGGAACACGTGGCGCAACAGGGCGAAGGAGTCGATCAAGGGCAGGTCCCACCAGAGCTGGGTGCGCTGCCCGAACACCACCCCGATGCGGCTGGCCACGGCGATCCGGTGACGGCTCGGGTCCCGCCCGTCCACCCGGACCGTCCCCCGGCTGGGCAGGAGGATCCCGATCAGCATCTTGACCGTGGTCGACTTCCCGGCCCCGTTGGGCCCGATGTAGCCGACCATGGCGCCGGGGTCGACGGTGAAGCTCACGTCGTCCACGGCGTGGACCTCGTGCCGCTGGCGGCGGAGCCGGCCGGCCCGGTGACGAACGGCGAACGTCTTGGCGACCCGTTCGAGCTCGATGATCGGAGCCATGGCCCGCGTCAGCTGCCCGTGCTGCGGTAGTGGCGCACGGCGGTACGCCAGATCGTCCCCGCCGCGGCCACGGCGACCACGGCAACGATGGGGCCGGCCCAGGCCGCGGCCCGGGGGAGGCCGAACGGCAGCGGCTTGGCGAACAGCTCACAGGCCGGGAGGTAGGCGATCGAGGCCAGCGGGACCACGAAGGTGACGGCTCGCCGCAGCCACCGTCCGAGCACGTCGATCGGATAGCTGGTGAGCTCGTTGCCGCCGTAGGTGAACGAGTTGGCGATCTCCTGGGTCTCCACCGTCCAGAAGGCGATCGACGACGTCGCCACCCAGATCGCCCCGTAGATGACCACGGCCGAGGCGATGGTCAGAGGGACGAGGGTGACGTGGGCGGCCGTCCAGTCGACGTCGAGGCGGCCGAGGACCACGGCGAGCACGATGGCCGGCTGGACCGAGCGGCCCAGCCGGCGGGGCGCGAACTCGGCGGCCGAGAGCTGGAGCAGCGGGCCCAGCGGGCGGACGAGGAAGTGATCGAAGGTGCCCGCCTTGATGTGGACGGCGGCGGTCTCCACCTGGCTGATGAACAGGTCGGCCACGCCGAAGGCCAGCCCGGACACGCCATAGAGGAAGGCCACCTCCAGGGCCGACCAGCCGGCCAGCGCGTCGACGTTGGCGAGGAGCACGGCGAGGGAGGCGAACTCGAAGCCGGCCACGAGGCTCTGGCCGACGAGGAACAGCACGAAGGAGGTCCGGTACTGCCAGTCGGCCCGGATCCGGCCGCCGACGAGGCGGCCGTAGGTGCCGGCCGTGGCGGTGACGTCACCCACCCTGCACCACCACCCGACGTTCGGCGCGGCCGAGCACGACCCGACCGGCGGCCACCAGCACGGCGGCCCAGGCCAGCTGGTGGAGGTACACGCCGGCCAGGTCGAGACCCTGGTGCTTCTCGAGGAACACCTCCACGGGCAGCTGGATCATCGCCGCGAACGGCAGCGCTCGGGCCACCGCCTCCAGCCATGGCGGGAACAGCACCAGGGGTACGAACGTGCCGGCCAGGAACTGGGCCGTCAGCCAACCGATCTGGTTCGGGCCTCGCACGTCGAGGAGCCAGAACGCGCTGAGCTGCAACAGGAAGCCCCAGGCGAAGGCCACCCCCACGGCGAGGACCACGGCGGCGAGGAAGGCCGCCCAGGTCCCCGCCTGCTCGGGTCGGCGCACATCGAGGACGAGAGCGCCGAGCAGGAACGGAGGCACACCCCGCACAACCAGGAGAAAGCCGGCTCGCCCGTAGGCGACGGCCGCCCACCAGGCCTGGTAGTCGTACGGTCGGCAGAGGTCGACGGTGACCTCACCGGTACGGATCCGCTCGGCCATCTCCGTCGTGCCGAAGACGCCGACGGGCGCCAGCAGTCCCTGGGCCACGAACGTGAAGGTCACGGCGTCGACGGCGTCGAAGCCGCCGATCTGGGGTCGCTCCCGGAAGACGGCGAGCAGCACGTAGGCGAGGAGGAAGCCGAACACCGTGTTGGTCACCACCCCGGCCAGGGCGGCGCCGCGGTAGGTCGCCGTGCGGCGAGCGGTCTGGCGGACCACCTCCCAGTAGAGGCGCACCGATCTCCTCCTGTCGGCGCGCCACCGCTGCGGGGACGCGCGCCAAGAGCTGCGCCGAACGCGCAGCCGGGGGTCGACGGTAGCCGAGCGGCGGCTGCCGGCCCCGGGTCCTTTACGGTGGAACCTCCGTGGAGGTCAGCCAGCGCTTCGCCCAACTGGTGCAGGGCCCCGAGGAAGGGCTGGCGCTCGACGAGGCCTGCCTGCTCGTGGCCGCTCACTTCCGGCCGGGCGTGGACGTCGGGGCACAGCTGGCCCGGATCGACGACCTCGCCGCCGAGGTCGAGCAGGCCACCTTCGACGGCGTGGTCGACCACCTCTGCCGTCGGCAGGGGTTCCGCGGCGACACCGCCACCTACTCGGACCCTGACAACTCGTTCCTCGATCGGGTCCTCGACCGGCGTTCCGGGATCCCGATCACGTTGAGCGTCCTGGCCATGGAGGTGGGACGCCGCCTCGAGGTCTCGGTGGCTGGGATCGGCATGCCCGGGCACTTCCTGATCGCCGACGGGGCTCGGGCCGACGTGTTCGTCGACCTCTTCTCGGGCGGGGTGGTCCTCGACCGGGCGGGGTGCATCGCCCTGTTCCACCACATCCAGGGCCCCGACGCTCGCTTCGTCGATGCCTTCCTCGCCCCCACCGGTCCCCGGGCCGTCGTGGCCCGGGTCCTGGCCAACCTGCGGGCGGGCGCCGCCGCCCGAGGCGACCGCCGGTCGCTCCTTGCCGCCGCCGAGCTGCGGGCTGTCCTCCCGGGGCTGGCGGCCGAGGTCGCCGACGGTCGGGAGCTGGCCGGGGCCCTCGCCGCGCTCGGCCGCTTCGGTGACGCCGCCGCCGTGCTAGAAGCCGGCGCCGGGCAGGCCACCGGGAGCGACGCCGACCGCCTCGCCGTCCAAGCCCGCCGGCTGCGAGCCCGCCTCAACTGACGCCTATCGTCGGGGCATGACCGCCGTCGTCGCTCCCGCCGGGGACACCGCTTCCCCAGAACCCGACGAAGCCCGCGTGCGCGAGCTCGTCGACCGCCTCGTCGCCGACCACCCGCCGGCCAGGACCGAACCCCGGGAGTTCCTCGGGGCCCAGTTCGACGCCGGGCTGGCCTGGGTCCACTTCGACGAAGGTCACGGTGGCCTGGGCCTGCGCCCCAAGCTCCAGCAGACGATCCAGGACCGGCTGGCCCGGGTGCGGGCCCCGCACCCCTACCCCCGCAACCCGATCGGGTACGGCATGGGAGCTCCCACCGTCTACACCCACGGCTCCGAGGCTCAGCGGGACCGCTACCTGCGTCCCCTGTTCACCGGTGAGGAGGTGTGGTGCCAGCTCTTCAGCGAGCCGGGCGCCGGCTCGGACGTGGCCAGCCTGTCGACCCGAGGGATCCGCGACGGCGACGAGTGGGTCGTGAACGGTCAGAAGGTCTGGACCACGCTCGCCCACCTGTCCCGGTTCGGGATGCTCGTGGCTCGGACCGACCCGAACGTGCCGAAGCACCGGGGGCTCACCTACTTCGTGGTGGACATGCAGGCCGAGGGGGTCGAGGTGCGCCCGCTGCGCCAGATCACCGGCGAGGCCGAGTTCAACGAGGTGTACCTCACCGACGTCCGCATCCCCGACTCCGAACGCCTCGGCGACGTGGGAGACGGTTGGCGGGTGTCACTCACCACCCTGATGAACGAGCGGGTGTCGATCGGCGGCAACGTGGCGCCGAAGGGCTCGGGGGCCATCGCCGAGGCCGTCGGGTTGTGGGGCGAGCGCGGCCACGACGACCCGGCCCTGAAGGACCGGCTGATGCAGCTGTGGGTCCAGGCCGAGGTCCTGCGCCTCACCAACTGGCGGGCCGTCCAGAACCGGCTGAAGGGCACCCCCGGTCCGGAGGGCTCGATCGGCAAGATCGCCTTCGCCGAGCTGAACAAGGTCGTGACCGAGTTCTGCCTCCACCTGCTCGGTCCGGAGGGGATGCTCTACGGCAGCTACGAGATGACCCGTCCGCTCACCGCCATGTCCTTCGAGGATCCCTGGAAGGCCTTCTTGCGCATGCGGGCCAACTCCATCGAAGGGGGCACCACCGAGGTGATGAAGAACATCCTCGGCGAGCGGGTCCTCGGCCTGCCCGGCGACGTCCGCACCGACAAGGAGCTGCCCTGGATCGACGTGCCCCGCTCGTGACCGCGGTCAGCCCGTGAGCAGGTGGGGCGTCTCGTTGGCGCTGACGAGCTGGCGGACGCCGCTCCGGGAGGCCAGCACCCGGCTCACGCTCGTGTAGGCGGGCTCGAAGAACAACGTGGCCTCCATGCCGAGCACGTGGGACAGGTAGGCGTTGATCACCCCGCCGTGGCAGACCACAGCCACCCCCTGGGACGGGTGGCCGGCGATGATGCCCTCGATGGCGACGACCACCGTCGAGCGGAACGCCCGTCGTTGCGCTTCGGTCTCCGTCGACGTCCACTCCTCGACCAGCTCCGCCCAGCGGGGGTCGTCGGTGCCCCTGATCTCCTCCATGGGGACGTAGTGGTGCAGGTGGCGGTCGAACTCGGCCAGACCGTCGTCGACGGACACCGAGAGCCCCAGCTGGGCCGCCAGCGGGGCCGCCGTCTCCCGGGCCCGCCGCATCGGGCTCGAGCACACGGCGTCGACACCGAACGGCCGGGCTGAGCCGGTCCCCGCCGACCGGGGGGCGTCCCGTCCGACGGCACCGGCGAGGAAGGCGGCCAGGGCATCGGCTTGGGCTCGTCCGGGGCCGGCCAGGCCCGGGTCGGCTGGTCCACCGGCGTCGTCCACCCGCTCGGGCAGGCCATGGCGCACGAGCAGGAGCAGCACGGGCGCAGCGTACGGTGCGCCTCCGTGGGCACCGATCTGTTCGTCCTCGACCCGGACCGGCCCGGCCCGGTCGTCGTCCTCGTGCACGGGGCCATGGACCGGGGGGCGGGCATGGCCAAGGTCAGTCGCCGGCTCGGTGACCTGGCCGTGATCCGCTACGACCGGCGGGGCTACGGACGCTCCGTCCCCGCCGGTGCCACCGACCTCGACGGCCACGTCGAGGACCTGCTCAGGATCCTCGACGGCCGGGCCGGGGTGGTGGTGGGCCACAGCATCGGCGGCCTCGTCGGTCTCGCCGCCGCCGCGGTGGCGCCGGACGAGGTGCGGGCTGCCGGCGCCTACGAGCCGCCCACGCCGTGGGCGCCGTGGTGGCCGGGGACGACGCCGGGGTCCTGGGCGGCGGCGGTGGACGATCCCGGCGAGGCGGCGGAGGGCTTCCTCCGTCACCAGATCGGCGACACCCGCTGGGAGCGCCTGCCGCTCACCACCCGGAACGCTCGCCGGGCCGAAGGACCCGCCCTGGTGGCCGAGCTGCGATCGGCCCAGGCCCCTCCCTTCGACCCGGCGGCGGTCACCGTGCCCGTGATCGTCGCCCACGGGTCGGCGTCGATAGGCCGCCACAAGCGGGCCGCCGCCGAGGTGGCGGCCACGGTGCCCGGTGCCCGCCTCAGCGTGATCGAGGGCGCCGGGCACGGCGCCCCTTCCAGCCACCCCGACGACTACGCCGCCTTCGTCCGAGCCGTCGCCAGTGCCGGCGGTCTCACCGGCCCGACCGAGCCGTGAGCGCCTGACCGGCATCCCCGCTGGGCTCGCGCCCTGCCGGTACCCTCCGGGGATGTGAACCCGCCGCGGGGAGCCTGGCACCACCGCCTCGGGCGGCGTCCCACCGCCGGCACCACCGCCTTCGTGCTCTCCGGCGGGGGCAACATGGGTGCGCTGCAGGTCGGCATGCTGCGGGCGCTGGTGGAACGGCGGATCCGTCCCGACCTGGTGGTCGGCTGCTCGGTCGGTGCCCTGAACGGGGCCGCCATCGCCGCCGAGCCGAGCCTGGCCATGGTCGACCGCCTCCACCGGATGTGGCTGGAGGTCGAGCACCGCAGGGTGCTGCCCGGTGGTCTGCTGCCCACCACCGTCCAACTGGCCCGCCGGGGCCAGGCCGTCCACTCCAACGCCGGGCTCCGATCCGTGATCGACGGGGTCCTCGAGCCTCGGACGTTCGAGGAGCTGGCCGTGCCCTTCCAATGCGTGGCCACCGACATCGCCGCCGCCCGGGAGGTGTGGTTCTCCACCGGACCGCTCGTCGAACCGATCATCGCCTCGGCCGCCCTCCCCGGCCTGCTGCCGCCGGTCGAGATCGACGGGGTGTGCTACATGGACGGAGCGGTGGTCAACGACGTGCCCCTCACCCGGGCCGTCGACCTCGGCGCCACCCGCATCTACGTCCTCCAGACCGGCACCTTCGACCGGCCCCGCCCCGAGCCTCGACGGCCGTTCGACATGGCGCTCCAGGCCTACTGGATCGGTCGACGGGCCCGGTTCAAGCGGGACGTGGCCACCCTCCCCGCCCACGTCACCGCCACCATCCTGCCCACCGGCGAGGCGCCGGCACTGCGCTTCAACGACCTCACGCAGTCCGCCGCCCTCATGGAGCTGGCCCACGTGGCCGCCGGCCACCACCTCGACCGGGAGGCCGCTGAGGAGGAGCTGGCGGCACCCAGCGCACCGTCGCCGGCGTCGTAGCGTGGGGGCATGACCGAACCCCGCCCCGTCCAGCTCACACCCACGGGGCCCCCCGAGACGGTGCTCGACCCCGAACCGCCCGAGGTCGTCCACGCCCTCGCCGCCGCCATGGCCCGGCCCGAGGACGAGCGCCGAGCGGCGGTGGCGGCGGTGGTGGCCGGCGCCCCCCGGGCGCTCGACGGGTGGGCCCGCCTCGGCCAGCTCGCCCGGGACGACGTCGAGGCCTACGCCGCCTTCCGGGTCGGCTACCACCGGGGGCTCGACCGGCTGCGCCAGAACGGGTGGCGGGGCAGCGGCTACGTGCGCTGGTCGCATCCCGAGAACCGGGGCTTCCTGCGATCGCTCCACGGCCTGGCCACCGTGGCCGCCCGGATCGGCGAGGTCGACGAGGCGGAGCGCTGCGCCACCTTCCTCACCCAGCTCGACCCCGGCTGGCCACCGCCCGACCTCGACTGACGGCGGCGCCGGCGGGCAAGGTTCACTCGCTGCTGAAGAAGACGTTCTTGACCTCGGTGTAGTGGTCCATGGCGGCCATGCCGAGCTCCCGGCCGAGGCCGGAGCGCTTCATCCCGCCGAACGGCGCCCCGATGCGGACGCTGCGGTTGGAGTTGACCGAGAGGGTGCCCGTGCGGAGGGCCTTGGCCATGCGCACGGCTCGGCCGGCATCACCGGTCCACACCGAACCGGACAACCCGTAGGCGCTGTCGTTGGCGATGCGCACGGCGTCGGCCTCGTCGGCGAAGGGGATGACGCAGGCCACGGGTCCGAAGATCTCCTCCCGGGCCACCCGCATGGCGTTGTCCACGCCGGCCAGGACGGCCGGCGTGAGGTGGAACCCGTCGGTGGGGGCGCCGGCGCCCCCGACGACGATCCGAGCGCCCTCCTCGACCCCGATGTCGAGGTAGTCGAGCGCCCGCTGGCGTTGGGCGGCCGAGATCATCGGGCCCATCTCGGTGGCCTCGTCGAGCGGGTCGCCCACCCGCACGGCGGCGGTGGCGGCGGCGAACCGGTCAACCACGTCGTCGTACGTGGACTGCTCGACGAGGACGCGGCTGCGGGCGCAGCAGTCCTGGCCGGCGTTGCCGAAGACGGCCATGGGCAGGCCGGCCACGGCCCGGTCGAGGTCGGCGTCGGCGAAGACCACGGCGGCGGACTTGCCTCCCAGCTCAAGGGACACGCGGGCGATGTTGGGAGCCGACGACGCCAGGATGGCGGCCCCGGTGGCGGTCTCGCCGGTGAAGCCGATCTTGGCCACCCGGCCATCCGACACCAGCGCCTCGCCCACCACCGAGCCGGGCCCCGGCAGGACCGACACGCAGGACGCCGGCACACCGGCTTCGACGAGCAGGTCCCCGAGCATGAGGGCGGTCAGCGGGGTGGGTGACGCCGGCTTGAGGACCACCGGGTTGCCGCAGGCCAGCGCCGGAGCCAGCTTCCAGGAAGCGATCAGGAGCGGGAAGTTCCAGGGCACGATGAGGGCGGCCACCCCGACCGGCTCGCGGAGGACGACGTCGAGGCCGGGATCGGCCACGGGCACCACCTGACCGAGATGCTTGTCGGCGGCGCCGGCGTAGTAGGCGAAGGTGTCCGCAGCCCGGCCGACCTCCCACCGGGCGTCGCTGATCGGGTGCCCGGCGTTGCCGGCCTCGGCCACGGCGAAGGCCTCGGCCCGCTCCGACAGCATGGCCGCCACCCGGGCCAGCACCCGTCCCCGCTCGTCGGCCGGTGTGCGGGGCCAGGTCCCGGCCCCGTCGGCGAAGGCGGCACTGGCCACGGCCAGCGCCACGTCGACGTCGGCGGCCCCGGCACGGGCCACCTCGGCCAGCCGGGCGCCGGTCGAGGGGTCGAGGACGGCCGAGGTGGCACCGTCGATGGCCGGACGTCGCTCCCCGCCGATGATGAGCTGCTCGGCCAACGTCATCTTCCTCGCACCGACGGGCGGGGCATCATACGGCCGTGGGACGCCTCGACGGCCGCATCGCCCTCGTCACCGGCGCCGGTGGGGGCATGGGCAGCGTGGCCGTGGAGCGGTTCGCCGCCGAGGGGGCCCGGGTGGTCGCCCTCGACCTCGTCGCACCCACCGACGCCGTGGCCGCCGCCGTCGCCGCCGGGGGGGAGGCCCTGGCCGTCGCCGGCGACGTCACCGACCTCGACGCTGTCGAGGCCGCGGTGGAGCAGGGCAGGGAGGCCTTCGGTGGCCTCGACGTGGTCTACAACAACGCCGGGGTCAGCCTGCCCGAGGACGGCGACGCCACCGACACCAGCGAGGCGACCTGGGCCAGGACCATGGACGTGAACGTGAAGGGGGTCTGGCTGTGCTGCCGGGCCGCCATCCCGGTCATGGTGGCCGGCGGCGGGGGATCCATCGTCAACGTGGCCTCTTTCGTGGCCCACATGGGCTCGGCCACCCCGCAGCTCGCCTACACCACGTCAAAGGGCGCCGTCTTGGCCATGACCCGGGAGCTCGCCGTCACCCACGCCCGGGACGGCATCCGGGTCAACGCCCTGTGCCCCGGGCCGGTGCTCACCCCGCTGTTGGCCCAGTACCTGTCCGACGACGCCCGGCGGCAGCGCCGCCTCGTGCACATCCCCATGGGGCGCTTCGGCGAGGCCGCCGAGATGGTCCAGGGCGCCCTCTTCCTCGCCTCCGACGAGTCGTCGTTCATGACCGGTCAGTCCCTCGTCATCGACGGCGGTATCACCGCCGCCTACACGACCCCGGACAGGGGACTAGAAGAGGGCGATGCCCGCTCGCCGCCGGTCCCTTGACGTCGACGAGCTGACCAAGCTGGTCACGTCGGGCGCCGTGGACACCGTGCTCGTCGCCTTCCCCGATCTCCAGGGCCGTCTCGTGGGAAAGCGGGTGGTCGGGCGCTACTTCTGCGACCAGGTGGTCGACGGGGGCATCGAGGCCTGCAACTACCTGCTGGCCGTGGACGTGGACATGACGCCGCTGCCCGGGTACCGGTTCGCCAACTGGGCCCAGGGCTACGGCGACGTCCGGGCCGTACCCGACCTCGCCACTCTGCGGCTCGTGCCCTGGCTCGAGCGCACCGCGCTCGTGCTGTGCGACCTGGTCGACACCGGCAGCGGCGCACCGATCGAGGTGTCACCCCGGCGCATCCTCCGCCGCCAGGTCGAGCGGGCGGCCGAGGTCGGCTTCACGGTGATGATCGGTGCCGAGCTCGAGTTCTTCCTCTTCAAGGACACCTACGCCGAGGCCGCCGCCCGCCGCTACCACGGCCTCACCCCGCACTCGGACTGGATCGAGGACTACCACATCCTCCAGACCAGCCGGGAGGAGTACCTGATCCGACGCATCCGCAACGCCATGGAGGCCGCCGGCGTGCCCGTCGAGTTCTCGAAGGGCGAGGCCGGTCGGGGCCAGCACGAGATCAACCTGGTCTACGCCGACGCCCTCGAGATGGCCGACCGCCATGCCGTCTACAAGAACGGCGTCAAGGAGATCGCCGACCAGGCGGGCCGGGCCGTCACGTTCATGGCCAAGTACGACATGGCCGAGGTCGGGTCGTCGTGCCACATCCACTCGAGCGTCTGGGACCGCGGTGGGGCGACGTCGCTGATGTGGGACGACGACGACTCCGAGCACCTCTCGCCGGTGTTCCGCCACTGGCTCGGCGGCCTCGTCCACGCGTCGCGGGAGCTGGTCTGGCTGTTCGCCCCCTACGTGAACTCCTACAAGCGCTTCCAGCCGGACTCGTGGGCGCCGACGGCGGTGGCCTGGGGGCGGGACAACCGGACCTGTGGACTCCGCCTGGTCGGCCACGGCTCGGGGCACCGGGTGGAATCGCGCATCCCTGGTGCCGACGTCAACCCCTACCTGGCCTTCGCCGGCGTCATCGCCGCTGGCCTCCACGGGGTGGCCGAGGGGCTCGACCCGGGGCGGCCGGTCGAAGGCAACGCCTACACCGATCCCGAGGTGGCCCACGTCCCGTCGACGCTGGTGGAGGCCATCGCCCTCTTCCAGTCCTCGGCGCTGGCCCGTGACGCCCTCGGCGCCGATGTGCACGACCACCTCCTCAACACGGCGCGCCAGGAGTGGCAGGCCGCCAACGCCACCGTGACCGACTGGGAGCTGCGGCGGGGGTTCGAACGCCTTTGAGCGAGCCGGAGGCGAGCGAACCAGAAGGCACGGCATCGTTTCGCTCCGCAGGGGCGAAGCTCACCGGCGCGGACCGAAGGGAGCACCGGTGAGCGAGCCGGAGGCGAGCGAACCAGAAGGCACGGCATCGTTTCGCTCCGCAGGGGCGAAGCTCACCGGCGCGGACCGAAGGGAGCACCGGTGAGCGAGCCGGAGGCGAGCGAAGGCTCGGCCTGGGTGCCTCCGCTCGTGGCCGTCACCGGGCGGCGCCTGGCCGCCGGCCGGGTGGAGCGATGGGTGGAGGCGGCGGTGGGGGCGCCGTCGCGCTACCTCGAATCGGTCGGGCGCGGCCGCGGCCTGCCGGCCGTCCTCCTGCCCGTGGAGGTCGATGCCGGCCTGGCGGCGACCACACTGGCCCGCTTCGACGGGCTCGTCCTGAGCGGCGGCATCGACATCGACCCTGCCGCCTACGGTGCCGCCCGAGAACCCCAGACCTACGGGTGCGACCCGGTCACCGACGGCTTCGAGATGGCGCTGCTGCGAGCGGCCATCGCCGCCGACCGTCCCGTGCTGGCCATCTGCCGGGGCATGCAGATCCTGAACGTCGCCTTCGGTGGCACCCTCCACCAGCACATCACCGGCCGACCCGGCCTGCTGCCCCACGGCGTGCCCAACGGCGGCGGGGGAGTGCCGGTGGCCGTCACCGTGGAGGGCGGCTCGCGCCTGGCCGCCGCCCTCGGCAGCCACCGGGTCACCGGCATCTGCCACCACCACCAGGCCGTCGACCGGATGGGAGCCGGGCTGGCGGTGGTGGCCCGCAGCGATGACGGGCTGATCGAGGGCATGGAGCTCGACGGGCGGGTCGGCGGCGGGCCGTGGGTGGTCGGGGTGCAGTGGCACCCGGAGGACTCGACGGTGCAGGACCCGGCCCAACAGCGGTTGTTCGACACCTTCGTGGCCGAGTGTGCCCGCCGCCGGCGTCCGTAGGTCCGTCTCCGGCCAGTACCTTCTCGTGGCGTGGCTGCACCGGGGGGCACCGGACCGATTGGGCCCTTCCCGTCGCGGGTCGAGTCCGACGAGGACCGCGAGCAGTACGACAAGCTCCGCCGCCGGGTGCTGTGGAGCCTTCCCTACGGCCTCTACGTCTGCGGCAGCCGGGCCGGCGACCGGCGCAACGCCATGACCATCAACTGGGTGACCCAGCTCTCCTTCGAGCCCAAGTTGGTGGGCATCGGGGTCGAGCGCTCGGCGTTCACCCACGAGCTGATCGCCGAGGGCGGCGTGTTCACCTTGTGCACCATCGCCCGTGATGACCGGGCCATCGTGCGGAAGTTCACGAAGCCCGTCGAGGTGGACACGACGGCCCGGACCCTCAACGGCTTCGGGTTCCACGACGGGGCCACCGGTGCACCGGTGCTCAACCAGGCCCCGGCCTGGCTCGACTGCGAGGTCCGCCACGCCGTCGAGGTGGGCAACCACACGCTGTTCATCGGCGAGGTCGTCGATTGCGGCTTCCAGGCCGCCGAGGACACCCCCGTCCTGCGGATGGAGGACACCCGGATGGTTTATGGCGGTTGAGCCAGCCCTACGCTTTCCAGCCGTGACTGCCGACCCCGCCGCTGCCGACGCCACCGGCGGGCTGATGGCGGTGCCCGAGCACGGACGGGGGGTCGACGAGCTCCTCGCCGAGGTGGACGCCCGCCACGCCGGGGACCTCGACTGGCGAGGGGGCAAGGCCTTCAGCCTCGTGTACCACCCCGACGACGACGAGCTCGAGCACCTGCTGGAGGAGGTGGGCCGGCGCTTCCTCCACGAAAACGCCCTCAACCCGTTCAAGTACCCGAGCCTGCTCGGCATGGAGCTCGAGGTCATCGCCATGGCCTGTGGGCTGGTCGGGACGGCGCCCGACGCCGGCGCGCTCACCTCCGGTGGCACCGAGAGCATCTTCTGCGCCGTGCAGGTCGCCCGTGACCACGCCCGCACAGAGCGCGGCATCGCCGAACCGCAGCTCATCACCCCGTCGACGGCCCATCCGGCCTTCGCCAAGGCGGCCAAGTACCTCGACGTCGAACACGTCCTCGTCCCGGTCGGTCCTGACGGGCGGGCCGATGTGGCGGCGACCGCCGACGCCATGGGGGCCGGCGCCGGCCTCGTGGTCGGCTCCGCTCCCTGCTACCCCTTCGGGGTGATCGACCCGATCGCCGACCTGGCCACGGTCGCCGCCGAGCGGGGCGTCCTCTTCCACACCGACGCCTGCCTCGGAGGTTGGCTCCTGCCGTGGTGGGAGCGCCTCGGCGAGCCGGTGGCCCCGTGGGACTTCCGGGTCCCGGGGGTGACCTCACTGTCGGCCGACGTGCACAAGTACGGCTACGCCTTCAAGGGGGCGTCGATAGTGGCCTACCGCGACCGGAGCCTGCTCCAGCACCAGTTCTTCTGGTACGACGACTGGCCCGGCGGCCTGTACGCCTCGGGAACCACCGCCGGCACCCGCCCGGCGGCGCCCATCGTGGGGGCGTGGGCGGCGATCAACAAGCTGGGGGTGGCCGGCTACCTGCGCATGGCCGAGGTGGTGCGCGACACCACCCGGCGATTCCGTGACGGGATCGACGCCATCGACGGCGTGCGCGTCACCCATCCCCCGGACCTGTCGGTCATGGAGATCGGCGTCGATCCTCACGCCGACCACGTGCCCGACATCGGCGCCGTGGCCGACGTCATGGACGATCTCGGCTGGAACCTCGACCGCCAACAGGGCGGCCTGCACCTGATGGTGTCGCCGTACCACGCCAAGGTCGTCGACTCGTTCCTGGGCGACCTGGCCAAAGCTGTGGCCGCCCACGGGGCCAGCCGAGGGCGGACGGCCACCTATGGCGGCGTGGCCGGCGGGGGCGACCGGCCCGACCGGTGAGCTCGGCGGCTCGGTGAGCGGTGGGGTGCTCGGCGCCGTCCTCACCGGGGGCGCCAGCACCCGCATGGGCGCCGGCGCCGACAAGGCGCTCGCCGAGGTCGACGGTGTGCCCATGGCCCGACGGGTCGCCGACGCGCTGCTGGCCGGAGGCGCCGAGAGGGTCATCCTCATCGGTGGCGATCGTGGGCGGTTGTCGTCGCTCGGGCTGGCCTTGGTGCCCGACCACCATCCCGGGGCCGGCCCCCTCGGGGGGCTCCTCACCGCCCTGGCCGTCGGTGCTGACGCCGGCACCGGCATCGTCGTCGCGGCCCCCTGTGACCAACCGCGGCTCGACGGGCCCACCGTGGCCGCGCTCGTCAACGCCCTATCGGGAGCCCCTGCATCGGTGGCCGCCGCGGTGGGCACCGCCGGCGGAGTGCGCCACGTGCTCCCGGTCGCCGTCCGGCCCCAGGCGGCAACAGCTCCGGCCGCTGCGCTGGCGGCGGCGTTCGCGAGGGGAGCCCGGTCGCTCCGCGAGGGGCTCGGGACCCTGGCCGTGGTGGAGGTCGAGTGCGGCGACCCCGCGCCCTTCACCGACGTGGACACCGCCGCCGAGCTGCGCCGCGCTTCTCGCCCGCGACCGCCCTGACCTCCCGTTCTCCGTGCTGGCACGACCTCCCCGCGGTCGTGTCCTCCCCGCGGTCGCCTGGGCACGAAGACGGTGGCGGCGGGGGGGCCGGCGGCCGGTCCACCGGAGGCCACCGGAGGCCACGGGAGAGCAGCAGTACCATCCTGGTGACCTGTCCGTTCGGGCCGGTCCTCGCTCACCGGGAGGCTCCCAGCGATGGACGTACCCGAGATC
The DNA here is from genome assembly GCA_030447445.1 of Acidimicrobiales bacterium. Taxonomy (GTDB): domain Bacteria; phylum Actinomycetota; class Acidimicrobiia; order Acidimicrobiales; family Iamiaceae; genus JAUJOW01. Next base: position 112,372 of record JAUJOW010000002.1, on the reverse strand, counting down.
GACGTCGACGAGCTGGCCCGTCGCCACGCCGCCGGCGGTGCCGTGCTCGATGTGCGCGAGCCCGACGAGTACGAGGGCGGTCACGTCCCCGGCGCCGTGTCCATCCCCCTCGGCGAGGTGGCCGACCGGCTCACCGAGGTGCCCGACGGCGAGGTCCTCGTGATCTGCGCGAAGGGTGGGCGCAGCCTGCGGGCGGCGGAGCTCCTGCGGGCGGAGGGCGTCGAGGCCGTGAACGTGGCCGGTGGCACCACCGCCTGGGTCGAGTCTGGGCACCCCGTCGCCACCGGACCGGCGCCCGGGTGACAGCACCCACACCGGCACCGGCGGACGAGATGGCCCCCGAGCCGGTGTGGGTGGCCGAGGCCGCCACCCTCGACGAGGTGCTGGCGGCGGTGGCCGACGCCCAGCTCTACGCCGTCGACACCGAGTTCCACCGCGAACGCACCTACTTTCCCAAGGTGGCGCTCGTACAGCTCGCCTGGTCCGGCGGCGTCGCCCTCGTCGACCCGCTGGCCGTCCCCCTCGGCGAGCTGGCCGGTCTCCTCGACGGTGCCGGCACGGCGGTGATGCACGCCGCCAGCCAGGACCTCGAGGTGCTGGAGCTGGCCTGCGGGACGGTGCCCACCCACTTGTTCGACACCCAGCTCGCCGCCGGGTTCGTCGGTTACGGCACGCCTTCGCTGTCGGCGTTGGTCGAACAGGAGCTGGGCCTCCGTCTCCTGAAGGGGGATCGGCTGACCGACTGGCTCCGCCGCCCCCTCGAGCCCACCCAACGGGCCTACGCCGCCGCCGACGTCGCCCACCTCCTCGAGCTGCACCGCCGCCTCGTCGACCAGCTCACCGAGGCCGGTCGCCTCGACTGGGCCCTGGACGAGTGCGAGGGGCTCCGGGCCCGTAGCCGGGCCGTCCGTGACCCCGATCAGGCCTGGCTGCGCATCAAGGAGGCCCGCCACCTCCGCCCCCCCGCCCTCGGGGTGGCTCGGGCGGTCGCGGCATGGCGGGAGCGCCGAGCGGCCGCCACCGACCAACCGGTGCGGTTCGTGCTCCCCGACCTGGCCGTGGTGGGCATCGCACAGCGAGCGCCCCGGCGGGCCGCCGAGCTGCGGCGGGTGCGGGGCCTCGACGCCCGCCACCTGAAGGGCGAGGTGGTCGACGAGCTCCTCGCCGCCGTGGCCGAGGGGCTGGCCCAACCTGTCGACCGCCCGAGGACGGACACGAACCTCGAGCGGGAGCGTCAGCTCCGCCCCGCCGTCACCCTGGTATCGGCGTGGCTCAGCCAGCTCGCCCGAGACCTGCGCATCGAGACGTCGCTGCTCGCCACCCGGGCCGACATCGAAGCCTTCCTCGCCGGCACGGACGGTGCTCGCCTCGCCGAGGGGTGGCGGGGGGAGCTCGTGGGCGACCCCATCCGCCGCCTGGTCGACGGCCGAGCGGCCCTGGCCTTCGACGGCGAAGGCGGCCTCGTCCTCGAGGACCGGGTCAGGCGGGGCACAGGATGACGGCCTGGTCGGGGGCGAGCGTGCCGGTGAAGGCTTTCCCTTCGCCGGTCCCGTTGCTCGCCACCTCGACGACCAGCGGGCCCGGGAACCCCTCGCCCGCTATCGGGACCGGTTCGGCCGAGAAGTTCACCGCCACCAGACGCTCGTCGCCGTCGTCGTCGCTGCGCCGGTAGAGGAGGACCCCGGCGGGGGCGTCGAGCTGGGTCTGGCGTCCGGTCCGCAAGGCGGGGGACCGACGGCGGGCGGCGAGGACCCGGTGGTACAGGTGCAGGATCGACGTCTCGTCGGACCGGAGTGTGGCGGCGTTGCGCACCTCCGGTTCGGGAGGCCAGGGGAGCCAAGGGTCCGATCCCCAGCCGTGGTCGGCGGAGCCGTCCCAGGGGATCGGTGCCCGCAGCCATCTCGCCCGCCGGGGTCGACCACCCGGTCGGGAGATACCACCGCGTCCTCGAGGCCGAGCTCCTCGCCGGCGTAGAGGAAGGGCGTGCCCCGAAGGGTCAGCAGCAGCACGGCGGCCGCTCGGGCCCGGCCCTCGGATCGGTAGCGGGTGCGGTGGCGCCGGTTGTCGTGGTTCGACAGCACCCACGTCGGCCATGCCCCGCGGGGCTCGAGGTGGGCGGCTACCTCGTCGAGCCGCTCCTGCCACCGGTTGGCCCGCCACCGGGTGTACAGGGGCGGGAAGTTGAACGCCAGGTGCAGCCCGTCTCCGTCGCCGTAGTAGGTGGCGACCATGGCAGTGTCGAGCAGGTACACCTCTCCGACCATCATGCGGTCGCCGTCGTACTCCTCGAGCACGCCCCGCAGACCGCGCACGAGCTCGTGGGTGAAGGGGTGGTGGTTGAGCGCCGAGTGGGGGACACCGGCCAGCTCGGGTGGGTCGTCGGGCAGGTCCGGGTCCTTGCCGATGGCGTGGACGACGTCCATTCGGAACCCGTCCACTCCCCGGTCCAACCAGAAGCGCAGGGTGTCGTGCATGGCCGAGACCACATCGGGGTGGCGCCACTCCAGGTCGGGCTGTTCGGGGAGAAACAGGTGGAGGTAGTACTGGCCGGTGGCGTCGTCGAGGGTCCAGGCCGGCGCCTCCGAGAAGGCCGCCCGCCAGTTGTTGGGCACCCCTCCACCCGGTCGCGGGTCCCGCCAGGTGTACCAACCCCGCTTCGGGTCGTCGCGGCTCGACCGCGAGGCCAGGAACCAGGGGTGCTGATCGGAGGTGTGGTTCGGCACCCAGTCGATCACCACCCGGATCCCCCGCCGGTGGGCGTCGGCGAGGAGGCGGTCGAAGTCCGCCAGGGTCCCGAAGATGGGATCGACGTCGCAGTGGTCGCTGACGTCGTAGCCGAAGTCGACCATGGGCGAGGGGTAGAACGGCGACAGCCACATGGCATCGACGCCCAGCCATTCCAGGTGGTCCAGGCGCCGGCGTACTCCTTCGAGATCGCCCACCCCATCGCCGTTCGAGTCGGCGAAGGACCGTGGGTAGATCTGGTAGACGACCGCCGACTGCCACCACGGTGCGGACATGGCCGGGCACCGTAGCGGCGGTATAGTTGCCCTTCGCACTAGGTCGTCAACCGGGAGCTGGCCCGTGAAGAAGGGTCGTCATCGCCGTTTCGAGGAGGCTCGCGCCCTGAAGCGCTCCACCGAGCCCTCCTTCCTGGAGCAACTCGACCGTGCCGACGAGCGGTCCTGCCCGGAGTGCGGGGCCGATCCTGGTCACGACCACACGAGCTGGTGCCTGTTCGAGGATGGCGCCGAGGCCGACACCGAGGACGACGGCTGGGCCTGACGGTCCCCGGAGGGCGGGTGGCAGGGCGCCGGTAGGCTCGCCCCTCCATGCCTGCACCCGGTTTTCGCAACGTGGCCCTCGTCGCCCACGTCGATCACGGCAAGACCACGCTGGTCGACGCCATGCTGCGCACCACCGGGGTCTTCCGGGCCCACCAGGCCGTGGTCGACCGGGTCATGGACTCGAACGACCAGGAGCGCGAGCGGGGCATCACCATCCTGGCCAAGGCCGCCTCGGTGGCATGGGGCGACACCCGCATCAACCTCGTGGACACCCCCGGCCACGCCGACTTCGGGGGGGAGGTGGAACGGGCGTTGGCGCTGGTGGACGGCGTGCTGCTGCTGGTCGACGCCGCCGAGGGCCCGCTGCCCCAGACCCGTTACGTGCTGTCCAAGGCCTTGGCCGTGGGGTTGCCGGCGGTGGTGGTGATCAACAAGGTGGACCGGGCCGACGCCCGGCCCCACGAGGTCCTCGACGAGATCTACGAGCTCTTCTTGGACCTCGGGGCCTCCGACGCCGACATCGAGTTCCCGATCATCTCGACGGTGGCCCGGGAGGCACGCGCCGTCACCGGCGTCGGCACCCCTGACGACGACGCCGACCTCGCCCCGCTGTTCGAGGCCATCCTGTCCGCCGTCCCTCCCGCCACCGGCGACCCCGACGGCCCGCTGCAGGCCTCGGTCACGAACCTCGACGCGTCGGAGTACCTGGGGCGGCTCGCCATCGGCCGGGTGGTACGGGGGACGTTGCGCAAGGGTGAGCCGGTGGTGCTCCTCGACGAGGAGGTGGACGAGGGCCAGGCCCCCCTCAAGCGCCGCATCTCGGGCCTGCTCGGCTTCGTCGGCGTGCACCGGGAGGAGGTCGACGAACGCGTGGCCGGCGACCTGTTCGTGCTGGCCGGGTTCCCCGAGGTCGAGATCGGCGACACCCTCGCCGCTCCCGAGCACCCCGAGGCCCTGCCTCGGCTTAGCGTCGACGATCCCGTGCTGCGCATGACCTTCGGGGTGAACACGTCACCCCTGTCGGGGACGGACGGCACGTACCTCACCTCCCGTCACCTCCGGGAGCGGCTGGAACGGGAGGTCCTCGGCAACGTCTCGGTCCGGATCGCGCCCACCGACTCGCCCGACGTGATCGAGGTGGCGGGGCGAGGCGAGCTGCAGCTGGCCGTGCTGATCGAGTCCATGCGACGGGAGGGCTACGAGCTGCAGGTGAGCCGACCCGAGGTGATCGTGAAGACCGTGAACGACGTGCGCCACGAACCCCTCGAGCGGGGCGTGGTGGACGTGCCCGAAGAACACGTCGGCACCGTCACGCAGGGCCTCGCCCCCCGGCGGGGCCGGGTCACCGACCTGCGCCCGGGCGACCCCGGCCGGGCGGTGGTCACCTTCGAGGCCCCCGCCCGCGGCCTCATCGGCTTCCGGGGCATGCTGCTCACCGCCACACGGGGCACGGCGCTGCTCCACACCCACCACGCCGGGTGGATGCCCTGGGCTGGTGAGCTGCCCCACCGCCAGGGTGGGGCCATGCTCGCCGACCGCACCGGGGTCACCACCCCCTACGCCCTCGACAACCTGCAGCAGCGGGGCGAGCTGTTCGTCGGCCCGGGGGAGACGGTGTACGAAGGCATGGTGATCGGCGAGAACGCCCGTCCCGACGACATGGTGGTCAACGCCGTGCGGGAGAAGCAGAAGACCAACATCCGCACCCACAGCCACGACGAGGGTGTGAAGCTGGCTCCCCCCACCGTGCTCACCCTCGAGACCGCCATCGAGTGGATCGCCGACGACGAGCTGGTCGAGGTCACACCCAAGGCCATCCGGGTGCGCAAGCGGATCCTTCGGGAGCAGGACCGCCGCCGCCTGGCCAAGCGGGCCGGCTGACCCACCGGCTCGGCCGTCAGGTGCGGGCCGGGCGAACGGCGGGGTGGGGCAGGTAGGTCTCCCGACCTCGGCGCTCGATGTGGTCGGCGACCATCGCGTAGGGGGCGGCCCCCACCAGCTCGACGATCTCGTCACGGAGCTCGACGTAGACGGGCTGGTGGCCGACGAAGGCCTGCGGGTCATCGGTGCACCACCAGTGGAAGTCGAGCCCCCCCGACCCCCAGTCGCGTCGCTTCCACTCCCGCAGCGTGGAGGTGACGTGCCCGTGCGAGTCGGTCTCGTCGTGGCGGCGCAACGGGAGCTGCCAGCACACGTCGGGCTTCCAGTCGATGTGACGCTCACCGCGGTCGAGGGCGGAGCGGTGCAGCGCGCAACCGGCCCCACCCACGAAGCCCGGACGGTTGAGGAAGATGCAGGCGCCGTCGACCATGCGGGTGACGGTCTCGCCCTGCCCGTTCACCTTGATGGGGCCACCGCGCCGGGCGGCGACCCGGCGGTGCTGCCACTGGGCGTCGGTGAGCTGGGCCGCCCTGGCCTCGGTGCGGGTGCGGTCGTCGTCATCGGTGAAGTGGGCGCCGTAGGAGCAGCAGCCGTGCTCGAGCTCGGGGGCCGGGCCGGTGAGGACGCCGGGGCAGCCGGCACCGAAGATGCACCGCCACGAGGACGTGAGGAAGGTCAGGTCGAACACCCAGGTGCGGTCCTCGACGTCGTCCTCGAAGGAGACGTACTCGTGCAGGTCCTCGGGCCCGGCCATCTTTGGGCACCCTAACGCCGCCTGCGCAGACCGGACGCGTGACGGTCTTGCTACCTTCATGTACATGGAGACGATCGGGGTCGGCAAGCTGCGGCAGAACCTCAGTCGCTACCTGCGACGAGTCGAGCGTGGCGAGCGGCTGATCGTGACCGACCGCAACCGGCCCGTCGCCGAGCTCGGTCCCCCGCCGAGCACCGGTGCAGCGCTCGACCGGCTGATCGCCGAGGGACGCGTGTCGCGGCCGATCCGCCGCTGCCTCCCGGAGCCGCTCGAGCTCGCCGGAGACCCTCACGCGCTCAGCCGTGCCCTCGACGAGGTCCGCGGCCAACGCTGAGTTGAGTGGCGCTCTTCTACACGGACGCCTCGGCGCTCGTGAAGCTGGTGCGCGACGAGCCGGAGAGCGCGACGCTGCGGGCCTTCCTGGCCGACGCCGATCTGGTGTCGTGCGAGCTGGCGCTCGCCGAGGTGCCGCGCGCCATCAGGCGTGCGGTGGCCCACGACCCGCGGCTGCCGCTGGCGTGTTGACCTCGCGCGCCGCCGACGTGCTCGACGGCATCGCCCTGCTTCCCATTGACCGCGGGCTGCTGGCGGCCGCCGGCGCGCTGGCCGAACCGGCACTTCGCGCGCTCGACGCACTCCACGTCGCCGCAGCGGTCGACCTCTCGCCGCTCGAAGCGTTCGTCAGCTACGACGAGCGTCAAGGAGCGGCTGCCCGCCTCGCCGGGCTTCGTACCGTCGCCCCGGGTGGGTGAGCGCCCTCACCCCCGCCCGCCAAAGGGTTCGCGCCGGCCGTGTTCCGTGCGCTCAGCTGACCGACGAGAGAACAGCATCGGCGGTGAGGGCTCCGACAGCGAGGCTGGCGACGAGCCCGTCGACGGTGACCGTGGTGCTTCCATCGGGGTTGGTCGTGGTCGTCTGCCGGTTGATCGTGATCGTCGCACCCGGGACGCTCACCACCTGGTTCGGCGCGCCCGTGACGGTGGTCGGCGTACCGGCGACGACCAGATCGGCGATGGCGGAGCTGCCGGTTGGGGCACCGTTGGCCGTGCACTCGGCCCCGACCGACGTCGCCGTCACCTGGTCGAGCAGGTTGGCGTTGGCCACGCTGGCCCTGGAGGTCACGACACCGCCGTCGGTGCGGCAATCGGTGTTGACGGCGCCGGTGGTGATCAGCGGAGCGTCCGCTGGCAGCGAGATGCTCACGGCCCCGACGGAGTCATCCGGCGGGCAGTCGATGAGCGGAAGCGGTGGGATGTCCACCACGCCGTCCCGAGCACGCTGACGACGCTCGCGCTGATGCCGAACGCCCGAGCCGTGAGGGGAGCCTCCTGCCCCGACGCCGACGGCGCTCCGACGGCGAGCACGAGCCCGCTGAGGAACAATGAGAGGATCCCCATCAGCTTGAGCGGTGAGCGGGTGGTGGCCTTCGGCCGTGCTGGTGACACCTGTTCCCCCTTGGGACGTCTGTCGCTCGAGTCCGCTTCGTGACGTCGCTCGGCAAGGTACGGCACCGCTTCCTTGCCCGACGTGGATCTCTGCCCGGGCACGGGCGCGACCGGCCCGACGAGGAACGGCCTCGCGGTGGAGCCGGGGACCCGATGCCAGCGGCGATGACGGCGCGCCAGAATGGCCCGGTCACCAGCACCCGAACACGTCCCTCATGGCACGGATTTGCCCGTCGCCTCCGCCGGCCCGAGAAGCAGGCCACTGGCGGCTCCGCGGTGCCGCTCGTGGCCGTCGCCGCCGCGGCGGTGGCCATCCTCACCGGTGCGTCGCCGGCCGGCCCGGCGGTGGCTGATGCCGTGCTCACCGGTGGGTTCGCCGCCGCCGTCGCCGTGGCCGCGGCCTGGGCGGCCCATCACCGCGGTCTGGCGCCGTGGATGGGGGCGGTGGCCGGCGCAGTGGTGGTCAACGCCGTGCTGCGCCTGCCCCGGTTCGGCTTCCACGGGGGCAGTGCCCTCATGGCCGGCGTGGTCACCGTCCCCATCCTCGTGGCCGGCTACCTCTGGATACCCCACGCCCCGGGGGGGCCGGTGCGCCGGGCCTTGCGGGTCGGCGCAATCGGCCTCGGTGTGTTCACTGCCCTGTCGGCCGCCGCTGTGGTCTGGGCCGCCTGGCGCATGAGCGACGGGTCGGACCGGGCCGATGCCGCCCTCGAGGCGGTGCGGGCCGGCGATACCGACGGCGCCCTGGCCCACCTCGACCGGGCGACGTCAGACCTGTCGGCGGCCGACCGGCTGCTCGGAAGCCGGTGGTTCGCCCCGGCCCGGGCTCTGCCGGTCGTCGGCCATCAGCTCCCCGTGCTCGCCGAGGTGGCGGCCGACGGGGCCGACCTGGCCGAGGCGGCCCGCACCGCCGTGAGAGAAGCCGACGAGGACCTGCTCCGTGACGGGCCCGGCCGGTTCGACCTGGCCCAGGTCGACCGGGCCCGGGTCACCGCCGTCGACGTGGTGGAGGCGATCGACCGCACACGGGCCCGCCTGGAGCGGCCCCGTTCACCGTGGTTGCTCGGTGCGGTGGGGCGGCGCCTCGACCGGTTCGACACCCGCCTCGCCGACGTCGGATCCGACGCCCGGCTGGCCGTCGACACCCTCGAGGTGGTGCCCGGGCTGCTCGGCGGCGACGAGCCCCGGCACTACTTCATCGCCTTCGTCACCCCCGCCGAGCTGCGTGGCTCGGGCGGGTTCATCGGCAACTACGGCGAGCTCACCGCAGTCGACGGTCGTCTCACCCTCAGCCGTTCAGGCCCCATCGAGGAGCTGATCGGAACCGCCCCGTTCGGCACCCGCACCCTGACCGGCCCACCCGACTACCTGGCCCGCTACGGCCGCTTCGATCCCGCCGACCTCCTGCAGGACGTCACCTACTCCCCGGACTTCCCCTCCAACGCCCAGGTGATCGAGGAGCTCTACCCCCAGACCACGTTGCAGCCCATCGACGGCGTCATCAGCGTCGATCCCTACGCCTTGGCCGCTCTCCTCACCTTCACCGGGCCCATCGAGGTGAGCGGGCTGGACGATCCGCTCACCGCCGAGAACGCCGAGGACATCCTCCTTCTCTGGCAGTACCTGCTGTTCGACGACGACCAGCAGGCCCGCAGCGACGTGCTCGGCGAGGCCACCGAGATCACCTTCGATCGCCTCACCAGCGGCGACCTCCCCGGCCCTCGCCGGGTGGCCGACGTGCTCGGCCCCGCCACCCGCCGCGGCTCGCTGATGGTCCACAGCATCCACGAACAAGAGCAGGCCCTGTTCGAGCGGATCGGCGCCGACGGCGCCCTCCCGGCGCCCGACGGTCACGACTTCCTCGCCCTCACCACCCAGAACGCCGGCAACAACAAGATCGACGTGTTCCTGCGCCGGGAGATCGCCTATGACGCCCAGGTCGACCCCAGCACCGGCGCCCTCTCGGCCACCGTGCGCATCACCTTCCACAACGACGCCCCCGCCGAGGGCCTCCCCGACTACGTGATCGGCAACACCCGGGACCTGCCGGCCGGGACCAACCGCCTGCTGCTGTCGGTGTACACCCCGCACGCCTTGGCCGGCGCCAGGCTCGACGGCAGGTCGGTGCGGGTCGAGAACGAGACCGAGCTCGGCTACCGGGTCTACGGCGGCTTCCTCAACATCGCCCCCGGCTCGAGCATGACCCTCGAGCTGGACCTGCTGGGCGAGGTGACCCCGGGCGAGTACCGGCTGACCCTCGCCCCCCAACCGACGGTCAACCCCGACGTGCTGAGGGCCACCATTGCGCCGATGGACGACGTGGGAGGGTGGCGGGTCACGTCGGGTACGAGCTTCACCGTGGTCGACGGGGCAGCCGAGGCCCGTCTCGAGCTCGTCGAGGACAGGGTGCTGACCGCCGGTTTCGTGCGCTGACCGCCGCCTTTCCCTGGTTCCCCCGGTCACCGCTCCCAAGAGGTTGCGCGGACCGGCTCGGCCTCGAAGCAGGCGTTGCTAAGGCGTACGCGGGACGGTCCCGGCTCGGGGAGCCGGGACCGTCGCAGGCAGAACGCCGGGTAGGGCGCTACTCGGAGCTGTGCCGCTGGCGGCGACCGGCGGCGGTCAGGAAGAACGCAGCCATCAGAGCGGCGCCGATCATGGCGATCCCGATCCCGATCTGTGCGCCGGACTCACTGCCGGTGCGGGGGAGCGCACCATCGGCATCAGCGTCAGCGGCGGCATCAGCATCGGCGTCAGCATCGACATCGGCATCGGCATCGATGACGCCGTCGTCGGCGTCAGCGTCGGGGCCATAGCCGTCGGCGTCAGCGTCGGCGTCAGCGTCAAGGTCTGCGTCCGCGGTGGGGATGGACGACGTGCAGCTCACCGACGAGAGCACGATATCGGCGGTGACCGGGAGTACGGGAGGAACGGTGGTACCGGGGATGTCCAGCTCGATGACCAGCGCGTCGACGGTGAGCGTGGTGCTCCCGTCAGGGTTGGTGGTGGTCGTCTGCCGGTTGATGGTCACCGTGCCCACACCCGGGATCGTCACCGTCTGGTTCGGCTCGCCGGTGACCGTGACCGGCGTGCCGGCGATGACCAGGTCGGCGAGCGTGGAGCTGCCGGTCGGCGCCCCGTTGGCGGTGCACTCAGAAGCCACCGCCGTCGCCGTCACCGTGCCACCGGCGACGTCGACGTTGGCCACGCTGGCGGTAGAGGTGACGACGCCGTCGACGGTGCTGCACTCGACTTCGACGACACCGGTGCTGATGACCGATGGGACGTCGACGCTTGCCACGGAGTCGCTGGCATCAGGCGGGCACTCGACGAGCGGGGTCGGGCCGACGTCCACCACGGCTACCCCGCCGACGGTGACGTTGGTGACGCTGACGCCGAACGCCTGCCCCGTGAGGGGAGCCTCCTGCCCCGATGCCGACGGGGCACCGACGGCGAGCACGAGCCCGCCGAGGAACAGGGCGACGACGCCCATGAGCTTGAGCGGTGACCGGATGGTGGCCTGTGGCCGGGCTGGTGGCACGAGTTTCCCCTAGAGATGGAGTTGTGGTCGAGTGAGCGCCTTACGTGGTGTCGCCCAGCAGAAGCTAGCAGGCGGCTCCCCCTGCTGCTGGGACCTCTCTGGGATCGGCGGGGTGGCTGCGAACTTGACCCTCACGGGGCTTTCACCTGCTCGGTGTTCACCGCTCGCTGTCCACTGCCACGGCGCCCGTGGCCGTCTCGGCGTCGCCGGTCTGGGGGTCGGCGCGACCACCGTCGGTGGCAAAGTCGGCCAACCCCGGGCGACGGGAACGGGCCATGCGGTCACGGATCCAGGCGATCACCTCGCTGGCCCGCTCCTCGGGGACGAACGCCAGGTACCCGGTGCAGGCCACCATGCTGAAGAACCCCACGGCCAGGGTGACCTCGATGCCCAGGTGCAGGAGGAGACCGGCGGCGATGACGTAGGGGCGGGCCCGGCGGTTCCAGATCAGCACCGCCAGCGCCAGCTCGGTCAGCATGGTGGCGTAGCTGGCCAGGTTCGACATCAGCAGCGAGTCGTAGATCGGGAGCGGGACGTCGAAGCGGGCGAGGTCACCGGCCCGCCACACCTCGGCGAGGGCGGTGCCGCCGACCCAGTCGGGCCCCTGCGCCTTGGCGTAGGTGGAGAAGAGGTACAGGAAGCTGACCTGGATCTGGATGAGCCGGTGCGCCCACGGCGCCCGCCAGGGGACCTCCCAGAAGGTCTCGCGGTGCTTCCTCCAGCGGTCCCAGGACAGCGATGCGCCGGCCGGGGCGAACATCAGGAAGAAGCCGAAGTGGCGCAGGAGCGAGTCTCCCGAGTTGATGACGTCGGGGTTCCGCCGGGCGATCGACAGCAACAAGACGAAGTTCAGGATGCTCATGGCGCGGGTCATGACGCCCAGCGAGAGCAGGAGGCCGACCAGGGCCAGGCCGGCTACCGCCGCCACGGCGGCCACGTCGGAGGTGGAGACCTGCAACAGGCCGCCGCGCAGGATGCGGACGTCGGGATGCTCAGGGAGGACGCCCCCGGAGGTCAGCAGCGACCGAGCGTCGCCCAGGTAGGCGAGCGCCCACAGGAAGACCACCAAGCCGTAGACGATGCGGAACAAGGCCAGCGTGGAGGTGGGCCGGGGCTCGAACCAGAAGGCGTCCCAGCCACTCGCCGACCCGCCCTCTCCGGCTGGCCGCCGCTCGGTCATCGTTCGGCCGTCACGGGCCTGCCGTCGGTGGACAGGCGCAGCGTGTAGTAGGCGTCCTCGTTCCACTCCGGCTCGTGGTCGCGGGGCCGGCCGCTGCCGGGCGGGGGCGCCGAGTAGGAGAGCCGCACGAGCGTGACCTCGACCGGGTACTCCCCGCCCCGGCGGTTCCGGGAGGCGACGAACAGCGCCGCCGCCCGATGCAGGTGGGTGTTGTCCTCGACCAGGACGTTGTTGGCCCACTTCCGCCATCGGAACGTCCGGTACACGCCGACGACACGGTCGCCCTTCGGCGGCTGCCACGTCCTCGTGCTGCCGTCGTCGTAGGTGAGGCGGGCCTCCAGCTGGAGGGTGCTCCCCCGCGGGTCAGGGGCGAAGAGCTCCCAGGACTGGAAGAGGCCGGTGGCATCGGTGATGGGCCGCCGGTACGGCTCCGTCACCTCGTCGAGCCGAGAGGACGGAAGGGTGGACAACGCCATCGCCGCCAGGATGACGATGACGAAGAGCGAGATCAGCACCCGCGCCGTCTCGCTCAACCGCTGCGTTTCCTCCTCGGCCGGAGGTGCGTCGGCCTCGGATCCTTCGCGACGCTTCAACCCGTGCCGACCTTCCCCGCTCGGAGCCCGGATGATGCTAGCCACCGTCTTCCGTCTCGGGATCGAGGCCCGTTACCGGCCTCCCGGCTGACCGTGGGCCCTGGTCCTGTCCCGTCGGGCTCGCTCCACGGCCTGACCGGCTCAGCCCATCGTGTCGCGCGAGCGCTGACCCCCGGTTCGGAGGTCAGGGCCCGCGGTGCTGTTCGAGCCATGACGGGGCCGGCACGGTGCGCGATCGCTGGGCCGCCTACCGTCGGAGGGTGACCATCGCCCTCGTCGAAGACCTGCAGGCGGCGCTGGCCCCCGACCGGGTCCGGGCCGAGCCGCTCGAGCTGGCCCTCTACGGCCGCGACGCTTCGGTCATGCGGGGGTCGGCGGCGGTGGTGTGCCTGCCCACCTCGACCGCCGAGGTGGCGGCCTGCGTGCGCATCGCCAGGCGTCACCGCCGCCCGTTCGTGCCGCGCGGGGCAGGCACGGGCCTGGCCGGCGGGGCCGTGCCGGTGGAGGGGGCGGTGGTCGTGGTGACCACGAAGATGGACCGCATCCTCGCCGTCGACGCCGACGCGAGGGTGGCCTGGGTGGAGCCGGGCGTGGTCAACCTCGACCTCACCAGGCACCTGGCCCCGCTCGGGTTGCACTTCGCCCCCGACCCGTCGAGCCAGCAGGCCTGCACCGTGGGCGGCAACGTGGCCAACAACTCGGGCGGGCCGCACTGCCTGGCGTCGGGGGTCACGAGCGGCCACGTGGTGGCCCTCGAGGTGGTGTTGCCCGACGGAGAGGTGGCACTGCTCGGCGGCCTCGACGCCGAACCGACCGGGCTGGATCTGCGGGGCGCGTTCGTGGGCAGCGAGGGCACCCTCGGCATCGCCACCGGCATCGCCGTACGGCTCACACCGCTGCCGCCGGCGGTGGCCACCCTCCTGTTGGACTTCGCCTCGGTGGACGCCGCCGCCGAGGTGGTCAGTGGCATCATCGCCGCCGGCATCGTGCCCGCCGCCGTCGAGATGATGGATCAGCGCATCACCCAGGCCGCCGAGGCCTTCGCCCACGCCGGCTATCCCACCGACGCCGCCGCTGTCCTGCTCGTCGAGCTCGACGGGCTCCCAGGTGCGGTGGCCGATGCCCGGGAGCGGGTGACGAGGATCGGCGAGGCCGGTGGCGCCCGGACGGTGCGGGTGGCCGCCGACGACGCCGAGCGGAGGTTGCTCTGGAAGGGGCGCAAGAGCGCCTTCGGGGCCGTGGCCCGGATCAAGCCGAACTACTACCTCCACGACACGGTGGTGCCCCGCCGCCGGCTCGTGGAGGTGCTGCGGCAGGTGTATGCCATCGCCGCCCGCCACGAGCTGCTGGTGATGAACGTCTTCCACGCCGGCGACGGCAACCTGCACCCGCTGCTCGTGTTCGACGCCCGGGAGCCGGGGGTCATGGCCCGGGTCCACGCCGCCGGGGAGGAGATCGTGGCCGCCTCCCTGGCCGCCGGCGGGGTCTTGTCGGGTGAGCACGGCATCGGCCTGGAGAAGCGCGACCTCATGCCGCTGCAGTTCTCACCCGACGACCTCGACGCCCAGGCCCGCCTGCGCGACGCCTTCGACCCCGACGGCGTGGCCAACCCCACCAAGATCCTGCCCGCCGGTTCCCGGTGCGCCGACCTCCAAGCCGTCCCCGAGGGTGTCTGGGTCTAATCGACGCCGGGCTTGCCTGGGAGCCGTCGCTCCGCTCAGAGGCCGGCGCGTTCGCTGACCTCGGCCCAGAGGCGCCGGTAGCCGTCGGCGGCGAGGCTGCGGGGGGTCGATACGACGGTCGGTACCTGCTCGTGGCCGAGGCGTTCCACCGCCGAGGACAGGGGGACGACGGTGTTCAGGAAGCGCCGGTCGGTGCGGATCTCGGCCTCCATGCGCCGGTGGAGCGGCTTGCGCCGGTCGATCATCGACACGAACGGGGCCACCAGGTCGTCGGCGCCGGTCTCCTGGGCCACGAAGGTGGCGTAGCCCTCGAAGGCCCGCACCCCGAGCGGAGCGGGGAGCACGGGGACGAGCAGCAGATCGGCGGTGACCACCACCGCCTCGGCCACCGCTCCCAGACCGGCTGGGCAGTCGAGGACGGCCACGTCGTAGCGGCGAGACGCCCCGTTGAGCAGCCGACGCAGCACCCGGCCGGGCTTGCGGGAGGCCGACACCATCAGGTCGGCGTTGCGGAGGGAGACGTCGGCGGGGACGACGTCCACCCACGGGTCGGCGGTCCCCTTCACCGCCGCCTGCAGGTCACGGTCGCCGCCGAAGAGCCGCTCGGCGCCACCCTTCAGCTTGGGTCGCAGGTCGAAGCAGTGGGTGGCGGCACCCTGGGGGTCGAGATCCCAGAGCAGGGTGCGGTGGCCGCTGCGCCCGGCGAGGGCGGCCAGGTTCACCGCCGTGGCCGTCTTCCCGACACCACCCTTGAGGCCGGTCACGGCGAGGACACGCACGCCGCGAGTCTGGCCGAGCGACGAGGGCAGGGTAGACAGGGTGGGTGGCCGTCGACGTGCTGCGCGCCTTCGCCGAGGAGGTCGGCGATGCTCGTCGGGGACCGGTCTGCGCGGTGGGCGGAAGGACACAGTGGGGCATCGGCGGCCCGGCGTCGCAGGGCGCACGTGAGGTGCGGGCCCCGGCCGGGGTCGTGTCCTTCGAGCCGGCCGAGATGACGGTGCGGGTGCGAGCGGCGACGACGGTGGCCGACCTCGACGACGTCCTCGCCGAAGCCGGCCAAGCCGTCGCCCTGCCCCCGTGGCCGAGCGCCACGGTGGGAGGCGTGCTCGCCGTGGGCCGCAGCGGTGTGCTCCGGTTGGGCTACGGACCGGTGCGGGACACGTTGCTCGAGGCGAGGGTGGTCACCGCCGATGGCCGGCTGGTCAAGGCGGGCGGGCCGACGGTCAAGAACGTGAGCGGCTATGACCTCTGCCGTCTCCTCGTCGGTTCGCTCGGCACCCTGGGCTTCATCGCCGAGGTGGTGCTGCGGACCCGGCCGCTGCCGGCGGCCCGCGGCTGGTTCGCCGGCGTCGCCGACCCCTTCGTCCTGCACCGGGAGCTCCACGGCCCGACGGCACTCCTCTGGGACGGCACCACCACATGGCTGTGCCTCGAGGGCCACCCCGACGACGTCGAGGCCCAAGCCTCCCGGGCCAGCCTCGATCCTGTCGACGGCCCGCCTCCGCTGCCATCGCACCGCCGGTCGCTGCCACCGGGCGAGCTGCGCGGGTTGCAGGGCCGCTTCGTGGCCGAGGTGGGCGTCGGGGTCGTCCACGAGCACCACCCCGTCGCCCCGCCACCACTCGACCCGCCGGTGGCCGAGCTGCACCGTCGGGTGAGGACGGCCTTCGATCCCACCGGCCGGCTCAACCCCGGCCGGCGCCCGGAGCTCAGGTAGGCCGGCGTGGACCTCGGCGTCGACGACGAGGAGCTGGCCGCCTGCGTGAGCTGCGGGCTGTGCCTGCCGCATTGCCCCACCTACCGGGTCAGCGGCCGGGAGTCGGCCTCACCCCGGGGACGGATCGCCGCCATGCGGGAGGTCCACTGGGGCGACGCCCCGCCCGACGACACGTTCGTCGAGTTCATGGACGCCTGTGTCCAGTGCCGAGGG
This sequence comes from Acidimicrobiales bacterium, assembly GCA_030447445.1. Taxonomy (GTDB): domain Bacteria; phylum Actinomycetota; class Acidimicrobiia; order Acidimicrobiales; family Iamiaceae; genus JAUJOW01. Next base: position 96,082 of record JAUJOW010000002.1, on the reverse strand, counting down.
TGCGAGACCGCCTGCCCGTCGGCGGTGCCGTTCGGGCGCCTCATGGCCACCACGAGGGCGGCCGTGGTCGACGCTCGACCCGAGCTGATCCCCGCCTGGCAGCGCCTGGGCTTCCGCATCCTCGGGCGCCCCCGTCTCCTTCGGGCCGGTTCGGTCGCCCTCGCGCTGGGTCAGCGGGCCGGGGTCGTCCCGTCGGCTCGCCTCGGCCTGCCCGAGCGGCTGCCCCTTCGCCGGCCCCGGTTGCCTCGCACAGGAGACGACGTCTGGCTGTTCACCGGGTGCGTGATGGACGCCTGGCAGCGTCGCGTCCACGCTGCGGCCGTCGCCGTGATCGGCGCCCTCGGGGCCGGCGTAGCCCTGCCCGACCACCGGGCCGGGTGCTGCGGCGCGCTCCACGAGCACGCCGGCCTGGCCCCGGACGCCCACCGACTGGCCCACCGCACCATGAGCGCCTTCCCCGGCGACGCCCCCATCCTCGTCGATGCCGCCGGCTGCGGGGCCATGCTCAAGGACTACGGCCGGATCCTGGGATCGCCCGAGGCGGCGGCCTTCAGCGCTCGGGTGCTCGACATCCACGAGTGGCTGGCCCCCCGGCTGGACCGCCTTCCCGTCGCCCCCGGGGGGCCTGTCGACCCCGCCGGTGCCACCGCTGCCACCGCAGGACCGGTGGCCGTGCAGGACCCGTGCCACCTGCGCCACGCCCAGCGGGCCCACCCGGCCGTGCGCACGGTGCTCAGCCCCTTCGTCGAGCTCGTGGAGCTGGACGACGAGGGGCTGTGCTGCGGGGCGGGCGGGGCCTACGCCGTGTTCCATCCCGAGACGGCGGCGGCCATCCGGCAGCGCAAGGTCGAGGCCGTGGCTCGCAGCGGCGCCACCGTGGTGGCCAGCGCCAACCCGGGTTGTGCCCTGCACCTCGCCGTCGCCGGGCTCGAGGTCCGCCACCCGGTCGAGCTGGTCGCCGAGGCGCTCGGCCGTTCCCTGGGAGGATCGCTTCGTGGCCGGTGAGTTCGACGACATCCGCGGTCGCCTGGAGGCCATCGCCGACGAGCTGGCCGACCTCGCCCTGGTCCGCCTCCAGGAGTCGATCGACGCCGGCGGCAGCGAGCTGCCGGTCGACGAGCGACGGCTCACCCGCGCCCGGCGGGCCGTCGAGAAGGCCGTCCACCTCCTCGAGGCCCCCGACGACACGCCGTAGCGGCCGGCTACGGGCGGCCGCTGCCGTCGCCGGTGGGCGTGTCGATCTCGGCCGGCGGGGGGACGGGCGGGGCGCTGGGTAGGGCGTTGAGGGCGGTGATGAGCGGGTGCAGGCCGGACAGGCGGAAGATGTCGTAGGCCATCACCAGGCGAGGCCGGTCGAGGTGGTCGCCGTCGTCGACCTCGGCCGCCAACGGCCCGCTGCGCTCGATGGACCCTTCGGTGCAGAGGTGGGCGAAGCGCTGGTTGAGCTCGGCCAGCTCGGCGTCGGTCGGTTCCGCCCGGATGCGCAGGACCAGCCGGTCACCCACCCACCGTATGGAGTGGTAGTTGCGGTAGAAGCCGAGGAGGGTGACGCTGGCCACGTCGACGTCGTCGGTGATGAGGGCCAGGTCGCGGTCACCGGGTGTGATGAGGCCGCCGGCCTCCACGTGGTCGCGCATGAAGGCGTCCCACGCCGACCAGTAGGTGCCCCCGGGGCAGTCGAGGAGCACCACCGGGGCAGGGACGGCCTTGCCGGTCTGTTGCAGGGTCAGCAGCTCGAGCGTCTCGTCGAGGGTGCCGAACCCCCCGGGCAGGGCCACGAAGCCTTGGGACTCCTTCATCAGCATGACCTTGCGGGTGAAGAAGTACTTCATGGTCACGAGCTTGGCGTCACCGGCGATGACCTCGTTGGCCGACTGCTCGAACGGCAGGCGGATGCTGACGCCGATGGACCGCTCCCGGCCGGCGCCCTCCATCCCGGCCTGCATGATCCCCGGCCCGGCCCCGGTGACCACCATCCAGCCCCGCTCGGCGAGCTGCGCCGCCAGCGCCCGGGCCTGGACGTAGGCGGCGTCGTGCGGTCGGGTGCGGGCCGAGCCGAAGATGGTCACCTTGGGGACGTCGCGGAAGGGGGCGAAGGCCCGGAACGCCTGGCGCATCTCCCGGAGCACGGCGCTGGTGATCTTGAGATCCAGCCGGTCGGCGTCGTCGCCTGCCAGCTTCACCGCCGAGGCGAGTATCTCGAACAGCACCTCCTGGTCCTCGGTGGCGCCGGTGTCGGCCAACAGGTCGAGGAGGCGCTCGTCGAGCTCCGGGTCGCCGGTTCGGTAGCGGCGTGAGAGGCGGAACTCGGGCACCTTCAGGAGACGGGGGAGGGGGCCACCCGGCCGTACAGGGTGGTGCGCTGCTCGAGGCCCCGCCCGAGCGGCGCCACGATGGCCCGGAAGTCCTCCTCCTCGAGGCCCTGGCCGTGGGCGGCCCCGGCGGCCCGGGAGATGCTCTCGTTCATGAGCGTGCCACCCAGGTCGTTCACCCCGGCGGAGAGGAGCTGGCGGGCCCCCCGCAACCCGAGCTTGACCCACGAGGCCTGGATGTTGGGGATGGAACCGTCGTAGGCGATGCGACCGACGGCGTGCATCAGCACCACCTCTCGCCAGGTGGGCCCCCGGCGGGCGTTGCGCTGCAGGTAGATGGGAGCGGCCATGTGCACGAAGGGCAGCGGGACGAACTCGGTGAACCCCCCGGTCTCGCGCTGCAGTGCTCGCGTGCGCACCAGGTGACGGGCCCATGACCGGGGCTGTTCGACCGCTCCGAACATGATGGTGACGTTGGACCGCAGGCCGACCGAGTGGGCGGCCCGATGGGCCTCCAGCCACTCCTCGGTGTCGATCTTGTCCGGGCAGAGGACGGCCCGCACCGGGTCGTCGAGGATCTCGGCGGCGGTGCCGGGGAGGCTGGCCAGACCGGCCTCACCCAACCGGCGCAGGTAGGCGGGGAGGGGCTCGCCGAGCCGACGTGCTCCCTCGGTGACCTCGAGCGCGGTGAAGCCGTGCACGTGGATGTCCGGCGCCGCCGCCTTCACCGCTCGGGCCACCTCGACGTAGTAGTCGCCGTCGAAGTCGGGGTGGATGCCGCCCTGGAGGCACACCTCGGTGCAGCCGGCGTCCCAGGCCTCGGCGACGCGCCCGGCGATGTCGTCCAGGGTCAGCAGGTAGGGGGTGCCGCGCAGGTTGAGCGACAAGGGGCCCTTCGAGAACCCGCAGAACCGGCACTTGAAGGTGCAGACGTTCGTGTAGTTGATGTTCCTGGTGCGGACCCAGGTGACCGTGTCGCCCACCGCCCGCACCCGCAGGTCGTCGGCCAGCTCGGCGACGGCCACCACCTCCCGACCGCGAGCGGCGAACAGCGTGGCCAGCTCGTCCTCGCCCGGCTCCTGCCCGGCCGCCACCCCGGCGAGCACCTCGCCGACGGCACCACCGGCCGCCGCCCGTCCTCCGAGTCCGGCGACGAGTCCGGCGCCGAGGAGGTCGGGTGGGTCGGCGTCGGCCCCGCTGTACCAGGCCGTGGACCGCCGACCGACGAGGACCACCTCGGCCCCGTCGCCCACGTTGCGCATCTCCCCGATCTGCTGGGGCAGCACGGCGCCGGGGTCGTCGCGGGCCAGGCCCTCGGCGTCGCTGCGGTCGAGCACGGCGAAGCGCAGGGCGGGATCGAGCCAGCGCTCGGGGTCGAGGGCGTAGGTGGGGTAGATGGTGAGCCGAGGGGCCAGCTCGAACCCGGCTCCCTCGGTGGCCTCCCGCAGCCGCTCCCGGTCCGGCCATGGCCGCTCGGGGTTGACGTGGTCGGCGGTGACCGGCGAGACGCCCCCCCAGTCGTCGATGCCGGCGTCGAGCAGCCCGGCGAACGTGTCGGTGAGGTTGGGTGGGGCCTGGAGGTGCACCTCGGGCGGGAGCACGATGCGGGCGAGGGCGATGGCCTCGAGGTACTCGTCATGTGGGCAGGGGGGCTGGTCGTGCATCGCCGTACCCGGCTTCGGCAGGAAGTTCTGGACGATCACCTCCTGGACGTGGCCGTGCCGGCGGTGGCTGGCGGCGATGGCCTCCAGGGCGGCCAGCCGGTCGCCGCGGGTCTCGCCGATGCCAACGAGGATCCCGGTGGTGAAGGCGATGGCGGCCTCCCCGGCCCCCTCGAGGGTGGCCAGCCGCCGCTCGGGGGTTTTGTCGGGCGCGCCCCGATGGCAGTCCAGGTCGCCCCGGAGGGTCTCCACCATCATCCCCTGCGAGGCGGCCACCGGGCGGAGCGTGGCCAGCTCGCCGGGGTGGAGGGCCCCGGCGTTGGCGTGCGGGAGAAGGCCGGTGTCGTCCACCACCAGGCGGCACATGGCGGCGAGGTAGTCGACGGTGGAGGCGTACCCGTGGTGATCGAGCCAGGCTCGGGCCGCCGGGTAGCGCTCCTCGGGCCGTTCGCCGAGGGTGAACAGGGCCTCGTGGCAGCCCGCCGCCGCGCCCCGGCGGGCGATGGAGAGCACTTGGTCCGGGCTCAGGTAGGGGGCCTGCAGGCGGGCCGGCGGCTGCGCGAAGGTGCAGTAGCCGCAGCGATCACGGCACAGCATCGTGAGCGGGATGAAGACCTTGGGCGACCAGGTGATGCGGGTGCCGTGGGCAGCGTCGCGGATCTGCCGGGCTCGGGCCAACAGCTCGCCGAGGGGCAGCCCCGAGAGGTCGGCCGTCATGCCCGGCACCCTACCGACCCCTTGTGAGACGAGCGCGCCGACCGTCGATGTCCGACCGTGGGCGCGCTGATCCCCGGTGGTGGGGTCAGGGGAGCCGGGAGGCGGCGGCGGGGTCGACCAACCAGAGGACCCGATCGGCGGTGATGCGAGCGGCGGGCACGTCGTCGCCGGCGGCGACGGCGGCGAGGGCGTCGGCCTTCTCCTCGCCCGCCACAGTGACGATCACCAGCCGGGCGCGGGCGATGCCGGACAGCGTCAGCGTCATACGCTCGTAGGGGTTGCGCCCCGTCGGATCCGAGTTGAGGCACACCAGGCGCCCGGGGTCGGCGTCGAGCGCCGGTGAGCCGGGGAACAGCGAGGCCGTGTGGCCGTCGGGCCCGAGGCCGAGGTGGACGAGGTCGAGGCGGCCGAGGTCACCGAGGCGGAGTTGGTAGGCGTCCACTTCGGCGCACCGCATCAGGTGGGTGGCGTTGGCGGCACCCACCCGGTCGAGCAGCGCCTCACGGGCGAGCCGGTAGTTGGAGTCCTCGTGGTCGTGGGGGACGCAGCGCTCGTCGCCCCAGTAGACGTCCACCTTCCACCAGTCGATGCGGGTCCCCGTCTCGGCGGCCAGGCGCTCATAGCAGGCCCGGGCCGTGCCTCCCCCGGAGAGAGCCAGCGAGAACTGGCCGTCGACCCGGGCCTGGTACTGCTCGACGACCCGCTCGGCGAACTCACCGGGGACGTCGTCGACCACGCACAGGCCCGCCAGACCCCCCATGGGATGTTCAGGCCTTCCCGGTGTCCCTGGTGTCCCCGGTGTCCCTGGGTTCCCCGGGGGCGACGTCGAGCTCGTCGGCCTTGGCGTCGAGGGTGGCCAGCAGCTCGTCGTAGGACTTGACGAAGGCGGCCACGCCCTCCTCCTCCAGCACCCGGGTGACGTCGGCCATGTCCACGCCGACCTCGGCCAGCGCGTCGATGGTGGCTCGCGCTCCGTCGGGGTCGGCGTCGGCGGTGCGGGCCAGGGTGCCGTGGTCGGCGAACGCCTCGAGGGTGTCCTCGGGCATCGTGTTCACCGTGTCGGGGGCGATGAGCTGGTCGACGTAGAGCGTGTCTGGGTAGTCGGGGTTCTTCACCGAGGTCGAGGCCCACAGCGGCCGCTGCACCTTGGCACCGCGGCCGGCCAGCGTCTGCCACCGCTCGTCGCCGAACCGCTCCCGGAAGAGCTGGTACGCGAGCTGGGCGTTGGCCACCGCCGCCTTGCCCTTGAGCGCCAGCGCCTCGTCGGTGCCGATCTCGTCGAGACGGCGGTCGACCTCGGTGTCCACCCGGCTGACGAAGAAGGACGCCACCGACCGCACCTCGTTGATCTCGCCGCCGCTGGCCACCCGCGCCTCGAGTCCGGCGAGGTAGGCCTCGATGACCTCGGCGTAGCGCTCGAGCCCGAACAGCAGGGTCACGTTCACACTGCGACCTTCGGCGATCATCGTCTCGATGGCAGGCGTGCCCTCCCGCGTACCCGGGATCTTGACGAACAGGTTGGGCTCGTCGATGCGCGTGTGCAGCTCCCGGGCGGAGGCGATGGTGCCCTCGGTGTCGATGGCCAGGGACGGCGCCACCTCGACCGACACGAAGCCGTCGTCGCCGTCGCTGGCGTCGTACACCGGTCGCAGGATGGCCAGGGCGGCGGCGATGTCGGAGGTGACGAGGTCCCAGTAGGCGTTCTCGATGGAGCTCCCACCGCCGACCGAGTCGAGGAACTGCTCGTCGTAGTCGTCGCCCTTGGCCATGGCCTTCTGGAAGATGGACGGGTTGGAGGTGATGCCCCGCACCCCCTCGTCGACCCAGTGCTGCAACTCGCCGCTGGTGATCCAGCCCCGTCGGAGGTTGTCGAGCCAGGGGCTCTGGCCGTGCTCCTGGCAGAGGTCGTGCAATCGGCCCATAGAAAGTGGTGCTCCTCAGGTGAGGTCGTCGAGCAGTTCGCGGGCCCGAGCGGCGACGTTGTCAGGGGTGAAGCCGAAGTTCTCGAGCGCCTGCGTGCCGGGGGCCGACTCGCCGAAGGTCTCGACGCTCACCATGGCGTCGGCCCAACGGTCCCAGCCGAAGGAGACCCCCGCCTCCACCGCCAAGGTGGCCGTCTCGGAGGGGATCACACGTTCCTGGTAGTCGGCGGGCTGTTCGGCGAACAGCTCCCAGCACGGCATGGACACCACCGTGGCCATGATGTCGTCGGCCCGGAGCAGGTCGGCGGCGGCCAGGCACACGGCCACCTCGCCACCGGTGCCGATCAGCACGACGTCGGGGTCGTCCCCGGGCGCCGGGCGCAGGACGTAGGCACCCCGGGCCACGCCGTCGGGGTCGACGCCCTCGAGCACGGGCAGGTCCTGGCGGGACAGGGCCAGGGCGGTGGGCCCGTCGTGGTCGACGGCCAGGCGCCAGGCGGCGGCGGTCTCGTTGGCGTCGCCGGGGCGCAGCACCCGCAGCCGGGGCATGGCCCGCAGCGAGGCGAGGTGCTCGACCGGCTGGTGGGTGGGCCCGTCCTCGCCGAGACCGAGCGAGTCGTGGGTCCACGAGTAGATGACGTGGGCCTCGCTGATGGCGGCCAAGCGGACCGCACCACGCATGTAGTCGCTGAAGGTGAGGAAGGTGCCGCCGATGGGCACGGTGCCGCCGTGGAGCGCCATGCCGTTCATCACGCCACCCATGGCGTGCTCGCGGACGCCGAAGTGGATCTGGCGGCCGGCATGGTCCTCGGCTGACTGGACCCCGTGGCCGGCGACGGCGGTGCCCGTGTTGCCGGTGAGATCGGCCCCTCCTCCCATGAGCCCCGGCACCACGTCGAGTACGGCCTGCAGGCACTTCCCGCTGGCCTTGCGGGTGGCGATCTTCTCGCCCGGTTCCCAGGAGGGCAGGGCGTGGTGCCAGTCGGGGAGACCCCGGCCGGCGAGGCAGGCGTCGAAGGCGGCACGGTCGCCGCCCCAGGCCGCCAACCGCTTCTCCCACGCCTCCCGGGCGGCGGCACCGGCGCTCCCCGCCCGGCCGTAGAGCTCGGCCACGTCGTCGGGCACCCAGAACGTCTCCTCGGGCGGGAGCCCCATCAGCTCCTTCGTGACGGCGACCTCGTCCTCGCCGAGGGGGTTGCCGTGGGCGTACTCCGAGTCGGTGAACTTGGGCGATGGGTATCCGATGTGGCTCCGCAGGATCACCAGTGACGGCCGGTCGTCCACGGCCATGGCGTCTCGGATGGCGGCCTCGAGAGCGTCGCAGTCGTTGGCCACCTCGCCGATGTTGTTCACGTGCCAGCCGTAGGCCTCGAAGCGCTTGCCGGCGTCGTCGGAGAGGGCCAGCTCGGTCTCTCCGTCGATGGAGATGTGGTTGTCGTCGTAGACGTAGACGAGCCGGCCGAGGCCGAGGTGGCCGGCCAGGGAAGCAGCCTCGTGGCTGAGGCCCTCCTCCAGGTCGCCGTCCGAGCAGATGACGAAGGTGTGGTGGTCGCAGAGGTCGGCGCCGAACCGGGCCCGCAGGAAGCGCTCGGCGATGCCCATGCCGACCCCGTTGGCGAAGCCCTGGCCGAGCGGCCCGGTGGTGACGTCGACACCGGGGGTGTGGTGCACCTCGGGGTGGCCCGGGGTGGCCGACTTCCACTGCCGGAAGGCGCGCAGGTCGTCGAGGGTGAGGCCGTAGCCGGTGAGGTGGAGCATGGAGTACAGCAGCGGCGAGGCGTGGCCGGACGAGAGGATGAAGCGATCACGGTCGGGCCACTCGGTGGACGCGGCGTCGTAGGTCATCACGCGGGTCCAGAGGACGTGGGCCAGGGGAGCGAGGGCCATGGCCGTCCCCGGGTGACCGGAGCCCGCGGCCTGCGGCATGTCCATCGACAGCCCCCGGATCACGTTGATGGCGCGCTGTTCGATGTCGTTCCGCTCTTCCACCGCGCCACCCTACCCAGCAGGCTGCGACGGTGATCGGGCGATCGATCGCCGCGGCGTCAACTGACGGTGTGTCAGACGCTGCTCTAGTCTCGACGCCCACCAAACCCCGAAGGGAACGCCATGCTGGTGCACGATCGTCTGTTCATCGGGGGGGACTGGGTGGCACCGGCCGGTGCCGACGTGATCGAGGTGGTCTCGCCGTCGACCGAGGAGGTGATCGGGCGGGTCCCCGAGGGGCAGCGGACCGACGTCGACCGAGCCGTGGCTGCCGCTCGACGGGCCTTCGACCAGGGGCCCTGGCCTCACCTGCCCGCCGAAGAGCGGGCGGGGGTGCTGGCCTCGGTGTCGGCGTCGCTGCAGGACCGCAGCGAGGAGCTGGCCGGCCTCATCACGGCCGAGAACGGTTCTCCCATCGCGTGGTCGATCATGGGGCAGGTGTTCTCCTCGACGATGGTGGCCGACTACTACGTCGGTCTGTCCAAGGAGTACGAGTTCACCGAGCGCCGCAGCGGTCTGCTGGGTACGGCCCTGGTCCGCAAGCTGCCGGTGGGGGTGGCGGCCGCCATCGTCCCGTGGAACGTGCCCCTCTTCGTCACGATGCTGAAGCTGGCTCCGGCGATGATCGCCGGTTGCACCGTGGTGGTGAAGCCGGCGCCCGAGACGCCGCTCGACGCCTACGTGCTGGCCGAGTGCCTCGAGCGGGCAAGCCTGCCGCCCGGCGTGGTGAACATCGTTCCCGCCGGCCGCGAGGTGGGCGAGCACCTCGTGATCCATCCCGACGTGGACAAGGTGGCGTTCACCGGCAGCACCGCCGCCGGGCGCCGCATCGCCTCGCTGTGCGGGGAGCGGCTGCGCCGGGTGACCCTCGAGCTGGGCGGGAAGTCGGCCTCGATCATCCTCGACGACGCCGACCTCGACGACGTCGTGGCCGGCCTCACGCCGGCGGCGGTCATGAACAACGGCCAGGCCTGCGTCGCCCAGTCCCGCATCCTGGCCTCCCGTGACCGCTACGCGGAGGTCGTCGACCGCCTGAGCGAGGCCGTCGGTGCGCTCACCGTCGGGGATCCGGCCGACCCCGCCACCGAGGTGGGACCGCTGGTGGCCGAGCGTCAGCGGGCTCGGGTGGAGGGATACCTCGCCTCGGGGCGCGAGGAGGGGGCCCGGGTGGTCGTCGGCGGTGGGCGCCCGACCGGGTTGGATCGCGGTTGGTACGTCGAGCCCACCGTCTTCGCCGACGTCGACAACTCCATGCGCATCGCCCAAGAGGAGATATTCGGCCCCGTGGTCGCCGTCATCGCCTACCACGACGTCGACCACGCCGTGGCCATCGCCAACGACTCGCCCTACGGCCTGTCCGGGTCGGTGTACGGCGCCGACGTCGAGGCCGCCACCGAGGTGGCCGGGAGGGTGCGCACCGGGAGCTCGACGGTCAACGGCTTCATGCTGGAGTTCGGTTGCCCCTTCGGCGGGTTCAAGAGCTCGGGGCTCGGGCGCGAGCTCGGCCCCGAGGGCCTCGAGGCCTACCTCGAGTACCAGTCGATCAGCCTCCCGGCCGGCGGTTCGACGGGCCTGCCCACCGGCGCATGAACCACCCGCCCGTGGAGCTACCGGCGCCGGGTGGGTCAGTCGCGAAAGAGGGCGACCGAGGCGGTGAAGCCGTGGAGGTGGTTGCGCCCCGCCACCGGCCCCACCTCACCGGCGCAGAACATGCCGGCGCAGTTGCCCCCGGTGAAGCCGGCCACGAGGTCGGCGTCGTGGTGCGGCCGCCCGAACAGGTGGGTTCCCCGACCGTTGCAGGTGAACACGAGCGCCCCGTCGTGGTGGCCGGCGTCGGCCAGGAGCGTGCGCAGGTCCTCGTCGGCGGCGTCCGCGTCGCGGACCTGGAACTGCACAGTGGACCCGACGTCCACGACGTCGCCCACCGCGATCGCACCGACCCGGCGATCAGCGCCGAGCACGTTGCGCACCAGGAAGTCGCCGCGGCTGAACGTGGCCTTCGTCTCGTCGGTCACCACGCCGAGGTGCAGGCCGTGACGCAGGCGGGCCCGGTCGGCGTCGCTGGCTCGCTCGGCCATGGCCGTCAGCCGGTCGAGGGCGGGCTGGCCGGCGAGCTCGAAGATGACGTTGCCCTCGGCTCGGGTCACGATCATCGCCTCACCCACCGGTCGGCACCCCTGGGAGACCACCGTGCCGACCAACCGGTCGGTGGCGACGAGCACGCCGACGGCGCCGTCGTGGTGCAGTTCGTGGTCGAGCACCAGCCGGTTGCCGCCGGGCCCGCGGGCCGCCGAGGCCAGGCCTCCGACCACCTGGAGGTCGGGCCGGTCGGCGCCGAGCTGAGCGAGGAAGCCCTCGGCCGGGAAGGAGAACGGGTCGGCCAGGAGCAGCAGCGTCGACTGACCTTCGGCCACCGGTGGCAGGCCGCGGATGGCGAAGCCCTCGTCGAGGGGTTCGGCCTCGAGGCGAACCGGGGTGGCGGCACCGAAGCGGCCGGCCCACAGCGCGAGACCGGTCTCCTCCTCGACCTCGTGGGAACCACCGAGCACCGAGCTGGCGGTGGCACCGAGGAGGGTGCGGGGCCGCAGGACTGACCGCACCGTGGCGGCGACGTCCTCCACGGCACCGGTGAGGGGCACGGTGGCGAAGAGCACGGCGAGGTCAGGTGCTTCGCCGACCTGTTCGATGACCTCGCCGATGACCTCACCGGCGGCCACGGCCGGGATCGGGTGGCGGGACAGGGAGGCGGCGTAGGGCACCGTCAGCCGACCGGGGGCAGGAGCGTGAAGGGAACCACGGTCACCGGGCCGAGGTCGATGCGGCAGTGGGCCTCGACCGTGCCGTGGTCGGGGAACTCGAGCTCGGCCCGCACCAAGCGGTAGTTGAACTTCCCCGGCTCGACCTGCAGTGGTTGGACGTTGCGGGCGACCTCCTCGTCGCCCCGCCGGTAGAGGACCTCGAGCGCACCGGTGCCGGGTTCGTCGGGACGGCACCGCACGAGGACGAGCAGGTGCGGCTCGAGCGTGACCGGCACCGACGACGGCGCCGCCATCGAGAAGTAGATCCCCTTGAGGTCGATGCGTGTCGATGGCCCCGGCGCGGGGCGGAGCTCGATGTCCTCGATGAACACGGCGGCCACGATGTCCATCCCGGGACCGTAGCGCCGCCCCCGGTGCCTCCTTCTTCGTGCCGGGGCGACCGGCTGTGATCGCTGGTGGTCGCTGGGGCACGGAGAACCGGTGGCGTCACCGGGCCTACCCGTAGACCTGGTCGCCGGCGATCCACGTGGCCTGGCAGGTCAGCGTGGCGGGGTCGAGCGCAGCGAGGTCGGCCCGGCGGCCGGGGGCCAGAACCCCACGGTCGGGGAGGCCGAGGAGGGCGGAGGGGTTGGTGGAGGCGGCGGCCACCGCCCGGTCGAGGGCGACGCCGCAGTGGTTCACCACGTTGGCCACGGCCCGGTCGAGGGAGACGGCGCTCCCGGCGAGGGTGCCGTCCGCCATCCGGGGCGCCCCACCCTCGAAGTGGATGCCGATGTCGGCAACGTGGCCGCCGCGCCACGCCACCGCGTCGGTCACCAGCACCACCCGGTCCTGGGGCTTGCACCGGAAGGCCACCTCGAGGGCGGCGGGATGGACGTGCACGAGGTCGGCGATGAGCGAGACCGCCACCCGGTCATCGGTGAGGAAGGAGCCGACCGCTCCCGGCTGGCGGTGGTCTAGCCCGGACATGCCGTTGTACCCGTGGGTCACCAGGCGGGCACCGGCGTCGATGGCCGACCGGCACTGGTCGATGGTGGCGGCGGTGTGGCCGATGCTCACGAGAACGTCCCGGTCGGCGAGGAGCCGGACCGCCTCGAGGGCGCCATCGACCTCGGCGGCGAGCGTGACGAGCCGCACCACCGGGGGCAGCGTGGTGAGCCAGTCGAGGTCGGGGGGGACGATGAAGGGGGCGGGGTGGGCACCGGGCTTGCCGCCGATGAAGGGTCCCTCCAGGTGGGCGCCGGCGATGGTCGGGCGGGGCCCGGGCCGACAAGCGGCGGCGGCGGCGATGCGCCCGAGGGGTGCCGCGAAGTGGTCCAGGGGGGCGGTCACGAGCGTCGGGCACCACGTCGTGACCCCCTGGGCGACGAGGAGCGCGTCGAGCCGATCCCAGTCGGTCCCGGCGGCGTGGGCGACGTCGACGTCGTCGATCCCGTTCACCTGCAGGTCGACGAAGCCGGGGACCAGGATCTGGTCGGGCATGGTCCCGGTGGTCGCGCCCACCGCGGTGATGACCCCGTCGTCGACCTCGACGACCCCAGGCGACAGGATCCCCTCCGCGGTGACCACCCGGGACGCCGCCAGCACCGGCACGACGGCACGCTAGCGGTGCGTCGATGATCTCCTCGGCGGGCTTGGTCTACACGAGGGGGTCCTATAACCAGCGCGGATCGGACAATATGGGCGGTCGTGGCCAAGCGATCGAGGACGGCGCAGGGCGTGTTGGCTGAGCGCGCGCTGCTGACGGAGATGGGTGTGCTGTCCGATCCCGTTGCTCGGACGATGGTCTCGCCGCCTTGGAGGGCGTTCATGTGGTTCGTGCAGCATTGGCCGTCTTCGCAGAAGCCTTGGTCGGTGACTCGGGCCGGCCTTGCGGCGCGTGTGTTGTGGTACGACGCTCAGGTGAGGAGCGCACTTGAAGCTGGTATCGGACAGATCGCTGTGGTCGGAGCTGGCTATGACAGTCGAGCGTGGCGGTTCGCCGACGACGGTGTGCAGTTCTACGAACTGGATCATGGAACGACTCAGCGGGACAAGATACGGCGCGCCCCTGTTAATGGCCCGGAGTACGTCGAAGCCGACCTGTGGACCCAAGGCGCCGCACAGGCGCTGCTGGATCATGGACTCGACGGGGCGCGGCCTGCACTGTTCATCCTCGAAGGACTCACGATGTATCTCAGCGAGGACGTCCTGCGACGCCAACTCAGTGACCTGGCGGGATCGAGTGCCAGCGGAAGCCGGATCTCGATGGACTTCTACCCCCCGCCCGACGCAGGGACCTCTCAAGATCGCAGGCAAATGAGTTACCAGCGCCTGGCCCGCACCGGCAGCGGCGAAGATCTCAAGTTGGTAGTCGACCCTCCTCGGGCAGCAGCGATCGTCGAGGGTTCGGGTTGGGTGGTGACGGAGGCGACGAGCATGAGGGACGCAGCGCGCGAGCTCGTCGGGCGCGAATGGGGCCTTCCCGTCGATGCAGTCAACGAACACAAGTCTCTGGTAGCCGGAGTGCGATCGGATACGTAACGCCATATCTGCTGATCTGCTCGGCCGTCATACCTACCGAGCCAATTACAATACACGGCACGCCAGCGGTGCGTCGATGATCTTTCGGCGGTCCGGTCCACACGAAGTCGGACGCAGACCACCACGGTCCTGCGACCGCCTCAGGCGGTCCCTGTCATACCCCCTGTTTATGCTCGTGGCAGACCCTATGGAATGCCTCGTCACTACTCTCCGGGAAGCGGTCGACGGTCTGCAGTCGATTGACGCCGATGGGTTGTCCGATGTGGAGCTCTCGGGCCTGTTGGTGGACCTGCACACCCAGTCGGCCCGACTGGGTGCCGCCCGGGTGGAACTGACCGGGGCGTGGGATGCCCGGAGGGCCTGGTCGACCGATGGGGCCAAGTCCGCCGCCGCCTGGTTGGCTCATCGCACCCACCAGCCCCGGGCGGCGTTGAACGGTGAGGTGCGCCTGGCCCGCCGGTTGCGCACCATGCCCGTCACCGCCGCCGCGCTCGCTGAGGGGGACATCAGCGCCGAGCACGCCGACCGTCTGTCCAAGGGCCAACCGGCCTGGGCTGGAGGCGGCCTTCGCCCGAGACGAGGAGATCCTGGTCGGTCATGCCACCGAGCTGGCCTGGGCTGACTTCGCTCGGGCCGTGGCCTGGCCGGGTTGCTGGTCGACGCCGACACATCGAACGCATCGTGTTCAACGGGCCTTCCCGGGTCATCGACGTCGGCCGCCGGACCCGGTTCTTCACCGGGGCCCTGCGCCGAGCCATCCAGGTCCGCGACCGGCACTGCACCTGGCCAGGCTGCGATGTCCCAGCGCAGCGGTGCGAGGTCGACCATGTGATCCCCTACACCGACGGTGGCGAGACCACCCAGGACAACGGCGCCCTCCTCTGTTCCTACCACCACCGCCACGGCCACCGACGAAGCAAAGCGGACCCCACCGCACAAGATCCCCACCACCCTCCCGACGACACCGCCACCGGATGAGAGACCTCGCCCGCCGTTGGCCACGCCGGCCGCGGGTAGCCGAGGACCTCCTGGCGCACATCGCACATCGGCTCACCTCACCGGTCGGAGGGCGAGCCCCAGCGTTCCGTTCGGTGCCCGGCCGACGAGAGCAGGTCGTGCCTCCAAAGGGGGGCAGAGGTCGAGTTCTGTAACCTCGACCCGATGACGGCCACCGAACCAGTGCTCTCGACGAGGGCCGCCATCCTGGTGGCTGCCCGGCACCGCTTCGCCGAACACGGCTACGAGGGGACGTCGCTCAACGCCATCGCCGAGGCCGTCGACATCCGCCGCCCGAGCCTGCTTCACCACTTCCCGTCCAAGGAGGCCATCTACAACGAGGTCTTCCTCGGCGCCCTGGCCGAGTGGGCCGAGCGGGTCGAGGGCGCGGTGAGCGAGCCGGGCCACGAGGGCTGGAACAAGGTCGACTTCGTGATCACCGCTGGTTTCGTGTTCTTCGAGCAGAACCCCGAGTTCGTCCGGATCGTGCGTCGGGAAGCCCTCGAAGGCGGCCAGCACCTCGGCATCGACCTCGGCGCTGCCCTGCGGCCCCACTTCGAACGGGCGGTCGGCTACTTCCAGCGCGAGATGGAGGCCGGACGGTTCCGGCGCCACGATCCCGAGCAGCTCCTGATCACCGGTTACAGCGCCCTGCTCGGCTACTTCAGCGACAGCACCTTCCTCGAGCGCCTCCTCGGGCGCGACCCGTTCGATCCCGCCGCCCTCGCCGAACGCCTCGAACACGTCCGGGCCCTGTTCCGAGCCGCCCTCGAGCCGTAGCGGCCGCCGCGAGCCCCCACACCTCGCTGGGTAGGTTTGGGAGCCGTGCCACACACGCTCTCGGAGGCGCAGTCGAAGCACCTCCTCGCCGCCTACGGCGTGCCGTTCGCCCCCGACCGCCTGGTCGCCGACCCCGAAGGAGCGGTGACCGCCGCCGAGGCCCTCGGCTTCCCCACCGTGGTGAAGCTGTGCGGCGACCGCATCGCCCACAAGACCGAGCGGGGCCTCGTCCGCCTCGGCCTGGCCGACGCCGCCGCCGTGCGGACCGCCGGCGCCGACCTCCTCGCCGCCGCCGCGGCCGAGGACGGCGACGTGTCCCTCCTCGTCGCTCCCATGGTGCGGGGCACCCGCGAGCTCATCGCCGGCCTCGCCACCGACCCGCAGTTCGGCATGACCGTGGTGCTCGGCGTGGGCGGCGTCCTCGCCGAGGCGGTGGCCGACGTCGTCGTGCGGCTGGTGCCGATCGACCGGATCGACGCCACGGAGATGATGGCCGGGCTCGCCACCCAACGCCTGCTCGGACCTTTCCGCGGTGAACCACCGGTCGACGGCGATGCCGTGGCCGAGGTGCTGCTCGGCCTGTCGGCGGCGGCCGAAGCCGAACCGGGCATCGTCTCGGCCGACCTCAACCCGCTGATCGTGGTCGACGGACGACCGGTGGCCGTCGACGCGCTCGTGGAGGTGTCCGGCCGGGTGGCGCTCCGGGCCCCGGTCCCGGGATGAAGAGCGCGGCATGACCAGACGCGACCGGCCCGCCGCCGACGGGTTCGGAGCGCTGTTCGACCCTCGCGGGGTGATCGTGGCCGGCGCCTCGACCCATCCTGGCAAGTTCGGCTTCGTGAGCCTCCACAACCTGTTGGCGGCGGGCTACGAGGGCGAGGTGTTCGCCACCAACCGGGAGGGGAGCGACGTGCTCGGGGTCCGGTCGGCCCCCTCGGTCGCGGACCTGCCCGCCGGCCGGGCCGACCTCGTCTTCGTCTGCACCCCGGCCGCCGCCAACCCTGACCTCCTGCGGGCCTGCGCGGCGAAGGGGGTGCGGGCGGCGTTCGTCACCTCGGCGGGCTACGGCGAGGCCGGTGCGGCGGGCCGGCGGGCCGAGGCCGAGCTCGTGACGCTGGCCGACGAGCTCGGCCTCCTGCTGGCCGGGCCCAACGGGCAGGGCGTGGTCTCCACCCCCTCGAAGCTGTGTGCCCAGATCGTGGCCCCGTACCCGCCGGCCGGGCGGATAGGGGTGGCCAGCCAATCGGGCAACCTCGTGTCGTCGTTCATGAACTACGCCGTGCAGAGCGGCATCGGCATCAGCCGGGCCGTCAGCGCCGGCAACGCCGCCGCCGTGGGAGTGGCCGACTACCTCGACTGGTACGCCGACGACCCCGAGACGGCGGTGGGACTCGCCTACGTGGAGGGAGTGCCCGACGGCCGGGCCTTCTTCGAGCGGGTGCGGTCGGTGGTCTCGCGCAAGCCGCTGGTGCTCGTGAAGGGTGGCGCCACCACCGGCGGCCAACGGGCGGCGGCCAGCCACACCGGTTCCTTGGCCACCGACGACGCCGTGTTCGACGGGGCCTGCCGTCAGGCCGGGGTCACCCGGGCCGCCACCGTGGAGGAGGCCTTCGAGGCCGCCGCCACCTTCGCCACCCAGCCGCTCCCGGCAGGGCCTCGGGTAGCGGTGGTGACCACCGCCGGGGGGTGGGGGGTGGTGACCGCCGACGCCATCACCCGCAGCGAGCTGGAGCTCGTGGCCTTGCCCGATGACCTGCGTGACGCCGTCGACACCAAGCTGCCGCCCCGCTGGAGTCGCGCCAACCCCGTCGACCTCGCCGGTGGGGAGACCCGCGACACCATCCCCGAGGTGCTGGAGCTGATCGCCTCCCACCCCGAGGTGGACGCCGTGATCTACCTCGGTCTCGGTATCCAGTCGAACCAGGCCCGCCTGATGCGCGACGGTCCCTTCTGGCCCGACCACGGCCTCGACCGCATCGTCGCCTACCACGAGCGCCAGGACGCCCGCTTCGCCGAGGCCGCCGCCGAGATCTCGGCGGCCACGGCCAAGCCCATCCTCACCGCCACGGAGCTGGCCGTGGCCGATCCGGCCAACCCCGGGCCGGCCACCGTGCGAGCCACCGGCCGGCTCTGCTACGCCTCGGCCAACCGAGCCGTCACCGCCCTCGAGCACCTGTGGCGACACGCCCGCTTCGCCTCCCGGCGAAGCCAGGACCGCTCCTGATGCCCGCGCGTACCCGGCGCCAGGTGCTCCTCGCCGCCCTGGCCACGTGCACCCTCGCCCTGGCCTTCGCCGCCGTGCGAGCCGGGGCCGACGACGCCCCTCCCCGGGCCGGGGGAGCCGTCCGTGGCCCGGTGACGCCCGTACTGTCACCCCGCCGGGTGGCGGCGCTCCTCGTCGCCCCCGTGGCCGACCGCAACCTGCGGGCCGAGCTGGACGCCGTGATCTCCGCATCGCCACCGACCACCTGCCTCACCGTGTCGGTGGGGGGGCGGGTGCTCTACGAGCACAACCCGGCGCAGGCCCTGGTGCCGGCGTCCACCCAGAAGCTGGTCACCGCCACCGCGGCGATGGCCGAGCTCGGGGCCGAGACCCGTTTGCGGACCCGGGTCATGGCGGCGGCCGAACCCACCGATGGGGTGGTGCGAGGTGACCTCTTCCTGGTCGGCGGTGGGGATCCGCTGCTCGCCACGGAGCCCTACGTGGCCCGCTTCGCCAACCAACCCCAGATCCACACCTCGCTCGAGGCGCTGGCCGACGCCGTGGCCGAGGCCGGTGTCAGGCGGGTGGAGGGCAGCGTGGTCGGCGACGAGGGACGCTACGACAGCGACCGGTACCCCGACGTCTGGCCCGACCGGTTCGTGACCCAGAACCAGTCGGGTCCGTTGTCGGCTCTCGCCGTCAACGACGGCTTCACGGCCTGGCCGCCGGCCCAGGAGCCGGGGGCGGAGGAGGAGACACCCGCCCTCGACCCGCCCAGCGCCGCCGCCGAGGAGCTTCGGGAGCTCCTGGTCGCTCGGGGCATCTCCGTCGAGGGCGGTGGCGCCGCCGGCCGTGCCCCCGCCGGCGCCGTCGAGATCGCGGGCATCGACTCGCCGCCCATCGCCGACATCGTGCGCCAGATGCTGACCGAGAGCGATAACCAGACCGCGGAGCTGCTCGTCAAGGAGCTCGGACGGGCCAGGGGCGCCGGCCCGACCACCGCCGCCGGCGTCGACGTCGTGACCGAGGCCATGGAGCGACTCGGCCTCGCCGCCGCCGGTACCGGTGCCACCGACGGTTCGGGCCTGGCCGCCAGCAACGCCACGAGCTGCACGCTCCTCATGGAGGTGCTCGACCGGGCCGGTCCGAGGTCCGCGCTGGCCGACGGCCTGGCCGTGGCCGGGGAGACCGGCACGCTGGCCCAACGGTTCGACGACAGCGCCGCCAAGGGCCGGCTCCGGGGCAAGACCGGCACCCTGTTGGACGTGACCGCCCTCGCCGGGTTCGCCAACGCGCGGCAGGGGCCGGTCCTGACCTTCGCGTACGTGGCCAACGGCGCCGAGGTCACCGAGGCCCTGCTCGAGCTGCAAGAGGCGCTCGGTGAGAACCTCGTCGCCTACCCGCAAGGTCCGCCGATCGCCGAGCTCGGCCCCGGCCCCATCGGCTGATCCCGTCACTCCGCCGAATCGCCGCCAGGGCGCCACCGGCTCGTAGCCTGAGGCGGTGGCCGAGCTGGCGATGTTCCCGCTGGGCACCGTGTTGTTCCCGACCCTGTTCCTGCCGTTGCACGTCTTCGAGCCCCGCTACCGGCAGCTCGTGCGCCGCTGCCTGGCCGACGACGGTGACCCCGAGTTCGGCGTGGTGCTGATCGAGCGGGGGAGCGAGGTGGGTGGTGCGGACGTAAGGACCGACGTGGGCACCGTGGCCCGGATCCTCGAGGCGGCCGAGCTCGACGACGGGCGCTGGGTGCTCGGCACCGTCGGCACCCGCCGCATCCGGGTGCGCCGCTGGCTGGCCGACGATCCCTTTCCTCGCGCCGAGGTGGAGGACTGGGACGACGGCGGCACCGCCGTCCCCCTCGCCGACGCCTACGCCGACGCCTCGTCCCTACTCCGGCGGGTGCTCGCCCTCAAGGCCGAGGCCGGCGAGGCGGCGCCGCCCGCCACCGTCGACCTGGCCGACGACCCGCTCCTCGGTGGGTATCAACTGGCCGCCCTCTCGCCGTTCGGCCCCGCCGACCAGCAGCAGCTCCTCGCCGCCGACACCCCCGAGGAGCGTCTCGACCGGATCCGGGGGATGCTCGCCGAGGAGGCCCAGTTCCTCACCCGGCGCCTGGCCATGGGCTGATCTCGCCGGCCGGTCGACGTTTGCAAGGCCGCGAGGATGCGTATAGGAAGGACCGACCCGAGAGAGGAGCCCCGTGGCCCACGCGCAGCGCGCCACCGCCGGTGAAACGGCGACCACCGGCGAACGAGCCGAGAGCACCGGTGAGACCGTCGGGGAGCTCTGGGACCTCCTCAAGACCTACGCGCGGCAGCAGACCGTCGACCCCGTCAAGGCCCTCGGCCGCTTCGTCACCTACGGGCTCCTCGGGTCCCTGCTCATCGGCATCGGCATCACCGAGCTCACCGTCGCCGTGCTGCGGGTCCTGCAGGTCGAGACCGACGACGTCTTCGACGGCAACTGGTCGACGGTCCCCTACCTGATCGCGCTCGTGGTGGTGAGCGGGCTCACCCTCCTGTCGCTCAAGCGCATCAAGGGCACGGGGGGCCAGCGGTGACGACCATCGACGGGATCGGCGCTCCTGGGGACGACGCCGTGAGCAGGGACGACATCGAGGCGAAGTTCCGCGAGATCAAGGGTGAGGTGACGGAGACCGCCGCGTCGGCCAAGGGCACGCTCCTCACCGTCGGCGCCGCCGTCGCCGTGGTGGTGGTGTTCGGGGTCTTCCTGTTCGGGAGGCGGCGGGGCAGGAAGAACACCACGATCGTGGAGGTCCGGCGACTCTGATGGCCGTCCGCAACAAGCGCGGCGCCAAGCTCAAGGCGCAGCCGGGCCGGCTCGTGACGATGGCGCGCCGGACCGGGGTGCGCAAGGGGGTGCTCGGCGGCAACCGGGCGTGGCTGGCCGTCGCCATCGCCACCTGGGGGTGGACCAAGTTCAAGCAGGTCTCCGAGCGCCAGGCCGAGGTCGTCCTCAGCGAGGAGCTCGAGCCGGGCCAGCGCATCGTCATCGCCAACGGTCGGGCCACCGTCGACAACTGACGGGCCGGGAGGGACGCCGATGGGCCGGCGGTTCGCCCCCGGAGACCGCGTGCTGCTCATCGACGCCAAGCAGCGGCGTTACATGGTCACGCTCGTCGACGGCGGCGAGTTCCACTCCCATGCCGGCTTCGTGGCCCATGACGACCTGATCGGCGAAGAGGACGGCGCCACCGTCACCTCCACCCGCAACGCCCGCTACACCGCCGTGCGCCCCACCCTGGCCGACTTCGTGCTCAAGATGCCGAGGGGCGCGCAGGTCATCTACCCCAAGGACCTCGGTCCGCTGCTCATGCTGGCCGACGTGTTCCCGGGCGCCCGGATCCTCGAATCGGGGGTCGGCTCGGGAGCGCTGTCGATGACGTTGCTGCGAGCGGGTGCCGAGGTCACCGGCTACGAGCTGCGGGCCGACTTCGCCGCCCGGGCCCGGCGCAACGTGACCAGCTTCCTCGGGGAGGAGATCACCAGCCGCTACACGGTGGAGGAGCGGGACTGCTACGACGGCATCGACGCCGCCGACCTCGACCGGGTCGTCCTGGATCTGCCCGAGCCGTGGCGGGTCGTGCCCCATGCCGAGAAGGCGGTCCGCCCGGGTGGGCTGCTCGTGGCCTACACGCCGAGCATCGTCCAGGCCAGCCAACTCCGCCGAGCGCTCGACGCCAGCGGGTTCGAGATGGCAGAGACGCTCGAGGTCCTCAACCGCACCTGGCACGTCGATGGCGCGTCGGTGCGCCCCGATCACCGCATGGTCGCCCACACCGGCTTCCTCACCCACGCCCGGCTCCTCCGGCGCTGAGCGCCGCCCGCCGCCGTGTCCTTCAACGCCCTCGACGTGGTCCTCGTGGCCGTCGCCGTGCTGGCCGGCTTCGGCGGGTACCGCCTCGGGATGGTCACCCGGGCGGCGTCGTGGCTGGGGCTGGCGGTGGGCGTGGCCGTCGGGGCCCGGCTCGTTCCCACCGTGGTGCGCTCCGTCGGACCGGGGGCGGGGCGAGCACAGCTCGCCGTGGTCGCCGTCACGGTGCTCGTCGGGGCCGCCTTCGCCGGCCAGGTGGCCGGGCTCCTGGTCGGTAGTCGGGCCCACCTGGCCATGCGCTCCCGACGAGCCCGGCAGGTCGACCAGGTCGGCGGAGCCGCGCTCGGGGTGCTCGGGGTGCTGGTGGCGGTCTGGCTGGTCGTGCCGGCGGCGGCCGACGTCCCCGGTTGGCAGGCCCGCCAGGTGCGCACGTCGCGGCTGGCCAGGGCCGTGGAGGACGTCTTCCCTCCTGCTCCTGATGCCACCCGGACCCTCCGACGGATCCTCGGCGGACGGTACCCGACGGTGTTCGAGTCGCTGCGCCCGGCCCCCGATCTGGCCGCCCCCCCAGCGGCCAGCGGCCTCACCGGGGCGGTGGCCGAAGCGGTGGCGGCGTCGACGGTGAAGGTGGTGGGAGAGGCCTGCGGGCGCATCCAGGAGGGCAGCGGCTTCGTGGCCGCTCCCGAGCTCGTGGTCACCAACGCCCACGTCGTGGCCGGTCAACCGTCGACCGTGCTGCAGCGAGACGACGGCTCGGAGGTCGACGCCGACGTGGTGGCGTTCGACCCCGCCCGCGACCTCGCCGTGCTGCGGGCTCCCGGCATCGGCCGGGACCCGCTGCCCATCGGCGACATTCAGGTCGGTGGGCGAGGCGGTGTGTTCGGCCATCCCCGAGGCGGTCCCCTGCGGATCGCCCCCTTCGCGGTCGGACAGGAGATCACCGCCGTCGGCCGGGACATCTACGGCGCCGACCCCACTCGGCGGGACGTGCTGGTGCTGTCGTCGTCGCTCGCCCCGGGCGACTCCGGGGCACCGTTGGTCGACCCGATCGGTGCCGTCGTCGGCGTCGCCTTCGCCATCGCCCCCGACCGTCCCGGTGTGGCCTACGCGCTCACCACGGGGGAGCTCCAGGCGGTGCTCTCAGCTGGGGCCTCGGCCGGCGCCGACACCGGGAGCTGTGTGGCGTGAGCGAGCCCGCTCCCGCTGCCCGGATGCCCGTCGCCGGCGAGGCGCTCGACCCGCGGGTGCTCACCTTGTGGCGCATCGACGCGCTGGTGCCCGCCCTCGTCACGCTCGTCGCCGGCGGCGGGACGGCCGCCGTCCTCTCCGGGATAGACAGCGGCCCACCGGCCGGCCTCGTCCTCTCGGTCACCGTCGCCCTCGTGGTCGTGCTCACCGCCGGCGCCCTGGTTGGGGCTTCCCTCACCTACCGGCACTGGCGGTACCGGGTGGGCGAGGAGGGCCTCGAGCTTCGCCACGGCGTGTTCGTGCGGACGCACTCGTCGATCCCGTACCACCGGGTCCAGCAGATCGACGTCACCGCTGGGCCCCTCGACCGGGCGCTGGGCCTGCGCACCCTGGTCGTGCGCACGGCGTCGTCCACCACCGACGCCACCATCCCGGGCATCGCCGCCGAGCGGGCCGAGGCGCTGCGTCGGCGGATCCTCGAACGGTCCGGTGAGGGCGATGCCGTCTGACACTGTCGCCGTGTCCGGTCCCGACCTGTCCCGCACCCAGCGGCTGCACCCCGCGAGCCCCGTGTTCGACATCATCTCCCTGGCTCGCCAGTTGGTGCCGGCCGTGATCGGGGCCAGCGTGAGCGGCATCGCCGCGCTCGTGCCGATCGGGGTGGCCCTGCTGGTGGCCGGCCGCTACCTCCTCTGGTGGCGGCGAACGTGGTCGTTCGACGGCTCGGTCTTCCGCATGGACTCCGGGGTGCTGTCCCGCCGCGAGGTCCGCATCCCGGCCGCCCGAATCCAACAGGTCGAGCTGGTCCGGGGGCTTCGCCACCGATTGCTCGGGCTGGCCACGATCGAGGTGGAGACCGCCGGTGGCGCCGGCCGCTCCGAGATCGATCTCGAGGTGGTCCGCCTCGACGTCGCCGTCGCCCTGCGGGACGCCCTCGTCAGGGCCCGCGACGCCGCCCGCCTCGATCGCTCGGCGCCCCTCACCGGCGCCCCGACCGGCGTCCCGGCCGGCCCGGTCCTCCCGGCGGCGTCCCCGGCCGACGAGGTGCTCGTCCGCCTCTCGACGGCGAGGCTGGCCCTGGCCGGCGTGACCGGACCCCAGCTGTTCGTCCTGCTGCCGGCGGCGGGCTGGCTGTTCCAGGTCCTCGACGACCTCCCCGAGCGGGCCGCCGGGCTCGTCCGCGAGGGGGACCTCGAGTCGGCGGGACCCGTCGCCATCGCGGGGGCGGTGGTGGTCGGTGTCCTCGCCTGGCTGGCCGTGGCGGCGTCGGCGTCCATCGTGGCCAACCACGGCTTCACCGTGTGCCGACGGGGCGACGACCTCGTCCTCGCCCGAGGGCTGTTCAGCCGTCGGGAGTCCACCGTGCCGTTGCGGCGGGTGCAGGCCGTGCGGGTCGACCAGTCGCTCCTGCGCCGGGCGGTGGGCCTCGCGTCGCTCCGGGTGCAGAGCGCCGGGCAGGGCGGGGGTGAGGCGGAGGTGGCACTGCGGGGGGTGGTGCCGCTGTTGACGCCGGACGAGGCGGTCTCCCTGGTCACGACCATGGTGAACGGAGCCCATGACCTCGGACCCCTCGCCCCGGCGCCGGCGGTGGCCCGACGTCGGTCCTTGGTCCGACGCCTGGTGCCGGCGGTGGTGGTGACGGGACCCCTCCTGGTGGCGGTGTGGCCGTGGGGCCTGGTCGCATCCCTGGTTGCGGTGGCGCTGGCCGTGGGGCTCGGGATCGACGCCTACCACGGCCTCGGGCACCGCTGGGACGATGGGGTCCTCGTCGCCCGTCAGGGGTCGCTCGTGCGTCGCACCGTGGTGGTCTCGGCGGCGCGAGCCCAGAGCACACGGGTCCACTCGTCGCTGTTCCAGCGCCGGGTCGGGTTGGCCACCATGGCCGTCGACGTGGCCGGCGGCGACGCCCCCGAGGTCGTCGACCAGACCACCACGGTCGCCGAAGAGCTCGCCGAGCACACCCTCGCCGCCGCCCTCACCGCTCGAACGGCACCGGCGGGGATCGGGCACGATCAGGCGGGATAGACCTCCACGTCGGTGGCCTTGACCGCAGCCCACACCGGAGCGCCGGGACGCAGGCCGAGCTCGGCCACGGCGGCGGTGGTGACCTCGGCCACCATCGGCACGGCACCGTCGACCTCGACCCGGACCCGCCCGGCGTCGACGCGGAGATCGGCCACCGTGCCCGGCCACACGTTGCGGGGCGTACCCGACGGCGGACCGGGGTGGAGGGCGACGGCCTGGGGCCGGATGACGGCGAAGCCCTCGCCGGCCGGTGGCGGATCAGCGGGGTGGACGACCCCGCCCGATGCCAGCACGAGGGCACCGCCCCGGGACCGGCCCCGCAGCAGGTTGAGGCCCACCAGGCGGGCCACGTACGGCGATCGGGGGCGGCGGGTCGCCTCGGCGACGGTGCCCGCCTGGGCCACGGCGCCGCCTTCGAGGATCACGAGCCGGTCGGCCAGCACCATGGCGTCGACCGGGTCGTGGGTGACCACGAGCCGCACCCCGCCGAAGTCGAGGAGGTCGTGCCGCAGCGCGCTCCGGACGGTGGGCCGGATGCCGGCGTCGAGGGCGGCGAGGGGCTCGTCGAGCAGCAGGAGGCGAGGGCGGGTGGCCAAGGCTCGCGCCAGCGCCACCCGTTGGGCCTGCCCGCCCGACAGGGCAGCCGGGCGAGCCCGGGCGTGGGCGGAGAGGCCGAGCTCGCCGAGCCATGCGGCCGCCTCCTTCCTGGCGTCGCGGCGGCGCCGACCACCGAGGCGCAGACCGAAGGCCACGTTGTCGAGCGCCGACAGGTGCGGGAAGAGCGCGTTGTCCTGGAACACGAAACCGACCGACCGCTGCTCGGTGGGCACGTGCACGCCCTCGGTGAGGTCGTCGAGCACAACGTCGTCCAGGACCACACGTCCGCCGCTCAGGACGGCGAGGCCGGCCAGCGCTCGCAGCAGCGTGGTCTTACCGGCGCCGTTGGGTCCCAGCACGGCCACGGTCTCTCCGGCACGGGCGGTCAGCTCGACCCTCAGGGCGAGCCGGTCGAGGGTCACCTCGACGTCGGCGGCGAGGGTCACCGCGGGCGCAGCGTGAACCACCGGTCCCGCAGCGCCACCAGCACCCCCAGGGATACGACGACGAGCACGAGGCTGAGGGCGATGGCAGCGCCACGGTCCCGCTCGAGGGCCAGCGCGACGGCGAGGGGCAGGGTCTGCGTGCGCCCCTCGAGGTTGCCGGCGAAGGTGACCGTGGCCCCGAACTCCCCGAGGGCCCGGGCCCAGGCCAGCACCGCCCCGGCCACCACCGAAGGGGCGACGAGGGGGAGGGTGACCCGCCGGAAGGTGGTCCACCGATCGGCGCCGAGGGTGGCGGCGGCCTCCTCGTAGCGGGGATCGGTGGAACGGAGCGCAGCCTCGACGGTCAGGACGAGGAAGGGCAGGGCCACGAACGTCTCGGCCACGACCACCCCGGCGGTCGAGTACGGCAGGAGCACACCGAAGCGCTCGTAGAGCCACTGGCCCACGAGCCCCCGGCGACCGAGGGCGAAGAGCAGGGCGGCCCCGCCGACGACCGGCGGGAGCACCATGGGCAGGGCGACGAGGGCCCGCAGCACGGAGCGCCCGGGGAAGTCGAGCCGAGCCAGCACCCAGGCCAGGGGCACCCCGAGGAGGAGGCTGGCGCCGGCGGCGATGGTGGCGGTGACGAGCGACAGGCGAAGGGCCCTGGCCACGGTGGGCTGGCCGAGGAGACCGGGCAGCCCGGTCCACGGCGTCCGTTGGAGCAGGCCGGCGAAGGGCAGGACCAGGAACCCGATGCCGGCGACAGCGAGGCCGACGAGCACCACCGGTGCGGCGCGGGGGCGCCCTCGGGCGCTCGGACGGAGGGTCACGGGGCGAGGAAGCCGTGGTCTTCGAGCCTGCGCCGGCCCTCGGCCGAGAGGACGAGGTCGATGAAGGCGGCGGCGGCGTCGGGGGCGTCACCGTCGGCCACAGGGGCCACCGTGTAGGTGGCAACGGAGTTCCCGCCGTCGGGGAGGTCGATGCCTTCGACGGCACCGTCGGCAGCGAGGACGTCGGTGCGGTAGACGATCCCGGCGTCGAGCTCACCGGCCTCGATCTTCGTGAGCAGGGACCGCACGTCGACCTCTTGGGTGTCGATGGCCGGTGTCACGCCGGCGTCGGCCAGGGCCGCTCGGCCGAGCCGCCCGCACGGCACCGGGGCGGCGCACAGGCCGATGAGGAGGTCATCGTTGGCGAAGTCGGCCAGGCCGGACACCCCTCCGGGGTTGCCGGCGGGCACGGCGATCTCCAGCCGGTTGCGTGCGAACACCTCCGGTGCGCCTCGGAGGGCGCCGGCGTCGACGGCAATGGCCATGGTCGTGTCGTCGGCAGCGGCGAAGACGTCGGCCGGTGCCCCCTCGACGATCTGGGTGGCGAGCCGGGAGCTCGGGCCGAAGTCCAGCTCCACGCTGACCTCGGGGTGGTGCCGCTCGAACGCCTCGGCGATGTCGCCGAAGGCGTCGGTGAGGGACGCCGCCGCGAAGACCACGAGCTCGCCGTCGAGGCCGCCGGCCGACGAAGGAGCGGAACGGTCACCGGCACAGCTCACCGCGACCACGACCACCACGGCCAGCGCAGCGGCAACCCTCACGGGGCGGGCACCTCGACCACGACGCTGGTGGCCTTGACCGACGCCACCGCCTGCACCCCCGGTACGAGGCCGAGCTCGTCGACAGCTTCGGTGGTCATCAGCGAGACGATGCGATGGGGACCGGCCTGGAGCTCCACCTTGGCCGCCACCCGATCCCGCTCGACCCGGGTGACGATGCCGGCGAAGCGGTTCCGGGCCGAGCGCCCCACGGTCACGTCGGGCCCGTCGACCGGCGCCTCGGACACGAGGAAGGCAGCCAGGTCGGTCCCCTCGATCACCCGTTGACCGCTCGGGTCACGCCGTACCGGCAGCCGCCCGGAATCCGCCCACCGTCGCACGGTGTCGACGCTCAC
>JAUJOW010000002.1:0-68107 GCA_030447445.1 Acidimicrobiales bacterium | reverse complement strand
CCGGGATCCGAGAACACCTTGTCACCCTCCTTGACGTAGGCGAGCCCGTCGTCGAGGAGCGTGAACACGTCCGGCGCGATCTCCTCGCAGAGCCCGTCGCCGGTGCAGAGATCCTGGTCGATCCAGACCTTCA
Organism: Acidimicrobiales bacterium; assembly: GCA_030447445.1. GTDB lineage: Bacteria > Actinomycetota > Acidimicrobiia > Acidimicrobiales > Iamiaceae > JAUJOW01. The sequence goes on along the minus strand of JAUJOW010000002.1, from coordinate 67,974 downwards.
TGTTGGCGTTGCCTCTCTGGGTCGGGGGCCGGATCACGTCCGGCGCGCTTCTGGCAGCGTACCTCACCGGCGGATAAACGCGAGCACTCTCGGGGAAAAGCGTTGAGGAGCCACCGATCCGGTGAGACACCGGTATAGGGTCCGCACCGGACCGAGCCCTGGAGGTGGTTCCCATCAGCGAGTCGGACAAGGCACGGGTGGTGGCCCAGGAACAGGAGCTGGTCGAGCTCCGCGAGCAGGCCTCGGGCCTCGAGGAGGAGGCCATCGCGCTGCGCCGGCGCCTCCAGGAGGCCCCCAAGCGGGTGCGCACGCTGGAGGAGCGGCTGCTCGAGACCAAGGGCCAGCTCGCCCAGGCCGTCTCCCACAACGAGAAGCTCACCTATACCCTCCGCGAGGCTCGAGACCACATCGCCGCGCTGCGCGAGGAGGTCGAGAAGCTCACCCAACCGCCGTCGGCCTACGGCACCGTGCTCGGCGCCAACGACGACGGCACCGTCGACGTGTTCTCCGGCGGACGCAAGATGCGGGTGGCGGTCCTGCCCGACGTCGCCGACCAGCTCTACCGGGGCGCCGAGGTGGTGCTGAACGAGTCGCTCAACGTGGTGCTGTCCCGGAGCGCCGAGCTCACCGGCGAGGTCGTCACCGTCAAGGAGGTCCTCGGCGAGGAGCGGGCGCTGATCGTCGGTCGAGCCGACGAGGAGCGGGTGTGCGAGGTGGTCGACGAGCTGCGGGCCACCCGGCTCCGGGCCGGTGACTCGGTCCTCATGGACACCCGCTCGAGCCTGCTGCTCGAGAAGCTGCCCCGCCCCGAGGTCGAGGAGCTGGTGCTGGAGGAGGTCCCCGACATCAGCTATGCCGACGTGGGCGGGCTCGACCATCAGATCGAGGCCATCGCCGACGCCGTCGAGCTGCCGTTCCTGCACCAGTCGCTGTTCGCCACCTACGAGCTGCCGGCCCCGAAGGGCATCCTCCTCTACGGCCCGCCGGGTTGCGGCAAGACCCTCATCGCCAAGGCGGTGGCCAACTCGCTCGCCACCAAGGTGGCCGAGGTCTCCGGCGACAAGGCCGCCCGCAGCTACTTCCTCAACATCAAGGGCCCCGAGCTGCTCAACAAGTACGTGGGCGAGACCGAGCGCCAGATCCGGCTCGTGTTCCAGCGGGCTCGGGAGAAGTCCGAGGAGGGCTGGCCGGTCATCGTGTTCTTCGACGAGATGGACTCCATGTTCCGCACCCGGGGCACGGGCATCAGCTCGGACATGGAGTCGACCATCGTCCCCCAGCTACTGGCCGAGATCGACGGCGTGGAGACGTTGAAGAACGTGATCGTGATCGGTGCCTCCAACCGCGAGGACCTGATCGATCCCGCCATCCTCCGGCCCGGCCGGCTCGACGTGAAGATCAAGATCGAGCGCCCCAACGAGGACGCCGCCGCCCAGATCTTCGCCCGCTACCTCACCGCCAACCTGCCCCTCGACGTCGAGGAGGTGGCCGACCGAGGCGGCGGCGACCCGCACAAGTGCGTCCAGGCCATGATCGAGCAGACCGTCTCGGAGATGTACCGGGCCGACGAGACCAACCAGTTCCTCGAGGTGACCTACCAGAACGGCGACAAAGAGATCATGTACTTCAAGGACTTCTCGTCGGGGGCGATGATCGAGAACGTGGTGCGGCGGGCCAAGAAGCTGGCCATCAAGCGGGAGATCGCCGGGGCCGGGCGGGGCATCCGCAACGACGACCTCATCGCCTCGATCCACCAGGAGTACAAGGAGCACGAGGACCTGCCCAACACCACCAACCCCGACGACTGGGCCAAGATCTCGGGCAAGAAGGGTGAGCGCATCGTCTACGTGCGCACCCTCATCGCCAAGGAGCACGCCGCCGAGGCCGAGGGCGGCCGCTCCATCGAGCGGGTGGCGACCGGCCAGTACCTCTAACCGGGGGGCTCTGCCCCCACGGCCCCCGAGGACCCGCTTCGCGGGCCGTCCTCCTCTGTTCCGACCGACAACTCTCGCTCCGCTCGTGGTCGTTCGGGCAACGAACCCCACACGGTCACCCCGACGGTGTCGGCCTCGACCGTGATGGGGTCACGGCGGCGGCGGCGAGCGGTCAGCTCGTCGGGCGTCCAGGCGATGGGTTGCAGACCCGGTGGGAGCGGGGCCAGCGCCTCACAACGTGCCAGCCAGCGGTCGGGCAGGGACTCGACCACGACGAGCACGTCGAGGTCGCTCCAGCGGTTGAAGTCACCTCTGGCCACCGAACCCACCACGACGGCGGCGACCAGCTCGGGCATCCGGCCGCCGAGCTCGTGGGCCCAGCGACGGGCCTGGGCCAACCGCTCGTCGCGTTCGACCCGGCGCCGACCCACCGCCGATGTCGTCACAACGGGGACCCACCGGTCGCCTCGGCCACCAGCGCGCTCCACGCCCGGTCGACCGCAGCCACGATGGTGTGCCGATCCCGAGCGGCGGACTGCTCGTCCTCGGCCGTGAACCGGTCGCCGGGCACACCTCCGGGTACGGCGTCGGGGTAACGGGTGGGGAGGTAGAAGCGGGCGAGGCGCTCGGCCGGTGGGCCGAGGTCTGCCGGCCAGGCCGGGCCGATGGCGTCGCCGGCAGCGGCTTCGAGGGGGGCGAGGTCATGGCCCCAGGCGCCGGCGCCGACGCCGTGCAGGATGGCCTTGACGGCGAGCTGGGCCGACTGCTCGTGGAGGAAGCAGGCCCACTCGAAGAACCCCGCCGCCCCCTGCGCGGCGGCTCCGGCCGCCCGCTCGGCGGCGGCGCGCCACCGGTCGAACTCCGGCTCGTCGAGAGGCACCACCAGGCCAGCGTAAGGCGACCCCGGTATGCCCGAGGTCCCTCGGTTGGCCGACACAGTGCGGGCATCAATCGCCGAAGGCCCACTCGAACATGGCCTGGTCACCGGCAGCTGTCGCGCCAGCGGCCCGGTAGGTGGCCAAGAGGTGGTGGCCCGGGTCGGCCAGGAACCGCCGTTTGGTGTCGGGGCGGGGGACGTGGTCGAACAGGTGGCCCGCTCGGCCGACGCGGTCCTCGTCGCCCACGGTGAGTCGGTCGATGCGCAACCCAGCGGCGGCCGCGGTCACCCCGCGAGCATGCCATCGGCCACCGGCCGCCCGCAGACGGCTCAGGCGCGGCCGGGGATAGGGTGCCGCGGTGGCCATCCCCAAGATCTGCGGGGTCGAGACAGAGCTCAGCATCGTGCTTCGCGGGGCGGCGGAGTCGAACCCGGTCACGGCCTCGTCCCTGCTCATCAACGCCTACGTGTCGGACCTGTCGGTCACGGCGGCGTCGGCGTCGCCCAAGGTGGGCTGGGACTTCGAGGACGAGCACCCCGACCACGACGCCCGCGGCTTCGCCCCGAGCGACGCCTCCCCTCCCGAGGTCGACACCCACCTCGTCAACGCCGTGCTCACCAACGGCGCCCGGTTCTACGTGGATCACGCCCATCCCGAGCTCTCCACCCCCGAGTGCGCCGACGCTCGGGCGGTGGTGACCTGGGATCGGGCCGCCGAGCTCATCCTGGTCCGGGCCATGGCCGCCGCCCGGCGCCTCCTGCCCGAGGGTCAAGAGCTCGTCGTCCACAAGAACAACTCCGACGGCAAGGGCAACTCCTACGGCTGCCACGAGAACTACCTCATGGACCGCGCCGTCCCGTTCAACAAGATCATCACCCACGCCACCGCCCACTTCGTGAGCCGACAGCTCTTCACCGGTGCCGGCAAGGTCGGCAGCGAGGCGCCCGGCGTCCCCTTCGGCGAGGTGCCGTACCAGCTCACCCAGCGGGCCGACTTCTTCGAGGCCGAGGTCGGCCTGGAGACGACCCTGAAGCGTCCCATCGTCAACACCCGCGACGAACCCCACGCCGACTCCCAGAAGTACCGCCGCCTCCACGTCATCGTCGGCGACGCCAACCTCTCCCAGGTGGCGACGTTCTTGAAGGTGGGCACCACGGCGATCGTCCTCGCCATGCTCGAAGACGACTTCCTCCCCCGGGAGTTCGTGTTCCGGGCGCCGGTGCAGGCCATTCGAGCGGTGTCCTACGATCGCACGCTGCGCCGTCCGCTGGACCTCACCGACGGCACCTCGATCACCGCTCTCGACATCCAGTGGGAGCTGCTGGACCGAGCTCGCAAGTACGCCGAGGACCGGGGCCTCGAGGTGGTGGGCGCGGAGGTGGGGGCCGAGGTGCTCGAGCGCTGGGAGGCGGTGCTCACGGGCCTCGAGACCGACCCCATGACGCTCGCCCACCAGCTCGACTGGGTGGCCAAGCTGCGCCTGATCGAGGCCTGGCGGGAGCGCAACGAGACCGGCTGGGACGACCCGCGGGTCGCCGCCGTCGCCCTCCAGTACCACGACCTGCGCCCCGAGCGGTCCCTCGCCGCCCGGGTCGGCCTCGAGCGCCTGGTCGACGACGCCGACGCGTCGCGGGCCATGACCCAACCACCGGAGGACACCAGGGCGTACTTCCGGGGCCGTTGCCTGGCCAAGTTCGCCTCGTCGGTGGTGGCGGCCAACTGGGACTCACTCGTCTTCGACGTCGGCGCCGACCCGCTGCGGCGGGTGCCGATGATGGAACCGATGCGTGGAACCCGGGCCCACGTCGGTACGTTGTTGGACGAATGCACCACTCCGGCCGAGCTTCTCGACAGACTGGGCTCCTGACCGGACTCGGGAGATGAGCACTCATGGCTGAACGAGAGCAGAAGCGCAAGCCGACCCCGGCCCGAGAGACCGATGAGGTCGAAGAGGCGCCTGCGAAGTCCGAGAGCGGTGAGAAGATCAAGGCCGAGCTCGACGAGTTGCTGGACGAGATCGACGACGTGCTCGAGTCCAACGCCGAGGACTTCGTCCGCTCCTATGTCCAGAAGGGTGGCGAGTGAGGGTGGACGGAACGGCGGGGGTCGCCCGCTAGCCTCCGCCCCCGTGACGCTGCCCCTCTTCGCCGTCGGCGACGATCCCGGTCCCGACTTCGCCGAGCTGCTGCGCCGGGTCAGCCCGCCAGCCTCGGCCACGCCGACCATGCCGACCACTTCGGCGGCGACCACGTCGGACACGCCGGAGTCGCTCGGGATCGCCCACGGCACGACGGTGGTCTCGGTGCGCTACGCCGACGGCGTGGTCATGGCCGGGGACCGGCGCGCCACGTCGGGCCACCTCATCAGCCACCGGGCCATCGAGAAGGTCTTCCCGGCCGACCGCTGGTCCGGGGTGGCCATCGCCGGCGCCGCCGGCCCGGCCACCGAGATGGTCAAGCTCTTCCAGCTCCAGCTCGAGCACTACGAGAAGGTCGAGGGCGCCAACCTGTCCCTCGAAGGCAAGGCCAATCAGCTCAGCCAGATGGTGCGCAACCACCTCCCGGCGGCCATGCAGGGGCTCGCCGTCGTGCCGCTCTTCGCGGGCTACGACCTGCGCCGCAACGTCGGGCGCCTGTTCCAGTACGACGTCACCGGCGGCCGCTACGAGGAGAGCGACTTCGCCGCCACCGGGTCCGGGAGCCTCCACGCCGGCACCGTGATCAAGCTCGGCTACCGGAGCGACCTCGACCGCGCCGCCGTGCTGGACCTCTCCCTCCACGCCCTGTTCCAGGCCGCCGACGAGGACTCGGCCACCGGCGGGCCCGACCTGATCCGGGGCATCTTCCCGGTGATGGCCACGATCACGGCCAGCGGGTTCGAGCGGGTCCCCGAGGAGGAGATCGCCGAGCGCTTCGACGCCCTCGTGGACACGCTGCGGGCCACCCGGGGGGCCACCACGTCGGGACTGGCGCCCTCGTGACCCGACGTCCAGCGGTCGCCATCGACGGGGGACGAACGGAACAGCCATGACGATGCCGTTCTACGTGGCGCCCGAGCAGGTCATGAAGGACCGGGCCGACTACGCCCGCAAGGGCATCGCCCGAGGCCGCAGCCTGGTGGCCGTCTCGGGGGTCGAGGGCATCCTCGTCTGCGCCGAGAACCCGTCGAACACGCTGCGCAAGGTGAGCGAGATCTACGACCGCATCGCCTTCGCCGGCGTGGGCCGGTACAACGAGTTCGACCAGCTTCGCGTGGCCGGCGTGCGCCACGCCGACCTCAAGGGCTACTCGTACAGCCGCGAGGACGTCGACGCCCGCAGCCTGGCCAACCAGTACGCCCAGATCCTGGGCCAGATCTTCACCCACGAGATGAAGCCCCTGGAGGTCGAGATCCTCGTGGCCGAGGTGGGAGCGGGCCCGGGCGGCGACCAACTCTTCCACGTCCTCTACGACGGCACCGTCGTCGACGAGCACCACTTCAGCGTGCTCGGGGGTGACTCCGAGGCCATCTCCACCCGCCTCCAGGAGGCGTGGTCGGAGGACCTCGACCTGCCGTCCGCGCTCCAGGCGGTGGTGGCGGCGCTCAGCGGTCCGGACCGCCAGCTCGGTGCCGACGACCTCGAGGTGGCCGTGCTCGATCGGGGCAACGGTCGGCGCACGTTCCGGCGCCTCACCGACGCCGAGGTCTCCGCTGTGCTCGGCCCCCCCGCCGACGCCGACGCCGACGGCGGCGCGTCCGAGGGGCCGAGCGCCGATGCGGGCGAAGCGCCGACCCCGGGTTCGGATCCGGTGCCCGGCGACGGCGACGCCACCGGCCAGACCCCGCCAGCGCCGCCGGAGGCCCCGGCCGGCTGATCCCAGCGGGCGGCCGGCGGCGGGGTCGCCGCCGTGCCTCAACCCATGGCGACCATGCGGGCGAGGGCGAACAGCACCACCACCGCGACCACCGCCACCGCTGCGGCGACCGAGAAGCGGGAGTCCCGGGCCTCGGCGTCGGTGCCGCGCTCGGAGGGGCCAGCGGGAGACGCTTCGTCGAGGAGGTCGTGGGCGGCACCGGCGGCGCCGGCCTCGACCAACACCTGAAAGGGCCCGATCGGGTACACGCCGTCGACGTTGCCCCTGAGCTCCCACACGATGCCCTCGGCCCCCAACCGGGCGGCGAGCAGCTTGGCTTCGAACGAGTCGGCGACGGTGGCGATCGGGACCATCTGCTCCGCACCGGCCATCGCTCCGAGGGTACTTCGTGGTCGGTGACGGCCGAGGAGGTGTTGGGCCGCTGCCGCGCCGGGTCGACGGCCCGTCGGTAGCGTGTCGCCATGGAGCGGCGCATCTTCGGTCTCGAGAACGAGTACGGCGTCACCTGCACGCTCCGAGGCCAACGTCGCCTCAGCCCCGACGAGGTGGCCCGCTACCTGTTCCGGCGGGTGGTCTCGTGGGGTCGGAGCTCCAACGTGTTCCTGGCCAACGGCGCCCGGCTCTACCTCGACGTCGGCTCGCACCCCGAGTACGCCACCCCCGAGTGCGACTCGGTGCGAGAGCTCGTGATCCACGACAAGGCCGGCGAGCGCATCCTCGAGCAGCTCCTGGCCAGCGCCGAGCAGCGCCTGCGGGAGGAGGGCATCCGCGGTGTCATCTACCTGTTCAAGAACAACACCGACTCGGCCGGCAACTCCTACGGTTGCCACGAGAACTACCTCACCAGCCGCCGTGACGAGTTCGGTCACTACGCCGAGGTGCTGATCCCGTTCTTCGTGTCCCGGCAGATCTACGCCGGCGCCGGGAAGGTGATGCAGACGGCGCGGGGCGCCATGTTCTCGATCAGCCAGCGAGCCGAGCACATCTGGGAGGGCGTGTCCTCGGCCACCACCCGCAGCCGTCCGATCATCAACACCCGCGACGAGCCCCACGCCGACGCCGAGCGCTACCGCCGCCTCCACGTCATCGTCGGCGACTCCAACATGAGCGAGTACGCCACCTTCCTCAAGGTGGGGGCCACCAGCATCATGCTGCGCATGCTGGAGGAGCCGAACGTCGTGCTCCGCGACATGACCCTCGAGAACCCCATCCGCGCCATCCGCGAGATCAGCCACGACACCACCTGCACCCGCCGGGTGCGACTGGCCAACGGGCGGGACGCGAGCGCCCTCGACATCCAGGCCGAGTACCTGAACCGGGCCCAGCGCTATGCCGCCAACCGGGGGCTGTCGCCGATGGAGCAGCAGGCGCTCGACATGTGGGAGCACTGCCTCACCGCCATCGAGAAGGACCCGCTCACCCTCGACCGCGAGTGCGACTGGGTGATCAAGCACAACCTGATCGAGGCCTACCGCGACCGCAACGACCTGCCGCTCAGCCACCCCAAGGTCGCCCTCATGGACCTGCAGTACCACGACGTCAACCGCAGCCGCGGCCTCTTCTACCGCCTCCAGGACCGCGGCATGGTCGACCGCATGTGCGACGACGACGAGATCGACACCGCTGTCGAGACACCACCGCAGACCACCCGGGCCCGCCTGCGGGGCGAGTTCATCCGTACCGCCAAGGAGCGCCGGCGGGACTACACCGTGGACTGGGTCCACCTGAAGCTGAACGACCAGGCCCAGCGGACGGTGCTGTGCAAGGACCCGTTCCGGTCCCACGACGACCGGGTCGAGAAGCTGATCGCCTCCTTGTGAGCGCGGCGCCGGTCGAGCGGGACGGGCGGGGTCCTTGACGGCGGTGCCCGTCGACTACGACGAGGATCCCGAGCGGTTCCGGACCGGCCGCCGGGCGGTGCGGGCCTACGCCACCGGGGACGTGCACGAGCCGGTGGCGGCCCGGGTGGTCGCCGAAGGCGTGGCGCCGGTGCTCGACGTGGGGTGCGGCGACGGAGCGCTGGCCGAAGCCCTCATGGCGCGGTCGCCCGACGGCCCCGGCTGGGTCGGGCTCGACGCATCCGCCACCATGCTGGCCGCCGCCCCTCGACCGGCGATTCGGGCCGACGCCGCCGCCCTCCCCGTGGCCGCCGCCTCGGTGGGAGCGGTGTGCGCCCTTTGGATGCTCTACCACCTGCAGGATCCGACCGTCGCCGTCATCGAGGCCCACCGTGTGCTCCGCCCCGGGGGGGTCTTCGTGGCCTGCACGAGTGCCCGGGACGACTCACCGGAGCTGACTGCCCACCTCGGGCCCCAACCGGCCTCGACCTTCGACGCCGAGGAGGCCGAGGCCATCGTCGCGGCGGTGTTCGACGACGTGGGGGTCGACCGGTGGGACGGGGCCTTCGTCCACCTACCCGACCCGGCCGCCGTCGAGCAGTACCTCGTCGGCCGGTGCATCGGCCAGGAACTGGCCGCCGAGGTCGCCGCCGCCGCCGAGGTGCCCCTCGACGTCACGAAGCGGGGCGTGGTGGTCTGGGCCAGGAAGGGCTGATGCCGGCGTTCCGCCGGGCCACCGTGTCCGAGGTCCTCGGCCAGCGCCGCGGCCTGCAGCGGGTGGGCTTGGTCGGCGGCGATCGGGCCCACGTCCTGACCGAGCTGACCGGCCCGGTCGCGGTGGGCGACGACGTGATCGTCAACACCACCGCCGTCGACCTCGGCCTGGGTACGGGCGGATGGCACGTCGTGCACTGGAACCTGGCTCGAGACACCTGGGCCGAGCCCGGTCCTGGCCACATCATGAAGCTCCGCTACACGAGCCTCCAGGTCGACACCGGTGCCGCCGAGGAGGCCCACCCCGACGTGGCCACCGGTCTCGACGGCACGCCGGTGGTGGCCTGCGGCCTCCACAGCCAGGTGTCGGCGGTGGCCGCCGTCGTCAAGCACCTGCGCCCCGACGCCCGGGTCAGCTACGTCATGACCGACGGCGCCGCCCTGCCGATGGCCCTGAGCGACCTCGTGGTGGCCATGGCCGACGCCGGCGTGGTCGACGCCACCATCACCGCCGGCCACGCCTTCGGGGGTGATCTGGAAGCCGTCGGGGTGGCCTCCGCGCTGACGCTGGCCCGCCACGTCCAACGGGCCGACGTGGTCATCGTGGCCATGGGCCCGGGGGTCGTGGGGACCGGCAGCCGCCTCGGAACCACCGCCCTCGAGGTGGCGCCGGTGCTCGACACCGCCGCCTGGCTGGGGGGGTCGCCGGTGCTGTGCCTGCGGGCGTCCGACGCCGACCCCCGGAGGCGCCACCAGGGCATCAGCCACCACAGCCTCACCGCCCTCGACGCCGTCCGATCGGGGGTGACCGTGGCTCTGGCCGACGACGAGCGGCCGGACGCCCTGCCCGACGTCGACGGGCGCCACCGGGTGGAGATGGTGGCGGTGCCCGACGTCGGCCCGCTGTTGGCCGCCGCCGGTCTCAGGGTCACCACCATGGGCCGCGGCCCCGAGGACGAGCGCCGCTTCTTCGCCGCCGCCGGTGCCGCCGGCGTCGTGGCCGCCGGCCTCGCCATCGGCCTCGGACCCGGTTCGTAGGATCGGCGGGTGGCTGGAGCCAGCGGGGTGTCGAAGATGGAGCGACTGCTCGGCCTGTTGACCGTCCTCATCGACGCTCCCCGCCCGCTCACCGCGGCGGAGATCCAGGCGCGGGTGCCCGGGTACCCCACCGACCTCACCGCCTTCCGGGGCGCCTTCGAGCGGGACAAGGTGGCGGTGCGGACCATGATCGGCGTGCCGCTCGCGCCCCAGGCCGTGCCCGGCACCGATCCACCTGCTGTCGGGTACCGGCTCCACCCCCGCGACGCCCACCTGGCCGACCCCGGCCTCGAACCCGAGGAGCGGGCGGCGCTCCACCTGGCGGCGTCGGCGGTGCGCATCGGTGGCCTCGAGGCCACCGGTGGGCTCTGGAAGCTCGGCGGTGCGCCAGGCCCCGGTGGCAGCGAGGCGCCCGTGGCCGACGTCGGCGAGCTGCCCGCCGACCGCAACCTCGTGCGCTTCTTCACCGCCATCGCCGACCAGCGCGACGTCACCTTCGCCTACCGAGGCGAGCAGCGGCGGGTGGCCCCCCACCGGCTCGACTACGTGCGGGGGCGGTGGTACGTGACCGGCCACGACCACGGGCGCGACGACACCCGCCACTTCCGCCTCGACCGCATCGATGGTGACGTCGAGACCGGGGACCGGAGCGAGCACCGGCGCCGGAGCGGCGGTGGTGCCGGCGTCCGCCTGGCCCCATGGGAGCTCGGGGGCGACGCCTCGGTCACCGCCCGGCTGCTCGTCGATGCCGACCAGCGGCCCAACGCCCTGGCCACCGCCCGCGGAGCGCGCGTGGTCGAGGAACGGGACGACGGCTCGGTGGTGCTCGAGATGCGGGTCACCAGCCGGGCCGGCTTCCGATCGTTCGTGCTCGGCTTCCTCGACCACGCTGAGGTACTGGGCCCCCCCGAGCTCCGTGACGACGTCGTGGCGTGGCTGGCCGCCACCATCGACCGGGTCGAGGGACGGTGACCGGGCCACGGGGGCGGCGGATGGACGCCGTCGAGCGGCTCCAACGGTTGCTGTCCATCGTGTCCTGGGTGGCCACCCAACCCGATGGTGCTCCCATCGACGAGGTGGCCAGGCGCTTCGGCGTGGCCGAGCGGGAGCTGCTGGACGACCTCGGCCTCGCCTCGATGGTGGGCGCCGACTCACCCGACCACGACGACATGCCCATCGAGTTCTTCGTCGAGGACGGGCGCATCCACGTCTTCCTCTACAGCTTCCGCCAGCCGCTCCGCCTCTCACCCGAGCAGGGCCTGGCCCTGGTGGCGGCCGGCGCCGGGCTCCTCGCCGTCCCCGGCACCGATCCCGACGGTCCTCTCGCCCGCGGGCTCGCCAAGCTCGCGGGCGTCCTCGGCATCCCCGTGTCCGAGAGCGTCGAGGTCGACTTCGGCCAGGTCCACCCGCCCACCTTCCACCGGCTGCAGGAGGCGGTGGACCAGCACCGGCAGGTGGAGCTCGACTACTACGCCTTCGGCCGAGACGAGCGGACCCAGCGGGTGGTGGACCCCTGGCTCGTGTTCCAGGACGGCGGCGAGTGGTACCTGGCCGGCCACTGCCACCGGGCGAAGGGTGAGCGGGTGTTCCGGGTCGACCGCATCGAGGGGTTGGCCGTGCTCGACACCAGCTTCACCCCACCGGCCGAGCCGCCCACCCGCTCGTCGTACCGGGCCGGCGACCACGAGCCGCGGGTCACCCTCGACCTCGACGCCGACGCCCGTTGGGTGGCCGAGTCCTACCCGCTCGACGACGCCGCCGAGCTGGACGGTGGTCGTCTCCGGGTGGTGCTCCCGGTGTCGGCCCGGCCGTGGCTCGAGCGCCTGCTCGTCCGCCTCGGTCCGACCGGTGCCCTCCGGTCGGCCGACGAGGGCATACCCGCCGACCTCGCCGCCGAGGTCGCCACCCGCATCCTCCGCCGCTACGGCGCCGTCTGACCGCTGACCACGGCCGCCAGCGCGGAGGGGCCGCGAAGGCGAAGCGCTAGCGTGCCCGCCGTGACGACCTCCCCTCGCGTCGACCCCGGTGCATCGCTCCAACCGCCGGTCGACGAGGGGGCCGGGGGCAGCGCGACCCACCCGGCGCCGCCCGGGGAACGGCGCCGGTCGACCGTGCGCAACATCGTCGAGTGGGTGGCTGTGCTGGTGGTGGCGCTGGTCGTGGCCCTCGTGATCCGCACGTTCTTGTTCGCCACGTTCTGGATCCCCTCGGCGTCGATGCAGCCGACGCTCGTCGAGCAGGACCGGGTGGTGGTCAACAAGCTCAGCTACAAGCTCCACGACGTCAACCGCGGTGACGTCATCGTGTTCGAGCGACCGCCCGGCGAGGCCGTGATCACCGAGAACGGCCGCGAGGTGAAGGACCTCATCAAGCGGGTGGTGGCCCTCGAGGGAGAGACGGTGACGGTCCGCGACGGCCAGGTGTACGTCGACGGCGGGTTGCTCGACGAGCCCTACCTTCCCGACGGCACCGTCACCCCCAACACCTGCGGCTTCACCACGATCACGGTGCCCGAGGACGCGGTCTTCGTGCTCGGCGACAACCGGAGCAACTCGAGCGACGCTCGTTGCTTCGCCGACCACTCCGTGGCCGAGTCGAGCATCGTGGGACGGGCGTTCGTGCGCATCTGGCCCCTCTCCAACCTCGGCGGCCTCTAGGACGAGGCACCGGCGGCGCGGGCGAGCGCGTCGACCATGCGGTCGACGTGGTCGGAGTAGACGGCGTCGATGCCCATGTCGAGGAGCTCGTCGAGCACCCGGTCGTACTGCGCGTCCCAGCCGAAGGCCAGGACGTCGAAGCGGTGGAACAGGGTGGTCAGGCCCCCGGTCCAGTCGCTGTGGTGCATGTTGACGGCGTCGATCCCGGACGCCTGGAGGGCGGCGGCGTGGCGCTCGGGTCCCTGGCGCATGCGCTTGAGCCGGGTGGAGTCGACGAGGTGCACCTCGGGGGCGAGGTGGCGCCACGAGCGCAACCGGTCGTGGTCGTCGTCGCACAGCCAGAGCCGCCCGAGGGCGGCCGGCCCTGCGGCCCGGGCCACGTCGATGACCACCGAGGCCGCCCCGGGGTCCTTCACGTCGAGGGAGAGCTCGAAACCCGTCCCACAGGTGTCGTAGAGCTCGGCCAGGGTCGGGACGTGAGGCGGAAGCTCGTGGTGGCGGAGGGTGGCGATCGACCGTCGCCGCACCCGGGCCCCGACCACGCCGTCGTGGTCGAGGACGGCCACACCGTCGGCGGTGCGCCACACGTCGCTCTCCAGACCCTCCGCTCCCAGCTTGCGGGCCAGGGAGAACGCCTCGAGCGTGTTCTCGGGGGCGTGGGCCCGCGCCCCCCGGTGGGCGAAGCCGATGGGTGGCCGGCGCAGAGAGGGGAGCCGGGTTGGCATCGGCGCATCTTCGCACCCACTGCGGCAGCGCTCCTCAAGAGGGGCGGTTGCTGGCCGATGGAAGGGGCGAACCCGACCAGGAGGGACGATGGCCACCATCAGGGCCAGTTGCGGCGAGTGCGGAGATGTGGAGCTGACCACGGCCGACGTCGTGGTGCGGGTGTGCACCGACGACAACCAGGGCTCGTACTCGTTCCGCTGCCCCGAGTGCCAGATGATGGTCGTCAAGGCGGCCGAGGCCCGCGTGGTCGAGCTGTTGGTGGCCTCCGGTGTGATGCTGTCGACCTGGCAGCTCCCCGCCGAGCTGACCGAGCCCCGGCGAGGGGATCCGATCAACCACGACGACCTGCTCGACTTCCACGCGCTGGTGGCCGACGAGCGGCAGTGGGCCCATGAGCTGACCCGCCTGGTCGACGGCTGACGGTACCGTCGGGCGGTGCACCCGTTGTGGGCCGTCCCTCCCGTGGCATTCCTGATCGGTGTCGTGCTGGTGCTGACGTTGGTCCGCCGGGCCGGCGCGGCCGCCGCCGAGCTCCGCGACGAGCTCGGCAGGCTCGCCGAGCTGAAGACGGCGGTGGATGCGCTGCGCAGCGACACCGACCGGGCCGGCGCCGCCCGCGAGGCCCTTCGCCACCGGTGACGTCGAATGGTGCACGGCCGCCGAGGCCTGCGACTCCCGAGGACGGGGCGGGTGGGACCGCCCGGAGGGGCCGAGGGTGGGCACGGTAGGCTGCCGGCCATGTCGAACATCGGTGGCACCGAGTTGCTGGCGGTGCTGCTGCTCGCCCTCCTCGTGCTCGGCCCCGAACGCCTGCCCAAGGCAGCGCGGGAGATCGGCCGGTTCGTGCGCAAGGCCCGCCAGATGTCGAGCGGGTTCCAGGACGAGATACGCAAGGCCATCGACGTCGACGAGCTCACCGGCAAGACGGCCCCCTCCAGGGGGTCGAGGACGAGCGGGGCCACGTCGGTCAGCGCCGAGCCTCGCGCCCTCCACCCGGTCACCGACGAGGCCGGCGACGGCGAGATGGAGTCCGAGGTCATCGCCCGCAACCCCGGCCCACCGGACGGCGCTGACGACGGGGGCCAGGCCGCCCAAGAGCCTGACACCGGTGCCGAACGGGCCGCCGGCTGACCCGGCGGTCACGGCGGCACCGTAGATCTGCCATGGACGGCCACCGATGAACACCGACGTGGCCGCTGACCAGGCCCTGGGTCAGATGACCCTCATGGACCACCTGACCGAGCTCAGGACCCGGTTGGTGCGGGCCATGCTGGCCGTGGCCGTCGGCGCCGTGATCGCCTGGTTCCTGTACCAGCCCATCCTCGACCTCCTGCTCGGGCCGCTCCGGGAGACCGCCCCCAAGGGGTCGAACCTGAGCGAGGAGCTGCTCGTCACCGACCCGCTCCAGCCCTTCGCCGTGCGGATCAAGATCACCACGTACGCCGCCATCATGCTGGCCATGCCGGTGATCCTCTGGCAGATCTGGCGCTTCATCTCCCCCGGCCTCTACGCCAACGAGAAGAAGTACTCGGTGTACTTCGTGATCAGCGCCACGTTCCTGTTCATCCTCGGCGCCGGCATCGCCTTCTGGACGGTGCCGAAGGCGCTCGAGTTCCTCCAGACCATCGGCGGTGAGGAGAACTTCAACCAGTTCTACTCGCCGGACAAGTACCTCCGGCTCATCACCTACATGATGCTCGCCTTCGGGGTGGGCTTCGAGTTCCCCATCCTCCTCGTGTTCCTCCAGCTCGCCGGGTTGGTCACCACCGCCCAGCTCCGCCAGTTCCGCCGCTACGCCATCGTCGGCATCGCCCTCCTCGTGGCCATCATCACCCCGAGTGCCGACCCGGTCAGCATGCTGGCCCTCTGCGTACCCATGTGGCTGTTCTACGAGGGGTCGGTGCTGTTCGGCCGGCTCCGCGAGCGGCGGGCACGGGCCAAGGCAGCGTGACCGGCGCCGGGCCGGGCGCCGCCGACCGCGGTTTCACGCTCGACCGGTTCCAGACCGAGGCCATCGCCGCCTACGACGCCGGCTCGTCGGTGCTGGTAGCCGCCCCGACCGGATCAGGCAAGACGGTGGTGGCCGAGCACGCCATCGAACGAGCCCGCCAGACCGGCCAGAAGGCCTTCTACACCACGCCGATCAAGGCCCTCTCGAACCAGAAGTACGCCGACCTCGTCGCCGTCCACGGGCCTGCCGACGTCGGGTTGCTCACCGGCGACAACGCCGTGAACGGCGACGCTCCCATCGTGGTGATGACCACCGAGGTGCTGCGCAACATGATCTACGCGGCATCGCCGGCGCTGGACGGCCTCGGCGTGGTGGTCCTCGACGAGGTCCACTACCTCCAGGACCCGTACCGGGGCCCGGTGTGGGAGGAGGTCATCGTCCACGCTCCGCCCGAGGTACGCCTGGTGTGCCTGTCGGCCACCGTGTCCAACGCCGCCGAGGTGGCCGAGTGGATCACGACCGTGCGGGGTCGGACCGACGTGGTGGTCGAGGAGCGGCGCCCCGTCGAGCTCGTCAACCTGTACGCCGCCCACGACCGGATGGCCCGAGAGCTGGTGGTGGTGCCGACCCTCCTCGACGGGCGCCCCAACCCGGTGGGAGAGCGCCTCGACGCCGACCAGGTCCGTCCCGGCCGCCCGCAGCGGGGTCGCCCTCGGCGTCGCTACGCCACCCCTCGACGCCTCGAGCTGGTCGAGCACCTGGCCGACGAGGACATGCTCCCGGCCATCTACTTCATCTTCAGCCGGGCCGCCTGCGACGACGCCGCCAGCCACCTCCTCGACGCCGGCGTGCGCCTGACCGATCCCGACGAACGGCGCCACATCCGGGCGGTGGCCGAGGAGCGCACCGCGGCGCTGTCGGATCGGGACCTCGACGTGCTCGGCTACGACCGCTGGCTGGCGGCGCTGGAGCTGGGCATCGCCGCCCACCACGCCGGCATGGTCCCCCCGTTCAAGGAGGTGGTCGAGGCCTGCTTCGTCCAGGGCCTGGTCAAGGTGGTCTTCGCCACCGAGACCCTTGCTCTCGGGATCAACATGCCGGCCCGGTCGGTGGTGATCGAGAACCTGTCGAAGTTCACCGGGGAGCACCACGAGTTCCTCACCCCCGGGGAGTACACCCAGCTCACCGGTCGGGCCGGCCGGCGCGGCATCGACGAGGTGGGCTGGGCCGTGGCCCTGTGGTCGCCGTTCGTCACCTTCGACCAGGTCGCCGCCCTGGCCCTCAGCCGCCACTTCGTGCTCACGTCGTCGTTCCGTCCCACCTACAACATGGCCGCCAACCTCATCCGCCGCTACGACGCCGAGGAGGCCCACCGGCTCCTGAACCGGTCCTTCGCCCAGTTCCAGGCCGATCGCTCGGTGGTCAAGCTCGAGACCCGGCGTGACGCTCGCCGGCGGACGCTCGCCAGCCTGACCACCGAGGCCGTCTGCGATCGGGGGGACGTCGAGGAGTACCGTCGGCTGCTCCGAGCCGACCAGGAAGCCCGCCGCGGGACCTCGGCTCGTGCCGACGTGGAGGAGGCCCTGACCAAGCTCGGCCCGGGCGACGTCGTGCAGGTGGACGGTCAGCGGGTGGCCGTGCTGTCGGTGTCGTACCGCAGTGGGGGCCGGCTGCGGCTGAGCGTGATCGGCGAGCGAGGTCGCGTCCAAAGCCTCGGGGTCAACGACCTCGGCGAGCCCCCCGACCGCCTCGGAGCCATCGAGCTGCCCGTGCCGTTCAACCCGAACAACCGCACGTTCCAGCACGAGGTCGTCCATCTCCTGTCGCGGGCCCGGGTCGAAAGCGGCCGTCGCCGCCGGCGACCTCGTCCGAGCCACGTCAGCGAGGCCGACGCCCACCCGGTGGCCGAGTGCCGGGACCGCGACCTCCACGTCCGCGCCTCGGTCCAGGCGGAGCGGCTGGGCCGCGAGCTGGCCGACCTCGACCGCCGCATCGCCAGCAGCACCGGGTCCGTGGCCCGCCGCTTCGACGCCGTGCTGGGCCTCCTCCGCGACTGGGGCTTCGCCACCGGCTGGACGTTGACCGCAAAGGGCACCCTGTTGGTGCGGATCTACCACGAGTGCGACCTGCTCGTCGCCGAGGCCTTGAGCGCCGGCCTGCTCGACGACCTCGACCCCGCCGGGATGGCCGGCCTCGTGTCGAGCCTCGCCTACGAGCACCGCAGCCGCACCCCACCGCCACCACCCTGGTTTCCGACGCCCAGGGTCAAGGAGCGGTTCGAGGCCATCGAGGCCCTGGCCCACGACCTGCAAGCCGACGAGCGCCGGGCCCACCTTCCCGAGACCCGCCTGCCCGATCCCACCTTCATCGCCCTCGCCCACGCCTGGGCGGCCGGCGAGGCCCTCGACGACGTGCTCGCCGACGAGGACCTCTCCGGCGGTGACTTCGTGCGCACCGTCCGCCAGCTCATCGACCTGCTCCGCCAGGTCGGCGAGGCCGCACCGTCCCCGGCCACCGCCGCCAGCGCCCGGCAGGCCGCCGATGCCCTGTTCCGGGGCGTGGTGGCCGCATCCGCCGTGCTCCCGACCCGCGCCGGGGAGGACCGGGGTGAGGACGGAGGTGTCGTCGCCGCTTCGGCGTCAGCTCCGGTCGTCGCGCCGGGCGATCGGTGACCATCGAGAGGTGACCATCGAGAAGGGACGGTCGTGGGGACGGCCCGGGTGCCTGCCCGCCGGTGGGGTGGTGGTGGGCTCGGACGCCGAGGCGCGGGCCGTGGCCGAGTCCTCCCGCAGGGTCGGGGAGGCGGTGCCGACCCTCGGCCTCCTCGGTGGCGACCTGTGCCGGACCCTCGGCGGCCGGGGCGACGCCGAGCGGATCCGCCACGGTGAGGCCACGATCGTGTCCGTCGACCTCGGCTCGGTGCTGGTCGACGGGCGACAGCACTGGTTCGTGGCCCACCTGCTGGCTCGCCGATCGTGGTGGCGGGGCCGAGTGGTGGCGGCCATGAACGCCCAGTTCATCGGCCACTGGGACGTCGCCCCTCGGGCCCACCCCGGCGACGGCCTGCTCGACACCCTCGACGCCGACGTGGGGGTCGGCGAGCGCTGGAAGGCCCGGTCCCGACTGCCCGCCGGGACCCACGTGCCGCACCCGGCCATCGCCGAACGACGGGTGAAGGCGATCCAGTTCGACTTCGAGCGCCCGACCCCGGTCCGGTTGGACGGCCAACGAGTGGCCGACGCCTGGGCCCTGTCGGTCCGGGTCGAGCCCGACGCCCTGACCTGCGTCATCTGAAGACCGGCGCCGTGAGTGCGCGACGGTGGAGGAGCGGGCCGGGCTGACCCCGGCGCTACCGTCGGCGCCCCGTGCGGAGGGTCGGATCCTCGACGAGTCGCCCGGCCGGTACCGGTGGGGAGGTCATCGACCCGCCCACCCTGGGCGAGGACGACGTGGCCGTGCGACCGGTGGCCAGTGCCCTCAACCACATGGACCTGTCGAGGACTGGGAAGCGCTGCGCCTTGCTGAACGGCGTCCCCGGCCCCCCTTCGCCGTGCCCCACGTCGCCCGGTGCCGACATCGCCGGGGTGGTGGACTCGGTGGGCGTCGGGGTGGACGGGATCACCGCCGGTGACGAGGTGGTGGTCGACCCCTCAACCACCGTCTGCCCGCGGGAGGCCATCGCCACCCGGGGTGGGGATCGGTGGGCCCACGGCCCGGGGGATGGACCCACCGTCTGCCCGCCGGAGATCGTGGGAGAGCACCGCTGGGGCGGCCACGGTGAGCTCGTCGTCGTCCCCGCCCGCAACGTCGTGGCTCGTCCGCACGGGCGGTCGTGGGCCGAGTGCGCCGCCTACCCGACGGCCTGGGTGA
The DNA here is from genome assembly GCA_030447445.1 of Acidimicrobiales bacterium. Taxonomy (GTDB): domain Bacteria; phylum Actinomycetota; class Acidimicrobiia; order Acidimicrobiales; family Iamiaceae; genus JAUJOW01. The sequence continues at coordinate 48,514 of JAUJOW010000002.1, read as the reverse complement.
CGGCGTGGCGGATGCTGCGCCGGGCTCGGCTGGCGCCGGGGGAGCGGGTGCTCGTGGTCGGCATCGGCGGTGGGGTCTCGGTGGCGGCGCTGGCCATCGCCAGGCACCTGGGTGCCGAGGTCCACATCACCTCCCGGGACCTGGCCAAGGGGGAACGGGCGCTGGCTCTCGGCGCCGTGGCCGCCCACGACAGCGGGGCCGAGCGATGGGACGTCGAGGCCGACGTGGTGGTGGAGAGCGTCGGCCCCGCCACCTGGGACAAGTCCGTGGCTGCGCTGCGGCGAGGAGGTCGTCTTGCGGTGTGCGGAGGAACCAGCGGTCGAAGGTGGAGCTCGACCTGCCGAAGCTGTTCTTCCGCCAGCACGAGATCATCGGGTCGACGATGGGCAGCGGCGAGGAGTTCGCCGCCGTGACGGCGGCGGTGGCCGACGGCTTGGCCGTGCCCGTGGCCGACGAGCTGGCGCTCGAGGACTACCCCACGGGTCTCGACCGGCTGCGCCAAGGCGAGCAGCTCGGCAAGCTGGTGCTGCGGCACTGAGCCAGCGGCCCTGCGATTAGTACCATCAGTCAGAGCCGCATCCAAGGGCATGCAGGCGGTTACGCCGTAACGGTGTGCCACCGCTGCCCGCCGCAGCCATTGCGACTAACACGTGTGTCTTCGGGAAGTGGAGTCGGGAGCCGCGGCCGCGTTCAGCGCCACAGTGCGTGGCGTGCCGTAGGGCGAGCCGGGTAACGGATCGGCCTTTGCTGGCACACCTGAGATACTGGGGACCATGCCGGCATCTCTACAGTCCCTTCGACTGACTCGGTTCAAGAACCTCCGAGGACAGGAACTCCTGCTCGAACCAGTCACGTTGCTCGTCGGCCGCAACGGCAGCGGGAAGTCAAACGTTCTGGGCGCGATTGAGCCTTCTCGCCCTCCTGGCCGACGACCGAGACGTCGGCGACCTCGAGCGCGGAGATCAAGAGGTCGCCGGCCTACGGGGCGGCCTCTCGGGCGCCAGCCCCTTTGGCGAGCCGACGGTGAAGGTTGGTTGCACCGTTACGACGGCGTCCGGCGGAACGCTAACCCTCGAGATCGCCCTTGATTCCTCGGCTCGTCCCGAGATCATCAGTGAAAAGCTGACGCTTCACGAGCATGGGAAGAGTACGAAGGTGTTGATCGATGCCAAGCGCCGAGGCGTTGGAGCTGGGATCTCCGACGCCGAGGTATACAGTGGCGGAGCTCCCCGCGGCTTCCAGCTGCTATCGACGCGCCTCGCGTTGGTCCAGGCAATCACGAAGATCCCTACCGACACCAAGAGCGCGTCGCCTCGTCGGCAACTCTTGCCAGGACCTAGCGGCGGCTCTTCAAGCCATCTTCATTCTCGATCCAGTACCAGCGCAGATGCGCAGCTACGCCCGGATCGGCTCAAGTCCTGATCGCTCAGGGTCAACGCTCTCTGCTCTCATCTATCGTCTGCGAGGATGCCACAGCTTGGACCCGTATGGGGAACTCGTCCGCGGCCTTGTCGACTCTTCTGTTCTCAAGTGACGTTTTCGGAGGGACGCATCCCTGGCGAGGAGCAGTTGGTAGACGTAATGGTCGCGCTCATTGAGGCGGCTCCGAACGACAGTTTACAGTTCCAGCCCGTCTGATGAGTGACGGCACCCTGCGGTACCTCGCAATCGTGGCATCTCTCCTCGATCTCGGCGACCAAGCACCCGCACTTGTAGCTGCTGCAAGGAGGACCCTCGTCGTAGAGGAGATCGAGAACGGTCTGTTCCCGAGTCAGGCTCAGACGGTGCTCGACCTGCTCCGGGAGGAAGCCACAGCTAGGTCCAGCGCGGCTAGTGGCTACGACACACAGCCCCGCTCTCCTCGACGCCCTTCGTCCCGAGGACCACTCAGGAGTCGTGATTTGCGACACTGACAACTCCGAGGGTTTCAGTCGCCTGGCGCGGCTCACTGATCACCCGAACTACGTGGAGATTGCCGGTGCTGGGCGGGTGGGACAGGCGGCGACAGGTGGCTCCCTCTTTAGTCGGCCCCCGGAGAATCGGAAGCTGTCAGAACTCTTTGCCTCGTGAGGCGAACCGTCCAACTTCTTGATACCTCCATAGTTGATGAGCTCTTGAAGGTACCTGGGAAGAGCAGCGGGAACGACAGTATTCAAGTTGAGTTCGACCGCCGGACGAGGGACGGAATCCGCTTCCCACCTTCCAGTAGCCGCAATCGTACAGGTGGGCGCCCACATCGGACACTTGAAGCATGGAACACAACGCCGTGCATCCGCTCAACGGCTGAGCACGTTGATCCGTCTTACGCTCAATCGAGAGACGCCATGGACGTTCTTACCGCTATCGTGGGATAGGGCGCTGCTGTCTCAGCTACTTGAGCCGAAGCATAGCGCAGCGCTCGACCTAACCGAATCCTTGGCACAGCAGCACCTAGAGATCGGCGATCTGCTCGTGCTGGCCGAGTTCGAACAGCTCCGAACGAACCTGGATGATCGGATCGTCGACGTTGATATCTGGACACTCGACAACGCCCTGCGCGGTCGTTGACCAGATCAGAGCGGCTGAACGAGTTCAGGCCCAGGCCAGATCGTACGAGGACGGCGCTGCGTCCACGGCCAGCATCCGTGCAGCGTCGGCGCCAATGGTCGACGTCCGTGCCGCCAAGGACCGCCTCGTCGAGGAGGTCGATCGCCACGCCGAGGTCCTCCTCGCTGCCTCCCACCGGATCCACGAGCACCCCGAGCTGGCCTTCGCCGAGCACCAGGCCCACGACCTGTTGACGAGCATCCTCGATGACAACGGCATCGAGGTCGAGCGGGGCGCCTACGGCCTGCCCACCGCCTTCGCGGCCCGGGCCGGCTCGTCCGGGCCGACGGTGGCCGTCATGTGCGAGTACGACGCCCTCCCCGGCATCGGGCACGCCTGCGGCCACAACATCATCGCCACCGCCGGCCTCGGCGCCGGTCTGGCCGCCGCCGCCCTGGCTGACGATCTCGGCGGCCGGGTGCTGATCCTCGGCTCGCCGGCCGAGGAGGGGGGCGGCGGCAAGGTCCTCATGGCCGACCAGGGTGCGCTCGACGGCGTCGATGCGGCGATGATGGTCCACCCCGCCGGCGCCGACCTGCGCAGCATGAACGCCATCGCCGTCCAGCAGTGCTGGGTCGAGTACCACGGCCAGGCCTCCCACGCCGCCGCCGCCCCCCAGCGGGGCCGCAACGCCCTCGACGCCGCCGTGCTCGGCTACCTCAACGTGGCCGCCCTCCGCCAGCACATCCGGCCCACCGAGCGGATCCACGGGATCTTCACCAAGGCCGGCGACGCCGCCAACATCGTGCCCGCCCACACGAAGGCGGTCTGGTACGTGCGGTCGCCCAAGCGCCGCCACCTCGACGCCCTCGAGGCCCGCGTGCTGGCCTGCCTGCAGGCCGGAGCCTCGGCGGCCGGTTGCGAGATGACCTACGAGTGGAAGGACCCGGCCTACGCCGATCTGGTCGACCTCGATCCGTTCGCCGACCTCTATGTCGACAACGCCGCCCGACTGGGAAGGACGGTGACCGACCACCGGGCCGTCCCCGGCGTGGTGGGCAGCACCGACATGGGCAACGTCAGCCACCGGATCCCGTCGATCCACCCGATGATCCAGGTGTCGCCGCCTCATGTGGCCATCCACACCGAGGCCTTCGTCGACCACGCCCGGTCGCGGGACGGCGACCGGGCCGTGCTCGACGGCGCCAAGGCCATGGCCATGACGGTGGCCGACCTGTGGCTGCGCCCCGAGGCGCTCGCCGCCGTCCAGGAGGCCTTCGCCGCCGCCGACACCGACCCCCGGGCCTGACCCACGCGCGCCCCGTGGTCCCCGGCCAGCACGAGGGGCGCCCCTAACCTGCCTCCCCGATGACCACCTACGTGGCCGAGGACTTCTCGCCCGAGGAGGCCGACGTCCTCCGCCGGTACTTCACCAACCTCGACGGGCCCGTCTTCGCCCTGGTCAACCTGCCCGAGGTGGTGAAGGGAGCGCTGTTCGCCCGCTACTCACGGTCGGCGAAGAGCCTGCGCCGCCTGTTCCTCGACGAGTTCGTGGGCGAGCTGGACGTCAGCGGTGACATCTCCATCGACGCCACCGTCGGCCTACGGCGGGCCGAGGAGCTCTACGACCGCGTGTTCTTCGAGTACGGCGACGATTCGGTGGCCCAGCTCGGCGGCGTCCACCTGGCCTGCGAGCAGGCGTCGAACCTGCTCACCAAGGTCCTCGAGTGGGGTCGGCTCATGTCGTACCTCGAGCAGTCGACCCGCTACATCTCCTACGACAGCCGCATCGGTGGCCGCTACCGGTTCCACCGCGACCCCGACGTGCTGGCCTCACCGCTCGGCACCCGCTACGTCGGCGACATGGACCGCCTGTTCGACACCTACGCCGGGCTCCTGCCTCGCCTCCAGGACTTCTTCCGTGACCGCTCACCGAAGGAAGCCGGTGACTCGGACTTCGTGTACCGCCAAGCGGTCCGGGCAAAGGCGTTCGACGCCCTTCGCGGCATCCTCCCGGCGGCATCGCTGTCCAACGTGGGCATCTACGGGACCGGCCAGGCCTACGAGCACCTGCTGCTCCGCATGCGGGCCCACCCGCTGCCCGAGGCCCGGTCCTACGCCGACCTCATGCTGTTCGAGCTGCGAAAGGTGATCCCGTCCTTCCTGAAGCGGGTCGACCTCGACGACCGCGGGGGGGCCTGGAGCGCCTACCTGGCCTCGACCCGGTCGGCCATGGACGACGTCGCCGCCCGGCTGTTCCCGCCCGCAGGGGTGGCCGCCGAGACCGCGCCCGTCGTCACGCTGGCCGGCTACGACCCCGACGCCGAGGTCCACCTGGTGACGGCCATGCTCTACCCCCACACCCACCTTCCCGAGGGCCAGATAGAGCGACGGGTGCGGGCCATGGGCGCCGACGAGCGTCTCGCCGTCGTTCGGGCCTACGTGGGGGACCGCACGAACCGCCGCCACAAGCCGGGTCGGGCCCTCGAGCGGGTCGACTACCGCTTCGACGTGCTGGCCGACTACGGGGCCTTCCGGGACCTGCAGCGGCACCGCATGCTCACCGTGGAGTGGCAGCCGCTCAGCCCCCGCCACGGCTTCACCCGTCCCCACGCCGTGGACCTCGCCGGGGAGACCGCCACCTTCGACGCCGCCATGGAACGGTCCGCCGCCCTCCACGACGTGCTGGTCGACCGCTACCCGGCCCAGGCCCCCTACGCCGTCTGCCTCGCCTACAAGGTGCGCTTCGTAATGCAGTGCAATGCCCGCGAGGCGATGCACCTCATCGAGCTCCGCTCCGGGCCCCAAGGCCACCCCGCCTACCGAACCGTGGCCCAGGAGATGCACCGCCTCATCGCCACCGAGGCCGGCCACCCGGCGGTGGCCGAGATGATGCGCTACGTCGACCACACCCCCGAGCCCTCCCTCGAGCGCCTCGCCGGTGAACGCCGGGCCGAGGCCCGCCGCCAGACCCCCTGAGCCGACACCTTCACGGTGGCCTTGTTGTTGATGTTGAGAAAGTTGTGTCTGGGGCTGGCGTTGACCTTGAGGTACCGCTATCGTGCCGTCACCGCGGGCGGAGCTCCTGGGGAGGTCCGATCATCCGCGCCCACATGCCCGCCCATGAACCCCGGCTCCGCCGCCCAGGCGCTGCCCTCTCTGCCGCCGCCACGGCCTGTGCCCTCAGCCTGGTGGCGGCCACCACCGCCGGCGCCGCGCCCTCCCACGAGTCGGGCCGCACCTACCGAGTGCGTCCCGGTGACACCCTGAGCCACATCGCGATGGCGCTCGGCGTCGACCAGGACGCGCTGGTCGACGCCAACGGCCTCGCCGATCCCAACTACATCATCGCCGGCACCCGGCTCGACCTGCCCGGCGCCAGCGGTGGGAGCTCCGGAACGGGGGTCCACCTCGTGCGCCCCGGTGAGACGCTGAGCGAGATCGCCGCCCGCGCCGGAGTCTCGACGTCCGCGCTGGCCCGAGCCAACGGCATCGGCGACGCCAACCTCATCGTCGTCGGCCGACGGCTGATCCTGCCGGCGGCCACGAGCAGCGGGGGAGGGGGCGGCTCGGGCTCGTCGGCCGGCCTGCCCGCCCGCCTGGTCGCCAACCCTGACCGTCTGGCGCTCATGGGCACCTTCGACCACTGGTCGGCCCGGTATGACGTCCCCGCCGACCTCGCCAAGGCCGTGGCCTGGCTCGAGTCCGGGTGGCAGAACGACCTGGTGTCCTCCGCCGGCGCCGTCGGGGTCGGCCAGCTCATGCCCGACACCTCCGACTTCATGTCGGTCCTCATCGGCGAGTGGCTCGACCCCCACGACCCGGGTGACAACATCCGGATGAGCGTCCGCTACCTGCGCTGGTTGCTCGACCGCACCGGCGGCAACACCAACCGGGCCCTGGCCGGCTACTACCAGGGCTTCGCCTCCATCGAGGCCCGCGGCCTCTACGCCGAGACCCTCGTCTACGTCAGCGGGGTGCAGAACCTGCGGTCCCGCTTCGACTGAACGGTCGGTCGTCACTGGCGGCCGTATGTGTGACCGATGGCGGCCGGGGCAGCGAGGGGGCCGCGTTGCATCCCGGCACGGTGGGCATATCATCCCGCCCGCCCCCGCCTCCCCAGGCCGCGAAGGACCCCATGGCTGACGACGACGAGCTGACCGCCGACGACGACGAGGTGCTCGTCGAGGAGGAGCTCGACGAGGAGGATCTCGCCGAGGAGGAGGACTTCACGACCCTCGAGACCGACGACGATCTCGTCGTTGTCGACGTGGTCGAGGAGGTCGAGGCGGTCGACGGCGACGACAGCCCCGGCGCCGACACCGAGGCCGCGGAGCCCAAGACCCCACGGGCGGCGGGCGAGAAGGCCAAGGCCGGCGACGAAGAGGACGACGATGAGGAGGAGGTCGACCCCGACGACGTCGAGGAGGACCTCGACCAGATCCTCAAGGAGCGCATCGCCGCCTCCGAGGACGAGGACGACGACGAGGACGAGGTGGTCGAGGTCGAGGAGCGGGGCGAGGGAGCCGGCCGGGTCCAGCCCAAGCGCCCGGGGGAGTTCGTGTGCCAGTCCTGCTTCCTCGTGAAGCACCCGAGCCAGCTCGCCGACGAGGCTCGCCAGCTCTGTCGCGACTGCGTGTAGTTCGGCTTCGGAAGCGGAGCTTCCTCGCCGAGCTGAGCGAGCGGCCCTTGGCCGCGCTCGTCTTGGCTGATCCGACCGGCGGAGCCGGATCGGATCAGGGTGAGGGGGTTGCGGGGACGCACCCCCCTCACACTCCCCCGGCTGGCGCAGCCTGGGGTGCACGGACCCTAGGTTTGGCGTGTGGGTGAGTTGACGGGGGTGCGGTGCGACGTGTGCGGGAGTGAGCTGCCGCCGGCGGCTCGGTTCTGCTCGTCGTGCGGGACGGCCGTTCCCGGTTCGGGCAGCGGCGAGGAGCGCCGGGTGGTCACCGTGGTGTTCGCCGACCTGGCCGGCTTCACGGCGCTGGCCGAGGGAAGGGACCCCGAAGCCGTGAAGGAGCTCCTCGACCGCTGCTTCAGCGGCCTCGTGCCCGTCATCGAGGCCCACGGGGGAGTGGTGGACAAGATCATCGGCGACGAGCTGATGGCCGTCTTCGGCGCCCCGGTGGCGCACGAGGACGATCCCGAGCGGGCCGTGCGGGCAGCGCTCGCGCTCGTCGACACCATCGAGTCGATCGCACCCGGCCAGGCCCTCCGCGTCGGCGTCAACACCGGCGAGGTGCTCGCCGGTCCGGTCGGCCCGGGCCGGGCCTACACGGTCACCGGCGACGCCGTGAACACCGCCCACCGCCTGGCGTCGGTGGCCGACGCCGGTGAGGTGCTCGTGGCCGACCGGACCAGGGCGGCGACAGCGGCGGCCGTCGGCTACGAGGCCCGCGCCCCCTATCAGCTCCGGGGCCGGCAGGCCCCGGTGCTGGCGTGGGCGGCGGTGGGCACGAGCATCGGCCCCGGCCTGCGTTCGACCGTCGGGGCGGCGACGCCGCTCGTGGGTCGGGACCCCGAACAGGCCCAGCTCGAGTCGGTCGTCAGCATCGCGCTCGGTCACCCGCAGGCCACCCTTGCGGTGATCACCGGCGAGCCGGGCGTCGGCAAGACCCGCCTGGCCATCGACTTCGTCATCGGCCAGCTGCACCGACCCGAGGCGCCGACGGTCCTGTGGACGACCTGTCCGCCCTACGGTTCGGGAAGCGGGCTGCAACCGCTCGCCGAGCTCATGCGCACCGCCCTCGGCGTCGAACCAGAAGCCAGCCGGCCCGTCCAGCTCGACCAGCTCGCCGCCAGCCTCGGACCCCTCGCCGCCGGCATCGGGGCCGATCGAGCGCTGCTCACGGCTCGCCTGGCCCAGCTCCTCGGCCTGCACGACCTCCCTCGTCGGGTCACCGACGGCGATCCCGGTCCCACCCGAGCCCGCGTCGTGGACCAACTCGTCTCCGCCGCCCACCAGGTGCTGCTGGCCACAGCCGCCCACCGACCGGTGATCGTGGTGGTCGACGACCTGCATTGGGGCGACGACGCCGTCCTCGGGTTCCTCGAGCGGCTGCCACATCGCCTCGGAGCCGTGCCCGTCCTGGCCATCGCCCTGGCCCGCGACGAGCTCCTCGAGCGCCGCGGCGAGCTCGGCCGGGGCCGGGCGGGGGAGGTGCCGCTCCCCGTCGGGCCTCTGACCGACGCCGCCGCCGGTGAGCTGCTGGCGGCCGTGCTCACCACGCTCGACGGGGCCGACGGTGACGGCCCCCGGCCCCCCGCCCCCGGCTGGTGGGGCCGCCGCCTCGGCCCCGCCGCCGAGCGCCGCCTCCTCGCCGCCGCCGGCGGCAACCCCCTGCTGTTGGAGCAGCTCGTGGGCTACCTGGTCGAGGCCGGCGCCCTCGTCGAGCGGAACGGCGCCTGGCACGTCGACCTCGAGCGGGTCGGCATCCCCGACGGCGTGCGCTCGCTGATCGGCGCCCGCATCGACGCCCTCCCCCCCGACGAGAGGGAGCTGTTGCGCATGGCGTCGATCATCGGCCCCCGGTTCTGGGTCGATGCCGTGGCCACCCTCGTCGACCTCGGCGATCCTCGTGCGCTCGTGCGGTCCCTCGTGGCCCGGGGGTTGGTCGAGCGCCTCGTCGATGACCCGGGGCTCGGCGAGTACGCCTTCCGCCACGTCCTCACCCGCGACGTCGCCTACGCCGCCATCCCCCTCGCCGAACGGGCGCAGCGCCACGCCGAGGTCGCCGCCTGGATGCGGGCGACCTTCGACGACGATGGCACCCGCGGACCCCACACCGGTCTCCTGGCCCACCACTACGAACGGGCCGTCGTCCTCTCCCGGGAGCTCGAGCACACCGACCCCGGCCTGGCTGGCGCCGCCTTCACCGCCCTCGTCCGCGCCGCTCGGGCGGCCGAGCGGCGTGACGCCTCCCGTGAGGCCGACCGCTGGTACGGGCGGGCCCGCGAGCTCGGAACCTTCGACGAGCACACCACCCTCGAGGTGGCGCTCGCCCACGGCATCGTGCTGGTGGACCTGCGCCGCCTCGACGACGCCCGATCTGCCTTCGAGCTGGTTCGGCGCCGAGCGGCGGCGCCGGACGCCACCGACACCACCCGCCACCTGGCGCTGCGGGCCACGTCGTGGTTGGCCGTGGCCGCCCGTCTCGACGGCGACGCCGAGGCCGCCCGCTACCTCTTCGACGAGGCGCAGCGGGCGTGGCGGGAGGACGGTGACGTGGCCGGCGAGGCCGACACACAGCGGCTGCAAGGTTGGGGTGAGCTGACCGCCGGTCGAGCTCGGGCGGCGCAGCCGAAGTTGCGGCGAGCATTCGAGCTCGAACGCCTCGGCCCGAACGGGCCGACGGGGGAGACGCTCCAGGCGCTCGGCTGGGCCGAGTTCCTCGTCGGTGACACCGACGCCGCCCGTGAGCACCTCTGGGCGGCGGCCGAGCGCTACGCCGCCGCCGACGACGAGGGGGGCATCAGCTGGTGCTTCGGCATCCTCGGCTTCTCCTTCCTGCAAGCCGGCCGGATCGCCCAGGCGGAGCAGATCGCCGAGAACCTGCTGGCCCAGGCCCGGGTGCAGGGTGACCCCTGGACGGAAGGCACCTGCATGATCCGGTTGGCGGCCGGCCGGATCTACGCCGGTGACGTCGACGATGGGGCCCGGCTGGCCAGCGATGCCGGCCGCGCCTTCGAGGAGCTGGCCGACCCCTGGGGAAAGGCGATGGCCGGTCTGTTGCTGGGCATGGCCGGGCGGGCCCGCGGCGAGTGGGAGGTGGCCAGGAACCACCTCCGGGAGGCGTTGGCCATCGCCGGTCGGGTCACCCACGTGGGCGAGGACGCCCGCATCCTGGCCGAGCTGGCCCAGCTCGAGGTCGACGCCGGCGACGCCGACGAGGCCAGCCGGCGGGCGCGGGCCGCCCTCGCCCTGGTCCGGTCCGGGATCGGCGACCAGGACAGCGGGATGCGGGCCCTGGTGACCCTGGCCAGGCTGGCTCGCCGGAGCGGCGACCACAACGGTGCCCAGCTGCTGCTCGGCGAGGCCGTGGCCATGCGCACGGCGGCGACGGCCACCGACACCTGGCGCCAGGCCAACGCCGACCTGGCGCTCGTCCGGGTCGCTGACGGCGACCTCGAAGGTGCCGTCCCCCTCGCGGCGGCCGCCGCCGACGGGGCCGAGGAGTCGGCCCGCACCCTCGCCCTCGCCCAGCGGGCCCTCGCCGGGGTGGCCGTGGCCGCCGGTCGCACCGAGGACGCCGTCGTCGCCCTGGAGTCCGTACTCGCCAGGCACGGGCACCGACCACTCGCATACCTCGACGACGTGCGGGCGGACCTGTCCGGCCTCGCCATCCCGACCCCCGTCCCGGCCGGCACCGCGGACTTTCGGCCACCGGGCGGGTAGGCCAACATGGCCGGGTGACCGATGACAAGACCCCGGTCGACCACGCGCTCGACCTGTTCGTGTACGCCCCGTTGGGGTTGGCCCTCGAGGCGCGCGCCTTGCTGCCCAAGCTGATCGACCGGGGCCGCCAGCAGGTGACCGGCCAGGTCTCCATGGCCAAGGTGGTCGGCCAGTTCGCGGTCAAGCAGGGCCAGGTCGAGGGCAGGAAGCAGTTCTCCAAGGTGTCCGACCAGGCCCAGGAGGCGCTCGCCGGCTTCGGGCTGGTTCCTCCTCGTCAGGGGTCGGGCCCACCCTCGGCGGGGGGGACCGGGGCCGGCACCGCCGAACGGCCCGAGCCGCCCGTCGAGCCCAAGCCGGGCGCCCCCATCGCCGACCCACCGGCCACCGCCGCGGCGGCGTCGGCCGGTCCCGCCGCCGCCACGCCGGCTGCTCCGGTGGCCTCGGCCGGTGTCAGCGCTCCACCGTCGGTCGTCGTCGCACCATCGGATGCGCCGGCCATGGTCAGCCTCGCCATCCCCGGCTACGACGCCCTGGCCGCGTCGCAGGTGATTCCCCGTCTCGCCGGTCTGGCCGGCGACGAGCTGGAGGCCGTGCGGGCCTACGAGTCGGCCAAGCGGGGACGCAAGACGATCCTCAACCGGATCGCGCAGCTCCAGGCCGGCTGAGCGGGCGGTGGAGGCGGCCCGCCCGGCGACGGCCGAGGACCGCGACCGCCTCGTTGTCCTCGCCACCGAGGCCATCGCCGAGCTGGCACCCATGCGGGGGGGAGAGGTGTGGAGCCGCCGGGAGGCACGGCCCCAGCCGGTCGACGACTCGATCGACGCTGCGCTCGCCGCCTCGGTGCCGGGTGGGAGCACCCTGGTCGTGGTCGGCACCGTCGACGGCGTGGTGATCGGCTACGGCATCGTCCGGGCCGAGGCCCTGCGCGACGGCGGGGTGCTCGGAGTGATCGACGACCTGTACGTCGAGGCCGAGGGTCGGGGAGTTGGAGTGGGGGAGGCGATGATGGACCGCATCATCGCTTGGGCCACCGAGCGGGACTGCATCGGCGTCGACGCCGTGGCCCTCCCCGGCAACCGGGCCACGAAGAACTTCTTCGAGACCTTCGGGCTCGTGGCTCGAGCCATCATCGTGCACCGCCGCCTCGACGGCAGGGACGAGCGGTGAAGCCCGAGGCCTGCGTCAGCGCCGTCGTCGTCGAGGAGGACCGGCTGCTCCTGGTGCGCCGCGGCCGGGGCTCAGCAGCGGGGGAGTGGGCGCTCCCCGGGGGGCGGGTGGAGGCCGGTGAGACCCTGGCCGAAGCCACCGTGCGGGAGGTCGCCGAGGAGACAGGCCTGGCCGGCGTGGTCGGCGAGCTCGTCGGGTGGGCCGAGGTGATCAGCGCCGACATCCACGCCGTCATACTCAGCTTCCGGGTGCACCTGCTCGAGCGCTCCGTGCCGGTGGCGGGCGACGACGCCAGCGAGGCCCGGTGGGTGCCGCTGGCCGACGTGGCCAGTCACGCCCTGGTGGACGGCCTCGGCCAGTTCCTCCGCGACCACGAGATCATCGCCGCCGTCTCCTGACTCGCTGACGCTGCCCTCGTCGGACTCAGCGACCCTTCCACTCCGGAGCCCGCTTCTCGATGAAGGCGGCGATGCCCTCGTTGAAGTCCTCGGTGCCGAACATCTTCATGATCGCCTCGTTCGACATCTTCCAGCCCACGTCGTCGGGCTCGTCGGTGGCCTCGATCACGACCCGCCGGCTCTCCCGAACGGCGAGGGGAGCGTTCTCGCACACCCGGGCGGCCAGCGCGGTCGCCGTGGACAGGGCCTCACCCTCCTCGCAGAGCTCGTTGACCAGGCCGAAGTGATGGGCCCGCTCGGCGGGGAAGTCGAGCCGGCCGGTGAGGACGAGCTCCATGGCGATGTTGCGGGGCAGCTTCCGGGGGAGGCGGAAGAGACCTCCGGCGGCGGCCACGAGGTTCCGCTTCACCTCGGGGACGCCGAACACGGCGGTGCGTGAGGCCACCACCAGGTCACAGGCCAGGACGATCTCGGTCCCGCCGGCCAGTGCCGGACCGTCGACGGCGGCGATGACCGGCTTGGTGCGCTCGCGCTGCACGAAGCCGGCAAAGCCTCCTCGGGCGGTGGCCATTCCGCCGGGGTCCGAGCTCATGGCCTTGAGGTCGGCACCGGCGCAGAAGATGTAGCCCTTGTCGGTGCGGGCGCCGGTGAGCACGGCGACCCAGGCGTCGTCGTCGGACTCGAGCCGGTCCACGGCCGCTTCGACACCGCGGGCCACATCGCCGTTGACGGCGTTGCGGGCGTCGGGACGGTTGATGGTGATGACGGCGATGTGCCCGTCGCGCTCGTACTCGACCATGGCCGAACCCTACTCAGGAGCCGCCAATGCCTCCGCGGTGGCCACGTCGGCCGTGGCCGCAGGGTCCTCGGGCGCAGCAGCGTCGACCTCTGGCAAGGGGTCGGGGGGTGGGGCGGTGGGGGCCGCCTCCGGTGCCGCGGCGGACGTCGCCTCCTGCGGTGCCGGGACCGTAGGTGGACCCGCGGCGGGCGGTGGAGGCACGGGTGCGCCTGGGCGTTGGACCGGACCGCGACCCCCGCCGGTCGGACCGAGGTCGGGACGCCGGCCATCGCCGCCGCGGGTCCGTCGGGCCCGGGGGCCCGACGACGGCGCCTCGACGCCGAAGAGGGCGGCGATCTGGGGGAGACGGGTGGCCGTCTTGCGCACCATCGAGAGCAGGGCCTCGCCCGGCTCGGCCGGCACCGACGACGGCACCACCCGCAGGTGGACGGGTGAGAAGGAGAGGGCGTCGAGCACAGTGGCGAAGCGGTCGGGCACGGTGTCGGCGCTGAGGGCCCCCTGGGCGGCCTCGGCCAACCGGCTGGCGAGGTCGCCGGGGAGGGGAGCCCCGGCCTTGGGCGGGCGAGAGCTCAGCCGCAACGCCCGCACCACCCGGCCGTCGGCGAGGGTGCTGGCGATCTCGGCCAACCACGCCGCCTGCTCCCGCTCGACCCGGTGGTTCAACCCGTCACGCAGCCGGCCCGTCAGCTCCCGCGACTCCTCGTCGCGGGCCCCGGACTCGGCGGCCACGATCACCGACCGCAGGTCCCGCAGGTCGAGCTCCTCCAGATCGGCCAGGGCGGCGTCGGCCCGGTCCCGCCACTCCGCCGCCCGGAGGCGGGGGAGGAGCCGCTCGGCGGTGCCCATCAGCCCGTCGGCGGGCACCTCGGGGCGGCCCTCGGCACGGTGTTGCTCGTTCTGCTTCTCCACCGCCTGTCGCACCGCCGGCAGCCCGCCTCGCAGCACCTGCTCGGCCACGAGGCGCTCGGCTTCGGGCAGCGACTCGAGCACGGCCTTGCGGTGCACGCGCCGGGCTCGCAACCGCTTGGGCTTGGGTGCGGCGGGAACGTCGGGGCGGGGTGGGCGGGGTCGCCCGGCCGCCGTCGGGGGCGACGGGCGTCCGCCTCGCTGGCCCGGCCGATCTCCCTGGTCGCTGGGGCGGTCACCGCGCTCGGGGCGGATCCGACCGCCGGGCCGTTGCCGACCAACGCCTGGGGGCGGACGGTCTCCACGTCGGCGATCGCTCCCTCGCCGGTCCCCGTCGGACTGGTCACGCCGGTCAGCGCGCTCGTCGCGACGGCCACGGCGCGATGCAAGGGTGGCGGTGACGAACTGCTCGGGCTCGGACCGTCCGACCAGCTCGATTCGCCCGGGCTCGGCTCGGGCCGGGCGGGGGGCGAGGACCTGGAGGACCTCCGTGCCGTCGAGGCTGGTCTCGATGTCGGCCTTCACCACATCGCCGGCCTTGGCCCCGCCCGGCAGCAGCGAGCCGGCCACAACCCCTCGGGGCTGGCGGGCTCCCGCCGCCCGCCAGGTCCAGGAGCCGTCCTCCCGGGCGCTGGTGAGCTCGATCTCGATCCTGCGGGACATGGCCGACCAACCTACTCTTCGGGCTCGCGCCCCCACCGAGGAGATGCCAAGGGGTGGTTCTCGCGGCACGAAGAACGGGTCGGCCGGGTGAGGCGGCGCTCAGGCCGAGACGCCCTCCCGGCCCTCGGGCAGGTCCGGTCGGGGGTCGAGGTCGAAGCCCTCCGCGAGGTGGGCGGTGTCGTTGAAGCGGCGCACCACCCAGTTTTCGCCGATGGCCACGAGGTGGGAGATCGAGCCGTTGTCGCAGCCCACGAAGGCGAAGGAGCGGCCACCGCCCACCGCCTGGCTGAGCAGCTGGCCGATCACGCCGCCGTGGCTGAAGACGGCCACCCGCTGGTCGGGGTGGGCGGCCACGATGCGGCGGGCGGCGGCGCCGACGCGAGAGATGAAGACGTCGTGCCGCTCGGCGCCGGGGATCACGTCCCAGCGCTCCTGGGCGAACATCTGCCGGGCGATGGGGTGGCCCTCGGCCACGCGTTGGCGGAACAGCCCGCCCTCCCACTCGCCCAGGTGCACCTCCCGCAGGTCCGGCTCGACCTCGGGGGAGCGGCCGATCCGCTCGACCAGGGGTGCCGCCGTCTCGACCGTGCGCCGCAGGGTGGTGACGTAGATGGCCTCGACCCCTTGGTCGGCGAGGCGGTCGGCCACCCGCTCAGCCTGAACCCGGCCTTCGGGCGCAAGCGCCGGATCACCGTGGCCGTCGACCAAGGCGAAGGACCTCCCGGGCACAGCCGGCTCCGACTCGCCGTGGCGCACCAGGAACAGCTCGGTGGACCCGGGAGGGCGCCGGAACCGCGACTGCCGGTACTCGCGGTCGACCACGGCGCCGACGCTAGCGGCCTCGTCCGCAGGACCTGGCTTGATCGCCGATAATGCTCGTTCTGTAAAGTAACCGGGAGGTGCAGACCTCGGCACCTCCCAATGGCAAAGCATCCCTCGCCAGGGAGCCGTCGTCGTGCTCAACTCAGCCTCTGTGAGGGACCCGGACAGGAGCCACCCGACGCTCCTTCGACGTCATCCCGTCCGGGCTCGCCGGCGTGGCCGCCCGGGACGGGTGGCGGTCATCACCGTCGCCGCGCTCGTTCTGAGCGCCTGCCTGCCGAACGACCCGGCCGAGGTGATCGAGCCGATGGCGCCCTACGAGCCGCAGGCGATCTGCGAACCTGCGCCCAAGCCGGGAACGGTGGCCCTGGCCGACCTGATCCGGTCCCGGTGGCCGGGCACCTGGACGAGCATCTCCCGGGCCTGCGACGTCGGAGGCCGTTCCGAGCACAAGGACGGCCGGGCCATCGACGTGGGCGGCGTGTCGGCCTTCAACTCCACCCGGGCCCGGGCCGATTCGATCCTGCGGTGGTTGTTCGCCGCTGACGCTGACGGTCATCGCTTCGCCAACGCCCGGCGGTTGGGAGTGATGTACCTGGTCTGGGACAGGCAGATCTGGGTGGCCAACGAGGCCGACCGGGGATGGCAGCCCTATCCCTGCAGCGGCGTCACGCGGTGCCACCAGGACCACATCCACATCTCGCTCTCCCAGGCCGGTGCCGCCAAGCAGACCTCCTACTGGACCGGCCGGACCGGCCACCCGCCTGGCCTGACGGTCGCCTGGCTGGACGGCCGGGCCGGGACCCTCACCTTCCCGCTGACCCTGCAGCCCGGCCACCGGTACCGCCTCACCGCCCACGGCGCGTTCATCAGCGGCGGCGCGGGGGCCGGGGTGAGGCCGCTGGCCGACGCCACTGCTCGACGCCCACGGCCTACGGGTGGCGCACCGGTGGGACCCGGGTGACCGTGGACGGAAGCGCAGCGTGGACCCCGGCGGTGAGCTCCATCCCGGGCTGTGACCTCCGGACCCACACCTACTCGATGGTGCTCACCCCGTCCCGGGCCTACCAGCCGGTCATCCGCATCGTCGGCGACGGCGACCTGTCCGACAACAGCAACCGCATGCGGATCACGGTGAGCCGGATCGGCTGAGCCGCCACCCGGGTCCTCCGGGGGCAGGGTCAGGGCGGCGACGCCGGCTTGGCCAGCCGCTCCGCCGCCACCCGCCACTCCACCACGAGCGGCCGGGCGTTCTCGAGCAGCCACTGAAGGGCGCCGGCCACCTCGCCCGCCGTGGCCCCACCGGCCAGGTCCCGGTCGACGTCCTCCACCGCCGCCTCCAGGCAGTACAGCGCCCCCTGCAGCTCCTCGAGCGCGGCCCGATCGACGATGACGTCGTCCTCACCGAGGCCGTGGACGGCGGCCAGCTTGCGGGCGACGTGGGCCTGCTGGCGACATCCGGGCCGGCAGTACTGCCGCGGCCGGCCCGACCCGACCGGCGAGCTGAGTCGACGGCCGCACCACCGGCACCGCCCACCCTCCGCTAGTTTCGTCACGTGACGAAACTAGCACCCGACGGCTCCATGGCGTCCCCAATACACTTTGCGGGATGGCCTCGACCCGCACCCCCCACAACCCGTTCATGACCTTCGCCGACCCCGCCGAGGAGCGGCTGCACCTGAAGCAGCGGCTGGCCGCCGCCTTCCGCATCTTCGGCCGCTTCGGCTTCGACGAGGGCGTGGCCGGCCACATCACCGCCCGCGACCCAGAGCACCCCGATCGCTTCTGGGTCAACCCCTTCGGCCTCAACTTCAAGCTGATCACCGTGGACGACCTGATCTGCGTCGACCACGAAGGAGCAGTGGTCGAAGGCGACTGGCCGGTCAACGTGGCCGCCTTCGCCATCCACTCCCAGGTCCACGCCAACCGCCCCGACGTCATCGCCGCCGCCCACTCCCACTCGGTCAACGGCAAGGCGTTCTCGAGCCTCGGCAAGCTGCTCGATCCCATCACCCAGGACAGCTGCATCTTCTTCGAGGACCACGGCCTCTTCGACGACTACACCGGCGTGGTCATCGACACCGAGGAGGGCAAGCGCATCGCTCACGCCCTGGCCGACCACAAGGCCGCCATCCTCCGCAACCACGGCCTGCTCACCGTGGGCCACACCGTCGATGAGGCCGTGTACTGGTTCGTCACCATGGAGCGAAGCTGCGAGGCCGAGCTCAAGGCCCGGGCCGCCGGCCAGCCCGTGCTCGTCCCCGACGAGATGGCCCGCCACACCCAGCCCCAGGTCGGCACGCACCTGGCCGGCTGGTTCAGCGCCCAGCCCCTCTTCGACTGGATCCTCGAGGCCGAGCCGGGCCTGCTGGCCGGCAGTCGTCCCGTCACCGAGGTCGTCGCCGCCCGCGCCTGACCGCCGGGAAGGGGGCGCCGCCGCCGGTTGACCCGCCGGTCAAGCACAGCTAGCAAGGCCGGATGGACTGGCCGCTGCGGTTCGGCATCTTCCTCGCCCCCTTCCACCCCGTCGGCCAGGACCCCACCCTGGCGCTGCACGACGACCTCGCCTGGCTCGAGCACCTCGACCGGCTGGGGTACGACGAGGCCTGGATCGGCGAGCACCACTCCGCCGGCTACGAGATCATCGCCTCCCCCGAGGTGTTCATCGCCGCCGCCGCCGAACGCACCCGGCGCATCCGCCTCGGAACCGGGGTGAGCTCGCTCCCCTACCACCAGCCGCTGATGCTGGCCGACCGGATGGTGCTGCTCGACCACCTCACCCGGGGCCGGGTGATGCTCGGCTGCGGCCCGGGCGCGCTGCCGTCGGACGCGTTCATGATGGGCATCGACGTGAGCCGGCAGCGGGACATGATGGAGGAGTCCCTCGAGGTGATCCTGGCCCTGTTGGCCGGCGAGACCGTCAATGCCACCACCGACTGGTTCACGCTCCGCGACGCCCGCCTCCAGCTCGCCCCCTACACCCAGCCCCGCTTCGAGGTGGCGGTGGCGGCCCAGGTCTCCCCGGCCGGGCCCCGCGCGGCCGGACGCCTCGGGTGCTCGCTCCTGTCCATCGGTGCCACCACCCAGGGCGGGTTCGACCTCCTGGGCTCGCACTGGGAGGTGATGGAGGAACGCTCCGCCCAGTTCGGCACCACCGCCGACCGCCGGGCCTGGCGGCTGGTCGCCCCCATCCACGTGGCCGAGACCCGGGAGCAGGCCTACGCCGACGTGCGGTACGGGCTGGCCGACTGGGTCGACTACTTCCAACGGGTGGCTGCGCTGCCTCTCGCGCCCGACACGTCGGATTCGGTGGAGCTGGCCGACGCCATGAACGCCTCGGGCTTCGCCGTCATCGGCACCCCCGACGACGTGGCCGCCCAGATCGAGCGGTTGGCCGAGCAGTCCGGGGGCTTCGGCACCTTCCTGTGCATGGGCCACGACTGGGCCGACCGGGCCGCCACCCACCGCTCCTACACCTTGCTGGCCCGGGAGGTCTTCCCCCGCTTCCAGGGCTCGGCCGGGCCACCCACCCGCTCGAGGGACTGGGCCATCGAGCACCGGCCCGAGTTCATCGGCGCCGCCGGTGATGCGGTGATGGACGCCTTCTCCAAGCACCACGCCGAGCGAGCCGCCCTGGCCGAGGACTGACGAGCTTCTCGGGACATGGGGACGGTCATCGCCGTGCCCAAGTCCCGAGAACGGGAACACATCGGGGAGCGACTAGGGTTGGCGGGCCGCAGACCCCGTGCGGGAGAGCCACCTCCGGGTGGCGCCGAAGGAGCAATCCCTCCCCGGAATCTCTCAGGCCCACGGACCGCACGGGTGAGGCGACGCTGGAAAGCAGGTGGTCCCCCACCTCACCGAAGGTGCAAGCCCGACACGGGCGAAGCTCTCAGGTCCCATGACAGCGGGGGAGGTCGACGCCACGACGCCGCAGGAGGCTCCGATGCCCGACCACCCCACCCCCTCCGCCGCTTCTCCGCCCGCCTCACCCCCCGCCACACCCTTCGCCGAGCGCCACATCGGCCCCTCCCCCGACGACCGGGCCAAGATGCTGGCCCGCCTCGGGTACGCCAGCCTCGACGACCTGGTGGCCGACGCCGTGCCCGCCGCCATCCGCACCGACGCCGACCTGGCGCTCCCCCCTGCCGTGGGGGAGGTCGGGGCCCTGGCCGAGCTCCGGGCTCTGGCCGACCGCAACCAGCGCCTCACGTCCATGATCGGGCTCGGCTACCAGGACACCGTCACCCCGGCGGTGATCCGACGGAACGTGCTCGAGAACCCGGCCTGGTACACCGCCTACACCCCGTACCAGCCCGAGATCTCCCAGGGCCGCCTGGAGGCCCTGCTGACCTTCCAGACCATGGTCGCCGACCTCGCCGGCCTGGCCGTGGCCAACGCGTCCATGCTCGACGAGGGCAGCGCCGCCGCCGAGGCCATGACGCTGAGCCGGCGGGCGTCCAAGAGGCCCGAGGGGGCGGCGTTCGTGGTCGACGCCGACTGCCACCCCCAGACCCTCGCCGTGGTCCACACCCGCGCCGAGCCGCTGGGCATCGACGTGGTGGTCGCCGACCTGGCCGACCCCGCCGGGCTGCCCGACGGCGACGTCTTCGGCGTGCTGGTGCAGCAGCCCTCGTCCACCGGCCTCGTGCGCGACATCACCGTGGTGGCCGAGTCCGCCCACCGACGGGGCGCCCTGGTGACGGTGGTCGCCGACCCGTTGGCGCTCTGCTTGCTGCGCCCCCCCGGGGAGTCCGGCGCCGACGTGGTCGTCGGCTCCACCCAGCGTTTCGGGGTGCCGCTCGGCTTCGGCGGCCCCCACGCCGGCTACCTGGCCGTCCGCGACGGGCTCCAGCGGTCGCTCCCCGGCCGCCTCGTCGGCGTGTCCGTCGACGCCGACGGCGACCCTGCCTACCGTCTCGCCCTCCAGACCCGCGAGCAGCACATCCGCCGGGAGAAGGCCACCAGCAACATCTGCACGGCGCAGGTCCTGCTCGCCGTCATGGCCGCCATGTACGCCGTGTACCACGGTCCCGACGGGCTCGCCGGCATCGCCCGGCGGGTGCACCGCCACGCCGCCGTGCTGGCCGCCGGGCTAAGGGCCGGTGGCGTCGACGTGGTCCACGACGCCTTCTTCGACACCGTCTGTGCCCGGGTGCCGGGCGGTGCCGCCGCCGTGGTGGCCGCCGCCGCCACCTCGGGTGTGAACCTCCGCCTCGTCGACGGCGACACCGTGGGCGTGTCCTGCGACGAGACCACCACGCCCGGACACCTCGCCGCGGTGTGGTCGGCCTTCGGACTGCCCACCGACGCCGGAGACGTCGCCGACCTCGATGCCACCACCCCCGATGCCCTCCCGTCCGGCCTCCGCCGCACCGCCCCCTTCCTCACCCACCCCGTCTTCCACGAGCACCGCTCGGAGACGGCCATGCTGCGCTACCTGCGCCGGCTCGCCGACCGCGACGTCACCCTCGACCGCTCCATGATCCCGCTCGGGTCCTGCACCATGAAGCTCAACGCCACCAGCGAGATGGAACCCGTCACCTGGCCGGACTTCGCCGGGCTGCACCCCTTCGCACCCCTCGACCAGGCCGAGGGCTATCGGCGCCTCGTCACCGACCTCCAGGACTGGCTCGCGGCGATCACCGGCTACGACGCCGTGTCGCTGCAGCCCAACGCCGGCTCACAGGGAGAGCTGGCCGGGCTCCTCGCCATCCGGGCTCACCACGCCAGCCGAGGCGACGACCAGCGCCACGTGTGCCTGATCCCGTCCTCCGCGCACGGCACCAACGCCGCCTCGGCGGTGATGGCCGGCATGTCGGTGGTGGTGGTGGCCTGCGACGACGACGGCAACGTCGACACCGCCGACCTCCGGGCCAAGCTCGACGAGCACGGCGAGCACCTCGCTGCCCTCATGGTCACCTACCCGTCGACCCACGGCGTGTTCGAAGAGGCCATCGGGGAGATCTGCGGCCTCGTCCACGACGCCGGCGGGCAGGTCTATCTCGACGGCGCCAACCTCAACGCCATGGTCGGCCTGGCCCGTCCTGGCCGGTTCGGGGCCGACGTGTCGCACCTGAACCTCCACAAGACGTTCTGCATCCCCCACGGCGGCGGCGGCCCCGGCGTGGGACCCATCGGCGTCCGGGCCCATCTGGCCCCCTTCCTGCCGAACCACCCTCTCGTGGCCGAGGCCGGGCCGTCCACCGGGCCCGGCCCGGTGGCC
Organism: Acidimicrobiales bacterium; assembly: GCA_030447445.1. Lineage (GTDB taxonomy): Bacteria > Actinomycetota > Acidimicrobiia > Acidimicrobiales > Iamiaceae > JAUJOW01. Next base: position 26,612 of record JAUJOW010000002.1, on the reverse strand, counting down.
TCGGCGCCGTGGGGGTCCGCCGGCATCCTTCCCATCCCATGGGCCTACATCCGCATGATGGGCCCCGACGGGCTGCGCACCGCCTCGGAGGTGGCCATCCTCAACGCCAACTACCTGGCCCGACGCCTGGCCGACCACTACCCCGTGCTGTACGTGGGCCGGGCCGGCCTCGTCGCCCACGAGTGCATCGTCGACCTGCGCCCGATCACCAAGGCCACCGGTGTGACCGTCGACGACGTGGCCAAGCGGCTCGTCGACTACGGCTTCCACGCGCCGACGGTGTCGTTCCCCGTGGCCGGCACGCTCATGGTCGAGCCCACCGAGTCCGAGGACCTCGACGAGCTCGACCGGTTCTGCGACGCCATGGCCGCCATACGAGCCGAGATCGACACACGGCCGGCGCTGCTGGCCAACGCTCCCCACACCGCCGCCATGCTGACCGCCGACGACTGGCCCCACCCCTACTCCCGCCAGCAGGCCGCTTACCCGGTGCCCGGGCTCCGCCACCGCAAGTTCTGGCCGCCGGTGCGCCGCGTCGACGGCGGCTACGGCGACCGCAACCTCGTGTGCTCCTGCCCGTCCTGACCGTCACGGCCTTGGCCCTTCCCCCTTGCTCGTGTCGGCCGGCGGCTCAGATCGGTTCGGCGGGGGTGGGGGCCACGAAGGGGGTGGCCACCACCTCCGCCGGCACGGCGTCGCCTCGCTGGTCGACGGCGACCCGATCCCCCACCGCCACCGTCGGGGGCAGGAAGGCGAGCGCGATGCCGCGGCCGAGCACCGGGGAGAAGTTGCCGCTGGTGACCTGACCGGCGGGTTGGCCCTCCACCATGACGGCCTGGCCCTCCCGCGGGGGGCGGCGACCCGCGACGACGAGGCCCCGCAACGCCCTGGCCACGCCCTGCTCCCGTTCGGCGGCCAGCGCCGCCCGACCCCGGAAGTCGCCCTTGGTCCAGCTCACCACCCACCCGAGGCCGGCCTGCAGGGGCGTGATGCCAGGCCCCAACTCGTGGCCGTGGAGGGGCAGCGCCGCCTCCAGCCGCAGGGTGTCGCGGGCGCCGAGGCCGGCGGGCACGAAACCGGCCGCCACCACCGCCTCCCACAGGTCGGCGGCCCGCTCGGCCGGGATGGCCACCTCGACCCCGTCCTCGCCGGTGTAGCCGGTGCCGGCGGCCAGGCACTCGACGCCCCGCCACGTGAACCGGCCCACCCGGAAGCGGCCCATGGCGGCGGCCTCGGGGGCGACGGTGTGGAAGAGCCGCCGGGCCCTGGGACCTTGGAGCGCGAGCAGGGCCCGCTCGGCGGTGACGTCCACCGCTCCCGCGCCGAGGGCGTCGACCACCCGGTCGGTGTTGGACGCGTTGGGCATGACGTCGAAGCCGGTCTCGTCCACCCACCACACGATGATGTCGTCGAGCACCGACCCGTCGTCGTCGAGCAGGTGCGTGTACTGGGCTCGTCCTGGGCCGATCCGTCCGAGGTCGTTGGTCAGGGTCCGTTGCAGACGCTCGAAGGCTTCGGGGCCACCGATCCGCACCGTCCCGAGGTGGCTGACGTCGAAGACCACGGCGGTGCGGCGGCAGGCCCGGTGTTCGGCCAGGGTGCCGTCGCCGTAGGCCAGGGGCATCACCCAACCACCGAAGGGCACCATGCGGCCTCCCAGTCGGCGATGGACGGCGTCGAGCGGCGAGGCCCGGTCGGTCACGGCCGGCGATGGTACCGGTGGCTGGTCAGGCCACCGCCGGGCGCCGGCGAGAGGCCGCCGGCAGCGGCTCGAAGCCGAACCGGGCCACCAGGGCCTGGTAGTCCCGCCGGTACAGGATGCGGACCTCGACGTCGGGGTAGCGCTCCCGCAGCAGTCGCAGCTTGCGGTTCTTGCGGGTGACGTGCCGCTGATCCAGGGTGGTCAGCTCCACGTAGAGGTCGAACTCGGGGAGGTGGAAGTCCGGCGTGAAGGCCAGCGTGGGGCAACCGTCGCGACCAACGGCCAGGACGAAGGTGCGGGGCTCGTACTCCCACGCCACGCCGTAGAAGTCGAGGACGGCGGCGAACTGTTGCTCCGCCGGGTGGGCGAAGACGACCTGGTCCTCGGCCGGCGCGTCGGGGGCGGGCGCGGCCAGTGATCAGCTCCCGGTGGCGGTCCGCGGCCCCCGTCGAGGGGCCGGTGCGGGGTGGAGCTCGATGGCGTCGTCGAGCTGGTCTTTCACGTCGTCGAGGGCGAGGAAGTTGAGGACGCCCTGCCCGCGGTAGCGGTTGACCACGTCGATGAGCTCGGCGCCGTCGCGCACGAGCACGGCGCTGCCGCCGGAGATGACGAGCTGGACACTGGCCACGTCCTCGCCCAGGTTCTCCCTGAGGTAGGCGAAGGCCGCCCGCACCGACTCGAGCTTGATGCCGGCATCGAGCAGGGTCTTGATCACCTTGAGCTCGAGCAGGTCACGGTAGGAGTAGCGCCGGCGGCTGCCGCTCCCCCGGGCGTCGGCCAGGCTGGGGCGGATGAGATCGGTGCGGGCCCAGTAGTCGAGCTGGCGGTAGGTGATGCCCACGATCTCGGCGGCCCGCTTGCCACTGAAGCCCTCGTCCACGACATCTTCCCTTCACGCCCGGTCACAGCCGTGAAACTACGACCGTGTGATCCGCCCGTACCGTACGCCTCTCGGGTGCGACCCGTCAACGTCCCGACGTGGTCAGGGCTCGGTCAGGACGCGAAGTCCTCGGGGTTGACGGTGTCGATGAACTCCCGGAACTGCTCGACGACCTCTTCGGGAGGGTCCTCGGTGCTCTCGTCCTCGGCCCGGTAGGCGGCCTCGTCGAGCACGCCCTCATCGGCGTAGATCGGCGTGCCGGTGCGGGCGGCGAGGGCGATGGCATCGGAGGGCCGGCTGGAGACCCGGTGCACCCCGTCCTTCGCGTGCAGCTCGATCTCGGCGAAGAAGGTGCCCTCCTGCAGCTCGGTCACCGACACCGACTCGACGCTCACCCCGAGGTCGTCGAGGAGGTTCTTCATGAGATCGTGGGTCAGCGGGCGGGGCACGGTCACCTCTTCCAGGGCGAAGGCGATGGCCGACGCCTCGGGGCCGCCGATGAAGATGGGCAGGACCCGGCGGTCGCCGGTGCGCTCCCGCAGCAGGGCGATCGGCGTGTTGGTGGGCAGCTCCACGCGGACGCCGACCAGCTCCATCTCGACCACGACCGCACCCTATCGCTCAACCTCGGCGGCGTGTCGGCGTGGAACGGCGGCCCGACAGGCGGTCGATCGCCCACCGGCCCCCACTCTCAGCGGTCGTAGAGATCGGCGACGTGGACGTCGGGGTCGGCCGCCAACGCCACCGGATCGGCCCCGAAGAGCCCCTCCACGTTGCGGTAGCGGCCGGCGAAGTCGAGCCCCGACCCGATCACGAACACGTCAGGCACCGATATGCCGACGAAGTCCACGGGCACGGGGACGAGGCGCCGGGCCGCCTTGTCGACCATGGCCGCCACGGCCAGCGAGGCCGGCCCCCGCCGGCTCAGCTCGGCCAGCAGCCACGACACCGTCAGGCCGGTGTCGACGATGTCCTCGACGAGCACCACGTCCCGACCGCCGATGTCGACGTCGAGGTCCTTGACGAGACGGATGCGCCCGCTGCCGGCCAGGTACGGGGTGACGGCCAGGAAGTCGATGACGGCGGGGACGCGGAGGTGGCGGACGAGGTCAGCCAGGAAGATGACGCTGCCCTTGAGGACGCCGATGACCACCACGCCGTCGGGGTAGCGGGCCGAGATCCGATCCCCCAGGCCGGCGACCACCGCCGCCAGCTCCTCGGCGGTGGCGAGGAGCTCGGGGCCCGGCTGCGCCGCCGCCGGCTCGCTGGTCACCTCAGGGCAGGTAGTCCCGCAAGGCGTTGCGCAGCAGCGCCGCTCGCAGGCTCTGGCCGAGGGCGGCCAGCTCGCCGAGGGTGGCGACGGCCTTGCGGCGAGCATCGGGGTTGCGCTGCTTCAGCATCGGCATCACCACCTGCTCGAGGAAGCCGGCCTCACGCTCGGCGGCCACCTTGAACATGCGCAGGTGGCGGGGCTCGATGCCGTGGCGCAGGAACCCGGCCGCCTTCTGGGCCACCACCAGCGCGTCGCCCTCGTAGAACACCTCGGCACCCACGGGCCGGCCCTCGATGAGGCCGAACTGCTCGAGCTCACGCAGCTGTTGGGGTCGCAGGGCGCTGGCCGACGCCAGCTCGTCGAGGGTGAGGCTCACCGAGGTGGGGCCCGAGTCGAGCGGGGTGGCGGCCCGGCGGTCGTTGCCGCCCCGGCGGTCGGACGCCGCTTCGGACGGCGCCTCGCCGCTGGCCGACGCCGGTGAGGACGGCGACCCCGATCGGGACGGCGAACCCGGTCGGGGCGGCGAACCCGGTCGGGGCGGTGATCCCGGTCGGGACGGCGACGAGGCGGTGCCCGACCGGGGCCGCCGTTCGGCCTCGTCGGACGTCGCCGGGATCGGCGCTGGCGCCGGCTCCTCGCGAGCGGCGGCGGAGCGGGCCACGTCGGCCATCCAGATGGGAACGGGGCCACTGGCGTCCCCGCCGTTCACCGGCCCCTCGGCCCGATCCTCGGGGCCCGGCCCGGCTGCGGTCACCGCCGCCGGTCGGCCGCCCTCACCCCCGACGCCGGTGGCGGCGGCCCGGTCCCGCTCGGCCAACCGTTCCTTGATCACCTTGAGGGGAAGGAAGTGCTCTTTCTGCTGGGTGAGGATCCAGCGGAGCCGGTCGATGTCCTCCTCGTAGAACTTCCGGTAGCCGGAGGGGGTTCGCTCGGGGTCGAGCAGGCCTTGGCTCTCGAGGAACCGGATCTTCGAGATGGTCACGTCGGGGTACTCGTCCTGGAGCAGGGCCAGGACCTCGCCGATCGAAAGGTGAGGGCGTTCGCGCACCATGGGCATCAGTCGCCGCTGGTGTCCACACCGGCCATGAACACGAGCTTGAACTTGCCGACCTGCAGCTCATCGCCGTTGGCCAGGTCGGCCTCTTCGATGCGCTCGCGGTTGAGGTACGTGCCGTTCAGGGACCCGGCGTCGCGAACGACGTACCGGTCACCCTGGCGCACGATCTCGGCGTGACGCCGTGACACCGTGATGTCGTCGAGGAAGATGTCGCTCTCGGGGTGGCGCCCGGCAGTGATGATGTCTTGGTCGACGGCGAACTTGGACCCGGCGTTGGGACCGCTCCGTACGATCAACAGCCCCCCGGCGGGGACGTCGTCGAGGTCGACGCTCACCTCGTCTTCCCCACTGGTGGGGTCGAGGGCGAAGGTGACGGTGGGGTTGTCCGTGGCCGGGTCGAGCGGGGCGCCGCACGACGAGCAGAAGTTCGACTCCTCGGGGTTGCGGTGGCCGCAGTTGTTGCAGAAGCGCTCCGACACGGCGGGCGTCACCCGGCGATCATGGCCCGGTAGGCGTCGCCGTCGAGAAGCCGGTCGAGCTGGCCGGCGTCGTCCATCTCGATGAGGCAGATCCACCCCTCGCCGTAGGGGTCGGCGTTGAGCCGCTCGGGGGCGTCGGCCAGCTCGGCGTTGACCTCGACGACCGTGCCGGTCACGGGGGCGTAGATGTCCGAGACCGATTTGGTCGACTCGACCTCACTCACGGTGGCCCCCAGCGCGACGGTGGAGCCGACCTCGGGCACCTCCACGAAGACGACCTCGCCGAGCGCGTCCTGGGCGTAGTCGGTGATGCCGAGCCTGATCTTGTTCTCCTCCACCCGCACCCATTCGTGGTCCTCGGTGTAGCGCAGCTCATCGGGGACGTTCATGGGCGAGAACGCTACCCCAGCAGGCCCATCGGCACCCGAGGGGCGGCCGTGAGGCCAAACCTCAGGTCGAGGGTGAGGCCGACGAGTGTCGGTGGATCGAGGTTCGTCTCAGCGGATCAGCTGGCGGATGCGGCGGGCGTACTCCTGGACGAGGCGGCGGGCCTCGTTGTCGGAGGATCCCTCGGCCCAGATGTGGGTGACGGGTTGTTCGGGATCGGGCAGGGCCAGCGCCCAGCCGCGGTCGTGCAGGACCTTCACGCCGTCGACGAGGACCAGCCGGCGGTCCGTGCTGTGTTCGACCAGGCTGCGCATGACCAGCCCCTTCTGCTCCCACGGCGTCACCACCGCCTCGTGGGCGAGGTGCACCCGGGGCAGCCCGTTCACGACGGCCGAGAGCCTCGTGCCCTCCCGAGCCAGCAGCTCGAGCAGCTTCACCAAGGAGGCGGCGGCGTCGAAGGCGGGCAGGAACTCCGGGAGGATGAACCCGCCGTCGGTGCTGCCCGCGAACCCCACCCCTGGGTCGGTGGCGGCGTCCATCAGTGCCGCCGACGACAGCTTGGTGTACTCGATGCCGACGCCGTGGGGGGTGACGAGGCGTTCGGCCTCGCTCGTCACGTTGACCGGGAGCGCGATCCGATCGCCGACCAGGTGGCCGGCCACGAGCGACACCAGCGCCAGCAGGGAAGCGTTGTCGTCGAGGATGCGGCCCTCGTCGTCGATCAGGGTCAGGTGCTCGCCATCGGGATCGAGGACAGCGCCCACCTGGGCACCGGCGGCCCGGACCAGGCGGGCCACCTCCTCGGCGTGGACGCGGCGGTCGAAGGCCATCGCCCCCCGTGTGGAGGCGTAGGGGTTGACGCCGAGCACGTCGGCGCCGAGCTGGGACAGCACGTTGGGCATGACGAAGGAGGTGGAGCCGTAGCCGTAGTCGACCACCAGCTTGAACCCGCCCCCCCGGACGACGTCACGGTCGACGGTCTCGCCGAGGGCGGCGGTGTACTGCTCGAGGGCGCGGGGTGGGAACCCGATGTCGCCGATCTCGGAGGCGAACACCCGGCGGAAGTCCTCCCGGCTGAGAAGCCGCTCGACCTTGCGCTGGGCGTCGGAGTCGAGGTCGAGGCCGTCCTCGTCGAAGAAGCGGAACACGACCGACTGGGGGTCGTCGGCCACAAGGCGCAGGGTGATGCCCCCGCGCGCCACCGGTTGTCGCACCAGGAAGCGGGTGACGGGCACGGAGGCGACCTCGAGATCGAGCACGTCGACCCCCGAGGCGTTCAGCCCCGCCATCATCGCCCGCTTCAGCATGCGGGCCGAGCGGCTCGAGTCCCGGGAGGTGATGACGGTGGTCCCCTTCTTCAGGGTGGTGGCGTAGGCCATGGCCACCCGGGCGGCCAGCTCGGGGGTGATGTCCACGTTGGCCAGGCCGGCCACCCCCGAGCGCCCGAACAGGCTGCGGGCCCCCTTGGACTCCCACACGATGGAGGAGTTCACGGTGGCCCCGGCCTCGACGGTCTTGAACGGGTAGACCTTGACCCCGGCGCCGATCACCGCGTTCTCCCCGACGAAGCACTCGTCGCCGAGGACGACACCCTCGTCGCAGCGGGCCCCCCGCCGCAGGTCGCAGGATCGGCCCACCACCGTCCCCCGCAGGTGGACGCCCTCGCCCAGGTAGGCGTTCTCGTGGACGACGGCCCGCTGGAGGTCGACGTCGGGGCGGACCCGGACGTTGCTCCCGAGGACGGTGTAGGCACCGATGTGGGCACCGGCGTCGATGCGGGAGCCGGGGCCGATGACGGCGCAGCCGTCCACGGTGGCCGAGGGGTGCAGCTCGGCCCCCTCCCCCAGCCACACACCGTCGCTCAGCTCGAAGCCGGCCAGCTCGACGTCGACCTTGCCGTCGAGCACGTCCCGGTGGACGCTGACGTAGGCGTCGAGCGTGCCCACGTCCTCCCAGTAGCCGGTGGCCACGGCCCCGAAGATCGGCTTGCCCTCGGCCAGCAGCTTCGGGAACACCTCGCCCGAGAAGTCGACGGGGCGGTCGGCGGCGATGTGGTCGAAGATCTCGGGCTCGAGCACGAAGATGCCGGTGTTGATGGTGTCGCTGAAGACCTGGCCCCAGCTCGGCTTCTCGAGGAACCGCTCGATGCTCCCGTCAGGGCGGGTGATGACGATGCCGAACTCGAGCGGGTTGTCCACCGCCACCAGGCCGATGGTGGCGAAGGCGTCGTGCTCTTCGTGGAAGGCCACGATCTTGGACAGGTCGATGTCGGTGAGCACATCGCCGGAGATGACGAGGAACCGCTCGTCCAGCTCATCCATGGCGTTGCGCACCGACCCGGCGGTACCGAGCGGGTGCTCCTCGCTGGCGTAGACCATCCGCACCCCGAACTCCGAGCCGTCGCCGAAGTAGGTGCGGATGTGGTTGGCCATGAAGGCGACGGTGACCACGATGTCGTCGAAGCCGTGCCGGTGCAGCAGAGCGACGATGTGCTCCATCATCGGCCGGTTGGCCAGCGGGAGCATCGGTTTGGGAGCGTTGGAGGTGAGCGGCCTGAGGCGTGTCCCCTCACCTCCGGCCATGATCACGGCCTTCATCGGTGCTCCCTACGGTCCGCGCCGATGCGCTTCGCCCCTCCGGGGCGAAGCAAGACCGTGCCCTCTGGCTCGCTCGCCTGCGGCTCGCTCATCGACCACGAACCTACCCGGGCACCCTGCCCTCGCGAAGCGCCCGGCGCCCGAGGGGCACGTACATGGCGATGGAGATGAGGCTGAACACGAGCGCCGGGATGGCCGCCACCCAGGCGAGGACGGCGGCGGTGTCACGCCAACCGAAGGTGCTCTCGGCGGCGAGGAAGAGGGGGAAGGCGACCATGAGGCCGAAGGTCCCGGCCTTGCCGAACCAGGTGACGTCGATGCGCCGGGCGCCGGCGGCGGCGAGGACGAGGGTGGCCCCCGCCACCAGCGCCTCGCGGGCGAGGACGACCACCGCCACCCACACGGGAACGCTCCCGTCGATGAGGATGGCTCCGACGCCGACGAAGAACAGCAGCCGGTCGGCGACCGGGTCGAGCACCTTGCCCAGGGCCGAGACCTGGTTCCAGCGGCGGGCGATGTAGCCGTCGATCCAGTCCGTGCAACCCAGCGCGGCGAGCAGGCTGGCGGCGGCGGCCCGGTTGTCCCGCCCGAAGAGCAGGTAGACGAAGACCGGCATGCACAGCAGGCGGACCACGGAGATGACGTTGGGGACGGTCAGCACCCGGTCCTCGCCCGCCACCGCCGGCGGCTCCGTCGCGGTCACGGGACGAGCCTACGTCCAGGCGTGGCGCCCATCTCGGGGGCCTACGCTCCTCGTTCGATGGCCACCATCTTCACCCGCATCATCGACGGGGACCTGCCCGGGCGGTTCGTCTGGCGGGACGAGCGCTGCGCCGCCTTCCTCACCATTGAGCCGCTCGCCCCCGGCCACACGCTCGTGGTGCCCCGCGAGGAGGTACCCCACTGGATCGACCTCGACGCCGGCCTGGCCACGCACCTCATGCTCGTGGCCCAGGCCATCGGCCGGGCGCAGCAGGTGGCCTTCTCGCCCTCCCGGGTCGGGATCCTGGTGATCGGGGAGGAGGTCCCCCACACCCACCTCCACCTCGTGCCCTTCGACCGCCTCGAGCAGATGGACATCGCCAACGCGGACCGCGACGCCGACCCCGCTGCCCTCGACGCCGCCGCCGACCGGCTCCGCACCGCCCTGCGCGACGCCGGCCATCCCGAGGTCGACGCCTCCCTCAACGGGTGAGCGCCACGATGCCGAGGCGGTCGAAGCGGACCCTGTAACCGCGGCTGGTCAGGCGGTCGAGCAGCGCCCGGCGGTCGTCCCAGTCCCACAGCTCCTCGCCGTCGGCGTCGGTGGCGGTGGTGTCGATCACCACCGCGTCGGTGGTGGGCCGGCCCCACGGCCGGAGCTCGTCGGGGGGTCCCGCCGGCAGCTCCCGCACCACCGCCCGTTCTGCGACCATGGCCGTGAGCTGTGGGCTGACCGTCACCGCGGCGCGCTGGCCGACGACGTCGACCGCCGCTCGCCGGGCCCCGTCCAGCGCGTCCCGGCTCCCCCACTCCCAGGGCTGCTGGTAGGGCGAGCTCGGCGCGTACTGCACGAAGAGAACGGCGGCGCCCACGAGGAGGGCGCCGATGACGCGGTGGTCGACGTTGATCCGCGTGATGCTGCGGTGACCGACCCGTCGCAGCGCGACCACCGCCGCGAAGAACACCGGCACCACGGCTACGACCACCTGTGACGCACCGGCCTGGGCGACGGCGCCGACCGGGTCGGCCACCCGGGACACGGCCTGGTCGGCGGCGATGCCGAGGACGAGGGCCGGCACGGCGGGCAGGAGGTGGCGTGGGGCCATCAGCGGCAGGAACAACAGGGGGGCGAACACCGCCGTCACCACCGTCACGCTGGGCTGGCTGACCAGGTCGGCGAGCACCTGGCCGGGGTCGGTGAACAGGGCCCGGACCACGGCGAGGGGGGCGGTGCTCTCGGCGGCGAAGGCCTGCGTGGCCGTGAGGGCGCGCTCGGAGAGCTCGGGTTGGAGGACCACCACGGCGGCCGCCGTCCACACGATGCCGATCACGGCGGTGGCCGTCCCCGCCCGCCGCTTCCCGTCCGTGAGCCCGAGCAGCCCGAGCCCGGCCACGGTCAGCCCGAGGTCGGCGCGGGCCAGCAGCACGACGGCGACGCAGCCCCAGTACGGCACCCACCGCTCCTTGCGGGCGAACAGCGTGGCCCACGCCAGCCCCGGGACGGCGAGCACTTCGGGGTGAAGGGCGCTCAGGTTGGCAGCGTGCACCGCTGGCGCCAACGCGTAGGCGACGATCAAGGCGACCGACGTGCCGGTGCGCAGGCCGGCGGCGTCACGGGCGAGCCGCCAGATCGGCACCACCGCCACCGACAGGGCGGCGGCCTGCACCACGGTGAACAGCGCCGGGGCCGGCACCCACCGGGTGGCCCACAACAGCGGATAGGCGAGGAAGGCCCACTGGTCGAGAGCCGGGTCGGCGCCGGTGAACGTGCTGGCGGCGCCCCGGCCGTCGTGCAGCCGCCACGCCGCCTGCACCCACAGACCGAGGCCCGGGCCACCGTCGAGTTGGCGGACCACGGCCAAGGCCATGGCGGTGAGGAGGACGAACAAGCCGGCCGCCGCCGTCCACGGCACCACCCGGTCGGCCCAGGCGCCGTCGAGGCGGCCCTGCGCCCGCAGGGCGAGGTTGTCGAGCCTCCGCCGCAGCGACATCGGCCGCCGCGCGCTGACTGCGCTCACCGGTACGCCGCACCGGCTGGTTCGCTCGCCTGGAGCGCCGGCGCTGGAGCGGTCACAGGAGGCTGCGCTGCCCCTCGACGGCGGTGGGGTCGGGGCCGGCGGGCTCGACGGGCTCGACGAGCTCGGGACCGTTGGTCCGCACGTCGCCCACCGCCGGGCTCACCGGGTGCAACGTCAACAGCTCGGCCGGAGGAGGCACGAGCAGGGCGGCGAGGGCATCGATGTCCTCGTTGTCGGGATCGAGCCAGTCGTCCCAGGCCGACGGGGGCAGGACGACCGGCATCCGATCGTGGAGCTCGGCCAGTACCTCGTTCGGTGTCGTGGTGATGATCGTGCACGAATGGAGGGTCTCGCTGCCCTCCCCGTCGGCGCCTCGCCACCGCTCCCAGAGCCCGGCCAGTGCCATGGGGTCGCCGTCGGCCCGTCGCACGAACCACGGTTGCTTGCGCTTCTGTCCGGGAACCGCCTTCCATTCGTAGAAGCCGTCAGCCGGGACGAGGCACCGGCGCCTCCGGAAGGCGTGCTGGTACGCCCCCTTCTCGGCGAGGCCCTCGGCCCGGGCGTTGATCATGCGGTTGCCGACCGACGGGTCCTTGGCCCACATCGGCACCAGTCCCCAGTGGAAGGAGGCCATTCGCCGGGTTCCGCCGTGGGCGTGGACGACGAGGACGTCGTCGGTGGGGGCCACGTTCCAGCTCGGCTCGACGACCTCCTCGGGGACGTCGGCCGAGAAGTACCTGGCGATCTCGTCCGGAGGCGAGGCGGCAACGAATCGACCGCACATGGCGCCCGACGCTAGCCCCGGCGCTCTCGAGGCGGCCGGCGATGGTGTGGCCGGCGACCGTGGCGAGGGTCAGACGCCGGTCCGGAACCGATGGGTCTCGCCGCGGTCGAGGTAGTGCACCTCGGTCGGCAACGACGCGTCCGTCACCGCCGTCTTGAAGTCCTCCAGGGTCGACCCGAAGATGGTGTAGTCGTCGTAGTGGATGGGAACGGCGGCGCGTGGTCCGACGATCTCCAGGGCCCGCACCCCTTGGGCGGCGTCCATGGTCAGGAGCAGACCGAGGATCTTGGTCCCGCCCAGGTGGATCATGGCCAGGTCGATGTCGGGGTAGCGCTCGGGTATCTGTCGCAGCCCGTCGTGCAGCAGCGTGTCGCCGGTGATGTAGAGCCGGAAGGCCGGCGTGCCGTCGCCGCCGAAGTCCAGCATGCTGCCCATCACGGGCGGCAGCATGGTCCGCAGCGGCTGGGGGGCGTGCTTGGCCGGCAACGCGCTGATCCGGACCTGGGCCGGGCCTCGGACGACGACCTTCGACTGCCACGTCTCGAGGGCGACCGGCCGGGTGAAGCCCTGGCGCCGCAGCTTCCTCGCCGCGTGGGCGGTGGTGATGATGGGGATCTCCTTGTCCAGGTCCCGAGCGGCGACCTCGTCGAAGTGGTCGCCGTGGTGGTGGGACAAGACGATGAAGTCGATGGGTGGGAGCTGGTCGATGGACAACGCCGGTTCGGTAAGGCGCTTGGACCGCAGGCCGTACCCGAGCTTGGCGTGATCGCCGCGGTGCAGGAAGTTCGGGTCGGTCAGGATGCTGAACCCACCGCAGCGGATGAGGACCGTCGCCGTCCCGATGAACAGCAGCTCCCCGGCCCCGAGGTCGGGGGCGTCGCCGGCCGGGAGCTCGATCCGTTCGTCGGGATGCATGGTGACTCCCCCAGGGCGGCGACGTGCGCCGGTGCCCTACCCTGGCCCGCCCCGTCGAACCGTGCCGGGCTACGGCCCGAGATCGAGGTGGCGGTAGAGGAAGGCGGCGGTCTCGGCCTGGATGTCGGCCTGGTGCTCGGGGTACAGGGAGTGCCCGGCGCCCTCGTAGGTGTGCAGGTCGCAGGTGTTGCCGGCCCGGCGGTGCCGATCGCAGGTGCCGACCGCCAAGGAGTACGGAAGGATGGCGTCGTCGGTCCCGTGGAAGAGGACGGCGGGAGCGTCGCCGGCGCTGTAGTGCCCGCCGAAGCCGGCGATGGACACCGCCGCCTGTACGTCGGATCGGAAGCCGGGGTTGCCGCTCGAGCCGGGGTCCTCGGCATGGTTGCCGACGTAGAGGGCGGTGATGGCACCGGCCGAGTGACCGCCGATGGCGATTCGGTGGCGGTCGATCCGGTACCGGTCGGCGTTGGCCCGCAGCCAGCGAACGGCGGCCTGGGCGTCGTGCTGGGCGTCGCTGATGGCTTGGCCGATGTCGCCGTCGCGCAACCGGTAGTTGATCGAGACGGTGACATAGCCACGCTTGGCGAAGGTGGCGGCGTTGGAAGCCTGGCTCGCCTTGTCGCCGCCGCTGAACCCGCCGCCGTGCACTCAGACGATGGCCGGCCGTCGCGCCTGGGTGTCGTCGTTCGGTCGGTACAGGTCCAGCAGCAACCGCTCGGTCCGCCCGTTCTCGTCGGTAGCGGCGCCGTACTGGAGGTCGCTCGTGATCGTCAGGGAATCGAACACCTCGTTGAAGTACCGGCCCGGCGGTGAGCAGCCGGCCGAGAGCACCGCCGCGGCACTGATGAGCACGGCGGTCAACAGGGCTCCGGTTCGCGTTCGCATCACGCGAACCTACCCGCGCCGCTCCGGAGCGACCGAGGTGTCAGTCGCAGCTGCCCGACCCCGAATCGCTGAACGTCTCGCCGTCCACGGGGTGGAAGCGCCACGAGTAGCCGTCCGTGCGAAGGTCGACCGAGATGACGCCGTAGGCCTCGGCGCTGCGCACCTGGGAACCGGCCTTGACCGTGGTGTGCGAGTAGAGGCCGGCACCACCGGTGCCGACGATGATCTCTCGCATGCCGCCGACCCGGGGAGCGCCGTCCCGGCCGAGCTCGGCGAAGCGCTCGTAGGTGTGGTCGTGACCGTTGAGGACCACGTCGCCGCCGACGTCGTACACCGCCTGCCACAGCGGCAGCATCGAGGGGCTGTTGCCGTGGGGGCCCGAGCTGACGAGCGGTCGGTGCCAGTAGGCGGCGATGCAGCGCTTGCCGCCAGCGTTGCGGCGGACGAAGTCGGCTCCGGCGGCGATGTTGGCTTCGCTGTTGAGGGAGAAGACTCGCCACGACCCCACGTCGTAGAAGTAGTAGCCGACACCAGAGGGACCGGCCCGGTCACCGAAGTAGCCGAAGTACCCACTGGCACCGGCGGTGCGGTAATCGTGGTTCCCGGGAGCAGGGCGGACCCGGCCGTCGTGGCGGCCCCATGTCGGGCCGTAGCAGGAGGCGAACTGCCCGCTCGTGCCGTCCGGGTAGACGTTGTCGCCGAAGGTGACGACGGTGCCGGCGATGCCCTCGACCACCTCGGCGGTGGCCGAGTCGCCGGTGAGCGTGCAGCTGGCGATGTCCCCGGCGCCGACCAGTCGAGCCGGGGCGGACTCGCAGGCGGGAAACCCGATCACGACGAGGATGGCCCCGGCGAGCAGGCCGAGCAGACGACGCATGCTCTCTCCTTCGGCCGGTCCGTGGCCGGTGTGAGGGTAGTTGCCCACGTTCGACCGGCGACCAGCGGGCGGCGCCATGGATCTCATCTCCGGGTACGGTCGCCGACGGTGGCGAACGAGGAGCAGGCTGCCCACTGGGACGGATCGGCCGGAGAGCACTGGGCGGCCGAGCAGGAGCGCTACGACCGCATGCTGGGACCGTTCGGGGAGCGGATCGTCGAGGCCCTCGATCCTCGGCCGGGCGAACGGGTCCTCGACGTGGGCTGCGGCAGCGGAGACCTCACCCTCCGGGTGGCCGAGCGGCTGGCGCCGGGCGGCGAGGCCCTCGGGATCGACCTCTCCGGACCGATGCTGGAGCGAGCACGCCGACGGGCCGGGGCGGCCGGGCTGGCCGGGCTGGCCGGTGTCCGCTTCGCTCGCGCCGACGCGCAGGTCCACCGCTTCGAGCCCGCCTCGTTCGACGGGGTGATAAGCCGCTTCGGGGTCATGTTCTTCGACGACCCTCCGGTCGCCTTCGCCAACCTCACCGCTGCCCTGCGCCCGGGTGGGCGGATGGTCTTCACGTGCTGGCGGGACCTCCTCGCCAACGAGTGGCTCATGGTGCCGGCCGCCGCCGCCCTCGAGCACGTGCCGATGCCGGACTTCGGCGGATCGAGCGGACCGGGCCCGTTCTCGCTGGCCGATCCCGACGACGTTCGAGGGCTGCTCGCTGGCGCCGGCCTGGACCACATCGAGCTGGCCGAGGTCGACGAGCCCACCTGGATGGGGGCCAGCGGGGACGACACGCTGGGCTTCCTGCAGCGCACCGAGATGGCAGCGATCCTCATGGCCGATGTCGACGAGGAGCTGGCGGCGCGGGCCTGGGCCGCCGTGGCCCGTGCCCTCGATGAGCGGGCCGACCCCGACGGGGTCCATCTCCAGGGAAGCGCCTGGCTGGTCACCGCCCGCCGGCCGGGCTCAGCCGCTCCGCCGGGCTGAAGCCCTTGGGCTCCCCTACCACAGCTGGGTGAACAGCAGGCCGAGGAACACCAGGACGATCACCAGGGTCACCCGGGAGAGCCACCTCGACATCCGGGGCGGCAACAGCGCCAGCAGCCCAATCAGCAGGAACGGCCCGCTGAGGATCATGATCATCGCTCCGAAGATGCGGACGTACCCGTGGGGGTCGCCCGACTCGGGACCGGCGGCCGACGACAGGATCAGGCCCACCCCCAAGAGGGCGCCGGCCCCGCCGAGGACGCCGCAGACGGCGGCGACCACGGTGCCCGCCGTCCGTCGAGTCGAACGCTCCTGCACACCGCCATCGTGGCACCGCTGGAGGCGTCCGCCGCTCCACGTCGCCGGGGCCAACGCCGGGAGGATGTCGAAGCGTCGGCCCGTCTCAGCGGTGGGCGAGGACGATCTCGCGCTGGAAGAAGATGGGCGAGGCCCGGCCCAGAACCTCTTTTCCGAGGACGGCGGTGACCACCGTTCCGTCGGCATCGAGGCGGTCGATGGTGAACATCTCGTTGAACCGGCGCCCGGTTGCCGCGCTTCGACCCTCGTGCAGCAACGTGCGCAGGAAGGCGACGTGGGCCTCGGCGCCGTCACCGTCGTCGTGCACGAACACCAGCACCAGACGGGGCTGGTCGTCGCCGCCGACAGCATCGGTCACCGCCGCCACCTGCCAGTCGGGAAGATCACCGGCGGAACTCAGCTCATCCTCCACGCGTTCGCGCCCCTCCGGCGGGGCCCCGGATGCAGCCAGCTGTTCACGCGTGAACTGGTCGCCGTCATCGGTGAGGATGGCGGTCAAGATCTCCTCGTCGTCGAGGGCCCTGGCCGCCGCGGCGAGGTCGTCGACGTCGGCCAGGCTGTCGTGGTCACCGTCGTCGACATCGAGCCCCTCCTCGATCGGGGCGTCTGCGTTCGAGAACCGGGCCAGGCCGTCGTCCGCGGCCAAGCGACCGCCGACACCGAGGGGGCGGACGGGGTCGCTGCGGCTGGGGTCGACCTCGAGCTCGGGGCCCCAGCGGTAGTAGGTGTCGCCGTTGTGCTCCGCCCGCTCGAGGTCGTCCTTCCACTCGGGATCGGAGGTGACTGCCTGCTCCACCCGCTCGGGGTCGATGCGGCCGGTGATCACGGTGACGCTGGCGGGCTGGTCTCCGGTGAAGGCCTCCTGGTCGGCGTCGACCAGCGAGAAGCCGACCGCCCGGCGGTACTCCTCCACCCGGTCGCCCTGGCGGAAGAACTCCAGGGAGGCCACCGCCACCGGGTCCGGCCGGGAGTTCCGGATCGAGGGATCCGGGCTGCTCGATGCGTAGGCCTGGAGCGACCTGGTGGCTCGTTGAGCTCGGCGTACCAGAACGCCAGGGAGCGGAGACGTCATCGGTCGTCGGGCGGCGACGCCGGCCTCCCGCATCGCCGGCACATCCCTCGGCGGTCAGCTCCGATGAGCCGGTCGCCGGTCGTGACGTGGGCCACAGCCGCCGGTAGGCTGTCGCTGTTCTTGCAGTGGTCGTGCGACCAGCACCCAGGAGGAGCCCATGAAAGCGTCAGCGTCGGTCGATTCAGCGCCGGTCGAGCGGTCTCTGCGCCACATCGTGGCGGTGGCCGCTGTCGGGGCCTCGATCGTGCACTTCGTGTCCGCCCCAGTGCACTTCACCGACGACACCGTCCACGGGCTGTTCTTCCTCGCCGTGGCATGGGCGCAGCTGGCCATCGCCATCCTCGTGGGCCTGGGGCGCCGGCCCAACCGCCTGAGCCTCCTTGCCGTGGCCGCCTTCAACGTGGCCGTAGCCGGGGTGTGGGTGGTGTCACGCACCAGCGGCATGCCCGGGGAGACCGCCGAGCCCGTCGGGTTCCCCGATGCGCTGGCGACCGGTTGCGAAGCCGTCGTCGTGGTCGGCGCGCTGGTGTTGGCGCTCGCACCCAGTCGGGTGGCGCAGGCTTCGTTCCGCCCGCAGGGGGCGACCGCTGCGCTCGGGATCTCCAGCCTGGCTGTCCTCGCCTTGGTGACGGCCTCGGTGACCCCCGCCTTGGGCGGTGGGCACCTGCATGGTGACGGGGAGGACCATGGCGGCGACAGCGCCGAGGTCGCCGCCGGGCACACGCACGATGGAGGCAGCGCGGCGGCCGAGGACGGCCAGGGCGCCGCCGGCCACCATGGGGACGACAGCGCCGCCGCCGACGTCGCCGGCCGTGGTGGGGGTGGAGGCCATGACGCCGACGCCGGCCACGACCGGGAGTGGACCAACGAGGAGCTCGAGGCGCGGGGGCTCACGCAGCGCCAGATCGACGGGCTCGAGGAGACGGTCATCCACGGCCCCCCGCCACCGGACAAGCCGATCGACGACGCCACCCGTGACGCGCTCGCCGCTGAGATCACGAGCGTGCGCGACTACGCCCTCAGGCACCCCACCGTGGCTGACGCCCAGGCCGCCGGGTTCACGATGGTCACCCCGTTCGTGCCCCTGATCGGCGCTCACTACATGAACTTCAGCCACCTCGACGGCACCTTCGAGGCAGCCAAGCCGGAGATGCTGCTCTACGACGGGACCGAGCCGGACAGTGAGCTCCAAGGCGTCGCCTACTTCGTGCTGAGCGGCAAGGACAACCCGCCGGAGGGCTTCGCCGGTCCCAACGACCTGTGGCACCAGCACATCGGACTCTGCCTCAAGGGCGGCCGGGTCATCGGCGGCGAGAAGATCTCCGCCCAGGAGTGCAAGGGACGGGGCGGCGAGAAGGCGAGGCTTGACGGAGCCTGGCTCGTGCACGCATGGGTGGTCCCCGGCTGGGAGAGCCCCGAGGGCGTGTTCTCGGCCGAGAACCCCAACATCGGGAAGTAACCGGGTCGCCCGAAAGGGCCACCCGGCTCAGCTGCCGTCGCATTCCGGTGCCTCTTCGGTGTTCGCCGGACCCGCCGCCGCTCCCAGTACGCCGACGGCCGAATTCGACGGCGGCGGCCTCGGCGACGGGTGTCGTCGTCAGCCGACGCCGATCCGCACGACGAACCGGCGGGGGCCGCGGGAGGCGATGGTGATGGCGGAGTCCGGGCCAGTTGCCCGGATGGGACCGACGTGTAGCCCGCGCAGTTCTGGGAGGCGCACGGGTTTCCATGACCGGCCGCCGTCAACTGAGCGGACGAGCGCCGCACGATCCGACGTGCAGTCCCAGGTGCTCACGAGCACCTGGCCGAGGGCCACCGCTGGCCCATCGTGGTCTCGGCCCCCTCGCAGCCGCCCACGGCAAGCGTGATATCCACCCAGGTGCGGCTGGCGTTCACGGACTGACGCGCACCGCTGCAACGGCGCAATGCGGCTCTTCGCGATGAAGCGTGGGGTCGGGTGAGGATCGAGCCCGTTTCATAGG
This sequence comes from Acidimicrobiales bacterium, assembly GCA_030447445.1. Taxonomy (GTDB): domain Bacteria; phylum Actinomycetota; class Acidimicrobiia; order Acidimicrobiales; family Iamiaceae; genus JAUJOW01. The sequence goes on along the minus strand of JAUJOW010000002.1, from coordinate 7,706 downwards.
GTCCACCAGCGCGGCCAAGGGCCTCGCGATTCTTGCGGCTTCTCGACGGCTGCAAGAAGGAGGCCCTTGACAGTGAAGCACCGTAGCCAGGGCGCCACCGCGCTGTTGGGCATGCCCGGGTTCGTGGTCGGCGCCCAACTCGAGGTGGACGGCGAGTGGTGGCTCTGCGCGGAGACGACGGCCGGGGTTGTCGGCTGTGCCGGGTGCGGGACGCAGCGGTCGGTCACGGTCGCCGCCGGGTCAAGGTGCGGGACTTGCCGATGGCGGGACGGCCGGTGGTGTTGGTGTGGGCCAAGCGGGTCTGGCGCTGCCCGGAGCCGGACTGTGCCACCAAGACCTGGACCGAGACCACCGAGGCCATCAGAGCTCGGGGGGAGCTGTCTGAGCGGGCCCGGACCGAGATGTGCCGGCGGGTGGGCGAGGAGGGGGACTCCGTGGCCGAGGTGGCCCGGGCCTTCGGGGTCGGCTGGCACACGGCCATGGCGGCGGTGCGCGACCACGGCACCCCACTCGTCGATGACCCCCAGCGCCTCGACGGGATCGGCGCGCTGGGTCTGGACGAGACCAAGTTCCTGGCAGCGACCCCGACGCACCGCACCGAGTACGTGACCGGCTTCGTCGACCTTGATCGGGCCCGCCTGGTAGACGTTGTCCCAGGTCGCAGCGCCAAAGCAGTCCAGGACTGGCTGGGCGGGCGGCCCCAGGAGTGGCTGACCGGCATCGACGTGGTCGCCCTGGACCCGTTCCGGGGCTACGCCAACGGGCTGTTGGCCCACCTCGGTCACGCCACCGTGGTGGTGGACCACTTCCATGCCGTGCGCCTGGCCAACAAGGCCATCGACGACGTACGCCGCCGAACCCAGAACGACACCCTCGGCCACCGGGGCCGCAAGGGCGACCCGCTGTATGGGATCCGCCGGCTGCTGCTCGTCGGCGACGAGCGGCTCGGCGATCGGGGTCGTGAGCGCATGCTGGCCGGCCTGGCCGCCGGTGACCCCGACGGCGAGGTCGGTGCTGCCGTCTTGGCCAAGGAGCTGCTCCGAGAGACCTACGCGGCGGCCGATCTCGCCGTGGCCCGCCGGCGGCTCACCCTCTTCTACCAGTGGTGCGCCGAGGCCGAGGTGCCCGAGCTCACTCGTCTGGCCACCACCATCTCAGACTGGCAGGACGAGGTGCTCGCCTACCACACCACCGGCCTGTCCAACGGACCCACCGAGGCCGTCAACCTCCTCATCGAAAGGTCCGCCGCATCGGCCACGGGTTCCGCAACTTCGACAACTATCGCCTCCGGCTACTGCTCCGCTGCGGCGTCAAATGGAACACTCAGCGAACCGCACGAATCCGAGGCCGCCAACCACGCTTGATCGCGTAGAGCCCCACAACCAACCCGTCCGCCGGACCGGGGGAACCTCAGAGTGCGGCTGGTAGGGTGTCCACAACCGGGGGAGGGTCACTCCACATGCCCGTATTGCCCAAGTTCTTCGTCGCCGCCGCCATGTTCGCAGCGGTCGTGACGGTGCCCGGTGTCAGCGAAGCCGCCCCGGCACCGCCGGAAGGTCCTCCGGGCAGCTACATCGTCGTTCTGCGCGACGGCAGCGACCCGCGCCAGGTCGCCGATGACCACAACCGACGCTTCAACGCCGAGCTGAGCCACGTCTACAGCGCTGCGCTCAACGGCTACGCCGCCCGCATCCCCCAGACGCGGCTGGCCGACCTGCGCGCCGACCCGCGGGTCTCCTACGTCGAGGCCGACGGGACCGCGACCACCTCAGCGCAGACGATCCCCTGGGGGATCAACCGCATCGACGCCGACATCAGCTCCACCCTGGCCGGCAACGGCACGGGCAGCGTCACCGGGGTTAACGCCTACGTCATCGACACCGGCATCTCCACCACCCCGACCTCAACATCGTCGGCCACGGCAACTGGACCGGCGACGGCAAGAACTACGACTGCAACGGCCACGGCACCCACGTCGCCGGCACGATCGGAGCCAAAGACAACACCAGCACAGTCGTCGGCGCCGCCCCTGGCGTGCGCCTCACCGGACTGAAGGTTCTCGCCTGCAACGGCAGCGGCTACACCTCCAACATCATCGCCGCCGTCGACTGGGTCACCCGCTACGCAAAGAAGCCGGCAGTGGTCAACATGAGCCTCGGCGCAAGCAAGTCAACAGCGCTCGACGACGCCGTCCGCAAGTCAGCCAGCAACGGGTACCTCTACATGGTCGCCGCCGGCAACAGCGGAGCCAACGCCTGCAACTACTCGCCCGCCCGAGCCGGCGCCGGCACCAACAACGGCATCGTCACCATCGCCGCCACCGACTCAGCCAACAAAGAGCCGTCCTGGAGCAACTACGGTTCCTGCGTCGACATCTGGGCCCCCGGCGTCAGCATCCAGTCGACCTACAACAACGGCGGCGCCGCCGCCATGTCGGGAACCTCCATGGCCTCACCCCACGTCGCCGGTGCCGGCGCCCTGTACCTGTCGAGGAACACCACCGTCTCAGCCGCCACCGCCGAAGCAACTCTGAAGACCTACGTCCGCTCCCCCGGCACCCTCAGCAAGGACGGCCGAGCCATCAAGATCGTCTACGAGGGCGGGTACTAGCCCCACCCGACCCAGGATGACGACTCCCCTTAGGCCAAACGGCACTCGTCACCCACATCCAGCCACGTCCGCTCGGCTCCCCTTACAGCGAGCGCCGCCGTCTGCTCGAGGGGCTGGGCTTCCACGGGGACGCCTGGTGCACCACGTCGTCGTTCACCGGCGCCACCGTCGAAGCCCTCACCGCCGTCGTCGAGCTCGGCCTCGAGGGCGTCGTGCTCAAGCGCCTCGACTCCACCTACCGACCGGGCCGGCAGTCACCCGCCTGGGTGAAGGCCAAGACTTCGGACTGGCGCAGCGACCACGCCCCGCTCCGCCACGAGCGCTGACGCGCAGCGACGCCCCGACCCGAAGGCCGTCTCCCTCTGGCCCCGTTCACGGCCGGGTAGCAACCCGGTAGCAACCAACGACAGGGAAAGAAGAGCCGGCCCCTTGGGACCGGCTCTGACCTGCTCTTTTGCGGTCGGGCTGAGAGGATTCGAACCTCCGACCTCTTGACCCCCGACCGGACCACGCCGTGCGGTCCCGATCGGCTCCGGTGTGTTCGGGCAGGTCAGCGGTGGTTCCACTCCTACCGCCGTGCGGTCCTGTTGGGAACCGATCGGTGCGCATCGGCGGGTTGCGCTGACATCACGCTGACACAGCCCATGCTGGTGATGCGGTGAAGAGGGCAGATCTTGCCTTGCTCCTCTCCGTAGTGAGCGCAGGCATCACGAGCGGAGGCCTCGCCCGGCAGCTCGTGCTCTACCGGTTGTCCGGCTCGAGGTTGATCGTCGAACTGATCCCGGCGATGACGTCGCTACTCGGGCCTCTCACAGAGGGTCGGCCGGGCCGATGGCGAGCTCGCTGACCGAGCTCACCGCTTCTGAGCGTTGGACCGTCGAACTCGCCCAGCCGCGCAACGAACATCGGCCGGACCGCCATCTCGGTGTCTGACATGTCGCTCGACTTCGGGCGAGTGAACCGATGGAGGCTCCGGTCGCGCCTAACGACCCGCGCGGTCGGCCCGTTAACCTTTCCGGGTCAACCGACGCCGAAGTGATCCGTTTGGATGCTGGTGAGGCCGCCTCGGTCTACTTCGACGTCTGGCCGATGGTGGAGAGAGCCAGAGGCCTCATCGACGGAACTATCACCGTGCGGGCTTCGGTCAAACCAGCCGGCCGACGTGCCACGAGGAGTTCGCGGCGAACAGGCTGGGTCGTTCGACCAGGCCAAGCCGCCATGGATCCGAATGCGCCGGCCGATGGAAAGCTTCGGGCATACCGGGTGCTGTGGCGGGCGCTGCGGCATGACGCCGATCTAGCCGCCTAACGACGCACGCCTGGTACTCGACCCAGGAGCTTCGCTGCCCAACGGTTCCGGCGTTGTAGCCGCCAAGCTCGGCGAGGTTATCCCGGCGCCTGAGCTTCCCCCTGGCTAGCGTGAGATGGTCGACGCCTACCAAGAAGGACGCAGATGGCAACTCGCCCAGACCTCACCGAAGCCGGCCGGTTGACCGGGCCCACGCCTCGACGTCCTTGCGCAGCCAGATGCGGCCAGCGGCGAGCACGGCGACCGGCGAGGGGAAAGGGGATGATCGGCTCAGCTGGTCCGCGCTGGCGAGATACGTCGAGCATGTCGGCGATCTCCGTCACTCCGACGAGGTCGAGGTCCATGGGGAGAAGAGCGTAAGGCTTGACCCCGTCAAGAAGCGCGACCTACTCTGCGTCTGTCAAGGACGTGAGCGGCCCCGGCGGTGCTGACACACCCCGGGGCCTGGCCGGAACCCCAGGAGGTCCCGACATGAGCAAGGATCCCACGCCCGACATCGACGGGGCGGCGATGGCCCGTGAGCCCGAGCCCCGCGCCTACGAGACGATGCGACGGTTCTTCGGGCGCTGGCTGCTGCGCAGCGACTACGAGGGGCGGCCGGTCGAGGGCATCGAGGACGGCCCGGTCGTCTGCTGCGGGCAGACCTGGCCAGACATTCGCTCCCACACCACCCACGCCCTCGACTGCCCGAGGATCGCCGCCATCGTCGAGTCGGTAGTCGATGACGAGCGGTCTGACTGGCTCGTCGAGCTGACCGCCTGTACGTGCGGACACGGAAGGCGCTCGAGGACGCGTTCGCCCTCGTCGAGCCCGCAGTGCAGCTACGGCGGGAGGTCGACTCCATCGGCGCCGCCGCCGAGCTGCTCGGGGGTGGCGATGACGACGACTTCGACGCCGTGCTGCAGCAGTCCGGGCTGCAGCTGCTCTACGACGTCCTGAGGACCGTCGCCTCGACCATCAACCTCGACACCGGTGAGCACCTCGACCCCCTTCACCTCGACGAGCTGCGCGACCGGTTCACGGTTCTCATGGAGGCCCCGGCCGATGCGTAGGACCCGAGCGCAAGTGTCGGGGATGCCGCCGTGCTGGCCCGTCGAGGTCGATGGCCGATTGGTCGTCCTGGGAGGATCGGAAGGGTGAGCGGGTAACTGCGATCATCACGTGATGGATGCTCATGAGTTCGCAGACGAGCTGGCCTACATGGTTGAAGTCATGGCCGATACCTCGCAGGCCGGACAGGAAACGCCCATGGATGACGCCCAAGTCTCCGAGACAGAAGGCGCGACCTTTACAGTGCGCCTGAAGGACGGGAGCCACTTTGGCGTTGAGGTTGCCCGCCTCCCATGATCGCCCCCCTCGTCGCCAAACAGGCGCGCATCGAGGCGGCCACGTAGGCCCCTCAGACGGTCCCCTCGGCGACCCTCTCGGCGAAGCGGATTTTGCGCGTGAGCGCCTCCAGGTCGGCGTCGTCGTGGAACTCGGCGTGATCGATGCGCAGCGCCTCGCCGCGGCCGCGGCGGCGGTCGAGCTCGTCGCCGACGATCTGACGCATCAGCCGTTCCGGAGTGGCGATCTCGGGGCGGGACCGGGCCGTCTCACCCATGCGCACCACGGTGGGCTTCGTGATGACCCCACCCCGGGCCAATGTGGCCTGGACGTTGTCGTTGAAGGTGCCCCCGGCGGCCCGGCTCAGGATGCCCCCCGCCTTGTAGAAGCTGGCGTGCACGTGGTCGCGGTGCTGCAGGGTGTTGTCGTTGGACCCGGACGGGTGACGGTACGGGCCCCAGCCTCGCCCCGAGTTCTTCTGGTCGTTCCAGATCAGGTACTTGAGGCCCCATTTGCCGGCGTTGGCGAGCAGGAAGTTGGCGACCCCGTTGCCGAGGGCCACGTTGCCCAAGCCGACCATGAAGTCCCAGGCGCGGTGCAACGCGTGGTCGGACTTCTTGGAGGTGCCGGCGATGTTGCGGTTGACGTAGCCGCCGACGCCCATGTTCCCGAACTCGGCGAGGACAGCGGACTTGGCGGCGAGCATGCCCCTCGTGTAGGCGCCGGGCCGGCCCCCGCCGCCCCCGGAGGCGAACGCGCCCCCGGCCAGCTCCCCCTTCCGCTGCTCCTCCTCGGCCTTCCCGCGGATGAGCTCGATCGCCTTGTCGCGCAGCTTGTTGGCCGTGCCGGGGAACAGACCGGTGAAGTTGTCGGGCACGCCCATCTTCGGCCAGGCCCGTTCGACGGCCCCGGCGAGGACGTCGCGGGCCACGGCGATGATGTCGCCCAGCTTGTCCTTGCCGTAGTCGACGATGGCCCCGGCCGCGTTGCCGACCGCTCCGATGCCGGACTTCACGGCGCCGACCGGGTCGAACCCGCCGACAGCGGGGCGGACGAGGCCGACGATGCCTCCTGCGGCCAGGAGCTTGGCCCCCGCCGCCTGCAGGAGCCCGAGAGCGTTGCCCCGGTACTGGGGGTCGGTGGGGATGACGTACTCGGGGTACTGCTGGCGGCCCTCTCCGACCACCGCTGTCGCACCCCGGGTGCGGAACCCAGCACCGACCGGTACCGGGCCGTCGACCAGGCCACCGGATGCTCGGTACGTCGAGAACCCAAGCCGCATGCCCCCGGTCCGTGGGGGTGCGCCCCCTCCACCGCCGCCCCAGCTGTCGGCTGAGGTGGCGCCGCTCTCGAGGGCGTCGGCGATGGAGTCGAGGTTGAGGGCTCGGGCGATCTTGGCCGAGCCACGCAGGAACTGGGCGACGATGTTGCCGGCGGCGGTAAGGGCGCCGCCGATGAGACCGGGGATGGCGCCGAAGGCGACGCCGACGGCGTCGGTGATCCCCGACCAGACGGGGACGAGGTGGTCGCGGACGAATCCGACGATGGCCTCGAACACGGGGCGCACCCGGTTCCACTCCGTTTCGACCGCGCCGCTCACCGCGGCCCACACGGCCTGGGCCACGCCCATGAAGGTGTTGAAGGTGCCGACGAGGGGGCCGGCGATGAACCCGATGAGCCCCATGAGGATCGGGGAGATGAACCCCCAGGCGTCCCGGATGGCGGCGAACACCATGCTCCACACGAACTGGGCGACCCCCAGGTAGGCCCGGAAGGTGTCCATGAGGGGCCCGGTGATGAACCCGACGATGGCGGCCAGGACCGGTTGGATGACACCCCAGGCGGTCGAGATGAACCCGAACACCCGGTTCCAGACGTCGCCCATGGAGGTGGCGAACCGTTGCCACCAGGGGATGAGCTGGTCGCGGACGAAGCCGCGCACGGCGTTGAGGATCGGTTCGACGAGACCCCACACGGTGCCGACGGTCTGCCACACCCGGGCCCACACCTCGGCCATGACTACGGCGAAGCGGGACCAGTTGGGGATGAGGGTGTTCTCCACCCAGCCGGCGACCTGGGAGAAGATCGGCTCGATGATCGCCCAGTTGGTCGAGATGGCCTGCCATACCCGGGCCCAGACGCCGACCATCATCCCGGCGAACTCGAGCCACTTGGGGATCAGGGTCCCGGTCACCCAGGGCAGGAACGTGCCGACGAGCCAGTCGTGGACCTGTCGGGCCGTCTGGCCGAGCTGGGTGAAGAAGTTGTCCTCGCCCCCGGTGCCTTGCACGCCGGCCACGAAGTCGGCGACCGCCTGCTTGATCGCCGGAATGGCGGTGTTGACGATCCACTCATAGGCGGTGCGGGCCGAGGCACCGAGCCGGGAGAAGAAGTTGTCGCCGCCGGCGCCAGCGAACCCGGCGGCGAAGTCGGCGACGGCCCCCTGGATGGCGGGGATGGCG
>JAUJOW010000033.1 GCA_030447445.1 Acidimicrobiales bacterium | reverse complement strand
GAGGACGGCCGCCAGCGCGACCGAACATTCGGTGCTCCTGGGCCGCGACGGCGATCCGTTGGCCGCCGCCGCTCGCGGCCCTCCCGAACGGCACGTCGGTGCGGCCTCGCCGGGGGTGGACCGGGCATTCTGTTCGCGCGTTCGGTCGGCCGGGCTGCGCAACGGTCGAACTGGAACCGTCGATATCGGCCCTTGACCACAGACATGCACGACTGCCCGACGTGCCGATCTGTGCGGCGCGAGCAGCGCAGACCTCACGAGATCTCGTGCGTCGGTTCTGGTGCGATTCGTACAAACAGCCAACTAGCGGGCCTGAACCTCGTGCACGGTCGCCGTTCGGGCCTCCATGGGAGCGAGCGACGCCCGCCAGCGCCCGACGTTCTCTTGCGCCTCAGCTGATGACAGAACGCCTCCCACTGGGAGGTGCTACTGCGTGCGTGGGGCACCGGGGACTTGGCTATCGGCATGCATCGCAGCGGCCGTCCTCGAGCAGGTGTGGCAGGACGGTGGCGAAACAGCTCTGGCATGGGACCCGTTGTCGGTCCCTCCGGGCGCAGGCGCACTCGCCGCACTTCGGGCACTGCGACTGGCCGCACTCTTTGCACGGCCACCAGCGGGTCGGGCCGGAGTAGCCGCACGGGCAGATGACCTGACCGTCGTAGCCGCGGTCCTCCGCGACCTGCTGCGGCAGGTGCAGGTCGGTCACGCCGAAGAGGTCGTTCTCGGTGAACACGGCGATCGTCCAGCCCCGGTCCGTTGCCGTGGACATGTAGTACTCCCGGCGTTCCGTGCCGTTCGGTTGCGGCCACCACGCTTTCGTCCGGGCCGGCGGGGGCTGCCGCCGGAGTGGATGCCCGGCCGGGATCGGGTCCCCTCGCCAGGCGTAGGGCCGGGTGTCCCGGGCCCGGGCAGCGAAGAAGATCTCGGGTGCGTCCTCCTCGACGAGCGCTACGAAGCCGTCGCAGGGCAGCTTCCGGGCGACCGCGATCGCGCAGGCGGACCGCGACGCCTCAGTGCCGTCGAACAGTCCGAGCACGGCCGAGGCGTCTGGCGGGCTTCCGGCGAGGGCGGCGTCGACATCGGCGGCGGTGATGAGAAGGTCGGCGGCGATCTGGTCGCAGACCTGCTCGAGCACCCGGTTCGGGTCGGGCTGGTCAGCGATCCACGACAGGCACTCGACGCTGTTCTCGACGAGGTGGTGGCCGAGCTCGTGCATCAGGGTGAAGTTCCCGCGGCGGCTGGCGGTGGGCCGGTAGAGGATGACGCCGCTGTCGATGATCGACGCGCCGTCGCACCAGCCGCCGTCACCGCGCTCGCCGAAGGTGTCAGCGGGCTGCACGCTGAGCCCGAAGTGGGCTCGGACCGCGTCTGCGAGGTCTTGGGCGAGATCACGCCGCACGTCGTCGGAGACACCGGCGAGGGCCAGCCCGGCACAGGTTGCGATGGTCACGGTTCGAGGCTGTTGAGGATGGTCTGGACGATCTCGATGAGGTGCTCGTCGGTGACGTCGTCGGCCCGGTACTGCACGGCCAGGACACGTTCCGTCACGATGGTCCGGACCTCGCTCGCCGGTCGACCGAACCGGCCGGCCCAGTCGTCGATGATGTCGGCGAAGCGGGGGCCGGAAAGGAACAGGCGCACCGGGTCGGTCGCCGCGCTGGTGGTCGTCGTCTCGATGTCGGCGAGGGTGGTGTGGAGTGCCGCGACGATGGCGCTCGCAGTGGGCTGGGCGACATCGGCGGAGCTGTTCTGCTCGAGGCGGAACAGTTTCGCTGCGGTGATGTCTCCGCCGGCGGCAGTCACCAGGCCGAGGAGGGTGTCGAACTCCATGCCGGTGGCCTTGCGGAGCTGGGCGACGCGGCGGCCGTTGACCGTGATGGTCTGCCCGGCGCGGTCGAAGCCGAAGCGGCGGGCGACGGGGTCTTCGGTCGGCACCTCGAGGACGGCGCCCCAGGAGGCCTCGAGGAGCCGCACGCGGGCCTGGGCCTCGTCGCGGAGCTCCGGTGCGAGGGTGGTGAGGTCGGGCGCCGGACCGTCGCCTTCGAGGTAGCGGAGGTGGGCGTCGATGATGGCGTCGAGCTGGTCGTCGATGTTGTTCATGATGGCGTTCCTGTCGCTTCTGGGCCCGTCACCGTTGACGGGCTCGGCGGTGAACGGTCGAACGAGAGGAGCTCGGTGAAAGCCGGAAGCTGCCGCAGCTTCTTCAGCGCTGCGTTGTAGAGCTGGGAGACCTGCTGCGGCTTGACCTCGAGCTCGGCGGCCACGTCCTGGGCCGGGCGGCGCTTCATGATCCGTTCCTCAAGGGCGTACCGCTCCCGCTCGGGTAACTGGTCGAGGCCGGCCACGGCCTGCTGGCGGAGCTCTTCTCGGTCGAATGCTGCCTCGATGTCCTCGTCGCCGACGATGACGTCGGGGTCAAGGTCATCGGGAGCTTCGAACTTCGAGCGCCGGTGGAGGTCCCGCACACGGTTGCGGACGGCGGCATTGAGGTACCCGCGTACGTTGCCCACCTGGGTGAGGTCGGCGCCCTTGGTCATGAGCTCCTCGATCACGTCACCGACGACCTCGTCGGCCGTCTTGCCGAGGACCTCCCGGATCGAGTCCTTCTTCTTGCCGCCCATCGCCGCCCGGGCAGCGACACGCATGGCCTGGCCGTGCTCGGCGTAGATGCCTGCCCAGTCAGCGGTCGAGGTCGGCACGGACATCATGGTCGCAGCGTTATCCAGGCCGATCACGTATCAGGCGCCCGGGCCTCCGGCTCCTGTTCGACGACGGTCGGTTTGGCGGCCTCGTCGGGCTGCTGGCGGCGGAACGGCGTCGTGACGGTGCGGGCCAGCCACCGTCCGACGGCTCGGAGCCACCAGGGGGTGAGGGCGACGTGGTCAGCGACGGCGGTCAGGTAGGCGTCCTGGAAGGGCTGCACAGCGCTGAGGTCGACGTCGGTGACGTGGATCTCGGTGTCGGCAGTGATCGGGGCGAGGTCCCAGCCCTGGCGGATGGAGGCGCCGGCGGTGGCCTTGGCGGCGCCGACGAGGGCGGCGTAGGCGCGGGCAACCCGTGGGACTTCGACCCGGAGCACGGCCCGGTTGTGGTTCAGCTTGCGCTGGACGTCGCTGAGCTCGGTGGAGATGCGGCCCCGCTCTTCCTCGGGCTGGTCGTGGCGCCGCCGGCGGACGATGTAGGGGAACTCGCAGTAGGTGGCGACGTCGCCGAAGGCGGCGCCGAACAGCTCCCGCTGGCGGTCCGACCGGGCCCGCCGGCCGTTGATGATCAAGGTGATGACTGCGATCACGCCGGTGATGACGGCGGCGATGATCGCCGGGGCGACCCACCAGGGGGCGGTGGTCGTGGGGTTCATGCGGACTCCTTCAGTTCGGGGTTGGGTCGATGGCCGACCTCGGGGCCGAGCCACTCGCTGTGCTCACGCCACCAGGCCTCCCTGAACAGGTGCGCCCGGATGGCGTCGAGCAGGTCGAGGAGGCCGTGGTCGAAGCGCCACTGCATCAAGGGCGGGTCGCCGGGGTGCCACATGCACAGCGACCCGTCGTCGTAGCGGTGCGGGGACTGTGGCGGGCCGTCGGCGAGCACGCTCGGCGTGCGGCGCTTGGCCGGGAAGGTGATGGTGACGGTGCGGGGCTCGTAGTAGGGCACGTCGATGGTGGCGACGTAGCGGAACCCGGTGGTGCGCTTCGTGGGCCCGCCCCGCAGTCCGGGGTACGCAGCCCGGGCGCCACGCTCGAAGTGGAGGCGGTCGGAGATCCGGTGTGGCCAGCCGGCGGCGCCCCTAGCCACCGGTGCCACCGAAGCTGCGCTTAGGGGTGACGGCGCCGGCCACGGCGAGGCCGGCGGCGGTGGTGCGCAGCCGGGGCGTGCCCCGCCGCAGGAGGTCGGCGACGCCGCCCTTCGAGACGGTGCCGAAGGGCTCGGGGAGGAAGTTCCAGAAGGCCTTGTGCAGCTCGGCGGCGACGGTGTCGAGGTCGTCACCAGGGTCGATGGCGTTGGCCAGGTGGTCCCGCGCAGCGGCGAGACGGGCGACGGCGATGTCCTTGGTGCCCTCGAGCTTGATGGGCCCGGACACGCCGGCGGGGTCCTCGGTCCGGCGGACGTCGAGGGACGTGGCGGCGTGCTCGAAGAACACGAGGAGGGCCTCGTCGATCGGCATCGTGGTCGTGATGCACTCGAGGGCGAGCGCCACGATGTTGAACGAGCTGAGGGCGGGCTGGGTGTACTGCTTGTTCCAGGCCTTGGCGAGGCGGACGACCCGGGCCCGGGTGCGACGCAGCGCCCGGCTGCCCGAGGTCATCAGCTCGACATGGCACTGCGGGTGGCTCGGGTCCCAACGGCCGGCGGTCATGTTGGGGATCCACAGGCCGGGGGCGTCCTTGCGGTTCATGGCGACGACGACGTCGACGTAGGGGTCGGCGCCGGTCCAGAGCGGGGTGTGCATCTTCACGGTGATGCCCCGCTTCATGTCGTGGACTGTGGCCTTCGGCCAGATCTTCCGGACCGCCGGCCCCACGAGAGCGTGGAGGTCGGCGATGACCTGCAGCGGCGTCTCACCTCCGCCGTCCGGGCCCAGCTTCGGGTACTGGCGGCGGTCCAAAGTCATGCCGCCGTCGGCGTCCTCAACAGGGTCGTTGACCACGCCCATGGCCACCGAGCCGGAGCCGAAGGTGTTGAGGACCCCGCCGAAGGTGCCGCAGATACCCAGCACCTCCCGCCGGCGGTGCCGGGCCTCCTCCAGCGCCTTGTCGTCGGCGCTAATCTGCTTCTCCACGTCCTCGAGGCGGTTCGCCGTCTCGCTCATCGTCATCACCTGATCCTTTCGTTGTCGACCGTCCCGGCGTGCGGCACGGGCCCTCCGTACAGAGGTCGAACGACCGAGGCGGATGAAAGGGGCTCAAGCAGGATTTCTTGGCCCGGGGCTCAGATCAGGCCGACCTGGGCGGCCAGGTCGGGGTAACTCCTCGACGAGCATGGCGCCGAAGGACGGCGAGGCCGCCCTCCTGCTTGACGGAGACGAGGTGGCCCTTGGTGCCCTTGTCACCGCCGTTCCACACGGGCCGGCGGCCGCAGCGGCGGAACCTGCCGCCGAGGAGCTTGAAGGTGCCGCTGGCACAGATCGCCCACGATCCTCGACGCAGCCGATCCAGTGGCAAGCACCAGAACCGGCGATCTGGGTTTCCGAGCTGCGCCGTCGTGAGCGGCCCGAATCGGCGATCTGGAGGCCCTCCACGGGCCCCGCCCCGTGCAACAGAACGCGCGGCCCATCAAGCGCTTGACGGCGCGACTACTGCCGGATCGCCGACGCGGCAGGCCAGCGCGAAGAAACCTTCGGTGCCTCTCAGCCTCCACGCCAACCGGTGGGC
>JAUJOW010000015.1:12723-80885 GCA_030447445.1 Acidimicrobiales bacterium | reverse complement strand
TCATCATCGAGCGGCTGGTGGACGATCTCGTGGGCCGTGAGCTGACGAGCCCGGACGTCGCTCGCGACCGGGACCTCGGCCTCCTGCTCATCGACACCTACGTGCGCTACCCGACGGCTTGACCCCTCGTGCCTCGCACGTCGAGCCGGGGCGGCCGTCACCGCCGTGGTTCGTTTGGAGCAGCGGAGGTTACTGACGGTACGATGCGCGGTGTGACCACGGCCGCACCTTCCCCGCACACGTCTTCTGCTGACTCCCCGGCTCCGCCGGCGTCCCCCGGCTTCCTCCTCGACCATGGCGTCGCCGCCCTGGCGCTGCTGTCAGTGACCGCCGGCCTGCTCCACGCCACCGTGGTGGAGCCGCACCGGGGCCACGGCATCGTCGCGACGCTCTTCACGGTCGCGGCCGTGTTCCAGATCGCGTGGGGCGCGCTCGTGCTGGCCAAGCCGGGCCGGCCCGTGATCGCCCTCGGCGTCGTGGCCAACCTGGCCTTCGCCGGCGCCTGGGTCCTCACCCGCACGACGGGCATCGGCTTCATCGACGGCTTCCAGGAGGTGGAGGTGGTCGGCTTCACCGACGCCGCCATCACCGGCCTAGAGGTCGCGCTCGTCGGGCTGGGCGCTCTCAGGCTCGTCTCCCCGGCCCGCCGGCTCTGGCCGGCCGGGTCCTTCGGCGGCGCCAGCTTCGTCGCCGTCGGTCTCGTCGTCGCCCTCGTCGGCGTGCAGGGCGCGGTGAACGCGAGCGACCACAGCGCCCCGGGCCACCATGACGCGACGGGTGCGGGTCACGAAGGTGCCGCTCAGGAAGGTGCCGCTCACGAGGGTGCCGGTCACGAGGGTGCCGGTCACGAGGGTGCCGGTCACGAGGGCGCCGGTCACGGCGGTGGCGGGCACGGCGACCTGGACATCGACACCGAGGCCGCCACGCCCGAGGAGGAGGCGGCCGCGATGGAGCTGCTGACCGAGACCAAGGAGGTTCTCTGGCAGTGGAACGACGAGCAGGCGCGCTACGACGCCGGCTTCCGCTCGATTGGTGACGGGCCGACCGGCACGGAGCACGAGGTCAACTGGAACTGGATCGACGACGGCGTCACGCTCGACCCCGACAAGCCGGAGTCGCTGGTGTTCCGGGTGGAGCCAGACGGCACGAAGGTGCTGGAGGCGGCCATGTTCATGGCGGAGCCCGGCGCGTCCGACGAGGAGATCCCCGACGTCGGTGGTCCGATCACCCAGTGGCACATCCACAACAACCTCTGCTTCTCGCCGGCTCAGGAAGTCGACGGCTTCCCGCAGCGACGCGTCGTCGGGCTCACGAACGCCGAGGGCACCTGCGACAACGGCGAGTACCTCGAGCCGCACGCGCCGATGCTGCACGTGTGGGTTGTCCCCCACAAGTGCGGCCCGTTCTCGAGCCTCGAGGGCGTCGGTGCCGGCCAAGCGGTCACCGAGGAGCGGGACCCGAACGCCGACCCGGCCTGCCAGCACAGCGAGTAGCGCTCCACGCCGCTCGCTCTGCAGCCTCGAACTGCCGGTACTGGCGGAACGCACCTACCAGGGGTAGGTTGCCCAGCGCCAAGCGCGACGTCGAGTGCAGGAGCTGCGCGTGGTCGTCTTCTGGGTCATGAGCGCCATCGGCCTCCTGGTGGTGGCACCACTGGTCGTCGTGCTGGCCTCCTACGTGATCCGCCCGGCGCTGGAGTGCGCCCGCTACGCCGACGACATCCTCGAGCACGGGGTAAGCATCACCGCCGCCGTGGAACCGGTGCCCGCGCTGGTCACCACCCGCGAGCTGACGGCGACGGTCACCGAGAACGCCGTCGCCTACGTCGGTGCCCTTCGCCGTCTCGCCGCCGGGAGCTGAGGACCCCGTCGTGTCCGCTGCCGCCATCGCCGCCCTCGTGGTGACGGGGGTGCTCATCGCCGCCCTGGCCTTCTATCTGCTCTGGGTGGTGGTGATACTGCGTCGTCTCACAGACACCCTCGGCAAGGTCGTCTTCGGTGTCGCCGCGATCGCGCACCGCGTCGAGCCGGTGGGACCGATCGTCGGCGAGATCAACGGTGACCTGATCGGCGTGGCCGATGCGCTGGAGGAACTGGCCGCTGACCTGAACCCCGACCGTCGCACGCGGGCGTCATGAGCATTCCCGTCCGAAAGAGGAGCGCCTGATGGCGGTCGAGTTCCGTTGCCGGGACGTTGGCGTCGCCTGCAAGAACGTGGCCAGGGCCGAGACGGCCGAGGAGTTGATCGCCGCCGTCGCCGCCCACGCCAGGTCCAAGCACGGCGTCGAGCTGAACCAGACGCTGATCGACTACGCCGTCACCAAGGTCCGACCCACGGGTGGGTGAGCCGGACCCGGGCCCATCGGTCGAGGGGCCGGACACCTCCCTGGCGTCGCTCGGACCGCTGCTCGACCGCCTCGAGGAGCTGCTCGCCGACGTCGAGGGCTTGGACGAGGACGTGAGCGACCGGGTGTTCGAGCTGCTCGACGGCGTGGACGCCGTGCACCGCCTCGCCATCACCCGCCTGGCTGACTCACTCGGCGAGCAGCTCCGCTCGTTGCGCGGCGACGATGCCGCCGTCGACTGGCTGTTCGAGGCCTACGGCGTCGGGGTGGACGACGTCGACGCCGCCTCCCTGGCGCTCGAGCCGGTCCGCCCCTACCTGCACGAGCACGGCGGTGAGGTGGAGGTACTGGCTGTGCAGCACGGCGTGGTGCGGGTGCAGTTGAGCGGCGCCTGCTCCGGCTGCACCTCGGCGGCCGAGACGCTGCGCCACGGCGTCGAGGAGGCGCTGCGGGAGGGCCTGCCCGGCTTCGTGGCCATGGACGTGGCGCCCGACGACGGAGCGGCGCCGCACCCACCTCCGACCCAGCCGCTGCTCCAGATCACCCCCGGCCGACCTGAGCTCGGCGCTCAGGAAGCGGCGGCGTGCAGCGCCAGCAGCCGGCGGACCTCGTCGACCACGACCGGGACGGCTTGCTGCGTGGCGTCCGACAGGCCGGGCCGCGGCTCCTCGGTGTGGGTCGTCTGCACACCGATGACCATCGTCGTCGCCGGCAGCACGCCGAGCCCTCGCGCCACCGTCAACGCGCGCGCCGGCGTGGCCAGGTGCATGTCGGCGAGCTCGTCGCGGCGGCGGTCGACCGGCAGCGTGGTGACGTCGAGCACGTCCGGCCGCTGGACCACGACGGCGCCGGCCGGACGGCCGAGGTCGACGGCGTCGACCACCAGCAACAGGTCGACCCCGTCCAGCAGCTCCTGCACGAGGTGGATCCCGCCGATGCCGACCTCCAGCACCCGCACACCGGCCGGCAGCGGCTCGGCCAGCAACGCCCTGGCCACGGCAGGACCGACACCGTCGTCGCCCCGCAGCACGTTCCCGAAGCAGGCCACGATCGCCTTCACCGTGCAAGGGTAGGCGGGTGGCTCGGGCGGAGCAGGAGTCGTTGGCCGACCGACTCGCCCGCTATCCGGTCGAGCGCTACCCCGTGCAGCACGCCACGACGCAGTTCCACCTCGGCTCGGCGCTGTTGCACGCCGGCGACACCGCCGCCGCCCTGGAAGCGCTGACCGTGGCCCGCCAGGTGTTCGCCGCCGCCGGGATGGGCCTGGAGACGGCGAAGGCGACGATCATGCTGGGCGTCGGTCTGCGCACCGCGGGGCGGCTCGAGGAGGCGACCGAGGCCTTCACGACCGCCGGGGACGTCCTCGCCGTCCTCGACCAGCCGGGCGAGCAGGCGGCGGCGGCGTACAACCTCGGCCTCGTCCTCCAGGACCGGGGGGACCTCGACGGCGCCCACGCCGCCTGGAGCCGGGCCCGTGACCTGTTCCTCGTGGCCGGCTACCCGGCTCAGGCCGGTGCGGCGGCGCGCGACCACGGCGGCTCCCTCCTCACCAGGGGCGACGTCGCCGCGGCGGTCCCGCTGCTCGAGGAGGCAGTGGCGCTGGCCGAGCGGGCCGGTGACGACGCCGGGATCGCCGCTGCGGCGAACGTCCTGGGCCTCGCCCACCTCGCCGCCCATGACCCCTCCTCGGCAGTGGCGGCGCTGCGACGGGGCCTGGCCTTCGCCCCCCGCAGCGTGCGGTCCGCCGACCACGCCATGATCAAGGCCAACCTGGCCCTGGCCTACGAGCAGGCCGGCGACAGCGCACGGGCCCGGCTGGCCGCCCTGCAGGCGAGCGCGGTCGCCGGTGCGGCGCCGCCGGTGCGGGCACAGGCGCACGAGGTGCTCTCGCGGCTTCCGGGCCGACCTTCGGAGGACCTGTTGGCCGTGCTCGACGAGGAGGACCCGGAGCAGTGGGTCGCCGTCGTGCGCGAGGAGGTCCTGCGGGCCACCGAGCTGCCGGCGGCGGAGCGGCGCACCTTGGTCGGCGGCTTCCTGGACGGTGTGCTGGCCCGACCGCACAGCTCGTACGCCCTGGCCCAGACCCTGCTGGCCGTCGCCCTCGAGCTCCCGCCGCGGCCCTACACCCTGCTCATCGAGTCGGTCGTCGCCGCCTGCGCTGGCCGTTCCGACGAGGAGGCCGACCGCCTGCGGGCGGTCCTCGGCTCGGCGCTGGCCAGGTTCGCCATGCCGCAGTGGCAGCGGCTGGCGGCCAGCCTCAATGCCGCCGCAGAGGCATCCGGACAGCCGGCGACGTGGCGATGACCCACGTGCCGACGAGTGATCTCGACCAGGCGCAGGTGACGGCGGCGCTCGGGGGCCGGCCCGTGCGGGCCTACCCGGCCCTGCTGTCCACCGAGCCGGTCGCCATGGCGTGGGCCCGGGAGGGCGCACCGTCGGGAGCGATCGTGGTCGCTGACTACCAGGCGTCTCCTCGCGGCAGGGCGGGGCTGCCGTGGACGGTGCACCTCGGTCGGGGACTCGGGTTCACGCTCCTGCACCGAGACGATGACCTTTCCCTGGAACGGGAGGGATGGCCCTACGTCGCCGCGCTACTCGGGCTGCACGACGTCACCGGCACCGACGACAGCGGTCTGGCCTGGCCCGACGTCGTCCACGGCGCCGACGGGACGCCGCTGGCCCGCCTGGGCGTCTACGTCGAGCTCGGCCCGGGCCGCACCGAGTGGGTGAGCATGACCGCCCTCGTCGAGGACGCGTCGCCCCCACGGGGCCCCCTGCTGGCCCGGCTGGCCGACGCCGTGGAGCGGCGGCTGGCCCAGCCGCCGCAGGCGGTCCTGGACGACTACCGGCCCCGCTGCACGACGCTCGGCCGTACGGTGCGGGCCCGCATGCTGCCCCTCGGCCCGGACGGTCCCGAGGTCGTCGGTGGGGCCGTCGACGTGCTGGGCGACGGTGCGCTGGTCTTGTTGACGGCGCGGGGCAACCGCGTGGCCATCCCACCCCACAACCTCGGGCTCCTCGAGGACCCGCAGGGGCCGGCCGAGCCCCCGGAGCTGGTGGTGGACCGCTAGCGCGGCACCGCGTCCACCGCCTCCAAGCGGTCGAGCTCCTCGATCAGCGCCCACCACAGCCCCCAGTCGCGGTGGTCCATCCCCTCGCTGCTGGGGCTCCCGGCGATGCGCAGCTTCAAGCGGTCCCGCAACGCGAAGGTGCGTCCCCACCGCCCGTCGCGGTCGAGCTGCAACAGCTCGTCGAGCAGCTCCTGCAGAGCGGACAGGGCACTCGACGCCTCGAGCCGTCCCGTCGTCGCCACCGACCGCAGCTCGACGGCCAGGTCCAGCAGGGGCGTCCGCGAGACCTCGGTGCGGACCAGGTCCAACGCCACCTCGAGGCCGGCCGCCGCCGAGGTGCTGAGCCCCTCACCGGAGCCGGTGACCTCGGGCTCCACCTCGACCGCCACCGTCCGGCGCGGCAGGACCCCGAAGGCGGAGGCGACCTCGACCACGAGGTCGGGGTGGACGTAGCCGGTCACGGCGTCACCAACGGCCGCCTGCACCACCGCGGTGTCGAGCTGGGGCGGGTCCAGGCGTCGACGCTCGACGGTGCCGGCCGGGCGGCCACGACCCACGGCGCTGACCAGCACCAGGGTGGCCGGCCGCAGCTCCTCGAGGCGTTGCGCGACGGCGACCGCCCCGTAGTGGAGGTCCTCGACGGTGACGCCGGGCCCGAGGTCCTCGCCCTGCAGGCGCTGGACCGCCAGCCGGCCCAGGTCCAGGTCGCTCTGGAACAGCTCGCTGACCCCGCCGACGAGGGTCGTCACGGCGCCGGTGCCGGCTCAGTCACCACCGCACGAGCAGGTGTTGACCTCGCGCACGACCTCACCGTCACCGGTGTGGGCGTGGGTGGTGCAGGGCATGCACGGGTCGAAGCTGCGGATGCTCCGCAGCATGTCGATGCTGGTGAACCGCGACGGGTCGCTGACGTCCTCGATGATCGGGGTGTTCATCACCGCTTCCTCGTAGGGCCCCGGCTGGCCCCACGGGTCCCGCGGCGAGGCGTTGATGGTCGAGGGGGTGCAGATCTGGTAGTTGGTGACCTTGCCCTTGTCCATCACCAGGTGGTGGGTGAGCCAGCCCCGGCCGGCGCCCCACCAGCCGACGCTGCGCCGCTCGTCGGTCGGGATGGCCTTCTCGAGCTGGTTCGGGTCCATCGCCGCCACCCGCTTCTCGCCCTGCTTCATGAGCTTGTAGGCGTCGAGCAGGCTCTCCAAGGCGACGAGCTGGCTGAACAGGTAGTGGTAGGCCCGGCCCCGGTTGCGCTCCAAGGCGTTCCAGCGCTCCGGGGCGTGCCACTCGACCTCGCGCTCGCCATACTCGCCCTTCGGGATGACGAACCGCATGCTGTGACCGGTGGCGTGCATGAAGTCGCTGGCCGGCATCTTCTGCGCCATCGCCGTGATCAGCAGACGCGAGTAGCAGCCGGCCTCCACGACCTGGCGGTCCCAGCGCGGCGCGCAGGCCCAGGTGTACTTGTCCTTCCAGTCACGGGCACCGGGCTTGGGCAGCGTCCGCTTGTTCCAGGGGTGGTACGGCGAGATGGGGTTGCCGATCATGTCGGTGGCGTAGCGGGACGTGTCCGACTTCTCGTAGTAGGAGTGCTCGACGAACTCCTCCCAGCCGATGTTGATGTCGGTGAGCCGGGTGGTGACGAGCTCGCCGTCCAGCACGACACCAGGGGTCGACCAGCGCTTCTCGCCCCAGCTGTTGCAGTTCTCGTAGGTGGCGTCGTAGGCGTACGGGTCGTCCCAGTAGCCAGGGTCGATGTGGCTCGTCGGCCGGTACCCCACGAGCTGGTAGCGCTCGTCGGCCTCGTAGAAGAAGGCGGGGATGTCGTCCCAGACGGCGAGCATCCGCTGGGCGTAGTCGTAGATCTTGCCCAGGCGGGAGTGGAACTCGTTGAGGGTCTGCAGGGTGAGGGTGGTCGACACACCGCCGGGGACGACGTTCTCGGGGTGCGGGTACTTGCCGGTCAGCAGGACGACCATCTCCCGCGCGAGCCGGGTGAACTCCAGGCCCTCACGGTAGAGCTTGCCGGTCAGCGGGTTCAGCGCGGCGGCGAGCTCGGCCATCGTCTTGAAGCCGTGGATGTCGGCGTTCGGGCACGGCCAGGACTCGGCCTTCGGCCACAGCTCCGGGTTCGAGGCCTTGAGCACGGCCTCGGAGTAGTCGGGCCCGGCCAGCAGGTAGAGGTGCAGCGGGTTGTCGTAGCCCATCTCCGCCGCCTCGGTCATGTTGCGCACCACCGTGCCCAGCGGCGGCGGGGAGACGCCCATGGCCGCCTCGATGGCGTAGGCGGCGGCGTGCGCGTGCACCCCTCCGCACACGCCACAGGCCCGGGACGACACGAAGATGGCGTCGCGCGGATCGCGGCCCATGAGGATGACCTCGTAGCCCCGGAACAGCGTGGCCTGCGCGTGCGAATCGAGGTACTGGCTCTGCTCGAGGTCCGCCGTCACGTGCACGGCCAGGGCGCCGGCGATGCGGGTGACCGGGTCCATGTTGAGGTCCTTGATGTGCCCGTTCCGGGCCACCAGGCGCTCGATCTTCTCCTGCGCTCGGTCTCGTCCAGGTCGAGATCGGGCTTGGCCACCGTGACGTCGTAGGGATCGGGGATGCCGCCTCGAAGCGTGGCGTTGCCACGCTCGTCGAACTCGACCGGCAACGTCTTGAAGCACATGTGCGCAAGCTCCTGTCAGCGTCAGACGCGGGGGTTGGGGCTACCGCCGCTCGGGGCCTCTTCCCGCTTGCCCCAGACGTCGGCGTCGTTGCGGGCGGTGTCCTTGGCGCGGCGCACCTTGTCGTAGAACTTGTGGCTGACGTCGGCCAGCGGCGACGGCTCGTACTTCTCGCGAGAAAGCGCTCGGCGTGGCGCTCTGGCGGTCCCACCGCACCTCGCGGTTGAGGTTGTTGTTGCTGAACTTGCGCAGCGGCCGGATGACGCTGCCGACCATCCGAGACACGGTCGTCGAAGGCAGCGAGCCGGGCGGACGCTTGTAGAACGGGGTGAACTTGTCGGGGAAGCCCGGCATGGTGCAGCCGATGCAGGCGCCGCCGGCGTTCATGCAGCCACCGACGTGGTTGATCATGCCTCGGGAGGTGATGTTGCAGTTGACGACCGGGCCCCAACAGCCGATCTCCACGAGGCACTCCGGGTCACCGAACTCCTGGGCGAAGATGCCTTCCTCGTAGTAGGCGCCGCGCACGCAGCGGCGGTGCACCGTCTCGCCGAACAGCCGCCCGGGCGGCCCAGCTCGTCGAACTCGGGCAGCGGCCCGAAGCCCTGGAGGAAGTACAGGACGGCGGCCACCGTCTCGTTGAAGTTGTCACCGATCGGCGGACAGCCCGGCACGTTCACGACGGGGACACCGAGGACCGACCGGTAGTCCTTGCCCAGGAAGTCCATGAGGCTCATGGCGCCGGTGGGGTTGCCCTCCGCCGCCGGGATGCCGCCCCACGTCGCGCAGGTGCCGATGGCGATCATGGCGGCGGCGTTCGGCGCCAGCCGGGCGATCCACTCGGTGGCGCTGACCGGCCGCACGTCGCCGTCGGGCCCCCATGGCTCCTCGCCCTGCGCCGACCAGTACCCGCCGGAGCGGTACGCCGCCACCTCGTCCATGATCGAGCCCTCGAGGATGACGACGTAGCGCGCGTCGATCTCGCCGAGGACGGCCTGCTCGGCCGGCCGCAGGTAGTGGGCGCCGGCCTCCACGTTGAGGACCGGGTGGTGGAGCACGACCCGCGGGATGCCGGGGTGGGCCCCGAGCAGCATGCTCTCGAGGCTCGGCGTGGTCCCCCCCGTGACCGCCACGCTGCACCCGTCGCAGCTGGCCCCGGCGAACCAGAACGGCACCTTCTCGAGCGGCCCGAAGCGCTCGGGCGCGCTCATAGGCGGGATCAGGTCCTCCATCATCGCCCGCGCCGGCATGCCGAA
Organism: Acidimicrobiales bacterium; assembly: GCA_030447445.1. Lineage (GTDB taxonomy): Bacteria > Actinomycetota > Acidimicrobiia > Acidimicrobiales > Iamiaceae > JAUJOW01. Next base: position 71,551 of record JAUJOW010000015.1, on the reverse strand, counting down.
GTCGCCGAGCTCCTCGTAGTCGTGGTAGCGGTCCACCGGGCCCAGCTCTTCGAAGAGCTCCTCCGCCGGCGTGCGGTCGAGCTGGCGAGGTGTCCTCGTCTGCCGGTCTGCCATCTGCCGCTCCTGTGCGAGGCCCGTGGCTGGATCAGATCGCCTGTAGTGGCACCGTACACCTACCGGCGAACGCGGTTATGCTCGCCGAGCTGGACCTCTCGCTGCGGCCCCCGGAGGCCCCGTGAACGGTTGGTTGCTCGGCATACTCATCGGGGCGCTCGTGGTGGTCATCGTCGTGGCCGTGCTGCTGATGCTGATCGTCGGCGCACGGCGGACGGCGGAGAAGGCGGAGGCGATCGTCGCCGGCCTGCACGACGTGCGCGACGGCACCGAAGGGCTCTGGCAGCTCGGCGCGACCGTGAAGACAGCCGAACGCATCGTCGAGGCGGCGGCCGACGCTGCACGAGCCTCACCCCCGGAGGTCGCGTGAGCGACGAGGGCCTACTGGTTCATCTGCCTCGGCCTGGGACTCGTCGTGGCCGTCGTCGCCGTCGTCCTCCTCGAGATGCTCCTGCGCCAGGTCCACCGCATCGAGCGCGGCGCTGGTCTCGTCTGGCAGGCCGGCAAGGAGGTCGCACGCAACACGGCGACGACCTGGCTGCTCCCCGAGACCTCCAAGCGGCTCGACATGCTGACCGACGAGGCGATGCAGCACGTGGCGCTGTTGACCCCGCAGACCAAGCCCCTCCGAGGAGGCGCGGCGATGACCCCACTGCTGGTCACGCTGACGATCGTCGAGATCGTGCTCGTGGCCGTCGTGCTCGTCTACTACCTGCTCCGCATCTCCGCCTCGCTGCGCCGCACCTCGGCGCTGCTGGGCAAGGTGGCCTTCGGGGTGCGGGCCATCGAGTCGCAGTGCAACGTCATCGGCCCGTCGGTCCTCACCGTCAACGACCAGCTGGCCGGTGTCGCCGGCGCGCTCAGCCGACCTGACCGACCTCGCCGACGCAGCCGCCGGCCCGCCCCCAAGCCCCGGCTGAGTGCACGAGCCGCCGCCTGGCGGCCGCTCGCGGTGGTCGTTCAACGAGCCCGAGGTGGAGTCGAACCCACGGCCTGACGCTTACAAGGCGCCTGCTCTGACCGACTGAGCTACTCGGGCGGGGCCGGCGGAGAACGCGGGAGAAAACCTCCCGCGTTCCTCGGGCCGGACACGATGCGGGTCATCGTACGGGGGTGATGCCGCCCGCTCGGGCGTGATCCCCTCGAGGGAGGGTCCGGCGGAGGTTCGAGACGCGCCGAAGCCGCCTGGCTCGGCTGCCCGGGCGGTTCAGGCGGCGCGCGGGAGCGGCGGGTCGCTGCTGCGCTGGCGGTGTCGGTGCAGGGCGACCGAGTTCACGACGAGTGCGTGTGTGAGCAGGTTGAGGTGTTGGCGTTCGTGGCCGATCGAGTGGGCCCGTCGGAGCCAGAGCGTGTCGTCGAGGGCTCGGTTGATGGACTCAGCGTCGTTGCGGAGCCGGTAGAGCCGGGCGAAGTCGGGGTCGGTGGGGGGGATCGGTCGGACGTTCTCGGTGCGGTTGAACCGGCGGCCCTGGTCATCCGCGTTGCCGTGAAGGCGGATGGTTATGGTTCCGCCGCCGAGGTGGTCGGGGAGCCGGTAGTCGTTGTACCAGCGGTAGCCGGACTTGTCGGCGTTGCGGTGGGTTCGTACTCGGGGGAGTTCGGTGAAGAGCCTCTCGCCGGTGTCGGCGAGGGTCCCGATGCCGACGGCGCCGCCTCGGCTGAACAGCGAGATGGTCTTGTTGGTACCGGCGGCCAGGGTGATGGCGCGGTCCTCGATGTGGGCGGACTTCTCGACGCGGCGGTGGCCGGCCCGGCGGGGCTTGCGGGTCTTTGCGGCCTTTTCGGCGGTGACCCGGTTGACCGGCAGCCAGCCGAGGTCGCGCAGGAGCCGCTGGTGGTGGACGCCACGCAGTGCGGTGTCGTAGATGCTCTTGACCTGGCCTCGATGTGGAGCGGGAGGCCCACTTGGAAGGGCGGACGGCGGGGCGTCGAATCGCGGGCCACCCGCTTCGGAGCCCTCCCAGCACCTGCGGATCGTGGCCATCGCGTCAACTGGCGCAACAGTCGCCCCTCGGTCACCCGTGGCGCTGCCGCGTGCTTGCGCCATCCGGGTGTCCTGCGACGGGCCGTTCGTGGTCGCTCGGCACGTCTTTGTCTGGCTCATCTGCGTCCGTGGCACAAAGCCACGCGACGAGGAAGGTAAGGATCAGGAGCCGGATGACACTAACCCTCTTGTGAGTGTGGGACGGGAGCTGGCCGGTGTGGGCGGTGCCATGGCGCTCCTCGACTGGCGTCGCCGCTACCTGGGGATCGTGGGTCTCGAGGCCGGTCTGGCGCTTCGCGTCTCGCTTGATCCGACCATCGATCTTCATGTGCTGGTCGAGATGGTGGACGAGGGCTGGCCCGCCGACGTCGTTGCCGGCCTCCTCGCCGGCGGCGCTCGAGACAGGGGCGGCGGCGGTGGTTGATCCCTCACGCGCGGCGGCCGAAGCTGACGCGCCAGTCGCGCTGGACGTCGAATCACGGCACTGGTTGGGCGCGCTGCGGGGGAACGGCGCTGCGCGTGACGACGCCATCCTTCGCCTCCACGAGCTGATGGTCCGGGCAGCTCGCTTCGAGATCCACCGTCGCACGAGAGGCGTCAGCGACCTCGCTGCGGAAGAGGCCGACATCCTCGCCCTCGAGACTGCGGACGATGCGGTCGTGGCGGTCCTGGCCCGCCTCGACGACTTCCGCGGCGAGAGCCGGTTCACCACCTGGGCCTACAAGTTCGCCCTCCTCGGTGCCGGCGTCCGCCTGCGCCGACGGGCCTGGCGCGGCCGGGAAGTACCGCTCGACCACAACGACTGGCCGCTGCTGGCTGACACGGGTGCCTCGCCGGCGGAGGAAGCGGAAACATACGCCTTGCTCGGGGAGCTACGGACTGCCGTCGAGGAGGTGCTCACCCCTCACCAGCGCGAGGTGTTCGTGACCCTGATCGGACATGGCGTGCCCATCGACGTCCTTGCTGAGCGCCTGAGCACCACGCGCAGCGCCTTGTACAAGACGCTGCACGATGCCCGGCGGAAGCTTCGGGCGCACCTGGTCGAGGCCGGCTTCATCCCGCTGGCCGGAGAGGGGGCGGACCGGTGAGCGAACAGCACCGCGCTCGCCAGCGCCTCGAACGGCTGCTCGGACCGACGGGTCCGGAGCTGAGCTGTGACGAGTGCTTCGCCGTGCTCGATCGACACGTCGAGGCCGTCCTCTCCGGGCGACAGGCCGACGAGGCCTTCCCCGGCATGCGAGAGCACCTGATTGGCTGCCCTGCGTGCGCCGAGGATCACGCCAGCCTCGTGGAGCTCCTCCATCACGAGGAGCGGGCGTGAGCGGGCCTGACCGCCACGAGGACGATCGACGGGCGAACCGACGTGGGCTGGCCCGGCTGGTCACGGGCTTGCCGGGGCACCCGCTGCACCCGCCGCTCACCGACCTCACGGTCGGGATGTTCGTCCTGGCGTCGGCCTTGGCCGTGATCGGCTACGTCGGGATCATCGAGGAGCAGGCGAGCCACGGCGCGTGGCTGGCGGCCATCGGCGGGTTGATCGCGTCAGTGCCGACCGCATCGACCGGATTCGCCGACTGGGTCCTCCTCGAATGGGGTTCACGACAGTGGCGTACTGCGACATGGCACCTCACCGTGATGCTCGTCGCAGTGACGCTGTTGGGCCTCGCTGCTTGGGCGCAGTACAGCGGCTACCAGGAGGGGCGGGTGACCACGCTGGGCCTGGTCCTGACCCTGTCGGGGACCGCGGTGCTGGGCGTGGGCGGGTGGCTCGGAGGGTCGCTCGTGTTCGTGCACGGCGTGCGGGTGCTCGCGGCGGGCCGGGAGCAAGGCGGCGCCGCAGGTGTCGCCGGAGAAGTGACCGAAGCGAAAGAGTCCACTCGATGAACCAAGGAGAACCAGGATGCAAGTGACAGCGCTCGTCCTCTGGGTCATGACCGCCCTCGGCGGCTTCGCGATGCTCGGCATCTGGCTCAAGCGGGGCGGCATGCGTCAACAGGGAGGGGAGCGGCGCATCCGCCCCCCGCAGATCCTGTCCCACTTCGCGTTGGCGGCCACCGGTCTGGTGCTGTGGATCGTCTACGTCGCGACGGACAGCGACGGCCTCGGCTGGGTGGCGGCCGGGCTGCTCGTCGTCGTCGCCGGGCTCGGCTTCAGCATGCTCGCCGTGTGGCTCCAGCAGCGTCGAGCGGTACCCGCCGGGCGATCGGGTGCCGCCACCTCGCCGCCAGAGCAGCACTTCCCGGTTCCCGTGGTCATCGCGCACGGCCTGTTCGCAGTCGGGACCCTGGTGACTGCATTCATCGCCGCGGCGGTGTCCTGACGTCATGAGTGCTTCAGCATGGATGCGGCCAGAGATGGCCCGGACACGGAACACCCTTGCCGGTGCTGTCGTCGCGATTCTGGTCCTCGGAGGTTGCGGGGAGGACGAGGAAGCAGAGGAGCCCGCGAGCCCTCGCAGCGCGCCCGCGACGGAGGCGGCTGCGGCCGCCGACGACGCCACCACCGTCACCATCGAAGACTTCACGTACGCCCCCGTGCCGCTGCGCGTGCAGGCCGGAACCTCCATCACCGTGGAGAACAACGACGAGACGGCGCACACGCTGACCGCCGACGACGGCTCGATCGATACAGGCGCCATCGAGGGCGGTGCATCGGCCGAGGTGGAGGTGACCGACGCCGGTCGCATCGAGTACCACTGCGAGATCCACCCCTCCATGAAGGGTGTCATCGAGACGGGGAGGGCAGCCGACGCCGAACAGCCCGAACCGGAGCAAACTGATCCCGGGCCGGCGCCCGGCTACTGATGGTCCACCGCTCAGCAACGGTCGACGTCACCCACCACCTCCGAACCCGTCGCTCGGACCAGACCTGTCCCATCGGCTCCCCGAGGTGCTCGTGCCACCTGAGACCACCGTGTGGTTCAACCCGTCCTGCTCCAAGTGTCGGACCGCGCAGGGACTCCTCGCCGAGCGGGGCATCGAGGCGACGTACGTCGAGTATCTGAGCCAGGCGCCCACTGTCGAGGAGCTCAGACACCTCCTCACCCTGCTCGGCACGAGCGACCCCCGCGCGATCGCCCGGGTCCACGAGCCGACGTGGTCGCAGCTGGCGCTCGACGATGCATCCGACGATCAGATCCTCGAGGCGATGCACGAGTACCCGATCCTCATCGAGCGGCCCATCGTCATCGTCGGCGACCGCGCCGTGGTGGCGCGACCTCCTGAACGCGTGCTCGACCTCCTCGACGATGGGTCGACGTGATCGTCGGATGAACACTAGGCCCCTAGGGTCGGCCGCGTGAGCTCCGCCTGCTGCGGGCGGGGACCCGGCGCCGGTGGTCATCCTCATCGCCATGCCGCTGGTGCTCATGGCGTCCACCCGGCCCGCCTTCCGTGCCGCGCTGGTCGACGCCGGCTACGACGGCGTGAACGGGGCCGAGCAGGTCGTGCCCGGCACGACGGTGATGTTCGCGTTCTTCCTGCCACCTCGACCCGCCCCGTCGAGCTGATGGTGGGCAAGGCAGGGCTCGAGGTTCCCGTGGCAGGTCGACCAGAGCTACCTGCGGGACTACCGGACGCTGAAGAGGAGCAGGATCGAGGACGAGGCCATGGTCTTCTCCAACCCGGTACCGAAGACCGAGCTGGCGGCGGCGTCCTAGGCCTGGAGCCGCTTGAAGACCAGCCGCAGCACGTCGGCGCGGCTGCGACGGCCGTGGTCGGCGGCGATGAAGTGGTTGCCGATCACAGCGAGAAGGCGAGCGTGCAGCGGGCTTCGACCTCGTCCTGGTCGGGACAGAAGGCACCGAACAGCGAGCGCATGTACTCCATCCGCCGGTTGTCGACGCGCCGAAGGCGGTCGGCGACCGTCGGGTCGCGCCGGGCCCAGTCGCGGACGGCGAGGTCGATCCCCAGCAGGTCGCCGCTGGAGGAGGCGAGGACGAACAGCCGATGCAGACGGGTCCGGGCGTCGCCGCCCTCGGCCTCGACGCGCTCGATCACCTCGTCGAGGAGCACCCGCTCCCACGTGTCGAGCATCGCGTCGAGGAGGGCGCGGCGGTCGTCGAAGTGCCAGTAGAAGCCGCCCTTGGTGACGCCGAGGGCCCGGGCCAAGGGCTCGATGCGGACGGCGTCCGGGCCGCCGGCGGCCAGCGCTCGCAGCCCCTCGTCGATCCAGCTGCTGCGCGGGGTGCGGACGACGGCCATGGCCCATCTGTATCGCGTACGGCCCCGAATGGACGCCACCCCGCCTCGTGCCTGACGTCGGTCTATACGCTCCCCGCTCGTCGGCCAGGCCGCTGTTTGCAGCATGCAAAGCACGGGGTAGTGGCTCCTCCAATGGAGAGGGGATCTGATGAACGATGACCACCCGCGTGCCGAGCACGGCCACCGACACGACGTCGGCACCTACCGGGTGGCTGGTAGCGGCGGACGCACGTTCCTGCCGGCCAAGACCGCGCTGCTCGTCATCGACCCGGTCAACGACTTCCTCGCGACCGATGGTGCTGCGTGGGAGCTGACGGAAACCACGGTGAACGCCCATGACGTCATCGGCCACCTGCGGCAGCTGATTGGCGGTGCTCGGGCGCACGGCGTCCCGGTCCTGTACGGGCCGATGGCCTACACCGCGGCGGACTACCAAGACCAGGAGCTGCAGCGTCGGAGCGGAATCAACCGGATCATGTTCGAGCGCAGGATGTTCCTCGCCGGCTCCCGGGGCGCCGACTTCCACGAGTTCCTCCGCCCGGCCGACGACGAGGTGGTCCTGCAGCCCCACAAGGGCACCGATGTGTTCGACACGGACCTGCCGGAGCATCTCGACCGGCTGGGGATCACGCACCTGTTGCTCGCCGGCATGACGGCGAACCTCTGCGTCGAGTCCACGGGAAGGCATGCAGCGGAGCACGGCTACGACGTCACCTTCGTCCGCGACGCCATCGGGGCGGAGAACATGCCGGCCTACGAGGCGTCGATCAGGATCAACTTCCCGCTGATCGGCAACGCCGTCATGGACACCGAGGACGTGCTCTCGGCGATCGGACCCGACCGGCTCCCGGCGGCGGGAGAGGACGTCTACGCATCCGACCAGCTCAAGCTCGGTCCCATCGGCGAGGTGGTGGAAGACGGGGATGACGGACCGGGGTACGTGCTCGTGCAGCGCGGCATCTTCCACCGGGACACCTACATCCCGCTCGACGCCGTCGTCCGCGTGTCGGCGGGGAAGGCGTTCGTGAACATCCCGAAGCTCGTCATCGGAAAGATGCCGTGGGACGAGCCGCCGTCGGCAGGAGACCGGTCCGAGAAGATCGGGCCGTCAGCCGGCGGCGTGACCCATCTGTACGGGAGCGTGTCCCCGACGAGCCGCTGAGGCACGCCGAGACGCGTCGCCACCGGGCGCTGGCAGCCGCGCCCACGAAGCCGCCACCGTTGGCGCGGCGTGAGGAGACCACATGAAGTTCGGGATCTGCGGATTTGGGTCAGATGCGTGAGAGCTGGGGCTGCAACCGATCGAGAACGGGAACGAGGTCGTCGGGTTCGACCGAACGGCTCAGACGAGGTCGGTGATGCGCTGGACCCACCGCGGGTCGCGCTGGTCTACGTCCCGGAGGGCGATCCGACGGAAGAGGTCGTGAGCGGCTTGAGCGGCGTGTTCTCCGACATGGCGATGTCGTCGTCTATGGCGGCAACACGCTTTCCGTCTTGCGAGGTTCTGAACCGAGGACACGGGGAAGCATCGGTCGCAAGGAGCACGGTTGAAGGACACGTACATGTCGTAGTCGAGGCGATCCTGTTCGGGACAACCTCCTCCCCGTTCATCTTATGAATGATCGGGGTTAGCCGGCGTCGGCCACCTCGACGGTGCCGCGCATGGTGGGATGTAGGAGACAGATGAGGTCATAGGTGGCCGGCTCACCGGGTGCCTCGACCATCACTCTTTCACCTGATCCGAAGGCGTCGGTGACGACCGCGCCGTCACCCAGGTCGATCTGGTGCGGCTCGGCGTCGGCACTGGTGAACACCACCTCGCCCCCCGCGGCGACGCTGAGCTCGTCAGGGAACTGGTAGGCCTCGATGTCGACGGTCAGCTCGGCCGGTGGTGGGTCGTCGCCCCCGCAGCCCGCCGAGAGGGTGAGGACGGCCGCAGCCGCGATGAGGCTCGTGGAGATGGGCTTCAGCATGTCGGTTCCTACGGCCTCGAGGCCTGATCGGTTCAACCCAACTGAACCGGTCGGCGGGTTGGACCGTAGGTAGGACGACACAACCCCCGAAGAAGGACCCGTCATGAAGCTGACCCCCCGAACCCTCCGTCCTGTCGGCGCCTTGGTTGCCGCGCTCGCCCTGACCGTGGCCGCCACCGGCTGCGGAGGCGATGACGACGATGCCGCTCCTGCGGTCAACGACGCCGGCGAACAGACCAAGGGCGGCAGCATCGAGGGCGAGCCTGCCTCGGCCACCGGGACGCTCACCGCGGAGGACCAGGAGGGTGACGGTGCCGCGGTGACGGTGGCTTCGGTGGAGATCGACGGCTCCCCGGGCTGGATCGCAGTGCACTCCGACGTGGACGGCGAGCCCGGCCCCGTGCTCGGCTTCGTCGAGATCGAGGAGGGCTCCAGCACCGATGTCGAGGTCGAGTTGGATGAACCGTTGACAGAAGATGCGACTGTGTGGCCCATGCTGCACGTCGACGACAGCGAACTGGGCAGCTACGAGTTCCCCGGCGTTGACGGGGCCGATCTCCCCGTCACCGAGGGAGAGATGCCGGTAATGATGCAGATCGACGTCACGGTCGCCTGACCCATGCGCCGTGGCGCAAGGTGCGACACGCCCCCGGATGACCCGGAGGCGGCGCTTTTGACCAGCGCCGCCTCCGGTGACCATCAGGCCATGGCCGATCTCTATGACACCTACGCCGGGGCGCTCTACGGCTATGGGTACCGACGACTGGGAAGCACCACCCTCGCCGAGGACTTGGTGCAGCGGGTCATGACCCGCTTGTGGCAGCTCGCCGACCGCTACGACCCCTCAAGGGCCTCGGTGCGGACATGGGTGTTCACCATCGCTCGAACCTCCTGCATCGACCTCCATCGGGCGCAACCTCCGGCGGCGGCCACGGGTGATGTGCCCGAGGCTCCCGGGCCCCTGGTCGAGGGCATCGATGCTGAGCTTGAGCGATTGCTTCACGGCGAGCTGATCCGGGGCGCTCTCGAGTTGCTCTCGGCCGACCACCGGCAGGTGATCGACCTTTGCTACTTCGCCGGCCTCAGCCAGGTTGAGGTGGCAGCACGCCTTGACCTACCCCTCGGCACGGTGAAGTCCCGTTCGTTCTACGCCATGAAGGCCTTGCGGCTCACGCTCGAAGAGTTGGGGGTGCAACCGTGAGTGGAGCACAACACGATGACCCCTCCGAGACTGGCAGGGCCTCCTCCGACGACCACGACGAACTGCGCGCTCTCATCGGCGGACACCTGCTCGGCGGGGCTCCTGACGGAGACGGCCAACGCCTGCGTCGCCACCTGGCGACGTGCCCGTCGTGTCGAGCCGAGCTCGCAGAGCTCGGCGCCGTGGTCGACCTCCTACCCTTGGCCGATTCATCCCTTGGGCGCCCGGCACCGCCGTCGTCGCTTAGGCGACAGGTGCTCCGCGCCGGGGCTGAAGGTGTGCACCCTCGGCGACGGACATCGCCAGCTCTGGTCGCATTGGTCGCCGCGGCGGCCGTGCTCCTGCTCGCAGCTGCGATCGGTGGCGGGATCGGGGTCCTGCGGGCCGACGACAGCGGCGACGATGTGGCCGTCACGCTCCGCCCCGTGGACGGGGGACCCTCGGGCCGAGCCCAGCTCCGTCAGGGAGACGGTTCCATCCGCATCGAGCTCGATGTCGAAGGTTTGGACTCACCAAGCGGACGGGAGACCTACGAGCTCTGGTTGGTCCACGACGATGGCCGAGTCAGCGCCGGAACCTTCCGCCCTACGCCCGACGGGAAGGTCCGCGTCGATCTGACCGCCGCAGGCGAGGTGGGACGCTATGCCCGCATCGGTGTGACGATCGAGCCCGATGACAGCGACCCGTCCCGCAACGGCGCGCCCGTGCTCGAGGGCTCGATTCCGTCCTGATCGTCCGTCGCGGCCGCTGCCGGCGCACCTCACTCCGATCGGCACGATCGTGACGCCGCGGCCTCCGAATGTCCGGATGCATCCGGGGGTGGCCCGTGGCATAGCCCAAGTGCGCAGCCATGCACGTCGTGGCCATCGAGCCCCGGCGGGCGGATCGCAGCTACCTCGTCGAAGACGAGCACACTGCGCCCTCATCGATCCCCAGCGCGACATCGACCGGGTGATCGACGCGGGGTGTGTTGCGTTGGCTGAAGCCGGACGGCGCCCACGGTCGCGTGGCGGACCAGTGGCCTCAGACGACTGGAGCCAGTTCGTCGAAGGCTGCGGCGAGGCGTAGGTGTGGTCGGGCGTAGGCGCCGAGCTCGTAGTGGCCACGCCAGAGGTTCTGCATGAAGGCGTGCCCTGCGATGATCACCTCAGCGCTGCGGTCCCGTTTGAGTCCTCGCATCGGTCGCAGTCGAGACTTCAGCCGGGCGTGATCCGACTCTGACCCACCGGCGGCCCGGACCCGTACTCGAAGCTGAAGCGCGACCTCAAGGCCGACATCGACGAGGATGCCTGGGTCAGCATGTACCGCACCGAGAGCCGCCCCTTCCCCTCAACCCAGGGCCCGCCAAACGCCGTCAGTGTGCCCTCCATGGCCGCCCGGTTCGCACGTAGCGTGGAGCCATGACATCCATGGCGCCTCGCTGGCGGGGCATCAACCATCTCGCTTTGGTCACCACCGACATGGACGCCACCGTCCGGTTCTGGCACGGCGTGCTGGGGGCCAGGCTCGTCCACACCATCGGCACGGCCGGGTTCCGGCACTACTTCTTCGAGGTCGGGCCCGAGCAGACTGTGGCCTTCTTCGAGTATCGCCACGTCGACCTCGAACCGTTCTCGAAGCCGGCCGGGGTCCCTGACCAGCGCGCGGTGCAGTTCGACCACCTGTCGTTCAACCTGCCCGACGAGCTCGCCCTGGAGGAGCTGGCGGCTCGGTTGAAGGCCCATGGCTGCGAGGTCACCGATGTCGTCGATCACGACGTCATCCACTCGATTTACTTCACCGACCCGAACGGCATCGCCCTCGAGGCATCCTGGTGGGTGGTGGATCCCACCGGCCGCGACGCCGACTACGGGGACCCCCGGAGCTTCGGTGACTCCGACCCGGTGCCGGCGGTGGACGAGCTGCGGGCCACCGGCATGGTCGCGTCGACTCCGGCGACCGCGCTGGCCGGCGACGACGGCGGCGCCAGCGTCGACCCGGCCTGACCGATCCCTGGCGTAGCTGCGCGACGGCGGGTACGTGATCGGGGGTTCAATGCACACCATGACCACGGAGAACCGACAGTGCGGCCCGGCCCGCCCTCAAGCTCGGCTCCATCAGAAGGGCGATCGCCCGCCGTTCCTTCGCCACCCTGGCGACGCCGTCGGCCTCGAAGCGGCCGCATGTGGCCGGTGTCCTCTACTCCGCTGTCGACGACATCCTCAGGTGCGCAGGGTGCTCACGTCCCGTCCCACTCGCTGCGACCGGCGCGGGCTGGTTGTGACCGGCGTCGGCGCCGTGCTCCTCGTCCGCACTGAGGGCCGGAATCGAGTGCGTCAGGCGTAGGTGCGGACGAGCTCCAGGACGGCGTCGGCGTCGGGCCCGGTGCCGCTGAGGGCGGTGTCGGCGGGGGCGACTCGGCGGGCGGCCACGAGGCAGAGATCCACGCCAGGGCCGGTGATCGTCGTGGCCGCTGGCTCCTCGGGGAGGAGGTCCCACGGCTTCCCGTCCGGGCCGACCAGGCGGAACGCCACTGGCCCCGGTGCGGGACGACCGGCGCGGGCGAACGCGTAGGGCAGGGTCCGCCAGGCGAGGCGGGCGATGTGGCGGAGGTGGTCAGTGGGTTTGACGGTTGTGCCGAGGGCGTCGGCCACGTCGCCGGTGTGGATCCAGGTCTCGGCCAAGCGGGTGGTGGCCAGGGTCCGGATCGAGAGCTCGCCCGCCACCCATGTGACCCGCTCGTGGTGATCGGCGGCGAGCAGCACCCGCCGCAAGTCGGCGGCGCCGCCACGCCAGCGAGCGAGGAGATCGCCGATCGGTGCGCCCCGTTGCCGGGCGACCATCAGTGCCGAACCTTCGTCAACATCTCGCCGGCCCCGTGCCGGCGGTGGACTCGGGCGGGACCGGCGCGATAGGTGGCGCGAAACCTCTGCGCCGAGCAGCGTGCCGGCAGGAGCTCATCGTACGGTCCGGCCGAGGGGCAGTTGGCAGCCGAATTGGTCATGAGCAAGTGTCGAGCTGTGGCATCGACAGGACGGCATCGATCCGGTGACGACGGGAGAGCGAGGACATAGCGTTTCGGCATGCCCGCTCCCGTGATCACCGTGGACCCGCTCTTCGTCGACGCCGGTGACGCCGAGCGGCTGGTGGAGCTGGCCCACCGCTTCGGGCGCTACCGCATCTACGGCGAGGCCGAGCACGTCGACCTCGACGTCGGCCGGGGCCTGCTGCCGCGCCAGGACAGCGTCCAGCACTTCGTGCGCACCGGCGGCGCTCGAGGGCCGGGAGCGGATCCGTCCACGCTGGCCGCCCGTACCAGCTACTTCCGGGAGGAGTACGCCTACGACGGGCGGGAGCAGATCGGCGGGGTCGAGTCGTTCCTGCACAACGCCGGTCTCATCGAGGCCGCGGCCGCCCTGCACGACCGGCCGATCGTCGAGCCGGCCATCGCCTTCGCCAACCTGATGGTCCCGGGCCAGGAGCTGGCCGTGCACACCGACGTGCCCGAGTTCCGGGGGGCCAGCCGCAAGAACGTGCCCCAGTGGCTCCTGGTGGTCATGCACCACTCGGGCCTGTTCGACGCCTGGCGCCTCCCGATCGCCACCGGCATCTCCTACTTCCTGGACAGCGACGGCGGCGCCTGCGGTACTGGCCCGACGGGCCCGGCGCCGACCCGGTGGTGCTCCCCGTCCGCGCCAACACGGGCGTGGTCCTCGACACCGACTCGGTCTTCCACGGCGTGGACCCTGTGGGGCCCGGCACCGACGCGCCAAGCTGGCCACCGGCTCCACGCTGGCCGCCGAGCCCGACGGCTGCTGGGTCCTGCGCCGACCCGACGGCGAGCTGATCGGGCGCTACGACTGGGACGAGCTGCGTTTCTCGGTCTCGTGGAAGGGCTACTGCTTCGCCGACGAAGCCGAGCGAGACACCTGGCGGGACCACGGCGACGACCTCACGACCGATGTCATCATCGAGCGGCTGGTGGCCGACCTCGTGGGCCGTGAGCTGACGAGCCCGGACGTCGCTCGGGACCGCGAGCTCGGCCTCCTGCTCATCGACACCTACGTGCGCTACCCGACCGCTTGACCCACGCCTCGAGCATGGAACTGAGGAGGAGCCATGGCCGACCTCGGGTTCCCGAAGGGACCTCAAGACCTCGACGCCGAGTGGTTCACCACGGCGCTGCGCTCGACATCGACGATCAGCGACGGCGTCGCCGTCCGTACGTTCACGAGCGAGCCCATCGGTGTCGGGGTCGGGATCCTCGGGCTCCTGTGGCGCATCTCGCTCACCTACGGCCCCCGTGCGGCCGGACCGTCGACCGCGGTGCTCAAGCTGCCCCACACCGGCGCCGAGTCGCGCCGCATCGCCGATTCCTTCCGGTTCTATGAGCGCGAGGTGCGCTTCTACGAGCAGGGCGCATCGAGGTCGCCGATCCGCACCGCCGCCCGCTACGCCTCCGCCTACGACGAGTCCAACGGCGACTTCCTGCTCCTCATGGAGGACGTCGGCGGCCGCCGGGTCTACGACCAGGTGGAGGGCTGCAGACCCGAGGAGGCCGTGCGGGACCTGCGTGAGCTGGCCGGCCACCACGCCGCCTGGTGGGCCTCTCCGGACCTCGCCACGCTGCCGTGGGTCTTCCGCATCGCCGACCCGCCGAACCCCAGGCGCTCGTGCCTGCGCTACGCCGCTCGTGGCCGATCATCGAGGACCGGTTCAGCGACCTGTTGCCTGGTGCCATGCTCGGCGCCGCCCGGCGCATGCCCGACGTCGTCGTGGCCCTGATGGAGCGGTTGTCGGAGCCGCCGAACACGCTCCTCCACGGCGACCACCGCCTCGACAACCTGTTCTTCGGCGACGACGACGTGGCCATGCTCGACTGGCAGATCACCGGCGGGGCGGGGCCCGCACGACCTCGCCTACTTCCTCAGCCAGAGCCTGACCCCGGCGGAACGGAAGGAGACCGAGCACGACCTTGTCCACACCTACCATCAGGCGCTCGTCGACGGCGGTGTCACCGGCTACTCGTTCGACGACTGCTGGGAGGACTACCGCCTCGCCACGCTGTTCGTCTCGGTGTACCCGCTGAACGCGGGCTCCGTGGACCTCGTGAACGACCGTGCCGTGGCCCTCTTCAGGATGATGCTGGACCGCTCCGTCAGGGCGATCATGGATCTCGACGCCCTGGAGCTGATGCCGAAGGGCTAGCCCAGGAGGCGCGATGACAGATCACCCGATGCCCCGTGCTACCGACCGGATCCCGCTCGCCGGGTCGGAGGTCGCCATCCCGCCTATGGGCGTGGGGACCTGGGCCTGGGGCGACCGCTCGACCTGGGGGATGGGCGGCTATGACACCGGCCTGGATGTGGCGTCCATCGGCGAGGCCTGCGACGCCTCCCTCGAGGCCGGGGTCGTCCTGTTCGACACCGCCGAGGTGTACGGCAGGGGGAGAGAGCGAGCGGATCATCGGCCGGTTGCTCGCCGAGGATCCCGACCGACGGAAGCAGGTGCTTGTGGCCACCAAGTTCATGCCGTCGCCGTGGAAGGTGCGGGTGGAGGCGGAGCTGTTGAAGTCGCTGCGGGCGTCGCTCGACCGCCTGGGGGTTCCGGCCGTCCACCTGTACCAACTGCACGGGCCCATCTCGCTCCGCTCCCACAGCGCCCTGGCCGACGCCCTCGCCGCCGCCCATGCCGAGGGCCTCCTCCTGGCCGTCGGTGTCTCCAACTACTCCGCCAAGGAGATGGGGTCCATCGACGACGCGCTGCGGGAGCGAGGCCTGCGGCTGGCCACCAACCAGGTCGAGTACTCCCTGCTGCGGCGCATGCCCGAGACGGGGGGACTGCTCGCGCCGTGTCGTGACCGCGGCGTGCGGCTTCTCGCCTACTCACCGATCGGCCAGGGCCGCCTCACCGGGAAGTACTCGACGGGCAACCCGCCCCGGCCGGCGCACCTTCTCCAACCACCCCATGGAGAAGGTTGACGCCGTGGTGGCCGAGCTGCGCCGCATTGGCGATTCGAACGGCGGGCGCACGCCCAGCCAGGTCGCCCTCAACTGGCTCATCGCCAAGGGCGCGGTGCCGATCCCCGGAGCCAAGAACCGCCGCCAGGCAGAGGAGAACGCCGGCGCCCTCGGATGGCGCATCGACGACGACGACCTCACCGCCCTCGACGCCGTCGCCGTCCTCCACGGCAAGCGCAGCCTGCAGTCACGGTTCTGGCAACACGGCTAGCGCTCACCGGGACCGCAGCCATCGGCCGCCAGCACGGGCCGGACCGCCCCTCGACCGAGCGGAGCGGCCGCCGCCGTGATGGCGTCGACGACGGGATCGAGGCCACCGGCGTCCTCCACCCGTCGGGTCGCCCCGAGGAACCCGGCCGGCCTCGTTCCCATCACCGCTTCCTGCCCGCCGCGCCGACGCCACATACCCCGGACCGAGGGGTCCGGAGCGGTACCGTACGACGCCGCCCAGCCCCCACCGGCGGTCAGGGGTGCTCATGGATCCAAGCGAGCGGTCGGCACCCCTGTCCGGTACCTACGTCCTCCCGTTGGCCACCGGGCCCGAGGAGGACCTCGGCGAGCTGGCCGACTACCTGACCGCGATGGCCAACGTCATGGACCAGGTCATCGTGGTCGACGGCTCGGACCCGGAGGCGGTGACCGAGCATCGCGGCGTCATCGACGACCGGGTCGAGGTGGTCCCTCCAGAGGTCCGCACGCCGATGGGCAAGGTCGGCGGCGTGATGACCGGCGTGCGCCGGGCCCGTCACGACCGGGTGGTCGTGGCCGACGACGACGTCCGCTACACCCCCGAGCAACTGGCCATGGTGTTGGACCGGCTGGATCGGGCCGCCGTGGTACGTCCCCAGAACTACTTCCACCCGCTGCCCTGGCACGCCCGGGTGGACACCGGCCGCATCCTCCTCAACCGGGTCTGGGGCGGGGACTGGCCCGGGACCCTGGGTGTGCGGCGCTCGGTCCTGCTCGGCGCCGGTGGCTACTCGGGAGACGTGCTGTTCGAGAACTTCGAGCTGGTGCGCACGGTGCGGGCCGCCGGTGGGGAAGAGCTCGTGGCCCTGGACCTGCTCGTGCGCCGAAGCCCGCCGAGCACCGGGCACTTCGTGTCGCAGCGGGTGCGCCAGGCCTACGACGAGTGGGCCCGCCCCGTTCGTCTCGTGGCCTTCCTCGCCGTGGGGCCCGCCGTCGGCATTGCCCTGGCCCGGCGTCGCTGGGCCACTCTCGCCACCGGGGCCGCCGCTGTCGCCCTCGTCGCCGAGACCGGCCGGCGTCGAGCCGGGGGGGCCCGGGTCTTCCCGGTCACTGCGTCCCTGCTGGCCCCGCTGTGGGTGCTGGAACGGGCCGCCTGCAGCTGGTTGGCCGTCGGCGCCCGTCTGCGGGGCGGGGTGCGCTACCGAGGCGGCCGCCTGGTGCTGGCGGCCACTCCGACCAGCGAGCTGCGCCGCCGCCTGGCCGCTCAGCCGCCGTCGCCGGAGACCGGCTCGGGGAGCCGCCACACCGACACGTGACTGGGGCTGGCCGACACGAAGGGTCGCCGGTGCCAGTCCTCCCAGCGGTGCTCCAGCTCCAGCCCCGCGAGCCGGGCCATCAGATCCAGCTCCGAGGGCCACGCGTACCGGTGGTGCAACGGGTCCACCTGCACCCGGTCGTCGCTGATCCTCATGGAGGTGACGTGCATCCACTGCCCGGCGGCGTCGTGCTCGATGACCTCGAGGGTGACGGCGTCGTCGCGGCGCACCCGCACCCGCACCCCGCGGTCGCGCCGGAAGGCGGCCACGTCGGGGATCCAGGCGTCGACCACGAACCGGCCGCCGGTCAGGAGGTGGCGGGCGGCGTTGGCGAAGCAGCGGACCTGCGCCTCCTGGCTGGGCAGGGCGTAGATGGTGTTCACGGCCAGCACCACCAGCGTGAAGCGACCGTCCACCTCGGCCTCGGCGAAGTCACCGACCACCACGGGCAGGTCGGCGCCGCCCGGCTTGGTGCGGAGGCGGGCGACCATGTCCTCGGAGGCGTCGACGCCACACACATCCAGGCCCCGTTCGGCCAGGGGCAGGGCCAGGCGACCGGTGCCGATGCCCAGCTCCAGGACGGGGCCCTCGCCGGCCAGCATGGCCAGACCCTCGACGGCAGCCTCGGTGTCGAGCTCGTCTTCCACCATGGCGTCGTAGTCGTCGGCCAACCGGCGCCCGTAGGTGGTGGGGTCGTAGTCCCTCATCTCGGTGGCGCCAGGAGGGGGCGGCGCAAGGAGCTGTGACCGCTGCCCCAGGACGACAGCAGGTGTCGGGCGAAGCTGTCCTCGAGGGCCATGACGGCCTTGGCCCCGAACGCGACGTCGCCGGCCCGGTCGGGTTCGGCCTCCACGAAACCCTGGGCCAGGTCCTCGACGGCCACCACCTGGTGCTCGGCGTCGGCGGTGACGTGCACGTCGTAGAAGTGGCTGGCGGCGAGGGGCAGGCCCAGCCGCCGGCAGCTCGCGGCGTAGCGGGTCATGGGGACAACCGACGTCATCTCGAACAGGGTGAGGTGGCCCACCGCCGCGCCCCGCCAGCGGCGGTGGAGCCCGAAGAGGGTGGCCAGGTTGACCGTGGCCAGCGTGACCCCCGGCAAGAGGTCGAGGTACGCCCCGTAGCCGGGGTCCAGGCCGAGGCAGGCCATGGTGTCGGCGAAGAGGTGGGCGTGCATGGCCGTCTCCACCCCGCCGCCGTACTCGTCGACCTGGATGGTGACCATGGCCGCCTTGGCCCGACCGGTCAGACGGGGCAGCGCCCAGGTGTGGGGGTCGGCCTCCTTCAGCTGGTAGGCCGACCGGTGCACGGCGAACTCCCGTAGCTGGCCGAGCGTGCCCCGCTCGGCCATGTGGGCCGACAACGACGGTCCGATCGCCCCCTCGACGATGGCCGCCAGCTCCGCCTTGATGTCGACCGCCTCACCCGGAGGACCGATCCGGGCGATCAAGGCAGCGAGGAAGGCCTGCTCGAGGCAGGCCCGCAGTTCCAGCAGCGACGGCGCCCACTCCCAGCCGTCGTCCACCCCGTCGAAGCCCCGGTAGTGCAGCTCGTAGCAGGCGTAGAGGGCGAGCTGCAGGTCGTCGTCGGTCAGCGGGTCGACACCTCCAACCGGCGGCCAGGCGACGGGTCGGGGAGGACCGGCCAGGGCCGACAGCACGGCCGCGCTCAGCGGTCCTCGTGGCGCCGGAGGGGAGGGAGATGAGGAGCGGGCTTCGGTTGAGGGCTGCGCGAGAGCCATGGGTCTTCCTGGTCGGTTTACGTCCCTGCTCTACCCCGGCGGGGTCGCCTCACGCCAAGTGAGGCGCCGGCGCCGACGGTCGCACCGTCCTGCACCCGACATGTCAGGCTGGATCGGCCCCATGACGATGGACATGACGATGGACCCCTACGCCGACTTCCCCGACCTGCACTTCGACCGGCCGGCCGAGGGCGTGCTGCGGGTCACGCTCGGCGGCCCCGGGCTCAACGCCGTCGACCACGCCGTGCACCGCCAGCTGGCCGACGTGTGGCTGGTCGTGGACCGCGACGAGGAGACCAACGTGGCGCTGCTGCGGGGGGCCGGGAAGGCGTTCTCGGCCGGCGGCAGCTTCGAGCTGCTCGACGACATCATGGCGGACTACGCCGTTCGCACCCGGGTGATGCGGGAGGCCCGGGACCTCGTCTTCAACGTCATCAACTGCGCCAAGCCGCTGGTCTCGGCCATCCACGGGCCGGCCGTGGGTGCGGGGCTCGTGGCCGGCATCCTCGCCGACGTCTCGGTCGTGGCCCGCAGCGCCCGGATCATCGACGGCCACACCCGGCTGGGCGTGACCGCCGGCGACCACGCAGCCCTCTGCTGGCCGCTCCTGTGTGGGATGGCGAAGGCCAAGTACTACCTGCTGACCTGCGACACGCTCACCGGCGAAGAGGCCGAGCGGATCGGGCTGGTGTCGCTCTGCGTCGATGACGATGCCGTCCAGGCCCGGGCCTTGGAGGTGGCCACGCAGCTCGCAGGTGGCGCCCAGTCGGCCATCCGCTGGACGAAGCAGGCCTTGAACAACTGGTACCGCGCCCAGTCGGCCATCCTCGATGCCTCGCTCGCCTACGAGTTCCACGGCTTCGCCGGCCCCGATGCCCGCGAGGGCCTGGCCTCCCACACCGAGAAGCGACCGCCGCGCTTCGCCGGACCCGCCGGGGAGTGATCATGGCTGAAGTTTCATGCTTGCTGGAGTTGTCCTTGAACTAGCTGTTGGCTAGCGTGTGTGAATCCGCACACAACCTCTCGGAGGATTCCCCCGCCATGGCTGACCCCACCATCGAGCTCCGCGGCGAGCTCAACGCCTTGCTCCGCCTGACCCAGGCCGAGGCCATGATCGCCCAGATCCGTCGGGCCCAGGCCCGTGACGAGGCGATCGAGAAGGAGCTGGCGCAGAACATGAGCAACAGCGAAGACCGGGCCCGGCGCCTGACCCAGGCCATCCGGGACCTCGGTGGCGTTCCCGACCTGTTCGGTGCCGTCGTGGCCCGCGCCGCTGCCGTCGCCAAGGCGCAGGTCGAGCAGGGCCAGCCCCTGGCCGAGGCCCTGATGGGCGACCTGGCCCTCGAGCGCCAGCTCCTGGACCGGGCCCGTTTCGCCCGGGTGCTGGCCGAGACGGCCGACGAGCGTAAGGTCGTCCGGCTCCTCGAGCGGCTCGAGACCGCGCACACCGCCACCGTCGAGTGGCTCAACACCCGCCTGGCCGAGCACGCCGTCGGAGGGCCGACCGCCATCCGTCCCACGCCCGTCCAGGCTGCAGTCGGCGTCAGCCGGCGCCTGGCCACCCTTCCGGCCCGCCAGGCCGTCGACTCCCTCAACCGGTCGATCGTCGCCTTCGGTGAGCTGCAGGAGCAGGTCGAGGAGTCGGTGACCACCACCGTCGACCGGGTCCGCCGGGTGGCCGACGCCGTAGGCGAGGCCTGGACTGCGGGGCGCGACGCCATGCTGGAGCGGGGTGAGGCCGTGGCCACCGCCGAGGGCGCTGGTCGTGCCGCCAAGGCCCTGCACCGCGGCCGGGTCGAGCTCGGCGCGCTCAACGCCGACGAGCTGCCCATCAAGCGCTACCAGGACCTCAACGTCACCACGATCGTCAACCGCCTCCAGCGGCTGACCGACGCCGAGGAGGTCCGGGCCGTCCTCAACTACGAGCAGGCCACCAAGAACCGCAAGGGCGTCGTCAACGCCGCCCAGGCCCAGCTCGAAGAGGTGGCCAACCAGGTCGCCGCCGGAGCCTCCGCCTAGAGCCACCCGCTCGCTGCCGCCAGCGGCGGCGAGGCACATCGCGAAGAGAAAGGGTCGCCTTCGGGCGGCCCTTTCTCGCGTCCGGCAAGGGTCCGGGCGGCGATCGCCGCCCGCCACCGGCCCCGCTACCGACGCCGACGCACCGAGGGTCCTTGCATCGTGGGGGCGGGCACACCAGGCTTCGAGGGATGGCGCTCACCGATCGGGACAAGGCGATCCTCGACTTCGAGCGGTCGTGGTGGGCCGAGCCGGGGGTGAAGGAGCGGGCCATCCGGGACCGCTTCGAGCTGTCCGCCACCCGCTACTACCAACTGGTGGGTGAGCTCACCGCCTCCGAGGAGGCGATGTCCTATGACCCGCTCCTGGTTCGTAGGCTGCGCCGGATGCGCGACACCCGTCGGCGGCTCCGCTACGAGCGGCGTTCGGTCAACGAGCGCCCGGGTCGATGAACGCCCGCGGAGGGGGTTCGAGCGCCGCTCCCACCCGTGGCGTCATCGTGTTGGTCGTGGCCGTGGCCCTGGGCGCCGTCCTGCTCTCCCAGTCCGAGCGGGTGATCGGTTCCCCCGAGGAGGGCTCGGCGGCACCCGACACCAGTCCCAGCACCACCACCACCACCACCACCAGGATCACCGACCTGACGGCGTCGTCGGTCACCACCGGTGCCGCCGGTCAAGCTCCCCGCCCCCCGGGCGAGGTCAGCGTGATCGTGCTCAACGGGTCCGGCCAGACCGGCGTGGCCACCAGCAACGCCAACGCCGTCGCCTCCGCCGGGTTCAACAGCCTGGAGGCGCAGAACGCCCTTCCCACCGAGACCACCACCGTCTACTACGCGCCGGGGTTCGAGGGCGATGCCGCCGCCGTGAAGCTGGCCCTCCGGTTGGCCGACGCGCCGGTGCAACCGGTGCCGGCCGAGCCGGTCGTGCCCGAGGCGGCCGAGGCCGACGTCGTCGTGCTGCTCGGCACCGACTACGAGGCCTCCGGCGGTGCCGGCACCGCCACCACCGAAGGCTGAGCCGGTCTTCGACCGTCTGGCGGTGCTCAGGGCGCGGCCGGACCGCAGCGCCGTCCTCTCCGACTTCGACGGCACGCTGTCGGCGATCGTCCAGGACCCGGCCCTGGCCCGACCCGTCGACGGGGTCCTCGAGCTGCTCGAGCGGCTGGCGGCCCGGTACGCGGTGGTGGCCGTCGTGTCGGGTCGGCCCGTGGGGTTCCTCGAGGCGCAGCTTCCTCCGTCGATCCGCATGAGCGGCCTCTACGGGCTCGAGCGATCCGACGACGGGGTGCGATCAGAACCCGACGGCGCCGGACCCTGGCGGGAGGTGGTCGAGGACGTGGCCGCGGCGGCGGAGGCCCACGGCCCCGCAGGCGTGAAGGTGGAGCGCAAGGGACTGTCGATGACGTTGCACTTCCGGAGCGATCCCGGCCTGGCCGGCCCGGTGGCCGAGTGGGCGGCCCGGCAGGCGTCTCGCTCGGGTCTGACCGTGCGCCCGGCCAAGATGTCGGTCGAGCTCCACCCTCCGGTGCCCGTGGACAAGGGCACGGCCGTCGAGTCGTTGGCCGCCGGCCTCGACGCCGTCTGCTACATCGGCGACGACATCGGCGACCTGCCGGCCTTCGACGCCCTGGACCGCCTGGCGACGGCCGGTGTGGCGACGGTACGGGTGGCGGTGCGGAGCGCGGAGTCGCCCGCCCCGGTGCTGGAGCGGGCCGATGTCCTGGTCGACGGGCCGGCCGGCGCCGTCGCCGTCCTCGAGCACCTCGCCGCGGACTGACCGCCTCGACCCGCCCTCCTCGACCGTGAGGCTCAGCCGGCGGCGGCGAGCTGGTCGGCCAACCAGTCGGCCGGTGTGCGAGCGGTGGCCACCGCTCGAAGGGCCTCGGCGTGGGCGGCCCGCTCCCCGGCGCCCATCGACAGGGCCCGGTGCATCGCCTCGGCGGTGCCGACCACGTCGTAGGGGTGCACCCCGATGGCGGCATCGCCCAGCTCCTCCCACGCCCCTGCCTCGGGGCTGAGCAGCAGCACGCCGTGGCGGTCGTTGACGAGGGGGCCCTCCTTGGCCACCAGGTTGAGCCCGTCGCGGATCGGGTTCACCAGGAGCACGTCGGATCGGCGCAGGGCGGCCACCGAGCGTGCGAAGTGGTCCGACGCGTCGAACAGCACCGGCTCCCAAGCCGGGGTGGACCATCGGCGGTTCAGGTCGGCCACCACGCCCTCCACCTGGCGGCGGTACCCGTGGTACTCCTCGAGCCCCTCGCGGGACGGGTACACGAACGCCCCGAACACCACCCGTTCCCGCCACTCGGGATGGTGGGTGAGCAGGTCGTCGTAGGCGGCGAAGCCCCGCAGCAGGTTCTTCGACAGCTCGATGCGATCGACCCGGGCCACGAGCTTGCGACCGTCGAGCTGCCGGTCGAGGTCGGCCAGCTCCCGGGCGCAGGCCGCCGAGCCCGCCACCGCCCCGATGTCGGCGGGTTCGGGGCCGAGGGGCGACACGAACGTGGCCGGGACGACGCCGAGGTCGGCGTGGCAACAGGCGGCGAAGGCGCCGGCCCACCGGTGGGTGTGGAAGCCACAGGCGTGGTGGGCGGCCATGCCACCGAGCAGCTCGGTGCGCACGTCGAGCGGCAGCACCCGGAGCTCCTCGGGGCCGGGGAACGGGGTGTGGCTGAACAGCACCGTGCGCAGGTCTGGCCTCCGCTCGGCGAGGAGGCTGCCGAGCAGGGCGACGTGGTAGTCCTGCACCAGCACGGCGGCCCCGTCGGGGGCGTCGGCGGCCACGGCGTCGGCGAAGGCGGTGTTGACCCGCCGGTAGGCATCCCAGGCCCCCGCCCAGGCCCGGTCGAACACCGGCCGGCGGCTCAGGTCGAACAACCCGTGGTAGGCGAACCAGAGGGTGGCGTTGCAGACCACGTCGTAGGCGGCCCCGAAGTCGTCGGGGTCCAGGGCGAGCATGTGGACCCGGAAGCCCTCGGCCTCCACCACCCCGCCCTCGGCGGCGTCCCGATCGCCGGGAGACAACGCGGCCGCGATCCAGGTGGTGGGCGTGCCCACCACGAGGGGACCGATGCCCGACACGAGCCCACCCGCGCCCCGGGTGGCGACCAGGACGCCGTAGTGGCCGATCTTGAACGACAGCGGGCCGCGGTTCGACACGATCACCACCGGTCGGTCGGCCACGGTCCCAACGTAGGTGACGCCCGAGGTCCCACCGTCGGGTCGGCCACCATGGTGCGGTGCGCGTCGTGGCCGCCCCCGACAAGTTCCGTGGCACCGCCACCGCCACCGAGGTGGCGGCGGCGGTCGCCGGTGCCGCCCGAGCGGCGGGGTGGGAGTGCGACGAGGTGCCGCTGGCCGACGGCGGCGAGGGCACCCTCGAGGCCCTCGGCGGGCCGAACCGGGCCACCGTGGTGAGCGGGCCGCTCGGTGATCCCGTCGAGGCGGCCTGGCGGCTCCACCGGTCCCAGGCCGTGGTCGAGATGGCCCTGGCCTCGGGGATCGACCTCGTCGACGGGCCGGAGGGGAACGACCCCATCGCCGCCGCCACCCACGGCACCGGTGAGCTGATCTCGGCCGCCCTCGACGCCGGCGCCCGCCGGGTCGTCGTGGGCATGGGCGGATCGGCCACCACCGACGGGGGGCTCGGCGCCCTCCGGGCCCTCTACCCGACGCCCCGGCTGCGAGGGGTCGAGCTGGTGGTGGCCTGCGACGTGCGCACCACCTTCGTCGACGCCGCCGCCACCTTCGGCCCCCAGAAGGGTGCCTCGGTGGCGCAGGTGGAGCTGCTCCGCCGCCGCCTCGAGCGCCTGGCGCAGGTCTACCTCGACGATCACGGTGTCGACGTGACCGGCATCGAGGGCTCAGGGGCGGCGGGGGGCCTGGCCGGCGGCCTCGCCGCCGTGGGCGCCGAGCTCGTCTCGGGCTTCGAGCTGATCGCCGACGAGGTCGACCTGTTGGAGCGGCTCGAGGGCGCCGACCTGGTCGTCACCGGCGAGGGCTTCCTCGACGACCAGTCCTTCGAGGGCAAGGTCGTGGGCGGGGTGGCCGAGCTGGCCACCGAGGTGGGGGTGCCGGTGCTGGTCGTGGCCGGCGAGGTCGACGACGGCGTGGAGACCGCCCTTCCCGCCGTGTCCCTCGTCGGCCGCTTCGGCTCGCGACGGGCTCACACCGACGCGGTGGCGTGCATCGAGGCGGTGGTCGCCGAGCACCTTCGGTCGGGCTGCCGCTGATCAGGGATCGTCGGCCTACGCTTCGACCGTGCCCACCCGTCGTCCCCGATCGAGTCGCCGATCCGTGGTTGACGACGGCAGCCAGCCTGGGATGCCTGCGCCCGAGGAGCCTCCGGCCGCCGATCGTTCGCCCGACGGCCCGGCGGCCGTGAGCGTCACATCGGTCATGGCCACCCCCCGGCCCATCGGCGAGGCCACCACGGTCGAGGGCCGGATCCGCAGCGTGGGTCGAGCGGCCTGGTGGTTCGTGGGCATCACCCTGGCCGCCCTCGTCGTGGGCTTGGTGGGGCGGACCCTGCGGGTGGTGTTCCCGCCGCTGGTGCTCGCCGGGGTCATCGTCTTCCTCCTCAACCCGATCGTCACCGCCCTCCACAGCCGGGGCCTGCCCCGGCTGGCCGGCACCGCCGTCGCCTATCTCGGCTTCGCCGTCTTGTTGACCGTGCTCGCGTTCGCGCTGTCTCCGCTCGTGGCCGACCAGGCCGACGAGTTGTCCGAGCGGATCCCCGAGGTCCGCGAGGACATCGAGGACGGCGTGAACGACCTGGCGGAGCGGTCCCGAGACGACGAGTGGTTCATCGAGGTCCCAACCGTCAGGGAGATCGAGGAGGAGGTGGGCAGCGACGATCAGCAGCTGTCCGAGCAGGTCACCACCGTTCGCAAACTGCTCGGTCGGGTCTTCCACGTGGGCCTCATCCTGCTCCTCGGCCCCATCCTCGCCTTCTACCTGCTCGTCGACCTGCCCGACGTGCGCCGGGCCTGCGAGAACCTCGTCCCCGCCCGCTCCAAGCGGGAGGTGTTGTTCCTCGCCCACCGCCTCAACCTCATCGTCGGCGGCTTCTTCCGGGGCCAGCTCGCCGTCGCCCTGGTGGTGGGGATCATGGTGTCGATCGGGTTGGCCGCCATCGGGCTGCCCCTGTGGCTGATCGTGGGCATGATCGCCGGGCTGTTCAACATCGTCCCGCTCATCGGCCCCTACATCGGCGCCGTACCGGGCATCGTCATCGCCCTCACCACCAGGGACGTGAAGACGGCCATCGGCGTGGCCATCGTGATGACCGTCGCCCAGCAGATCGACAACCACTTCATCACGCCGTCGGTGATGCGGCGGGCCGTCCAGCTCCACCCGGCGGCGGTGATGATGGCCCTGCTCGCCTTCGGCACCCTCGGTGGCTTCTTCGGGCTGCTGCTCGCCGTCCCGCTCACCGCGGTGGTGAAGATCGTCTCGGGCCACCTGTGGCGCAAGTACGTGATGGGGGTGAGCGTGCCGGGCCTCGACGAACCCCTCCCGACCGCCACCGCCGAGGTGCCCGACGTCCCCGAAGCGCCCGAGACGCCGGCCCCGGCATGATCTCGCCCGGCCGGGGCGCCGTTACCATGCTCCGGGCACGTCCCATCCCGAGGAGCCCTCAGCGCCGATGACCGTCACCGTCCGCGTGCCCACCACCTTGCGCACCCTCACCGCCGGCGCCTCCGAGGTGGCCGTCGAGGGGGCCACGGTCGCCGATGTGCTGAGCAACCTCGAAGCCACCCACCCCGGGTTCCGTGACCGCATCCTCGACGAGGACGGCTCCCTGCGCCGCTTCGTCAACGTCTTCGTGGCCGACGACGACGTCCGGTTCCTTCAGGGGCTCGACACCCCCGTGCCCGACGGGGAGACCCTGGCCATCATCCCCGCCGTCGCCGGCGGCTGAGAGCCCGAGCGGTTGCGACCGGCCGCCGAAGGTGGTTTGCTGTTAGCACTCGCAGAGTGAGAGTGCTAACAGAACGAAACCCCACGGAGGCCGCCCATGCCCAAGATCATCGCCTTCGAGGAGCAGGCTCGCCGTGCCCTCGAGTCCGGCATGAACCAGCTCGCCGACGCCGTGAGCGTCACCCTCGGCCCGAAGGGCCGCAACGTCGTGCTCGAGAAGAAGTGGGGCGCCCCCACCATCACCAAGGACGGGGTCAGCGTCGCCAAGGAGATCGAGCTCGAGGACCCCTACGAGAAGATCGGTGCCGAGCTCGTCAAGGAGGTCGCCAAGAAGACCGACGACGTGGCCGGTGACGGCACCACCACCGCCACCGTGCTGGCCCGGGCCATGGTCCGGGAAGGCCTGCGCAACGTGGCCGCCGGGGCCAACCCGATGGCGCTGAAGCGGGGCATCGAGACCGCCGTGGAGACGGCGGTGTCAGCGCTGGCCGGCTTGTCCAAGGAGGTCGACTCCCGGGGCCAGATCTCCAAGGTGGCCGCCATCTCGGCCAACAACGACGACGAGATCGGCGACCGCATCGCCGAGGCCATGGACAAGGTCGGCAAGGACGGCGTGATCACCGTCGAGGAGTCGAACACCTTCGGGATGGACATGGACCTCGTCGAGGGCATGCGCTTCGACAAGGGCTACATCTCGCCGTACTTCGTCACCGACCCCGACCGCATGGAGGTCGTCCTCGACGACCCGTACGTGTTGCTCGTCAGCTCGAAGATCTCCGCCGTGCGGGACATGCTGCCGGTGCTCGAGAAGGTCATGCAGGCCGGCAAGCCGCTCGTCATCATCGCCGAGGACGTCGAGGGCGAGGCCCTGGCCACCCTGGTGGTGAACAAGATCCGGGGCACCTTCCGCTCCGCCGCCGTCAAGGCCCCGGGCTTCGGTGAGCGCCGCAAGGCGATGCTCCAGGACATGGCCATCCTCACCGGCGGCCAGGTTATCTCCGAGGAGGTCGGCCTGAAGCTCGAGAACACCACCGTCGACCTGCTCGGCCGGGCTCGCAAGGTCGTGGTCACCAAGGACGAGACCACCGTGGTCGAGGGCGCCGGCTCCGACGCCGACATCAAGGGCCGGATCCAGCAGATCAAGAACGAGATCGAGAACACCGACTCCGACTACGACCGCGAGAAGCTCCAGGAGCGCCTGGCCAAGCTCTCCGGTGGTGTGGCCATCCTCAAGGTCGGCGCCGCCACCGAGGTGGAGCTGAAGGAGGTCAAGCACCGCATCGAGGACGCCGTGTCCACGGCCAAGGCGGCGGTGGAGGAGGGCGTGGTGGCCGGCGGCGGTGTCGCCCTGCTGCGCACCCAGACATCGGTGTTCGACCTCGTCGAGAAGCTCGAGGGGGACGAGGCCACCGGTGCTCGGATCGTGGCTCGGTCGCTCGAAGAGCCGCTGAAGCAGATCGCCCACAACGCCGGCCTCGAAGGTGGCGTCGTGGTCGATCGGGTGCGAGGCCTGGACGGGTCCCACGGCTACAACGCCGCCACCGACGAGTACGAGGATCTCGGCGACAAGGTGCCCGACGCCGCCAAGGTGACCCGCTCGGCCCTGCAGAACGCAGCCTCGATCGCCGTTGTTCCTCACCACCGAGGCCGTCATCGCCGACAAGCCCGAGGAGTTCGCCGGCGCCGGCATGCCCGGCGGTGGAGGCATGGAGGACTTCTAGTCCGTCGGCCACCAACCACAGGTTGGTGGCCGAGCCTGATTGAGCGGCTTGCGGCCCCCTCGGGCGCCCCTGGCGTCGTAGATCGTGTTGGCCAACGTAAGCGGGCCGGGCGATCAGCAGGGTGCGCCGGGACGGCAGGCGGCGGGTCCTCGGCCCGCTGCTCGCTTCGCCAGCGGGTCCGGTCGCCTTCGCGGCGGGCCTGCTCGGCGCCGGCGGCGGCAGCGGCCTGGTGGATGCGGCGGGCCAGGGCCCGCAGGTCGGCCTCCAGGCGCCCGCTGTCCCCGATGCGGGCGGCGAAGGCGGTGTCGAAGTCGTCTCGGTAGCGGCCCGCCCATTGGTCCCGGGCCGTGGTGGCGAGCCGCTGGCGTTCACCGACCGAGTCTCGGAGCCTCGTGGCCACGGCGTCGCACTCCGTGGCAGCGCGGTCGGCGGCGGCGTGGTCGAAGTTGACGTCGCTCCAGTTGGGCGTCCAGTCGGGCATCAGGGGCTCCGGCGTTGCAGGCAACGACGGCGGGGGCGCTCGACCGGCAATGGTCGGAACGCCCCCGCGAGGAGAGGGTGGCCCGGAGGGCTCAGGCGTTGCCGCCGGCGGTCATGATGTTCACGTTGATCTTCTCGACCTCGGTGCGCAGCTCCTCGAGCTTGTCGCGGGTGGCGGTGAGGCCGTTGGCGGTGCCGGGCCAGTTGCCCCGGAAGGTCGAGGCGAGCTGGCCGTCCCACACGGCCGGCTCCATCAGGGTGTTGCCCTCGTTGATGAGGCTGGTGATCTGCTCGGTGAGGCCACCGTTGATGATCTGCTGCATCCGGCTGATGGCCGACTTGCCTTCGGCGGTGGAGAGAACTCGATCGGGCATGGGGTGCTCCTCGGTCGTTGGTGGCGGGTGGCCCGCCGGCTCGGGACGCTCCTCACCCTACCCTTCAGTGTATTTCATGTAAACCGGCATCTCTCATGGTCCGCCGGCGACTTGGATGATCTCCAGCTCACCCCCGCCGACCAGGTACCCGCGCCCGGTGGTGAGGGCCACCGTGGTCCGGCGGGGGAGGTGCACGCCGAGGAGGTCGCCGTCGAGGTCGACGTCGGGCCGCAACAGCAGGCCGGCCCGGGACTGGCGGACGGTGCGGGTCCAGTGGCTGTACAGGGAACGCACCGCTTCATTGCGCCCGGCCGCCACCACGTGGACGTCGGCCCGGCGCCGGTCGAGCAGGGCGGCCAGCCCGCCGTCCTCGTCGCCGACCAGCTCGGCGTCGTCGACCAGCACCACCAGCGGGTCGGGCACCGATCCCAGCTCGTCGAGGGCAGGGCGGAGCCCGGTCGGCTCCAGCACCTCGTCCACGACCTGACCGCTGCCCAGGGGGGAGCGGTTGCCGGCCACGGCGACCACCCGCACGGAGGGGTCCGCCCCCTTCACGACGGTGGCGATGGTGATCAGAGCGGTCGACCGCCCGGAGCGGGCCGGTCCGGCCACCAACGCGTGCTCCCCGGCATAGAGGACGAGGCCGGCCGGGGCCAGCCTGCTGTCCCCGATGCCGAGGGGCAGGAACCACGGGCTGTCCTCGACGGTGGTGGCGGAGACGAGCGAGGCGGGGTCCACAGCCGTCGGCAGCTGACCGATGGGGGGCGCCGCCCGGCGAGGGGCGGGGATCGCCGACGCCTCCGCCGCTCTGGCCACCGCCGCCTGGAGGCTCTCGGCCGGGCGGGCGACCTGGATCTCCTGCTTGGCGTCGGCGACGATGGCGCCGCCGGGGGAGAGGTCGGGCACGTCCTTGACGCTGATGCCGGCGCTCGAGTAGTCGAGCTGGTCGCCGAGCCGGAACAGCCACCGCTGGCGGGCCACCGCCGTCATCGCGGTGGGGAGGGCCCCGGCCCGGTCGGCGGCCACCACCGTGTGGATGCCCACCTCCGGGCCGTCGGCGAACACCCGCTGGAGGTCGTCGCTGACACCGGCCAGGCTCTCGTCCCACTCGGCCCGGAAGCCGGCCATCCCGTCCAGGAGCACGACGATGCGAGCCTCGGCCGTCCGGGCACCGGCCTGGGCCCGGCGCCGTTCCAGCTCGGCCCGGAGGTGGCGCACCAGGCGAACCTGGCGCTCGCTCTCGCCGGCGGCGATGACCGCTCCGGTGTGGGGCAGCGGTTCCAGGGCCGAGAGCTCGCCGGCCCCGAAGTCGAGCGCGTAGAGGTGGAGGTCGTCGGGCGAGGTCGTCGTGGCCATGGCCAGGGCGAGCGAGGTGAGCGTGGTGGTGGTGCCGCTGCCGCCGATGCCGATGAGCACGAGGTTGCCGTCGGCCGGTACCCACCCGACGGGGTACTGGACCTGGGCCTCGGGATCGTCGGCCAGGGCCACCGGCACCGCCGAGCCGGGTGCGCCGAAGGCGCCGGGGGGCCCCGCGGCGGCGAGCAGGTCCTCCAGGTCGACGTGGGGGGGCAGCGGGTCCGGCCACGGGCGGCGCGGTGCAGGCCGGTCCGATCGGGCGTGGGCGTCGCGCATGGCCTCGACCAGGCGCTCGAGATCGGTGGTGCCCGGGCCCTCGCCGTCGGGCGCGGCCTTGGCCACCGCCGCCGGTTGGGGACCGAAGCCGAAGCGGCGCAGCTCGACGGTGCCGTGTCCGGTCGCCGTCGCCACCCCGGTGGAGAGAGCGGTCTGGATCGGCACGACCTCGCCCGGCCCCAGGCGGGCCATGGCCCGACCGGGCTGGTTGCGCCCGATGCGGGCGGCGTCGGGCACGTCGATCACGTCGCTCGAGTCGGCGGCATCCTGCACCCGCAGCGCGATGCGCAGGTTGGTGTTGGCCCGGATGTTGTCGCTGACGGCGCCGGAGGGGCGCTGGGTGGCGAGCACCATGTGCACCCCGAGGCTGCGTCCCCGCTGCGCCACGCCCACGAGGGAGTCGATGAAGTCGGGCAGCTCGGCCTTGAGGGTGGCGAACTCGTCCACCACGACCATGAGGCGCGGCAGCGGCTCCCGCTCGCCAGGGAGGCGGCGGTACTCCTTGAGGTCGGCCACCCCGGCCTCCCGCAGCACCCGCTCCCGGTGGCGGAGCTCGGCCTCGAGGCAGCGCAGGGCCCGCTCGGCCAGGTGGGCGTCGAGGTCGGTGACCAGGCCGACGGTGTGGGGCAGGCGGGCGCACTGGTCGAAGGCGCTGCCGCCCTTGAAGTCGACCAGCACGAAGGTGAGGTGATCGGGCGAGCTGCCGGCCGCCAACCCGGCCACCAGGGTGCGCAGCAGCTCGGACTTGCCGGCGCCGGTGGTACCGGCGACGAGGCCGTGGGGGCCGTCGCGCACGAGGTCGATGCCGAGCACGCCGTCCTCGGCCACGCCGATGGGGGCGACCAGATCGGGGTCGCGCCCGGCCTGCTCCCACCGGTCGGCGATGGCGTCGGCGGTCGGCGGGTCGAAGCCGAGCAGCGGCAGCAGGCCCACCGAGGCCGGCAGGCCGGCCCCGGCCACGTCGAGCTCGGGGTCCTCGAAGCGGGCCAGCGCCCGGGCCACCCGCCGGGCCGTCTCGTCGGACATCCCGCAGGCGAGCACGTCCTCGACCTGTTCCCCGAGCGACACCCGTTGCACCCGGGCGGTGCCGTCGCCGTCCACCAGCTCCACCACCGTGGTGCACACGGCCGGGAGACGGTCCTCGGAGGCGGCGATGACGACGCCCGCCACCCGTCCCGCCGCCCCCCGCAGCACCGACCGGGCCGGGGAGCGGCGACCCTCGGTCAGGTGCTCGTCGTCGAGCACGAAGAGCGTGGCCGGGCCGACCTCCTCCCGGTCGCCGCCGATGCCGGCCCGTCGCTCCTCCTCCAGCGCCGCCGCCCCCCGTTCGAGCGCGCCCCGGAGGAAGGCGTCGGCCTGGTCACGGTCGGCGGCGAGCATGCGGTGCCCGGAGCCGCCCGGGTCGAGGGTGTGGGGCAACCACTTGGCCCAGTCCCAGTCGCCGTCGCGCTCGGGGGTGGTGAGGACCGAGATGGGAAGGTCGGCCGGGCCGTGGTGGGTGGCGGCCTGCACGACGAGCGAGCGGGCGACGGCCAGGCAGGCGCCCCGGTCGCCCACCAGGCCCACCACCCCACCCTGGGAGAGGTCGACCAGGACCGGCGCGTCAGGGATCACCTCACGGTCGCGGAGCACTGCCCTGATCTCCTCGTGGTGCTGGCGACGGTCGCCGGTCACCGGCGGCGACCACGGCACCGGACCGAGCCCGGCCCGGAGGTGCAGCGTGTCGGGGTGGTGGGGCCGGCGCTCCCACAGGCGGGTGCTCGGCAGGGTGGCCCGCCGGACCACCTCGGCGGGATCGGGCAGGGCATCGACCAGGCGCTCACGCTCGGCGATGACCCGCCGGTCGAGCTCGGCGGTGAAGTCGGCGAGCTCGCGCTGGAAGCGGACCCGCTCCTTGCGGCGGCCCTTGCGCCCGCGGCGGCGGGAGTCGATCCAGTTGCCGATGGCCATGATCGGGCTGAGGAGCCCGAAGAGCCCGAACAGGATGTTGTCGAAGACCTTGATCATCACCGCCGCGAAGATCAGCGGCGCGATGATCGACATGATCCCGATCGGGCTGGGAGCGTTGGAGGTGGCCGGCTCGTCGGGGGGGTCGAAGGGTTCAGGGGGCGAAGGTGGCGCCGGCCGGGGCGGCCGGTTGAACGGCACCGTGCTGGTTCCGAAGGTGCGGGAGGCGGCCATGCCGACGGGGCGGTCCTCGTCCACCGGCGGCGCCACCGCCACCTGCGTGGCGTCCAGGCGCACCACCCGTCCCGGCTCGACCGGCTCGGTGTCGGTGACGGGGTGGCCAGCCAGCCAGGTGCCGTTGTAGGAACCCTCGTCCCGCACCGTGACCCGACCGTCGGCACCGAGGTCGAGGGTGGCGTGACTGGCCGACACAGTGGCCCCGGCGAGTCGCACGCCGTCGACCTCGCGCCCCACCGTCCACGTCCCCGGCTCGATCACCGTGCGGGCACCGGCATCGAGGCCACCGACGACGCTCACCGCCATGGCCCGTTCGTCGGCGGGGACGGCGCTGTTGCCCGCCGAGCCGTTGCCCGCCGAGCCGTTGCCGGCGCCGGTCTCGACAGCCGGGACGACGGCCACCGTGGCTCCCTCCGTGATCCCGGCCCGGTCGAGGCGGCGGTCGGCGGCCACCGCCACCCCCTCGACGACGAGCGCCAGGCCGGCGTCGGGGCCCCCGGGCGCGAGGCTGCGCACCAGGTCGGCGACGGTGGCGTCGGGGTCGTGGACCACCACGTCGAGCTCGTGGGCGGCGGTGCCGTCGTGGAAGACGATCTGCATGGTCGATGGCGCCGGAGGCGAGACCGGCAGGCTACGCCGGTGTACCCACCGCCGATCGCCGCCATCCGGGGGCCGACCGCCCGCTCGTACACTCGGGCCGTGCCCCCCGTGTCGCCACCCCCGCTCGAGCCCACCGTCGGCCAGGGTGTGCTCCACCTCTTCTTCCACGTGACCGCGGCCACCGATCGCGTCGCCGTGGCCCAGGGCGTCAAGGCGGCCGAGGCCGACGGCGTGGAGGTCGTACCGGTGGCCCTCCTCGGGCACAAGGCCGACCTCGGGGTCATGGCCCTGGCTCCGGACCTGTGGCGGCTGCGGGCCCTCCAGACCGATCTGGTGGCGGCCGGGCTCGACCTCACCGCTTCGTACGTGTCGCTCACCGAGATCTCCGAGTACGCCCAAGGCGTGCCCGAGGAGATGAAGCAGGCTCGCCTGTGGCCCAAGCTGCCCCCCGAGGGCAAGGCGGCCTGGTGCTTCTACCCCATGTCCAAGCGCCGGGGTGAGGCGAGCAACTGGTTCACCCTGCCCTACGACGAGCGCAAGGAGCTCATGGACGAGCACGGCGCCTCCGGCCGCACGTTCGCCGGGCGGGTCCTCCAGGTCGTCACCGGATCCACCGGGCTCGACGACTTCGAGTGGGGCGTCACGCTCTTCGCCGTGCACCCCGACGATCTCAAGGCCGTCGTCTACACGATGCGCTATGACCGCGCCTCGGCCATCTACGCCGAGTTCGGCCCCTTCTTCACCGGCATGGTCGCCGCCCTCGACGAGGTGCTCGATCGCGTCGCTCCCCGCTGAGACCGGGTGCTCGTTATGCTCCCGCGATCGTCTCCGAGGTCACCGCACCCCGCCGTCACGGCTTCCTCGGCGTCGCTCTGATCGCCCTTGTCATCGCGCTGACGCTGGGGTCAGTGGCCGCACCTGCCTCGGCCCAGGACGACGACGCCGGAGGCGACGAGCCCACCGAGGCCGCCCGAGGGTTCCTCTTCATCCTCGTGGAGGCCGAGGACGGTGGGCGGGACGAGAAGCAGCCGGTGGCCGAGGTCGAGATAACGGTGCGCTCGGCCGACGGCGAGGAGATCGGCTCGGCCACCACCGACGACGAGGGCCGGTGGGAGGTGCCGGTGCCCGGACCGGGGCGCTACGAGGCCGAGATCGACACCGACTCGCTCCCCGAGGACGTCGAGCTGCGCGACGACGACAAGCAGGTGCAGCCCTTCGGTCTGCGCCCCGGCCAGGCCCGGACCGTGCAGTTCCCCCTCGGCGACGACCCCCGCAACGTGCGCTCGACGTTCGACGAGGCCATCTCCCTCGCCGTCGCCGGCGTCAACTTCGGGCTCATCATCGCCGTCACCGCCATCGGCCTCTCGCTCATCTTCGGCACCACCGGGCTGACCAACTTCTCCCATGGCGAGCTGGTCGCCTTCGGTTCCCTCACCGCCTACTTCCTCAACCAGACCCTCGGCATCCACCTCGTCCCCGCCGCCCTCGGCGCCATGGTGATCGGCGGCGCCTTCGCCGGATCGCTCGACCTCGGCCTCTGGCGGCCGCTGCGCCGGCGACACACCGGGCTCATCGCCATGATGGTCATCTCCATCGGCGTGGGACTGCTGCTGCGCTACCTGTACCTCTACCAGTTCGGCGGACGCACCCGGCCCTACGGCGACTACGCCATCCAGGACCGCCTGGACTTCGGGCGCCTCACCATCACCCCCCGGGACATCGCCTCCATCCTCATCAGCCTGGGGGTGCTGATCGCCGTCGGCCTCATGCTCCAGCGCACCAAGATCGGCAAGGCCATGCGGGCGGTGTCGGACAACCCCGACCTGGCCGCCAGCTCCGGCATCGACGTGGAGCGGGTGATCCTGTTCGTGTGGGTGGCCGGCGGGGCCCTCGCCGCCCTCGGCGGGGTGCTGCTGGGCCTGGCCGAGCAGGTCAGCTGGCAGGGCGGCTTCCGCCTCCTGCTGTTGATGTTCGCCGGGGTGACGCTCGGCGGGCTGGGCACCGCTTACGGGGCGCTGGTCGGCAGCTTCATCATCGGGCTGTTCGTGCAGATGTCGACGCTGTGGATCTCTCCGGAGATCAAGACCGTGCCGGCCTTGGTGGTGCTCATCCTGATCCTGCTGGTGCGCCCCCAGGGCATCCTCGGACGGGCTGAACGGATCGGCTGACCATGGATTGGGGCGGCATCTTCGAGAACACCCTGCGGGCGGCGATCGCCAAGGACGCCATCGTCTTCGCCCTCGCCGCCATCGGGCTCAACGTCCACTTCGGCTACACCGGGCTCCTCAACTTCGGCCAGGCCGGCTTCGTCGCGCTCGGTGCGTACGGCACCGCCATCACCGTCGACTACTACGGCCAGTCGCTGTGGCTCGGGGTCCTCGCCACCATCGCCAGCGCCGTGGTCTTCGCCCTGCTCCTCGGGGTGCCCACCCTGCGCCTCCGCACCGACTACCTGGCCATCGTCACCATCGCCGCCTCCGAAGGGCTGCGGCTGCTCCTGCGCTCGGTGACCCTCGGCGACTTCACCGGTGGCTCCACCGGCCTCAGCGGCTTCGCCGGTGACTTCTACTCGATCAACCCGCTCCCGGGCGGGAGGTACGGGTTCGGGCCGTTCCGGTACAGCAGCGACACCTGGTGGATGCTGACGGTCGGGTGGACCCTCGTCCTGTTGGCCACGCTGCTCGTCTGGGCCCTGATGCGTAGCCCGTGGGGACGGGTGCTGAAGTCCATCCGGGAGGACGAGAACGCCGCCCGCAGCCTGGGCAAGAACGTCTACTACTACAAGATGCAGAGCCTGGTGCTGGGTGGCGTGATCGGCGCGCTCGGCGGCTTCGTCAACGCCGTCGCCACCCGGTCGGTGCAGCCCGACAACTACGGCACCGCCATCACCTTCTTCGCCTACACCGCCCTGATCCTCGGTGGTACGGCGCGCATCTGGGGCCCGGTGGTCGGGGCGATGCTGTTCTGGGTCGTCATCTCGTTCACCGAGGGCGTGCTCCGGGAGGCGATCGGCAACGAGGTGATCCCGTCGTCGTTCATGTCGACCACCCAGGTGGGGCAGGTCCGGTTCATGCTCGTGGGCCTCGGCCTGGCGCTCCTGATGATCTTCCGCCCTCAGGGCATCTTCGGCGACCGCCGCGAGCTGGCGCTCGATGCCCGCTGAGGGCTCGGGCCCCCTGGCCGACGTCGCCCCGGAGCCGGGGGTGGCCAAGCCGGACCCGATCCTCGTCGTGGATGGCGTGACCCGCCGCTTCGGTGGGCTCAGCGCCGTCGACGTCGACCACCTCGAGGTCCAACGGGGGCTGATCACCGCGCTGATCGGGCCGAACGGGGCCGGCAAGACCACCTTCTTCAACGTCGTGACCGGGTTCGACGGCGCCAACAGCGGGCGCTGGACCTTCGACGGCCGCTCGGTCGGGGGCATGGCCGCCCACAAGGTGGCCCGCCTGGGCATGGTCCGCACATTCCAGCTGACCAAGGCCCTGGCCAAGCTGTCGGTGATCGAGAACATGAAGCTGGGCGCCGTCGGCCAGCGGGGTGAAGGGTTCCTGTCGGCGCTGGTGCCGACGCTGTGGCGGGTCCAGGAGAGAGAGATCGAGGCCCGCGCCGACTCCCTGCTCGAGCGCTTCTCGCTCGGCCACATGCGGGGCGAGTACGCCGGATCGCTCTCGGGTGGCCAACGCAAGCTGCTGGAGATGGCCCGGGCCCTCATGGCCGAGCCGGCCCTCGTGATGCTGGACGAGCCGATGGCCGGGGTGAACCCCGCGCTGACCCAGTCCCTGCTCGAGCACGTGAAGGCCCTGCGGGACGAGGAGCACCGCACCGTCGTGTTCGTCGAGCACGACATGGACGTCGTCTACGACATCAGCGACTGGGTGGTGGTCATGGCCAACGGTCGCATCATCGCCGAGGGCACCCCCACCGCCATCGGCGCCAACAAGGACGTCATCGACGCCTACCTCGGAACCCACCACGACGCCCCGCTGTCGGAGGCCGAGGAGGAACGGGTGCTGGCCGAGATCGAGGCCGTCATCGCGAAGGAGTCGGCCAGTGACTGAGCGGGGCAATGGCTCCGAGGACCTGCCCGACTACGTGCCCGGCACGGCCGAGGGACCGACGCCGCGCCGCCCCCGGTCCGACGGCCCGATCCTCGTGGCCGACGAGGTGGTGGCCGGGTACGTGCCGGGGGTCAACATCTTGAACGGGTGCTCGCTGGCGCTGGCCGACGGCGAGCTGGTCGGGGTCATCGGACCGAACGGGGCCGGGAAGTCGACGCTGATCAAGGCCCTGTTCGGCCTGATCCCGGTTTGGGAGGGGTCGATCACCTTCCTCGGCGCCGACATCACCGGACTCAAGGCCAACAAGCTCGTGGCCCGCGGCATCGGCTACGTGCCCCAGAACAACAACGTGTTCCCGAGCCTCACCGTGGAGGAGAACCTGGAGATGGGGCTCTACCTCGACCGGCGCCGCTTCGGCGAGCGCCTGGACTCGGTGTGCGAGCTGTTCCCGCTGCTCGGCGAGCGGCGGCGCCAGCGAGCCGGGTCGCTGTCGGGCGGCGAGCGCCAGATGGTGGCCATGGGCCGGGCGCTCATGCCTGACCCGCAGGTCCTGTTGCTGGACGAGCCGTCGGCGGGGCTGTCACCGGCGTACCAGGACGAGGTCTTCATCCGCTGCCGGCGCATCAACGCCGCCGGCGTGTCCATCGTCATGGTGGAGCAGAACGCCCGGCGGTGCCTGCAGATCTGCGACCGGGCGTTCGTGCTCGACCAGGGCGCCAACGCCCACACCGGCACCGGGGAGGAGCTCCTCGGCGACCCCAGGGTCATCGGGCTCTACCTCGGCACCCTGGCCAAGGCGAAGTAGGCGCCTCCCGCCGGGCGGTGCGGTTGACGGCGAGTCGGCCGACAAGTCGGTTGCCTTCGGGCGGGGGGCGTCTGCTGCACTGCCGACGACCGACGACCGACGACCGACGACCGACGACCGACGACCGACCGAGGAGAGCCACGTGCGCAGAGCGTTCTTGTCCATCCAGAAGGGAGTTGCCACCTATTCGGAGGACATGACGCTCGATGCGAACGTTGAACCTGGGGATCCTGGCGCATGTAGACGCCGGTAAGACGAGCCTGACCGAGCGGCTGCTCCGCACGCCGCCGGTGTCATCGACGAGGTCGGCAGCGTCGATGACGGCAGCACCCAGACCGATTCCTTGCCGCTGGAGCGCCGGCGCGGCATCACGATCAAGTCCGCCGTCGTCTCCTTCGTCGTCGACGACGTGACGGTGAACCTGATCGACACACCCGGCCACCCGGACTTCATCGCCGAGGTGGAACGGGTCTTGAGCGTGCTCGACGGCGCCGTGCTGGTGACCTCCGCCGGGGCGCCGACCCGCGTGGGCTCGCACGCTGCAGCGGCCGCATCCCCACCCTCGTCTTCGTGAACAAGATGGACCGCGCCGGGGCACAACATGAAGGCGTGCTGCAGGCCCTGTCCGAGAAGCTGACGCCAGCCGTCATCTCGATGGGATCGGTGCGCGACCTCGGTACGCCGCTCTCGGTTCACGCCGTACGGGGCCGACGACGTCGTTCACGGCCAGGCTGGCCGATGTGCTCGCCGACCACGACGATGCGCTCCTGGCTGCGTACGTGGACGACGAGACGACAGTTCCCTACCGCAGCTCCGCGATGAGCTTGTGGCCCAGTCCAAGCGGGCGCTGGTGCATCCGGTGTTCTTCGGCTCGGCGAGAGATGCTCCCCAAGCGCGCTCGGCGGTCGACCCATTCCTCGCCACGGTCGGGCTCCGCATCGATCCTGCCCCCATCGGCTCTGGCGTGGAGCTCCGGCTGGAGGTCGAGCTCGGGTCGCTTTCCGCCTGCGTTCCACAAGGCGGTCGAGGAGGCCGTGCAGGAGACGCTGCAACAAGGGCATCTGCACGCTGGAGGGCGACATCCCGGCGGCCCGGGTGCATGAGCTGCACCAACAGCTACCGGCGCCGACTGGCGGCGAAGGCGTGTTGGAATGCGCCTTCGACCGCTACCAGGCGTGCAGGGCACCATCCCGACCCGGCCCCGTACGATGACCCACTCAACCGCAAGGAGTACCTGCTGCTCGTCGGGCGGCGGACCTAGCGCCCCGCCGCCCGACGAGGTTGCGCCCGCTTACTCGCCGGCCTCGAAGTTCTCACCCAGGGCGTTGCCCATGTTGCCGTCGGTGCCGTACACGGCCTTGTCGGCGGGGCCGATGCCGGCCTCGGCCATGGCGGCCAGGATCCAGGATGACTCGTCGAAGCCGATCACCACGATGGCCTCGGGGTCCGCCGATGCCATCTGCTCGACCTCGGCGTCGAAGGTCTGCGCAGCCGGGTCGTAGGTGATGGACTCCACGACCTCGACCCCTGACTCCTCGAG
Organism: Acidimicrobiales bacterium; assembly: GCA_030447445.1. GTDB lineage: Bacteria > Actinomycetota > Acidimicrobiia > Acidimicrobiales > Iamiaceae > JAUJOW01. Next base: position 31,505 of record JAUJOW010000015.1, on the reverse strand, counting down.
GGCGGCGGTGAGGTCCTCGGCCAAGCCGGTGCCGTAGGGGTCGTCCAGGTTGAGGATGCCGACCGTGGTGTTGCCGTCGGCGGCGATGACCTCGGCCAGCACGCCACCCTGGAGGATGTCCGACGGGGCGTTGCGGAAGTACAGGCCCTCGTCCTCGTAGGTCGAGAACTCCTTCGACGTGTTGGCCGGGGAGAACTGGACCACACCGGCGGCGGTGATCTTGTCGATCACGGTCTTGCTCACGCCCGAGGAGGCGGCACCGATGATGGCGTCGACGTTCTGGCTGAGCAGGCGGTCGACGGTGGTGTTGGCGACGTCGGTCTCGGTGTCGCCGGAGTCGCCGTGGACGACGGTCACGTCCTGGTCCAGCACGCCACCGGCGTCGTTCACCTCTTGCACGGCGAGGTCGACGCCGGCGAACTCCGGTGGGCCGAGGAAGGCCAGGCTGCCGGTCTGGGGCAGCGGGGTGCCGAGCGAGCTGGCCGTCGCCGGCCCGCTCGCCCTCGACCGGCACCTCTTCCACGTCGGCCTCTTCGAGGGCCTGAGCCGTCTGGAACTCGGTCTCGGACTCGTCGATCCGGTTGTCCTCACCGAAGACCTGGATGCCGTAGCTGGCCACGGTGGGCTCGCCGTTGCCGGAGAACTCGAGGGACCCGAGATGCCGTCGTAGTCGACGTCGCCGCCCTCCTCGATGATGGCCTTGCAGGCCTCGAAGGTCTCGCACTTCTCACCGTCGCGGGTGATGCCGTTGATCTCGCTGGCGTACTCGATGCCGTCGGTCTCGGCCTGCTCGACGGCAAGGGAGATGACCATCACGGCGTCGTAGGACTCGGCGGCGTAGTTGAAGTCCTTGAGCTCGGGGTCGACCTCGAGCAGCCTGTCCTGGAACTCCTGGCTGAGCTCCACCAGGGGAAGGGTGCCCTTCATGCCCTCCAGCGTCTGTTCGCCCCCGCCGCCTCCTCCGCCGCCGTCGTCGCCGGGTTCGGTGGTCTCGTCGCCGGTGGCGCCGCCGCCGCCCCCTCCACCGTCGTCGTCGTCGCCGCAGCCGGTAGTCACGAGGACCATGGCGAAGATGAGTGCGAGGAGCCGTGTGAGGACGCCCTTGCTGCGCAGCATCGTTCCCTTCTGTGTGTGCACCGAGGTGATCGGGGCAAAGAATAGTGGTCCGGCGTGCTGGGCGCCCGGCACCGCCACCACAATGACATGCCATGTTCACCGGCGCGCTGTACCTCCGGGACGCCGGCCTGGCCAGCTTCGACGCCGAGGTGGTGGCGGTGGAGGGCCGGGAGGTCGCCCTCGGCCGCACCGCCTTCTACGCGATCGGCGGCGGGCAGCCCCACGACACGGGGACCCTGTCCTGGGACGGCGGCGAGGCGCAGGTGGTCTCCGTGGCCAAGCGGGGGGGCGTCATCTGGCACACCGTGGCCGAGGGGTCGAGCCGCCACCGGTGGGGGCCGATGTGCGGGGCGAGCTCGACTGGGACCGGCGCCACGCCCTCATGCGCACCCACACCGCCCTCCACGTGCTGTGCGGCGTCATCTGGAACGAGTGGGCCACCCGGTCACCGGCGGCAACATGGAACCGTTGGCCGCCCGCATGGACTTCGAGTTCGACCCGTTGCCCGGGGGTTCGCCGCTCGGGTCGAGGAGCTGGTGAACGCCGAGCTGGCCGCCGACCGTCCCATCGAGGTGTCGTTCCTGCCCCGCCGCGAGGCCCTGGCTGATGCCGACCTCATCCGCACCAAGGTGAGCCTGATCCCCGAGGAGGTGGCCGAGATCCGGGTGGTCGACATCGTCGGTCTCGACAAGCAGGCCGACGGCGGCACCCATGTCCGTTCGACCGGCGAGGTCGGCCGCATCCAGGTGGTCAAGACCGAGTCCAAGGGCAAGGGCAACAAGCGGATCCGGATCGAGGTCTTGCCGTGACGGCCCCGCTGGCCGCCCTCGAGGACTGCCTGGGAACGCTCGGACGGGTGGTGGTGGCGTTCTCTGGTGGGGCCGACTCGGCCTTCCTCGCTCGCGTCGCCAACGACACGTTGGGGGCCGACCGAGGTCCACGCCGTCACCGCCGTGTCCCCGTCGTTGGCCGGCGCCGAGGCCGAGGACTGCGCTGCCCTGGCCGGTGAATGGGGGTTGCGGTGGTCGACCGTGGTCACCGACGAGATGGCCAGCGCCGCCTACCGCCGCAACGACGCAGGCGCTGCTTCTGGTGCAGGGACGCGCTCATGGATGCCCTCGGTCCGGTGGCGTCGGCCGAGGGAGCGGTGGTGGTGGTGGGGGTGAACCTCGACGACCTCGGTGACCACCGCCCCGGCCAGCGGGCGGCGGCCGGTCGCGGCGCGGCCTTCCCGCTGGTCGACGCCGGGTTCACCAAAGCCGACGTGCGGGCCGCCTCCCGCCGGCTCGGTCTGCGCACCTGGGACAAGCCGGCGGCCGCCTGCTGGCCTCGCGCCTGCCCTACGGCACGGCGGTGTCGGTGGCGCTGCTCGGTCGGGTGGAGCGGGCCGAAGCCGGGCTGCGGGCGCTCGGCTTCGACGACCTGCGGGTCCGCCACTACGACGACACCGCCCGCCTGGAGGTGCCGCTCGGCGCGCTGGCCGGCGTGGTGGCCCTCCGGGCCGAGGTGGTGGCGGCCGTGCAGGCGGCCGGCTACCGCTACGTCACCCTGGACCTGGAGGGCCTTCGCTCCGGCAACCTCAACTCCGCCCTCGGCTGACGCCGTCCTGATCGGCCGGCTTCGCCCCGAGGCGTTCGGCAACGCCGCCGGATGTCCTTTGAGGAAGGGGAGCGTTCCCGTGACCGAACGGTTACCCGAGGCCCTGCGCCCGTGACTCCCAGCGGACAGGGTGGGCGGGCAACAGTCGACGACCGGCACGACGAGCACGAGAGAGAGAGGGCCAGTTCGATGCGGAGGACCCTGGCGATCACGATGGCGGCGGTGCCGCTGCTCTTCGGAGCCTGCAGCGAGGAGGGCGCGGGAGTCGTAGACGAGGCCGGGGAGGTTGAAGACGACGCTGGGGTCAAGGACGGCGCCGAGGTCGAAGACGATTTCGCCAGTGTCGACGTCAACGGTGACTCGGCCCTCGACGCCGACGAGTGGGCCGAGTGGTCGTCGGAGGAAGGTGCGTTCGACGACTGGGACGTCGACGGTGACGCCCAACTGACCCACGATGAGGTGGCGGAGACCGCCTGCCACTCTGGGACGACGATGGTGACGGCGTTGTCGACGCCGACGAGTGGAGACCAACAGCTCCATCTGGTACCCGGCCGACGCCGACTACGGCGCCTTCGGCGACTGGGACAGCGATGGTGATGGTGACCTCGACGCAGACGAGTTCAACGAGAGCTTCGACGTCACTGCCCTCGGCGACTCGTGGGCCGACGACCCGCTCGACGAGGCCACGTTCGGTGACGCCTACTTCGAGCTCTACGACGACGACCTCGATGGTGAGGTATCGGAGTCGGAGTGGCAGGAGGGCGTCGATGTGTTCGAGGTCTCCGACTAGCGCTAGTCCTTTGGACCCCCTTGTTCGTGGACGTCCCCTGTGCCGGGAGCGTCGATGGCCACGGGTGTCCAGAACAGGAACGTGATGTGGTCGACGCCGAGGTGGGCGACGATGCGGTCCTTGGCGGCGAGCTGCTCGAGGCGCACTTGCCGGCCCGCTCGACGCTGCCGACCATGGCCACGTAGTCGGCCACCGTCAGGAGCAGCGGGCCGTCGTCGGCGTCACCGGCTCGCAGGACGGCCTCGACCTCCAGGGTGGGCCGGCACGGGTTGGCCCCGGTCGAGCGGCCAGCAGTGGTAGACGACCCCCTCGAACACCGACAGGGCCCGGATGCGCACCGGCCTACCAGTGGGCGGTGCCGGGCCCGCCCTTGAACGGTCCCACCACCTTGGAGGTGATCCACCCGCCGTAGAAGCCGCCGTCGTTGGCGACCACCGGCTCGTCGTCGACCCAGCAGCCGTCCACCCGCCCGGGGTAGAAGGCCAGGTAGCCCGTGATCGGCTCGAAGGCGGGGGTGGGGTGGTCGTAGCACCAGGCCACGTCGGGCACGACCCGGTCGCCGACCCGAGCCGAGAAGTACCGGGCCTGTCCCTTCCACTCACAGAAGGTGCGGGTGGTGGTGGGTGTGAGGTGCTCGGTGGCGACGTCATCGGCGGGCAGGTAGTAGGCGGGGGGCTGGCTCGTCTCGAGCACCCGGTAGGCGGCGCTGCTGTCGGCGAGGACGGCGCCGGCGAGCTCGACCACGACGTGGCTGGCGGTCGGCTCGAGGCGGGGCGGTCGCGGGTAGTCCCACACCGACTCCTGGCCCGGGCCGGGTTCGATGCGGTCCGGGTCCCCCATGGGGACCATCATCGGTGGCGTGGGCACGGTTGCCAACCCTCCCCGTCCCGGCGGCGAGGCCGACGACGACCTGGCCGCCCTCGCCGCCCACGCCGAAGCGCTCGCCGACGGGGTGCAGGCGGCGCTGCCGGGGTGGGTCGAGCGCTCGGTGGCCCGGCTGGCCGAGGCGTGGGCTGGCCGGGTCGATGCCGACGTGGCCCGTGCCGCCGCTGCCGCCGGCGAGGCGGCGGCTGCCGACATCGGTCCGAAGGTGCGGGCCCTGCTCGCCCGGGACGTCGACGACCAGCCCACCAACCCGTTGGCCATCGTGCGCACGGCGGTGCGCCACCCCACCGCCGTCCTCGCCGCCGCCGGCGTACCGCCGGTCGAGCGCGACGCCATGGCCGCCAGCGCCTTCCCCGACGACGCCTATGACCTCACCCCGACCCGCTTCGCCGACCTCGACCCCGCGCTCCACGAGCCGGGCCTCACCTGGGGGGCGGCGAAGGCCCACGTGATCCTGTCCCGGCGCCGGGCCGAGGGGCGGCGATGACCGAGCCGGCGGGCGGGGTGGGGCGGATCGCCGCCGTGGTCCCCGACCTCATGGACCGGTCCCGCCTGACCAGCTCGGCCGGCCCGGCCGGTCCGGAGCTCCGCTTCGTGGCGCTGGCCGACCTGGCCCACCTGGCCGACCTCGGCGCCGCCGACGAGGTCGACCTCGTGGTGGTCGACCTTGCCCGGCCGGGGGCGCTCGAGGCGGTGGCCGCCCTCGACCTCGAGGTGCCCGTCGTCGGCTTCGGGCCCCACGTCGACGACGGGCTGCTGGCCGCCGCCACCGCCGCCGGCTGCGACCGGGTCCTGCCCCGGTCCCGCTTCTTCGCCCGCTGGCCCGACGTCTGACCGTCGTTCAGTGACGGGCCCAGGCGTCGGGGTCGGCCGCCATCGCCTCGACGGCAGGGGGGAGGTGCCCGGATCGCAGGTCGGCGACGGTGACCTCTTCGAGCACCGCCCGCAGGTTGGCCCGCACCGCCACCCACATGCGCTGGAGGGCCTGGAGGTCGTCGCCGTAGTCGAGGGCCTCGGGCCGGGTGCCCCGTACGTCGGCCAAGGGACCTTCGACGGCTCGGATGATGTCGGCCACCGACACGTCGCCGGCCGGACGGGCCAGCCAGTACCCGCCGTCGGACCCCCGCTGGCTGCCCACGATGCCCGCCCGCTTCAGGTCGGCCAGGATGCTCTCGAGGAACTTGACCGGGATGCCCTGGGCTTCGGCCACGGCCTGCCCCTTCATGGGGCGGGGACGGCCGCTGCCGTCGACGGTCTGCTGGCCGGCGAGTGCGATGGCCGCACGAACCCCGTAGTCGACCTTGGCGGTGGTCCTCACCGGCGGCCCGACGCCTCAGCGCTCGTCGCCGGGCCCGACCCGAGGCCAGCCGGCGTCGCTGATCGACCGGCTCTCGAAGAACAGGCACCCCTCAGGGCAGGCGAACGGCGCCTCCTCGTTGGCGGCCACGCGACAGCGCTGCACGACCTCCGACCCGACGGTCCGGGTGGAGTAGTGACGGCAGTCCTCGCGCACGGCCATGTCGTCATCTTGACAGTTCGGTCCCCGGTGGCCCTCCCTCGGTAGCCTCCACCGGTGGCCGAGCGACTCGTGGTGATCGGCGGCGACGCCGGAGGCATGGCCGCCGCCACCCAGGCCCGCCGTCGCCGCCCCGACCTCGATATCGTCGCGCTCGAGCGGGGCCGATGGACGAGCTACTCGGCCTGCGGCATCCCGTACCTCGTGGCCGGCGACGTCGGGTCCTTCGACGACCTCGTCGCCCGCACCCCGGACCAGTTCCGCCAGGATCACCGCATCGATGTGCGCATGGGCCACGAGGCCACGGCCATCGACCTGGGCGCCGGCCGGGTGGAGGTGCGGGACCTCGCCCGGGGGCGCACGATCACCATGGGCTACGACCACCTGATGATCGGCACCGGTGCCCACCCCATCCGACCCGCCCTTCCCGGCATCGACGCCGATTGGATCCGGGGGGTGCAGACCCTCGACGACGGCTGTGCCCTGCTGGCCCAGGCCAAGGAGAGCCGCTGCCGTGACGTGGTCGTCGTCGGCGCCGGGTACATCGGCCTGGAGATGGCCGAGGCCTTCCACCGCTGGGGCGCCAACGTCGTCCTCGTAGAGGGCAACGACGTGGTGATGGGCCGCACGCTCGACCCCGACCTCGCCGACCAGGTGGGCGATGCCGTCCGGGCCCTGGGCGTCAAGGTCCGCCTGGGCGAGCTGGTTCAGGGCTTCGAGGAGGGCGCCGTGATCACCGACGCCGGCCGGATCCCTGCCGACCTCGTCGTGCTCGGCCTCGGCGTGGCTCCCAACTCCGCCCTCGCCGGCGAAGCCGGGCTCACCCTCGGCACCCGTGGCGCCATCGAGGTCGACCACCGCCAGCGCACCAGCGCCGAGGGCGTCTGGGCCGCCGGTGACTGCGCCGACACCTACCACCTCGTCTCCCGGCGGCGGATCCACGTCGCCCTCGGCACCGTGGCCAACCGCACGGCCCGGGTCGCCGGCATCAACATCGGCGGCGGCTACGCCCGGTTCCCGGGTGTGGTCGGCACCGCCATCACGAAGGTGTGCGGCACCGAGATCGCCCGGACCGGCCTGAGCGAGCAGGAGGCCACCACGGCCGGGTTCGAGTACGTGGCCGCTCGCATCGAGTCCTCGGCCCGGGCCGGCTACTTCCCCGGCGCCGAGCCCATGACGGTCAAGGTGCTGGCCGAGCGGGGCACCGGCCGGCTCCTCGGCGGACAGATCGTGGGTGGCACCGGGGCGGCCAAGCGCATCGACACCCTTGCCACCGCCCTGCACGCCGAGATGACCATGGACGAGATCGTCGACCTGGACCTCTCCTACGCTCCACCCTTCTCCCCGGTGTGGGATCCAGTCCAGGTCGCCGCCCGCAGGGCCACCGCCCTCCTCTGACGTTGACCTGATCCGGCCATTCACACGCCGGAAACACTCGTCGAACAACGGCGAAACATCCTGTCGCCATCCTGTCGGCGTCTGCCACCGACCCAGGAGAACCGACGATGGACACCGGCAACACCGCGTGGGTACTCATCTCCACCGCACTGGTGCTGTTCATGACCCCCGGCCTGGCCTTCTTCTACGGCGGCATGGTCCGGGCCAAGCACATGCTCGGCATGCTCATGCAGAACTTCTTCGCCATGGGCCTCCTCTCGGTGATCTGGGTCCTCGTCGCCTTCTCCCTGGCCTTCGGCGACGCCGGCAACGGTGGGGTGATCGGGAACCTGGACCACATCGGGTTCACCGACGTCGGCGGTGAGGTGCTCGGTGGCGACGGGTTCTTCGGGTTCCTCACCATCCCCTTCGTGCTGTTCGCCGCTTACCAGATGACCTTCGCCATCATCACCCCGGCGCTCATCACCGGCGCCACCGCCGACCGCCTCAAGTTCGGTGCGTACGCCGTCTTCATCGCCGTCTGGCTCGTGGCGGTCTACGCCCCCGTGGCCCACTGGGTCTTCGGCGGGGGCTGGCTGGCCGAGATGGGTGCGCTCGACTTCGCCGGCGGGGCCGTGGTCCACATCAACGCCGGGGCCGCCGCCCTCGCCGTGGTCCTCGTGCTCGGACGGCGCAAGGGCTGGCCCGACGAGGCCATGCCCCCCCACTCGCTGCCGTGGACCCTCATCGGCACCGGCATCCTCTGGTTCGGCTGGGCCGGGTTCAACGCCGGTTCCGCCCTCGGGGCCGACGGCATCGCCGCCCAGGCCATCCTCAACACCTTCGTGGCGGCGGCTGCGGCCATGCTCGGCTGGCTCCTCGCCGAGCGGTTGAAGGACGGCCACGCCACCACCCTGGGTGGGGCCTCGGGGGCGGTGGCCGGCCTCGTCGCCATCACCCCGTGCGCCGGCTTCGTCGGGTCGATGCCGGCCATCCTCATCGGCTTCGCCGCCGGCGTCGTCTGCTTCCTCGCCCTCGGCCTCAAGCGGATGTTCCGCTTCGACGACTCCCTCGACGTCATCGCCGTGCACCTCGTCGGCGGCCTGGTCGGCTCCCTGCTCCTCGGCCTGTTCGCCGACGCCAAGGTCAACCCGGCCGTGCCCGACATCTCGAACGAGGGCCTCCTCACGGGCGGCGGCATCGACCTGCTGTTCGACCAGGCCGTGGCCTCCTTCGCCACCCTCGCCTACTCGTTCGTGGCCTCGTTCATCATCGCCAAGGTGATCGATGCGACGATGGGCCTGCGCATCACGTCCGACGAGGAGGATCGAGGCATGGACCTCTCACTCCACGCCGAGAACGCCTACGCCTACGGCGACTTCGGTTGAGCCCGCTGCCACCCCCAGGGAAGGAACCCGATGAAGCTGATCACCGCCATCGTGAAGCCGTTCAAGGCCGACGAGGTCAAGGAGGCGCTGAAGGAAGCGGGCGTGCAGGGCATGACCGTGACCGAGGTGCAGGGCTTCGGCCGGCAGGGCGGGCACACCGAGGTGTACCGGGGGGCGGAGTACACCGTCGACTTCGTGCCCAAGATCCGCATCGAGGTGGTGGCCGACGTGACCGACGCCGAGCGCATCGCCGACGTGATCGTCTCCGCCGCCCGCACCGGCAAGATCGGCGACGGCAAGGTCTGGATCACCGACGTGGACCGGGTGCTCCGGATCCGCACCGGTGAGCGGGACAACGACGCGGTGTGAGCTTCGCCGACGCTCGTTCGGCCCCTGGGCTCACGGGGCGGGGGTTCGTCGGGGCTCTCACCGGGAGGGCCGACCAGTGGTTGGCGGGGCTCTTCGCCGAGGCTGCCGGAGCCAGTGAGGGTGACGCCGTCGGGCTCTCGCTGGTCGCCGTCGGCGGGTACGGCCGGGCCGAGCTGTGCCCGTTCAGCGACCTCGACGTCGTTCTCCTCCACGCCGGTCGCCCAGACGTGGGCGAGGTGGCCGAGCGGCTCTGGTACCCGGTGTGGGACGAGGGGGTGAAGCTCGGCCACGCCGTGCGCTCCATCCGGGAGGCGCTCGCCCTGGCTGCCGACGACCTCGACACCGCCACCGCGCTCCTCGACGTCCGGCACCTCGCCGGCGACCCAAGCCTCACCGCGTCCCTCGCCACCGGTGCCGTGGCGGCGTGGGAGAAGCGGGGCCGGCGCTGGCTCAGCCGGCTGGCCGACTCGGTCGATGCCCGCCACGCCCGGTCGGGGGAGGTGGCCTTCCACCTCGAGCCCGACCTCAAGGCCGGGCGGGGTGGACTCCGTGACGTCCACGCCCTGCGCTGGGCCGGGCGGGCCCGCAGGGTCAGCCTGGCCGACGACCTCGACGATCCCGCCCTCGCCGCCGCCTACGATGCCCTGCTCGCGGCCAGGGTGGAGCTCCACCGTCGGACGGGGCGGGCCACCGACGTCCTCGTGCTCCAGGAGCAGGACGGGGTGGCCGAGGCCCTCGGCGACCCCGATGCCGACGCGCTCATGGCCCGGGTGGCCGCCGCCGGGCGTCGGATCGCCTGGCGGTCCGACGAGTCGTGGCGGCGCGTGCGGTCACAGCTCGCCGGGCCGGCGTGGACGGTGGGATCGCGCCCCCGGCTCGTCGCCCCCGGGGTGGAGCGGCGCGACGGGCAGATCCACCTCACCGCCACCGCCGATCCCGCCACCGACCCCGCCGTCGCCCTGCGGGCGGCGGCGGCCGCCGCCGCTGCCGGCACCGGCATCGACCGGGCCTCGCTCGACCGGCTGGCGGCGGAGACGCCTCCCTTCCCCGACCCCTGGCCGGCCGGGGCCGTCGACGCCCTCGTCGCCTTGCTGCTGGCCGGGCCGGCCGCCATCGCCGTCGTGGCATCCCTCGACCAGCGGGGTCTGGTGCACCGGGTGCTGCCCGAGTGGGAGCCCACCCGCAGCCGGCCCCAGCGCAACGCCTACCACCGCTTCACCGTCGACCGGCACCTGTGCGAGGCCGCCGCCAACGCCGCCGCCCTGGCCGACCGGGTGGCCCGGCCCGACCTCCTCGTGCTCGGCACGCTCCTCCATGACATCGGCAAGGGCCGCCCCGGCGACCACACCGAGGTGGGCATGCGGCTCGTGGCCACCATCGGGGCGCGGATGGGTCTCGATCCGGGCGACGTCGACGTCCTCGTCGAACTCGTCCACCACCACCTGCTCCTCCCCGACGTGGCCACTCGCCGCGACCTCTCCGACGAAGCCACCATCGCCGCCGTGGCCGCCGCCGTGGGGACCGTCGGCACGCTCGAGCTGCTCGCTGCGCTCACCGAGGCCGACTCGTTGGCCACCGGCCCGGCGGCCTGGGGTCGGTGGAAGGCCGAGCTCGTGGCCGAGCTCGTCGAGCGCACGGCCGCCGTCCTCGGGGGTTCGCCGGTGACCGAGCGGACGGCGTCGTCCTTCCCCACCGCCGCCGAACGGGCTCTCCTCGAGGCCCGGGAGCCCGCGGTGCTAGGCGAGGGGCACACGCTGACCGTGGTGGCTCACGACCGACCCGGGCTGTTCAGCCGGGTGGCGGGGGTGCTGGCCCTGCACGGCCTCGGTGTGCGTTCCGCCGACGCCCTCGTCGACGAGCGGAGCTTCGCCTTGGAGCGGTTCGTGGTCGAATCCGGTGCCGAGGACGACGACACGCCCGTGGACTGGCCCCGGGTGACCGCCGACCTCGACCGCGCCTTCGCCGGCCGTCTCGCCCTCCGGGCCCGGCTGGACGAGCGGGCCCGCACCTACGCCCGCCGGCGACGCAGCCCCGCCGTCACGCCCGAGGTGCGGGTCGACCACGCCGCATCGGCGACGGCCACGGTCATCGAGGTGCACGCCGCTGACGCCGTCGGGCTGCTCTACCGGATCACCCGGGCCCTCGCTGAGATGGACGCCGACATCCGCATCGCCAAGGTCCAGACCCTCGGCGACAGCGTGGTGGACGCCTTCTACGTCGTGGGCGACGACGGTGGACCCATCGCCGATCCCACCCACCTGGACGAGATCCAGCGAGCGGTCCTGCACGCCGTCGGAGCCGGCTAGGGGCGACGAGATAGCGTCGCCCGACGTGGAAGAGGCCCGGGTCAGCGAGGCGCAACTGCTGCGCTGGAGCGAAGCGCTGGCCGGCATCGCCCGCACCGGCCTGGGGTTCACCGAGAACCTCTACGAGCGGGAGCGGTTCGAGGAGGTCCTGGCCGTGGCCGCCGACATCCGCCACGCCGCCGGCGTCGAGCTCGACCGCGTCGCCGAGCCCGAGGAGCTGGTGGCCGAGTGGATGAAGAGCGTCGGCAAGGGCGTCCCCGGCTACGTGACGCCCAAGGTGGCGGTCGGGGCGGTGGTGGGCGACGACCAAGGCCGGATCCTGCTCGTCCAGCGGGCTGACTCCGGCATCTGGCTGTACCCGACGGGCTGGGCCGACGTCGGCTACTCGGCCTCGGAGGTGGCGGTCAAGGAGGTGCGGGAGGAGACGGGGGTGGCCTGCGAGGTGGTGCGACTCATCGCCGTGCTCGACGGGCTCCGCCTCGGGTTCACCCGGGTGCCGCTCTACTCGCTCGTGTTCCACTGCCGGGCCGTGGGTGGTGACCTCGCCGCCCACCCGCTCGAGACCTCCGACGTCGGCTGGTTCGCCGAGGAGGACCTGCCCCAGCCCCTCGCCGGCTACTCGCAGTGGGGTGAGCTGGCCTTCGCCGCCATCCGGGGTGAGCCCATGGAGGTCCGCTACGACGAGCCCCGCACGCCACCGTGGCGGGAGGGGGAACGGGCCTAGCCCGACCGACCCCTCCTAACCTGCGTCGCATGTGCCGCAACATCACGACGCTCCGAGGACTCGAACCGGCGGCCACCGCCGAGGAGATCGAGGCGGCGGCGAGGCAGTACGTGCGCAAGGTCAGCGGCGTGCAGCAGCCGTCGGCCGCCACGGGCGCTGCCGTCGAGGAGGCCGTGCGCGAGATCACCGCCATCACCGCCGACCTCCTCACCAAGCTGCCGCCCCGCCGCCACCCCCCCGCCACCCTCCCCCCGCTGCGCCGCCCCGAGGTCCGAGCCAGACGAGATCGGGCCGTTCTCGGGACATAGGCATGGTGATGGCCGTCCCCAAGTCCCGAGAACGACCCTGGTGACGGCGCGGACCGTTCAGCCGAGCTCGGCGAACAGGGCGTCGACGATGGAGAGTCGGCCGCGGGCCTGTTCCCACGCCTCGCCGATGCGGTCGTGGTCAACTTGGCCGGTGCCGTCGGGACCGATCCCGAGGGCTGTGGTCACCGCCGTGGCCAGCGGGACGGGCTCGATCTCGTCGCCGTAGGCCGGGTACGCCTCGAGGCCGTCCCAGAGCGCGTCGATCGGGGCGGGAGGCTCGGTCTCGCTGGCGAGGGCGAAGGCCACGGCCGGGAAGAGGTCGTGGTGGCTGAGCCCCTCGGGAGCCCGGAAGCCGGCGGCCGGGTGCAGCCGCCACTCGATCGTCTCCCCGCTCGGCCCGTCGTCTCGCAACCAGGTCTGGCTGCCGTTGACGTAGGCATCGACCGGCTCCCCGAAGCGCTCGTCGAGGGCGCGGATCAGGTCGGTGGAGAGGCGCCACACGCAGGTCGACACCTTGGCCGTCACGCACCGGACGGTAGCGGCGCGCTCAGCGGTCGACGGATATAGGTTGCCCCGACCGAGGTCGTCGTCAGCAGGGGAGCAGTCATGGCACAGGTGGAGTGGCCGCCGGTCACCGAGCTGGCCGATCAGGTTCGCTCCGGGGAGCGGCGGGCCGTCGATCTGGTCGCCGAGGCAGTGGCTGCGATCGACGCTGGGAACGACTCCCTCAACGCGTTCGTCCACGTCGACGGGGAACTGGCACGGCGCTGCGCCGAGGCCGTCGACGCCACCGTCGCCAGGGGTGAGGATCCCGGACCCTTGGCCGGTGTGCCCTTCGGGGTGAAGGACCTCGAGGATTGCGCCGGGATGCCGACCTCGCACGGGTCCCTGCTCTTCAAGGGACAGGGACCGGTGGCCTCTGACTCGGTCCACGTGGCCCGGATGCGAGCCGCCGGCGCCATCCCCGTGGGCAAGACCGCCGCCCCCGAGTTCGGCACACTGAACTTCACCAAGACCCGGGCGTGGGGCACGACCCGGAACCCCTGGGACGTCGCCCGCACCCCGGGCGGATCGAGCGGCGGTTCGGCGGCGGCCATGGCCGCTGGGCTGGTGCCGTTGGCCACCGCCAGCGACGGCGGTGGGTCGACCCGCATCCCGGCCGGCTTCTGTGGGCTCGTGGGGTTCAAGGCCAGCTACGGGCGCATCCCGAACCCCGGGCCGACCGGCTCGCAGACGGCGGTGAGCGGCGTGCTGACCACGACCACCGCCGACGCCGCCCGGCACCTCGACGTGGTCGCCGGTCCCGACGACCGCGATCGCACCACGCTCCCCGCTGTCGACCTCCGCTACGAGCGGGCCATCGAGGAGCTCGACGTGGGCGGGCTCCGAGCCCGCTGGTCCTCCGACCTGGGCTTCGCCACGGTGGACCCCGAGGTGGCCGACCTGGCCGGTGATGCGGCACAGGCGCTGGCCGAGGCAGCAGGGCTGGTGATCGACGAGGAGCCGGTCCACCTCACCGACCCGGTCCGCACCTGGCTGTCGAACGGCGCCCTCGACCTCTGGCTCGATATCGAAGAGGGCAGCTGGCCGCAGGTGGCCGACGACCTCTCCCTCTACTCCCGCCAGGTGCTCGAGCAGACCGCCGACCACCCGTTGCCCCGCTTCGCCCGGGCCCTGCGACGTCGAGCCCAGCTCGAGGCCGACGTGGCGGGCCTGTTCGCCGACGTCGACGTGCTCATCACGCCGACCACGGCGGTCACCGCCTTCGCCGCCGAAGGACCGCCCCCGCCCGAGATCGACGGTCGCGCCGTCGGCCCGGCCATGGCCACGCCGTTCACCATGCTGGCCAACCTGTGCTGGAACCCGTCGGTGGCGGTGCCCGCCGGCACGGCCAGCGACGGTCTGCCCGTGGGGGTGATGCTCACCGTGCGCCGCCATCGCGACGACGTCGCTCTCCGGCTGGCTCGGATCCTCGAGCAGGCCCGCCCCTGGCCTCGGTTCGTCCCGTCCTGATGATCTGCGACGAGCTCAGTCGTCCTGGTCGCGCAGGAAGCGCTCGACCTCGGCCACGAGATCCTCGTGATCGGAGGTGTCCACCGCGGAGCGGTTCTCGAGGCGGCGCACGTACTCGCGGGTGTCGTCGTCGGCGTCCACCAGCTCGGTGATCTGGCGCTCGTAGGAGGCGCTGGCGATCTCGAGGTCCGTGGTCACCATCGACACGTCGAGCAGATCGCAGGTGCGCTCGACGAGGGCCAGCGTCGCCTTCGGTGACGGAGCCGCCGGCACATAGCTCGGGACGGCCGCCCACAGCGACGCCGACGGCAGCCCGGCCCGCCGGAAGGCGTCGTGGAGCACACCGACGATGCCGGTCGGGCCCTCGTAGGTGGACGGCGTCAAGCCGAGCTGGTCGACCACGGCGGCGTCGTAGGCGGTGCCGATCACCGAGACCGGTTGGGCGTGGGAGACGTCGGCGAGGAGGGCACCGAGGGTGACGGCCAGGCGCACACCGCAGGCTCGAGCCACGCCGGTGACCTGCTCGCTGAACGTGCGCCAGCGGAGCTGTGGCTCGGTGCCGAGCAGGAGCACGACGTCACGGCCGGTACCGGGGACGGTGGCCGCCGAGAGCTCGAGGCTGGGCCAGATGACCTCCCGCTGCATGCCGTCGTCGAGGCGGACGTGGGGCCGGGTGCTCGAGAAGTCGAAGAAGTCCTCCGGGTCGATCTCGGCGAACGGCTCGGCGTCCCAGCGCTCCTGCAGCCAGCGCACGGCCCCGCTGCTGGCGTCACCGGCGTCGTTCCAGCCCTCGAAGGCAGCCAGCAGCAGCGGGTTGTCGAGGTGCGGCCGGCTCCTCCACCGCACGTGGTCCATGACCGGAACCGTATCGGCCGCTCCGAAGCGACCCACGCCCCGCGTGCGCGTGGCGCCGCCGCCCCCCAGGCGAGGACGTCAGGTTAGGCCGCGGCCGGCATCGGCAAGGCGGTGGTGCGACGGTGGATCCGGCGTACCACCACCTCGGTGGCCTCGGCCCGGGCTCGGGTTCGGGCCAGCTCCGCCCTCGGCGGGCGGTGGTGGCTACCTTGGCCCGATGGCGGTCACGGTGCGCGAGGCCACGACGGTGACCGATGAGCTGGTCGCTGCGTTCGCCCGCCTCCTGCCCCAGCTGTCGCGCTCGGCCCCGCCGCCGACGAAGGCGGAGCTGACCGAGGTCGTCGCATCGCCGGCCACCGTGCTGCTCGTGGCCGAGGACGATCCCGGCGGGGCCATCATCGGTTCGCTGACCTTGGCCCGGTTCCGCATCCCGACCGGCGTGCGGGCCTGGATCGAGGACGTGGTGGTCGACGACGCCGCCCGCGGGCGAGGCGTGGGCGAGGCCCTCAACCGGCGCGCCCTCGAGCTGGCCACCGCCGCCGGCGCCCGCAGCGTCGACCTCACCTCCCGCCCCAGCCGTGAGGCCGCCAACCGCCTCTACCAACGCCTCGGCTTCGAGCCCCGCGACACCAACGTCTACCGGTACGAGCTGGAAGGCTGAGCCAGCCGCCGGTTCCAAGGTGGTTCTTCGATCGTCGTACAAGACGACTCGGCGAATCTGTACCATGCTGGCTGTGGAGATAGCCATCAGTGAGCTGCGTGCGAACCTGAGGAAGTGGGTCGAGGAAGCACGAGCGGGGGCTGATGTGGTCGTCACCGAGCGCGGCGTGCCGGTCGCTCGTCTGGTGGGGATCGAGTCCGCCGACCTCCTGAAGCGGCTCGAGCGCGATGGCATCATCAGCCGTCCACGGCGCGCCGCCAGGCCTCGGGCCAGCGGGCGGCGCAGGGCGACGGCCAGCGGTTCGGTGTCGGAGCTGATCACCGAGCTCCGAAGCTGAGGTGGCAGTCGCCTACTTCGACAGCAGCGCCTTGGTGAAGCTCGTGGTGGACGAGCCGGGTAGCGACGTGGCCGCTCGGCTGTGGGACGAGGCCGACACCGTCGCATCCAACCGCCTGGCGCACCCGGAGGTGACGGCGGCGTTGTCAGCCGCCACCCGGGGCGGTCGCCTCAGCCCGACGGAGTCTCGGCGTGCCCTCAAGGACTGGCGGCAGTTCTGGGCGGCGACGCGGGTGGTCGAGCTCACCGAACCGATCGCTGACGCCGCGGGAGCGTTGGTGACCCGCTTCGTCCTCGGCGGCGCCGATGCCGTTCACCTCGCCAGCGTGCTGGCCCTCGCCGACGCAGACCCCCTCATGGTCGCCTGGGACGTCCGTCTGCGGACGGCCGCTGACGAGGCCGGTCTGGTGGTCGCTCCAGCCCGCTCCCAGTCCTGGTCAGAGCCGGGCTAAGTGGCGCCTACTGTCGTCCCGTGGTGGAGCGACGCCAGTGAGCCGTGAGTTCTTCGTGACCACGCTCATCGTGGTGGCCACACCGGGCACCGGTGTCCTCTACACGCTTGCGGCGGGGCTGTCACGGGGGGCGCGCGCCAGCATCGTGGCCGCTGTGGGATGCACGCTCGGCATCGTCCCGCACCTGGTGGCGGCGATCACCGGTCTGGCCGCGCTGCTGCACACCAGCGCGCTGGCGTTCCAGACGCTGCGGTACCTCGGTGTGGCCTACCTCCTCTACATGGCGTGGAACGCGTGGAGGGACAAGGGTGTGCTGATGGCCGATGAGGCGCCGGCTCCTCGGTCGGCGGCCAAGGTGGTCGTCTCCGGCATCCTCATCAACATCTTGAACCCGAAGCTCACGATCTTCTTCTTCGCGTTCCTGCCGCAGTTCGTGAAGGACGACGTGCCCGGCGCTTCTTGGCGCATGGTGCAGCTCGGCGCCATCTTCATGCTGCTCACGCTCGTCATCTTCGTGGGCTACGGGGTGTTCGCCGCCGAGGTCCGGGACCGCGTCGTCTCGCGCCCTCGGGTGACGACCTGGATGCGACGTTCCTTCGCCGGCGCCTTCGTTGCGCTCGGAGCCCGGCTGGCGCTCACCGACCGCTGAGCCGAGCCCGGTGAACCGTCCTTCGCCGCCTCGCTCCACCCACTTTTTGCGTCGTCGGCGGAATAATCGTCGGTCCGAATGCGTCGACGCGCGATGGGAGAAAGGTACGAACACCGGAGCGAGATGAAGGAGGTAGTCACCATGCTGATGCGAAGCGATCCCTTCCGTGAGCTCGACCGCCTCACCCAGCAGGCGTTCGGGACCCGGGCCCGTCCGGCCGTCATGCCCATGGACGCGTATCGCCAGGGCGACTCGTTCGTGGTCCACTTCGACCTGCCAGGCGTCGACCCGTCCTCGATCGCCCTGACCGTCGAGAAGAACACGTTGACCGTGTCGGCCGAGCGCCAGTGGCAACCGGCGGAGGACCATCAGGTCATCGCCAGCGAACGCCCTCAGGGCAACTTCAGCCGCCAGCTGTTCCTCGGCGAGGGCCTGGACACCGAGCGTGTCGAGGCCACCTATGACGGCGGTGTTCTCACCGTGAGCATCCCGGTGGCCGAGCAGGCCAAGGCCCGCAAGGTCGAGATCAGCTCCGGCGGCGGCGGTGAGGCCAAGGCCATCGACACGGGAGCGACCTCGAGCTGAGTCAGTCCCGGTGGCCGAGCTTGATGAGGTGACGAACATGGCACTCCCCGTTCGACGGAGCGATGAGCACCCCACCGACGTCGCTCCCTTCGATCCCTGGCGTCGAGATCGAGCTCCCGGGCGTGAGGAAGGAGGACATCGACATCGAGATCGCCGGTCGACGCGTCTGGGTGCGCGGCGAGCGCAAGGAGAAGGAGCGAGTCGGCATCCTGCGCCGCCGTGAGCGGGTCGTGGGGCAGTTCTCCTACGAGGTGACCCTCCCCAGCGACGTCGACGACACTGATGTCCACGCCTCTCTCGACGAGGGTGTCCTCACGGTGCGGGTCCCCAAGCCCGAACACGCCCGACCTCGGCGTGTCGACGTCCGCTGAAGCGATCCTTCCGGCGGTTCTGGACCGGCGTGAGCGCCGCGCCGGTCCTGGCCCCGGTGCCTCGGATCCGCGGACGTAACCTCATCGAAGCCGGCAAGTGCCGGAACGTCCAGCTACGACCGGGTCTCGCTCATGGACAGCCACGTTGCTGCCAATCGCGCCAACTGGGACGAACGAGTGCCGATCCACGTCAGCTCGTTCTTCTACGACGTCGAGGGGTGGTTGGCTGAGCAGCGCGGACCTCGCCCACGAGAGCTCGACGCGCTCGGCGACGTGGACGGTCTCGATCTGGTGCACCTGCAGTGTCACTTCGGTCTCGACACCCTCGCCTTCACGCGCGTCGGTGCTCGCGTGACCGGTCTCGACTTCTCCCACGCCGCCATCGCTGAGGCTCGGGCTGTGGCCGACCGTGCCGGACTGACCGATCGGGCCCGCTTCGTCGAGGCCGACGTGCTCCATGCCGCCGAAGCCCTCGCCCCAGA
>JAUJOW010000015.1:0-12623 GCA_030447445.1 Acidimicrobiales bacterium | reverse complement strand
GGGCCCGCTTCGTCGAGGCCGACGTGCTCCATGCCGCCGAAGCCCTCGCCCCAGACACCTTCGACATCGTGTACGTGAGCCTCGGAGCGCTGTGCTGGGTGCCGAGCATCGGCCGCTGGGCCGACCAGGTCGCCACGCTCCTACGCCCCGGCGGGCGCCTCTACCTCCACGACGTCCACCCGGTGGCCTGGGCTCTGGCCGATGACGACGTGCGGATCGAGCACACGTGCTTCGAGGAGCCGGAACCCTTCGTGGATGACGGCGACGTGACCTACACCGACGGCGACGGCCGTCTCGTCAACACCCGCGTCTATGAGTGGAACCACTCGATCGGCGAGATCGTCACGGCATTGCTCGACCACGGCCTGCGCATCGACGGGTTGACGGAACACGACTGGACGGTCCGGCCCCAGTTCCCCTGGCTGGTCGAGACCGCCGACCACCGTTGGAAGGCACCCGAGGGAGGCCCTCGGGTTCCCCTGACCTTCACGCTCCTGGCCAGCCGGCCAACGTAGGGAACGGTCCGCCAGCCATGCGCTGACGCGGAGGCGCCGGCGCATACGATCGGTGGCTTGTTCCAGCGCAGCGATCGTCCCTCGGTGAGCAGCCTGCTCGGGGCCCTCGATGCGGGGCGGCTCGCACGAGGGCTCGAGCTCCGGCCCGACCTGCTGGTCCCCCGGCCACCGCCAAGCGTCCAGGACCTCGCCGGTCGCGTGACGAGGCAGCACTCGGTGGCCCTGGCTGTGGACGGGTGCGACCGGTGGTGCCGCCAGCTGCTCGAGGTCGCGCTCGTGCTCCGGGGGCCCACGTCGGCATCGGCCATCGCCGCCCTGGTACGGACGGCCGGAGGCGACACGGCCACCGTGGAGCAGGTCGAGGCTGGCGTCGAGCGCCTCGCCGACCGGCTGCTGCTGTTCCTCGACGGCGAGGGGAGGATCTGGGTCAACCCCGGGCTCGTCTCGCTCCTGACCCGCCCGTGCGGGTTGGGCCCTCCCGCCGCCGACCTTCTCTCCGCCCTCAGCGTGTCGGTGCTGCGCAGGATGGTCGAGGCCATCGGCGTCGAGGCGGCTGGCCGCAGCAAGGCCGACCTTGCCGCCGCCGTCGTCGCGGTGCTGTCCGACCCCGCCGCCGTCAGGCGCCTGCTCGACGCTGCCCCTCCGGAGTCCCTCAGGCTCCTCCGCCAGGCCCGCTCGGGGCAGGTGGACCTGCCGTACACCGCCTGGAGCCGTCCGACGACGACGAGCGGCGCCGCCGGCCCCCACGCCTGGCTCCTGGCCCGCGGCCTCCTCATCGACCCCCGGCAGTCCTACGGCTACGGGCTGGCCGAGGTGCCCCGAGAGGTCGGGCTCGCCCTCCGGGGCGGTGTCGCGATCCCCGCCGGTGCACCCGAGCCCCCGCCGGTGGCCAGCGTCGCCGCTGGGGACCCTGCCGAGCTGGACCGCCGCGCCGCCGCCCGCGCCGGCACCACCGTCCGTTCCGTCACCCGGCTGCTCGGCCTGCTCGAGGCGACGCCGGCGGCCACCCTGAAGGGCGGCGGGGTCGGAAGTCGCGAGGTGGGTCGCCTGGCCAAGGCGCTCGAGGTCAGCACCGAGGAGGCGTTCGTGCTCCTGGAGATGGCTGCCGAGGCCGGCCTCGTCGCTCGCGCCTCCTACCAGCCGGTCGTGCCCACCGACGCCGCCGACGGGTGGCTGGACGGGTCGCCCGGTGACCGCTGGCTCGCCCTGGCCCGGGGCTGGCTCGACGCGCCGGGCATCCCCTCGATCGCCGGCCGCAAGGCCCCCACCGGCAAGGTCGCCCCGGGCCTCGTGAGAGTGAACGGCGTCGACGGTCGCCGCCTGCGCCACGAGACGCTCGACCTCCTCGCCTCCGCTGCCCCCGGCCAGCGGGTGGCCGGCGACCTGGTGGGCGCCGTCGGGTGGTCGCTCCCCGCCGTCGTGCAGGGGCTCGAGGACGTGGTGGGTGATCTCGTCGACTGGACGGTGGCCGAGGCCGCGGCGCTCGGCCTGGCCTCCGACGGGGCGCTGACCTCGGTCGGCCGCCTGCTCCACGCTGGCGACGAGGCTGTCGCCGAGCTCGCGTCGTCGCTGCTGGTCGACGCCCCCGCCGAGGTGATCCTGCAGGCCGACCTCACCGCCGTGGTCGACGCTGCCGCACCGCAGGGCCTGCTCGACGAGCTGCGCCTCCTGGCCGACACCGAGTCGGCCGGCTCGGCGGTGGTGCTGCGGTTCTCGGCTGGCTCCGTGCGCAGAGCCCTCGACGCGGGTCGAGACGCCGAGCAGATCCTGGCGTTCCTCTCCGAGCACGCCGCCCGGGGCGTCCCCCAGCCTCTCGAGTACCTCGTCACGGACACGGCCCGGCGCTGGGGATCGATGCGGGTGGGCGGCGTGCGCTCGTACGTGCGCTCCGAGGACGCCGTGCTGCTCGAGGAGGCGATCCGTCACCGGCGCCTCGCCAAGGTCGGCCTGCGCCTCCTCGCCCCCACGGTGGCGACGTCCGAGGCGGAGCCCGCGGTCGTGCTGACGGCCCTGCGGGACGCCGGCTTCCTGCCCGTCGAGGAGGACGCCAGCGGTGCGACGTTGCGGGCACAGCCCCGCCGGGAGCGGGCCGCCGCATCCGTGCCGCGGCCGGGCCGGGGTGGCGGGCCCACGGCCGGCCCGGTCGATGTCGAGACGGTGGCCAAGGCCCTGCTGGCGGCGGCCGAGCCCGATCCCGGGTCGGAGATTGCCACGCTCTTCGAGGCCCGCTCGGCCGACGACGGGTTCGACGTCGGTGCCGACCCGCAGCCCGATCACGTCCGCATCGCCTACGGCCTCGACGACGACCTCGACGACGACCTCGACCCCGTGGTGCTCTTCGACACGCTGGTCGACCTGCTCGACACCGCCGCAATCGTCGAGCTCCGCCTGGTCGACGCGCACACCGGGCGGGAGCGAGCCGTCACCGGCCTGGTGGTCGACGTCGACCTCCGCGTCGGCCTCGTGACCGTGGAGCGCGAGCCGGACGGTTCCCTGGTCACGGTCGACCCCGACGACGTCTGGGGGATCCGCGTGCTCGGCAGCGCCAGGGGTCGACCGTGAACGGGCCGGCCGGCAAGCCGCTCATCGTGCAGTCCGACCGGACGCTGCTGCTCGAGGTCGACCACCCCGACGCCGAGGCCTGCCGGGCCGCCATCGCGCCCTTCGCCGAGCTCGAGCGCTCCCCTGAGCACGTCCACACCTTCCGGGTGACCCCGCTGGGCCTGTGGAACGCCCGGGCCGCCGGTTTCGACGCCGAGCAGGCCGTCGACGCGCTGCTGTCGTGGTCGCGCTATGACCCGCCCCCCGGGTTGCTCGTCGACGTGGCCGAGACCATGGCCCGCTACGGCCGCCTGGTCCTCGACTCCGACGGCGGGGAAGGGCTGGAGCTGCGGACCACGCTGCCGGCCGACACCGTCGTGCTCGAGGAGGTCCTTCGGGCCAAGGGCGTGGCCGAGCTGGTGGGTGCCCGGCTGGCCCCGTCGATCGTGCAGGTCCCCATCGCCCACCGCGGCCGCCTCAAGCAGGCCCTGCTGAAGGCCGGCTGGCCGGCCGAGGACCTCGCCGGCCACGTCGACGGCGCCCCCCACCCCATCGAGCTGTGCACCGACGGGTGGGTGCTGCGGGACTACCAGCGGTCCGCCGTCACCGGCTTCGTGGCCGCGGGCAGCGGCGTCGTGGTGCTGCCCTGCGGGGCCGGCAAGACGATCGTCGGCGCCGCCGCGATGGCCGAGGTGGGCGCGCGAACGCTCGTCCTCGTCACCAACACCGTGTCGGCCCGCCAGTGGCGCCGGGAGCTGCTGACGAGGACGTCGCTGACCGATGACGACATCGGCGAGTACTCCGGCGAGCGCAAGGAGATCCGCCCGGTCACCATCGCCACGTACCAGATCGTCATCACCCGCCGGAAGGGCTCCTATCCGCACCTCGAGCTGTTCGATGCCAACGACTGGGGGCTCATCGTCTACGACGAGGTCCATCTGCTACCGGCGCCCGTGTTCCGCCTGACCGCTGACCTGCAGAGCCGGCGCCGGTTGGGCCTGACGGCCACGCTCGTGCGCGAGGACCGACGGGAGGGTGACGTGTTCACCCTCATCGGCCCCAAGCGCTACGACGCGCCGTGGCGGGACCTGGAGCGGCAGGGGTGGATCGCGCCGGCCACCTGCACCGAGGTGCGGGTTGGGCTGCCGGACGACCAGCGCCTCGCCGCCGCCGTGGCCGAGCCCGACGAGCGCTACCAGATCGCCTCCACGAGCCGGGCCAAGCTGGCGGTGGTCGATGCCCTCGTCTCCCGCCACCAGGGCGAGCCGACGCTCGTGATCGGTCAGTACCTCGATCAGCTCGACGTCATCGGCGAGCGCCTCGGCGCGCCGGTGATCACGGGCCGCACGCCGGTCCCCGAGCGCGAGCGCCTCTACGACGCCTTCCGGGCCGGTGAGGAGCCTCTGCTCGTCGTTTCCAAGGTGGCCAACTTCTCGGTCGATCTGCCCGATGCGGCGGTCGCCATCCAGGTGTCGGGCACCTTCGGGAGCCGCCAGGAGGAGGCCCAGCGGCTCGGCCGGATCCTGCGCCCGAAGGCGAGCGGCGGCCAGGCCCACTTCTACGCCGTCGTGGCCAGGGAGACCGTCGACCAGGAGTACGCCGCCCACCGCCAGCGCTTCCTCGCCGAGCAGGGCTACGCCTACTCCATCATCGACGCCGCCGAGGTGATGCCGGGTACGACGACCTGATCCCCCTTCGCCGCACGGCATGGCTCTTGAACGACCCGAGGTTCGTGCGCTGGGGCCGGTCTGGCCCGAGCGGCTGCACCAACCCGAGCTGGCGCTCGCGCCTCCTCGGTCGAGGGGCGGTACGTGTGGCAAGGTCGGCGACCGGCACGTCGGTCAGGGGCTGTGGATGGCGGCCAGCGTCGGCGACCGTCGGTTCGAAGCGGGGACGGGTCAGGTCATGTGAGCGGGCGGATCAGGCCTTCCTGGACCACGGAGGTGACCAGCTCACCGGACGCGGAGTAGATCAAACCTCGGGCCAGGCCCCTCGCCCCCGAGGCCGACGGGGTGTCCTGATCGTAGAGCAACCACTCGTCCGCCCGAAACGGCCGGTGGAACCACATGGCGTGGTCCAGGCTGGCCATCATGACGTCGTCGTCCTCGAAGGACCGACCGTGGGGGAGGCGGGCAGTGTCGAGCAGGGTCATGTCCGACGCGTACGTGAGCACGCAGGCGTGGAGCACGGGGTCGTCGGGTAGCCGGCCGTCGGCCCTGATCCACACCTGTTGGCGGGGTGGGAGCGACGAGCTCCGATCGGACGGGTCCCAGTCGACGTGCCGGGTGTCGATCGGCCGGGGGCGGTGGTACGCCTCGCCGAGCACCTCGGCCCAAGGGGCCCACCGGGTGCGGAAGTCGGGCAGTTCGGCGGGCCCGGGCACCCCGTCGGGCATCGGGAGCTGGTGCTCGAAGCCTTCTTCCCGGACATGGAACGACGCCGACAGGTTGAAGATGGCCCGGCCGTGCTGGATGGCCACCACCCGCCGGGTCGTGAACGACCGGCCGTCACGGATGCGGTCGACCTCGAAGAGGATGGGCACGGTCGGATCGCCCGGACGCAGGAAGTAGGCGTGCATCGAGTGGACGGCGACGGCGGGGTCGACCGTGCGAGCGGCGGCGACGAGGGCCTGGCCGGCCACCTGCCCGCCGAAGACCCGTTGCACCTTCACATCGGGGCTGAGCCCCCGGAAGATGTTGACCTCGATGGGCTCCAGGTCGAGGAGGGCGATCAGCTCGTCGACGGCCTCCTGTTGCATCGGGCCATGCTCCCACGTCGCCCCAGGGGCAGAACCGCTGTCATCCGTCCGCCCACGGCTACGGTCCGACCGATGAGCGACCCGTCCCGGGATGCTGACGCCGCCGCCCGCTTCCCCGAGGGGTTCCGCTGGGGCACCGCCACCGCCGCCCACCAGATCGAGGGAGGCAACTGGAACAACGACTGGTGGCGGTGGGAGCACACCCCGGGCTCCGGTGTGGCCGAGCCGAGCGGCGACGCCTGCGACAGCTGGAACCGTTGGGACGTCGACGCCGACCTGGTGGCGTCGCTCGGCTTCCACGACTACCGGTTCTCGATCGAGTGGAGCCGCATCGAGCCAGAGCCGGGCGAGCACTCCCGGGTCGCCCTCGATCACTACGTGCGGGTCTGCGAGGGCCTGCGCCAGCGGGGGGTCGAGCCGGTGGTCACCTTCCACCACTTCACGACGCCGCGCTGGCTCGCCGACCGGGGCGGCTGGGCGGCGCCGGAGACCGCCGACCACTTCGCGGACTTCTGCTCCCACGCCGCCACTGCGCTCGGGCCGGTGATCAGCCGGGCGTGCACGCTGAACGAGCCGAACATCGTCTCCTTCTACGGCCATCTCGCCGGCGTGTTCCCTCCCGGTCGCAAGGAGCCGAAGTCGTTCCCGGCCGTGAACGAGGTGTTCGTCGACGCCCACCGCAAGGGGGTCGAGGCCATCCGGGCGGCCGCTCCCGGGGTGCCTGTCGGCCTCACCCTCGCCATGTCGGAGTGGGTCGCCGTCGACGGCGGCGAAGCCCGCCTCGACCGGGACCGGCACCACATGGAGGACACCTACCTCGATGCCACCGGGGGCGACGACTTCATCGGGGTCCAGACCTACTCACGGGTCCGGATCGGCCCCAAGGGACCGGTCGGGCCCGAGCCCGGCGTGCCCACTCTGCCGATGGGCTACGAGCTGTGGCCCCAGTCCCTGGAGGCGACCATCCGGCGGGCGTGGGAGCGCACCGGCGGCGCCGTACCGGTGCTCGTGACCGAGAACGGCATCGGGACCGACGACGACGACCAGCGCATCGAGTACGTGCAGCGCGCCCTCGAGGGCGTGCTGCGCTGCCTGGCCGACGGCATCGACGTGCGCGGCTACACGTACTGGAGCCTGCTCGACAACTTCGAGTGGGCCTTCGGCTACCGGCCCCGCTTCGGCCTCGTCTCCGTCGACCGGGAGACCTTCGAGCGCACGGCCAAGCCGAGCGCGGCGTGGCTCGGTGGCATCGCTCGGACCAATGCCCTGCCCGGCCACGACTAGATTGGATCGGTCGTGAACCTCACGCCTGCCTCCCTCCTCGCGCACGCCCGCTCCGACGTGGGGCGTCGGGCTCTGCGCTACTCGGCCACATCGGCGGTCGGTGTGGCTGGGACCCAGATCCTCCTGCAGCTCATGTTGTTCACGACCTTGGAGGAGTACACGGCCAACTTCCTCGCCACCAGCATGATGTCGGTCCCGGCCTTCCTGTTGAACAAGCACTGGGTCTGGGGCAAGTCGGGCAAGGCCCACCTGCGTCGGGAGGTCATCCCCTTCTGGCTCTTCACCGCCGCCGGTTGGGCGTTGTCCACCCTCACCGTGTTCGTCGTCTCGGGCAGCACCGAGGGCTCCCAGTACCACCGGGTGTGGGTGGGCCTGGCCAGCATCGCCGGGTTCGGCGTGCTGTGGGTCATCAAGTACCTGTTCCTCGACAAGATCATGTTCGGGCCCCACCACCACACGCCCTACGACGAGGACATCGAGATCCTCGAACGGGCCGAGGAGGCCACCGCCGTCACCTCGGGCGACTGACAGCGGCGCCGTCACCCTGGTCGGCCCGATCATCCCCCATGCCCTGGGAGTCGGCGGACTCGGCCGTCCGCCGGTCATGGCCATCCGGGAAGGCCCGATCGGCCGAGGCGGCCAGCAGCGTGCGCTGCCGCTCGAGGGCCGGCCGGTGCTCGACGGTGGCCACCTTCGACAGGTCGTCGATCACGGATCGCATCCGCCGGTGGACCTGGATGGAGGAGTGGCCGTACTGGCGGATCTCGTCGAGGGCGAGGGCCACGAGCTCGTCCCACTGGGCGACCGGCACCACGAGGCGGACCTGCCCGTCGGGACCGTGGTGGCACCCGCTCGGGGTGGGGCGCACGGCGATGCGCCGGAGCAGGTCATGGATGCGATCGAGGCACTGCACGGCCGTGGTGGGGTCGTTGATCGACGGTGACAGGGCTTTCTCGGCGACGTCGACGAGCTGGCGGAAGCCGAAGGCGAGGTCCTGTCGCATGGTCCGTTCCCAACCGACGCCGAGGTGCCGGATCACCGCTTCGGTGGTGACCGTCGGCGGGTCGTCGCCGGGATCGTCGGCCCACACGCCGAACACGGCCACCCCGCTCGGCAGGTAGTCACCCACCCTCGGCAGCAGGCGGAGCACGCAGCGGTGGTCGACGGCCAGGTGCACGAGGTCGTCCTCGTCGACGCCGAGGAGGTACCCGGGGGCGTGCTCGAAGCAGAGCACCACATCGGCCGGTCGAGCGGGCTCGAAGCGGGTCTCGGACGGCTGGTCGTCGGGGCGGGTGGCCCGGATGGCCCGGCGGGTCTCGCCGGCCACGCGCTCGATGATCGAGACCACGCGGATCGAGTGGGTGATGTGGTTGACGTAGAAGACGAAGGTGCCGAGGCTGGCCAGGGCCAGCCCGAAGGCCACCGTGATCGACAGGCCGGGGATGAAGCCTCCCTCCCCCTCGACCGGGGGCCGCACCGTGCGCAGCACGAGCAGGGCGTAGACGAAGGTGGCGACGAACACCCCGAGGCAGACCTTGGTGCCCGTGTCCCGGAAGAAGGTGCGCATCACCCGGGGGGAGAACTGCTGGCTGGCCAGTTGCAGGGCCACCACGGTGATCGAGAAGACGAGCCCGGTGAAGGCCATGGTCGACGACGCGATCGTCGACAGCACCTGCTGGGCCCCCGTCGCTTCCCCCACGAACGCGAACGACGGCTGGGCGCCGTCCGAGGTGACCTGGTCGACCTGGTGCATCACCATCCACAGCGCCACCGACCCCAGCACGAACAGCAACGGCAGCACCCACAGGCTGTCGTGGACCGCCTCCCGCAACCAGGCCACGCGGACGTTGTTGTCAGGGGGGTTGCCCGGCGTGGTCGTTGACACGTCGGCAGTCTTGCCGTTCGTGGGCCTCCTAGGCTCCAGGGCGGTGGCCGCCCCTCGATCTCCGTCCCCGCCAGCGGCGTCGGGCATGGACCCTGCCCTGCGGAGCGCGGCGTTGGCGGCCCGGGGCTTCATGCCGGCTGCGGAGGGCGACGCCCTGTGGAACGCAGGCCGGGACGCCGTCCGCTCTGTGGTGGGCCGACCACTGCTCGAGGTGGGCAGCTACTGCGGCAAGTCGACGGTGTGGCTGGGCGCCGCCGCCCGGGCCGGGGGCACGGTGCTCTTCGCCGTCGACCACCACCGGGGCTCGGAGGAGAACCAGCCTGGCTGGGAGTGGCACGAGCCCGACCTGGTGGACCCGGCGGTGGGCCGCCTGGACACCCTGCCAGTGTTCCGCCGCACGGTGCACGCCGCCGGCCTCGAGGACGTCGTCGTCGCCGTCGTCGGCCAGTCCCCGGTGGTGGCCGCCCACTGGTCGACGCCGTTGGCCCTCGTCTTCATCGACGGCGGCCACGGTGCCGAGCCCGCCCACCGGGACTACGAAGGCTGGAGCCCTCACGTGGCCCCCGGCGGCCTCTTGTGCATCCACGACGTGTTCCCCGACCCGGCCGACGGCGGCCGTCCCCCGTTCGAGATCTACCGCCGGGCTCTCGAGTCCGGCCGCTTCGAGGAGGAGCGTGCGGTCGGCTCGCTCCGGGTGCTCCGCCGCCTGGTCTGAGGCGCCGACCGGTTCAGGCCGCCCGGTCCGCTTCCCAGCGGTAGGTCACACCGGTGAGCTCCTCGGACGCCTCCCACAGCCGCCGGGCGGCGGCGGCGTCGCGGCTGGCGGCGGTCGAGCCCACCCGCTTCGGGTGGCCGCGCTGCTCGAAGGGGCCGTCGGGACCGAAGTAGTCACCGGCGGCGACGTCGGGCATGGTGGCGGCGTAGAGCTGGGGGAGGGCGCCCATCTCGTCGCTCTGGGCCATCACCCGGTTGAGCGTCTCCCACACCCCCCGCGTCAACCGGTTGCCCCGCTGCTCGGGGCCGACGATCTGTAGGTGGGTGTTGGAGTAGCCGGGGTGGGCGGCCGCGGCCACCAGCGGCGCACCGGCCTGCCCGGCCCGCCGCCCGAGCTCGAGGGTGAACAGCAGGTTGGCCAGCTTCGACTGCCCGTAGGCCGCCCATGTGCGGTAGGGCCCCCGCTCCCAGTTGAGGTCATCGGTGCGGATCCGGCCCATGCGGTGGGCCGTCGAAGAGGTGGTGACGACCCTCGACACCTTGGCCCGCAGCAAGGCCGGGAGGAGTCGACCGGTGAGCGCGAAGTGGCCGAGGTGGTTCGTCCCGAACTGCACCTCGAACCCGTCGGCGGTGCGAGCGAACGGCACCGCCATCACCCCGGCGTTGTTCATGAGCACGTCGAGGTGGTCGACCGACCCCACGACCTGCTCGGCGGCGGCCCGCACCGAGGCCAGGTCGGCCAGGTCGAGGGCGACCACCTCGGGGGCGGGCCCGGTGGCCCGGGTGGCCACCTCGGCGAGGGCGGGCCGGGCCCGCTCCTGGTTGCGGCAGGCCATGAGCACCCGGGCGCCCCGGGCGGCCAGGGCCTCGGCGCTGCGCCGACCCAGGCCGCTGTTGGCGCCGGTGATGAGCACCGTGCGGCCGGTCTGATCGGGGATGTCGGTGGCGGTCCAGGGCATCGGTCGACCTCAGTCGCGATCGGCAGCCAAGTCGGGGAGCGGCGGGAGGAGCGACTCGTGGTGCACGAACATGGCCGAGGCCGGGCTCGACCCGGACACGCCGTCGGCGGCCAGCACCACCGAGGCGGCGGTGTAGGTCGAGCGCTCCCCCCCCGGGAAGTGGACCTCCTCGGGGTACACCGTCCCGGTCCAGTAGCGCCCGTCGGCTTCGCGGTACTGCTGGACCCAGCCGAACAGCGTCTCGGCCGTGGTGCGGTCGCCGATGGCGAGGTGGGCGAGGAGGCATTCGCACGTCTCGGCCACCGTGACCCACGGGCGGTCCGACACGCAGCGCACGCCCCGGCCCTCGATCACGAAGGCGGCGCGGCGGGCGGCCAGGCGGGCGCTGCCCTCGTCACCGGTGACCACCCCGGTCAGCACGGGGTAGTACCAGTCCATCGCCCAGCGGTGCTTGGGGGCGAAGGCGTCGGGTTCGGTGCGGATCACGTCGGCCAGGCGGGTGACGGCCTGGTCCCAGCCAGGTCGCTCGTGGCCGAGGTGGTGAGCGAGGGCGATGGCGCAGCGCAGGCTGTGGCAGATGCTCGACGACCCCGTGAGCAGGGCGAAGGACCACGGGGTGCCGTCGGCGTGCCGGGCCCAGAGGATCTCGCCGCGATCGGTCTGGAGCTCGAGGACGAACTCGACGGCCCGCTCCACCACCGGCCACATGTCCTCGACGAAACCGGAGTCCTTCGTGAGCAGCCAGTGGTGCCACACGCCGACGCTCACGTAGGCGATGACGTTGGCGTCGAGCTTGTCCTGCTCGACGCGGTCGGCCAGGTAGTACTGGTGCCAGGAGCCGTCCGGACGCTGCCGGCCGACGAGCCACTCGTAGGCCCGCTCGGCCTCGATGATGCGGTCGCCCAGGGCGAGGGCCATGGCCGCCTCGACGTGGTTCCAGGGGTCGGCGTGGCCGCCGGGGAACCAGGGGATCATCCCCGACGGGAGTTGCCACTCGGCGATGGCATCGACGGTCCGCTGCACCTCGGCGGCGCTGAGCACGCCCTCGACCTCAGGCGCCGGCATGGATCGTCTCCCTGTTCTGGCGCTCGTCCTCGGCCGGACGGGCGGGGGTGGCTTCGGCCGCCTGGACCCGCTTCTCGGCGTAGACCACGAGGCTCTTGCCGAGGATGGGGTTGAGGACACGCTCGGTCCACCGCGTGACCTTGGGGGCGCGGGCGATGTCCCACACGAGCAAGCGGTGGTAGGCCCGAACGAGGCGATGGTCGTCGTTGGTCGGCCCGACGGCGCACTTGAGCCACCAGTAGGGCGAGTGGAGGGCATGGGCGTGGTGGGAGGCGCCGGGCTCGAAGCCAGCGGCGCGGAGCTTCCGGCGCAGCTCGCCTTCGGTGAAGATGCGGACGTGGCCGCCGGCCACGAAGGGGGCGTGGTACTCCTCCGACAGCGCCCAGCACACCTTCTCGGGAAGCCAGGCGGGGACGGTGGCGGCCATTGCCCCCCCCGGCCGGAGCACCCGCCACAGCTCGGCCAGGGCAGCGCTGTCGTCGGCGATGTGCTCGAGCACCTCGGAGCAGATGACGCGGTCGAAGCTGGCGTCGGGGAAGGGCAAGCGGGTGCCGTCGCCGTTCACGGTGGCGGCTAGGACGTCGGCGCGCGCCTCGTCGGCGTCGACCATGGCGGCGAACAGCGCTGCCACCCTGGTCAGCTCGGAGCGGTCGCGGTCGAGGGCCACCACCCCGGCGCCCCGCCGGTGGGCCTCGTTGGCGTGGCGGCCGGCGCCGGCGCCCCGGGGGGGGGGGCGGCGGCCGGCCCGGACACCGAGCCGGTCGTAGTCGACGGTCAGCACGGTCGCTCAGCCCCTCCCGTGGCCGTGGTGCTCGGCCAGGAGCGCCCGGTAATGGTCCACCCTGCGGGCGGCCGTGCGCCGCCAGCACATAGGAAGAGCGTCGTGGTGGGGAAGAGGGGGT
>JAUJOW010000014.1:62700-67128 GCA_030447445.1 Acidimicrobiales bacterium | reverse complement strand
CCCTCAACGTCGACCTCTCCGGCGGCGAGAAGAAGCGCAACGAGACGCTGCAGCTGGGGGTGCTCCGCCCCCGCATCGCCGTGCTCGACGAGCTCGACTCGGGCCTCGACGTCGACGCCCTGCGGGCCTGCGCTCGCCGGGTGGAGCAGGCCACCAACGAGGACGGCCTCGGCGTGCTCGCCATCACCCACTACCGCCGGCTCCTCAACGAGCTGCGGGCCGACGTGGTCCACATCCTGGTGCGGGGCCGGATCCGGGCCTCGGGCGGGGCCGACCTGGCCGACGTGCTCGACGAGGAGGGCTATGCCGCCTTCGTGGGGGACGACGAGGAGGAGGCGGCCGCCGCCGAGGCGAGGGCCGCCGAGGAGGACCCGTTCGCCGACCCGTTCGGCCCGGGGCCCTTCGCCGACCGCGTCTGAGGTCGATCGGTCCGTCCTTCACGGTGGCTCCAATGTGCATGCGCCCACCGGTAGCCTGAAGCGGTGCCCAAGAACGTCCAGGTCAAGAACGTCCCCGACGAAGTCCATGCCGTGTACGTCCGGCGCGCCAAGGCCGCGGGTCAGAGCCTCCAGGAGTACCTCCTCGAGGAGCTCCGCCGCGGCGTGCAGCGACCCACCGTGGAAGATCTCGAACGCGGGGCGCAGGCGGGATGGGCTGACCTGCGGGGTCGAGGCTCTCATCGACGAGGTCTCGGGGCCGAGCTGATCCGCGAGGAGCGTGACGCAGGCGATTGATCGTGGTGGACGCGTCCGTGATCGTCGACGCCCTCATCCTCGACGGTGTGGCCGCCGCTGGCGCTCGCGGCGCGCTCGACCGCGACCCCGATCAGCACGCGCCGCACCTGATCGACCTCGAGACGACGGCGGCACTGCGCCGCGCCCTCGCTCGGGAGGAGATCGACGACGCCCGGGCCCGTTCGGCGCTCGTACGCCTGGGGGAGCTGCCGATCACCCGCTACCCGCACCTCCCCCTGCTGCCTCGGGCCTGGCAGCTTCGCCACAACCTCACGCCGTACGACGCTGCCTATGTCGCCTTGGCCGAGGCGCTCGAGGCTCGGCTGATCACCGGCGACGCCCGGCTGGCAGCCGCCCCCCACCTCGCCTGTGAGGTCGAGCTGCTCGTCTCCTGACCCGGCCGGTCGTGGCTAGGGTGGCCGCGCCGTCAGCGAGCGACCGCAAGGACCCCACCGGTGCGCTTCTTCAGCTTCCACCTGATGCCGTACCCGGGCCTGCCCGACGACTACGACGGTCCGGCCTGGGTGACGGTGCCCAACCGGCTGTTCGACCCGGCGCTCGGTGGCCAGGTCTACAACCGCTACCTCGACGAGCTGCTGTACGCCGAGGAGCTCGGCTTCGACGGGGTGTGCATCAACGAACACCACCAGAACGCCTACGGGATCATGCCGTCGCCCAACCTGATGGCCTCGATCCTGGCCCGGCAGACCTCCCGGGTGAAGATCGCCGTGGTCGGCAACGCCCTGCCCCTCTACGACCCGCCCACCCGGGTCGCCGAGGAGTTCGCCATGGTCGACTGCATCTCCGGCGGTCGCCTCATCGCCGGGTTCGTCGTGGGCGGTGGTCCCGAGTACTACTCCTTCTCGATCAACCCGGCCCACGCCCGGGAGCGGTTCGCGGAGGCTCACGACATCATCCTGAAGGCGTGGACCGAGCCCGGCCCCACCGAGTTCATCGGGAAGCACTACCGGCTCCGCTTCCTCAACACGTGGCCCCGCCCCGTCCAGCAGCCGCACCCCGAGATCTGGGTGCCCGGCGCCGGTTCGCTCGAGACCGTCGAGTTCGTGGCCCGGCACCGCTACGCCTACATGGGTATCCCCTACTTCCACATCTCGGTGTTCGACCGGATGTTCCGCATGTTCCGGGACGCCTGCGAGGCCGAGGGCTACACCTACGCCCCGAACCAGGCCGGCTGGCTGTGCCCCATCTTCGTGGCCGAGACCGACGCCGAGGCCCGCCGCCAGTACGAGGAGCACTTCTGGTACTTCGTGAAGCGGCTCCTGCCCGGCATCACCATCAACCCTCCCGGGTACACGACGCTGCGCAGCCTCGAAGGGATGATGAAGGGCATGGGCACCTTCGCCCTGTCCCTCGAGACCTGGGAGGAGGCGATGGACGGCGTGTACGCCATCGTCGGGTCGCCCGACACGGTGTACGAGAAGCTCGAGGAGAACCTGGCTCGGCTCGGCACGGGCAACCTGCTCGGGCTCTTCCAGCTCGGCACCCTGCCCGAGGACCTGACCCGCCGCAACCTCGAGCTCTTCGCCACCGAGGTGATGCCCCGGCTGAGGGAACGCTTCCCCGAGGGTCAGCCGATGCTCGACCCGTCCCTCAGCCGGGGGCGGCGTAGTGGCCGGGCTCACCACCGGCTTCGTCGACACCCGGGTCGGGAAGATCCAACTCGACCGAGGTGGCCAGGGTGACCCGCTCGTCTACCTCCACTCGGCCACCGGCGAGGGACCCGGCCTGCCCCTGCTGGCCGAGCTCGCGGAGTCCTTCGCCGTGGTGGCCCCGATCTTCCCGGGCTTCGGGGAGTCGGAGGGCATCGAGTCGATCGACGACATGGAGGACGCCACCTTCCACCTGCTCGACCTGTTCGACACCCTCGGCCTGGGTGCGGCCACCGTCGTCGGCACCTCGCTGGGCGGGTGGATGGCGGCCGAGCTGGCCACCCGCTACCCCGACCGGGTGAGCCACCTGGTGCTGATCAACCCGGTCGGCCACCACGTGGACGGCGCCCCCATCAAGGACATCTTCGGTCGTTCCCCCGGCGAGATGGCCGAGGACCTGTTCCACGACCAGGACCACCCGATGGCCCAGATGATGCGCTCGTTCGACGACATGCGCTACGACCCCGCCCAGGTCGGGAACCTCACCTTCGAGATGATCAAGCCGGTCGTGCAGACCATGGCCGCCACCGCCCGGCTCGGCTGGGACCCGTACCTGCACAACCCCAAGCTCCGCCACCGGTTGTGGCGGGTCCGCGCCCCGACGTTGGTCGTGCGCGGCGCCCACGACACCCTCGTCCCCCTGCGCACGCCGCCGTCTACGCCGACGGCATCGCCGGCGCCCGGATCGTCGAGATCCCCGAGGCCGCCCACCTCGCCCCCATCGAGCGCCCCACCGAGCTGGCGGCGGCGATCCGGGACTTCCTGGCCGCCCCCGAACGGTGAGGTAGGAAGGCGGCCATGGACGACACGACCCACACGCCGGGAGGCTGGGAGGAGGTCGGCGGGAAGCTGCACCGGGAGTTCTCCTTCGCCGACTTCTCCGAGGCCTTCGCCTTCATGGCCCGGGTGGCGCTGCTGGCCGAGAAGGCCGACCACCACCCCGACTGGTCGAACTCGTGGAGCACGGTGACCATCGACCTCGTGAGCCACGACGCCGGAGCGATCACCGACCGCGACCGGGAGCTGGCGGGAGCCATCTCCGAGCTGATCGGCGAGCGCCAGCCCCGCCCTCCCGATCCTCACGAGGTGATCGCCGACCACGGTCCCGCCCAGCAGCTTCGGCGAGGCCCTCGGCCAGCCCGACGAGCCCGTGTGAGGTCGGCTGGCGGCATCAGCCCCGGGCCACCCTCACGGTGACGGTCCCGCTCGACAGCCGGGAGTTCGAACGATGGCGGGCCCAAGCCGACACCACCCTCGACACCGCCGCGCTGGTGGCGGCCGGCGGGCAGTGGGCCTGGGCCTGCTTCCTGGCCGAGCAGGCGGCCCAGTTCGGTGCCAAGGCCCTGCTGCACGGCATCGGCTCACCGGCGTGGGGGCACGATCTGGTGGTCCTGCTCCGGCAGGTGGCTGACGAGCTCGGACGCGGGTCGCGAGGTCGGTGGAGGATCCCGGGGCTCGGCTGTCGCGCCACTACATCCCCGCCCGGTACCCCGACGCTCACCCCGAGGGCCTGCCCGGCGCTCACTACAGCGCCGCCGACGCCGAACTGGCCCTCGCCGATGCCAGCGCCGTGCTCGCCTCGATCGACCGAGCATGGGAGGCGTTGTCGAACGAAGGTGGAGAGCCATGACCCACCCGGTGGTGGCCCGCCGACGGGCCGAGCAGGCGGCCCGGATCGAGCGAGCTCGGGTCTGGGCGGCCGAACTTCCGAGCGACCTGAACGTGGTCGCGGTGGTCGTGGTGGGCTCGGTGGCACGGGGTGACTTCAACCGGTGGAGCGACCTCGACGTGCTCGTGATCGCCGAGGCCCTTCCCGCCACCGGCCGCGAGCGTCTGGAGCTCTTGCACCGCGACGCTCCTCCTGGTCTGCAACCGGTGAGCTGGACCTCCGCGGACCTGGCCGGTCGCCGGCGGCGGGGCGACCCCATGGCCGTCGAGGCCACCACGGTGGGCGTCGTGGTGCGGGGCTCCCTGCCGCCACTCCCCTGATCGGCGGCCGCTGCTCAGGCCGCCCTGCTCAGACC
>JAUJOW010000014.1:58430-62600 GCA_030447445.1 Acidimicrobiales bacterium | reverse complement strand
GGCCTGCTCAGACCGGCCTGCTCAGACCGGCCTGCTCAGACCGGCCTGCTCAGACCGGCCTGCTCAGACGGGCTCGGTGGCCTCGTCGAGCCCTTGGGCGAGGGTGTTCCACGACAGGGTTGCGCACTTGATGCGCACCGGGAACTTCACCACGCCACGCAGGGCCTCGAGGTCACCCAGCTTGACGTCCCCGTCGCCGCCTCCGGAGCCGTCAGCTCCGCCGACCAGCCCATCGGGCTCGCCGTCGAGGGACGACTCGTGGATCGACATCATGGCCTTGAACGCCCGGGTCACGGCTCGGGCCTCTTCGGTGGTGCGGCCCTTGACCGCCGAGGACATCATCGAGGCCGAGGACTGGCTGATGGAGCAGCCCTGGCCGGCGATGCGGATGTCGGCGATGCGGTCGCTGTCGACGTCCAGGTACACGATGATCTCGTCGCCACAGAGGGGGTTGAAGCCCTCCACCCGGTGGGCGGGGGGCGCGTCGAGCTCACCGCGGTTCCTGGGGTTGCGGTAGTGGTCGAGGATGATCTCCCGGTAGAGGTCTTCGAGCCCAGGCATGCGGTCTCCGGTGCGATCAGAGGGCGAAGAAGTCCGACGCCGAGCCGAGGGAGTCGGCCAGCGCGTCGACGTCGTCGGTGTCGTTGTACACGTACAGCGAGGCTCTGGCCGTGGCCCCCACGCCGAGGCGGCGCATGAGGGGCTTGGCGCAGTGGTGGCCGGCTCGGACGCAGACGCCGTCCTGGTCGAGGACCTGGGAGACGTCGTGGGGGTGCACGTCGCGCAGGGCGAGCGACAGGACGCCACCCCGCGCCGACGGCTCGGCCGGGCCGTGGATGGTCAGCTCGTCGCCGAAGCGCTCGGTCAGGTGGCGCAGGGCGTAACCGGTGAGGGACACCTCGTGTTCTCGCACCGCCTCCATCCCGAGGCCGTCGAGGTAGTCGAGGGCGGCGCCCAGCCCGATGGCCTCGGCGATGGGCATCGTGCCGGCCTCGAACCGCCAGGGGATCTCGTTGGGGGTGAACCCGTCGAGGCGCACGTCGCGGATCATCTCGCCGCCGCCGAGGAACGGCGGCATGGCCTCGAGCAGCTCCTCTCGGGCCCACAGCACGCCGATACCGGTCGGCCCGCACAGCTTGTGGGCGGTGAAACCGAGGAAGTCACAGCCGAGCTCGGTCACGTCGGTGGGGAGGTGGGGCACGTACTGCGCGCCGTCCACGAGGCACAGGGCCCCGGCGGCGTGGGCGGCATCGGCCAGGCGGCGCACCGGCGTCAAGGTGCCGAGCACGTTGGACATGGCCGTGACCGCCACCAGCTTCACGCCGTCGACGAGCCGATCGAGGTCGCTGAGGTCGAGCGAGTAGTCGTCGGCCATGGGCAGGTAGCGCAGCTCCACTCCTCGCTCCTCGGCCAGCATCAGCCAGGGGACGAGGTTGGCGTGGTGCTCGATCTCGCTGAGCAGCACGGCGTCGCCGGGACCGAGGTTGGTCCGGCCCCAGGCGTGGGCCACCAGGTTGATGGCCTCCGTGACGTTCTTGGTGAACACGATCCCTCGCGACGAGGGGGCACCGATGAAGCGGGCCACCCGGTCCCGGGCTCCTTCGTAGCGCTCGGTGGCCTCGACGGCCAGGCCGTACACGCCCCGGTGCACGTTGGCGTGGGTGGTCTCGTAGTAGTCGGTCATGGCGTCGAGCACGACCCTGGGCTTCTGTGACGACGAAGCCGAGTCGAGGTAGACGAGGCGCCGGTCAGCGACGGTCTGTTCGAGGATCGGGAAGTCCTTGCGGATGCGGGCGACGTCGAGCTTCATGGCCGTGGCGCTGCGTCCGGCGGGCTCTGCGGCTGCTGCCAGGCGCCGTAGCCCTCGACCTCCAGCTGGCGGGCCAGCTCCAGGCCACCCGAGGCGGCGATGCGGCCGTCGACCAGGATGTGCACGTGGTCGGGGTGCAGCTCGTCGAGGAGGCGCTGGTAGTGGGTGATGGCGAGCACGCCGAGCCCGGGACGGTCCTTGCGAACCTCCTGCACCCCCCGAGCCACCACCCGCAGGGCGTCGATGTCGAGGCCCGAGTCGGTCTCGTCGAGGATCGCCACCTCCGGTTCCAGGATGGCCATCTGGAGGACCTCGTTGCGCTTCTTCTCGCCGCCCGAGAAGCCCTCGTTGAGGTAGCGGTCGGCGAAGGAGGGATCCATGTCGAGGCGCTCCATCCACTCCATGATCGACAGGCGCAGCTCGAGCATCGACAGGTCGATGCCCTTGCGGGCCGAGAGGGCCTGGCGCAGGAAGTTCAGCACCGACACCCCCTGGATCTCCTGGGGGTACTGGAAGGCGAGGAAGATGCCGGCCTTGCCCCGGACATCGGCGCTCCAGTCGGTGATGTCATCGCCCCGGAATCGGATGCGGCCACCGGTGATCGTGTACTCGGGGCTGCCCATCAAGGCGTTGGCCAGGGTCGACTTGCCCGAGCCGTTGGGTCCCATCAGGGCGTGGAGCTCGTCGGCCCCCACGCAGAGGTCGACACCCCGCAGGATCGCGGTGCCGTCGGGGGCGGCCACGTGGAGGTCGTCGATCTCGAAGAGCGGGGTACTCAGGGGGGTCATTGCCCCCAGTCTAAAAGCACTACACGCGTAGTGGAAATGTCCGCGGCCCGATCCTGCGGGCGCCTCAGGCGGGGTGCTCCTGCGCCTCGTCCTCGGTGGTGCCCCGCTTGTACTCCCGCTGCGCCTGCCCGAGGGAGCGAGCGAGATCGGGCACCTTGCGGGCACCGAAGAGGAGCATGACCACGGCGAGGATGATGAGCAGCTCGGTGGGGCCGAGGTTCATTTGCGAGCTCCCTTACAGAAGATCCTTCCCGATCTACGGATCCGCCCCGTCCCCCGGACCACCGCCGCCCGTGGCGGTGTCAGGGGTGGTCCCGGAGGTCCTCCTTCCAGGTCCGGAAGCGGGTGTGGGCAGCGCCACTCGGCCCCACGCCGTCGCCGCTGCCGTCGGCGTACAGCCGGAACGTGTGATGGCGGGTGGCGTCCTCGACGTGGCCGGCCCAGTAGCGGGCGTCGGCCTTGGCCGCTGGACCCGCCCGCCACAGCAACCACGGCCCGATGCGGCGCTTGTAGCTGATCGCCGGGTGGCCGATGTCGTCACCGAGGGCCAACAGCTCCGGTGGGGCCTCGACCCAGGCCCAGGCCGGGATGGACCTGTCCCGCACCGGCGTGGCCGGCAGGTCGGCGGTGTGGACGGGGGTGGGGTCGATGGGGCGGTCGTCGGCGGGGAGGGCGGCGGACACGGCGCCGGGCGGACGGGGGTGTGTCACCAGCCCCGGTCGGCCCACTCCTGCAGGTGCGGCCGCTCGGCGCCGATGGTGGTGGGTGCGCCGTGGCCCGGGAGCACCCGCGTGTCGGCGTCGAGCTTCGAGAACAGGCGCTCGTCGATCGACCGGATGATCGTAGGGAAGTCGCCGCCGGGGAACTTGGTGGCACCGGGTCCTCCCGGGAAGAGCGTGTCGCCGCTGAACAGCACCGGTGAGCCCTCGACCTGGAAGCACATCGACCCGGGGGTGTGGCCGGGGGTCAGGATGGTGTGGAGGCGGAGCCGCCCCACCGGCACCACCGACTCGTCCTCGAGCACGAAGTCGTAGGCGTCGAGCATGGCGGCATCGGCGCCGGCCACGCCCACCTCGTAGCCGGCGTCGCGCACGGCGGGGACGGCCTGGATGTGGTCCCAGTGGCCGTGGGTCTCCAGCACCGTCCGCACGCCCAGCTGGCGGCACAGCTCGAGGAGGCGGTCGTGCTCGTTGGCGGCGTCGAGCAGCGCGGCCTCGCCGGTCTCGCGGCAGCGCAGGACGTAGACGTTGTTGTCCATCGGGCCGACCACGACCTGGTGGATCTCGGCTCGGTCGTCGGTGTAGATGCAGGTGTCGGGCACGTGGCCAGGCTAGGAGGTAGGACGCCTCGGTTCGGCTCGATCCGGCGTCAGGGCCGGTCGTCAGCGCGACGAGGTGGAGACCACCTCGAAGCCGAGGGCGAGGGCGACGGGGATCTGACGGGGGTCGAAGGTGGCGAAGGTGACCGGGCGGGGGAGGCGGTCGGCGGCGGCCAGGTGCAGTGCGTCAACCGTGCGCAGCGGGCCAGCAGGTAGGCGTAGAGGCCGGCCACCGACGACAGGCGACGCCGGAT
>JAUJOW010000014.1:0-58420 GCA_030447445.1 Acidimicrobiales bacterium | reverse complement strand
GTCGCCTCTCGAGCTCTTACTTCGTGTGTGGTGTCGAGTCGTGGTCTTTTCGGTTCTGAGGGGGGGGGGGTGGGGGTCGGCGGCGGCGTGGTGGTGTGCTTCAAGGGTGCGGTGGGGGTGGGACCGGCCGTGCTGGGCGGCCGGGTCGAGGCCGCGCTGGTCGACCGGGACGACATGGACGCGCTCCCAGTCGTCGCGCACCGCCCGCCGCAGCCGATCGCCGCTGGCCGGCTCGTCGGCGATGCGCTCGACCAGCATGAGAGCTTCCGTGAGCGCGACGGCGGACGCGCACCACTCGTCGTCGGCGGTCATGGCGGCCAGGACCACGCCACGGGCCGGGGCCGACACGTAGCGGGCCAGGACCGCCGTGGTGTCGAGGGCCAGCGGCACGTCGAGACCTACCGGCCCCGGATGTCGGCGAGGATGCGGTCGAGCCGGGTGCCCGCCCACGTCGGGACCTCGAGCTCGGGAGGCGGGCGATCGTTTCGCCGGGCGGGGACCACGAGGCCACGGGCGGCCAGGTCGTCGATGGTCAGGGGGCCGGCCACCGGTTCGAGCGGGCCCAACTGGGCCACCGGTCGCCCGTCGACGGTGACGACGATGCGCTCACCGGCACCGGCCCGCCGCACCATGGCCGCCGATCGGTTGCGCAGCTCCCGGATGCCGATGCGCTCCACCGTCGCACCGTAGCACCGGTGTACACACTACCACGTGCGCCGGCACCGCCAACCTTGCTAAGACACCGCTGTCACCGTCGTCGACACGCCTGGGGGTCCCACGTGAACTTCGCCTTCTCCGACGAGCAGGAGGAGCTGCGCAAGGTCGTGCGCCAGTTCCTCGAGTCCAAGTCCCCCGAGGCCGCCGTGCGCGAGCAGATGGAGACCGAGCAGGGCTACGACGAGGCCGTGTGGCGCCAGATGGCAGAACAGCTCGGCCTGCAGGGGCTGCACATCCCCGAGGAGCACGGCGGCTCGGGCTTCTCCTACATCGAGCTCATCGTGGTCCTCGAGGAGATGGGCCGGGCCCTGCTCTGCGCGCCCTACTTCTCGTCGGTGGTCCTGGCCGCCAACACCCTCCTGCACGCCGGCGACGACGAGGCCAAGGCCGACCTGCTACCGGGCATCGCCTCGGGAGAGACGGTGGCCACCGTCGCCTTCACCGAGCCCAACGGGCGGTGGGACGAGGCCGGCATCACCATGGCGGCCACCTCCTCGGGCGACGGGTGGACCCTCGACGGGACCAAGATGTTCGTGCTCGACGGCCACACCGCCGATGTCGTCCTGGTGGCGGCCCGGACCGAGGTCGGCGTCAGCCTGTTCCGGGTGCCCGGCGACGCCGAGGGCCTCACCCGCACGGCGCTGTCGACGATGGACCAGACCCGCAAGCAGGCCAAGCTGGAGCTCTCGAGGACGCCGGCCTCCCTCTTGGGTAGCGACGGCGGTGGGTGGGCGGTGCTCGAGCGAGTGCTCGACCTCGCTGCCGTCAGCCTCGCCGCCGAGCAGGTCGGTGGGGCGCAGATGTGCCTCGACATGGCCGTGGCCTACGCCAAGGACCGCGTCCAGTTCGGGCGGCCCATCGGGTCGTTCCAGGCCATCAAGCACAAGTGCGCCGACATGCTGCTCGAGGTCGAGTCGGCCAAGTCGGCCGCCTACTACGCCGGCTGGTGCGCCTCGGAGCTCAACGACGAGCTTCCTTCGGTGGCCTCGCTGGCCAAGGCCTACTGCTCGGAGGCCTTCTTCCACGCCGCCGCCGAGAACATCCAGATCCACGGTGGCATCGGCTTCACGTGGGAGCACCCGGCCCACCTCTACTTCAAGCGGGCCAAGTCGTCCGAGCTCCTCTTCGGCGACCCCACCTACCACCGGGAGCTGCTGGCCCAGCGCATCGGCCTCGGACGGGTCGGCCCGCAGGTGCTCTGGGTGCTCGCGGTCGTCGCCGTGGTGACGGTGGTGGTGATCGGGTTGGTCGCGGTGGGCCGGGAGACGGGGACGTTGGCGGTGAGCGCCCGCCCGGCTGTGTTCGACGTCACCGAGGCGGTCGAGTTCATCGCCGACCGGCTGCCGGCCGATGTGGCCGGCCGGCTCACCTACGACGACGTCCGCTGGGTGCTGAGCACCGATGCCGACATGCTCGAGTCGGCCACCGCCGAGGGGGTGGTCCCCGGCGACGAAGGTCTCGAGGTGGTCGGCGAGGACGACGCCGTGGCCCGCATCCTGGCGCGAGCCGACGAGGACGGGCGCGACATCGTCGACGAGGACGTCGTCGCCGTTCTTGATGCCCGGATGGCCTACCTGGAGGCCATCGGCGCCATCGGACCCGAGGCGGGCGGCCCTCGCGAACCCTGACCCGGTCTCGCGCAAACGACGACGCGAACGGCCTCAGATGTGGTTCGATTGAAGGACCGAAGAAAGGAGGTGGTCCAACTTGTACGACAGTTGCAGTGGGACTTCGGAGGTGGCCGGCCGCTGATGCGGACGCCGCCCGGTGCGCCGGGCGAGCGAGGCTGGACCATCTGGCGAATCCACGCCGGACACCCCTGGAACCACCGGCCGGGAGCCGGTCCCACCCGGTATCGAACGGGGTCCAGGCCCTACCAGACGACGAGGGGAGGCGCTTCGGTGCCTCCCCTCCTCGCGTGCGGCCGCCGAGGCGGCGGTGCCCGACCCTTACATTCCGGGCCCTACAGTCCGGGCATGGAACGCCACACCCGTTTCGAGCACCACCGTTGGGTCGGCGACAAGCGGGACCAGGTCGTCCACGACATCGACGCCTGCACCGACGAGCAGCGCATCGCCGAGCTGATGGCCGCTGGCACCTACCTCTGCTTCTGTCCGGACACCTTGGCCGAGGCCCGCAACCGGAGCTATCGGCCCTGCCGCCACTGCGAGGGCGCCAAGGAGGCGGCCGCCGCCGAGGCGGGGAACGAGATCTGAGCGAGCTGCCGCCTTCGCTCCCGCCGGGGAGGGGCGGTGAGGTCCGCTTCCGGTCCGGCGACGCCGAGCTCGCCGCTCACCTCGCCCTCCCACCCACCCGGGAGCGGGACGTGCCCGGGCTCGTGCTGTGCCACGGGTTCCCGGCCGGTGCGGCCGGGGCCGCCGGCGTGGCGGCGTCGTTCCCCGAGCTGGCCGAACGCATTGCCCGGGAGGTGGGCTGGGCCGTCCTCGCAGTGAGCCTGCGGGGTACCGGTGCGTCGGCCGGGAACTTCTCCCTCGGGGGCTGGCTCACCGACCTGCACGCCGCCGCCAGCCACCTGGCCACCGTCGAGCGGGTACGAGGCGTCTGCCTGGCCGGGTTCGGCACCGGCGGCGCCCTCTCGATCTGCGCCGGTGCCGCCCGGCCGCACGTCGCCGGGGTCGCCGCCCTGGCTGCGCCCGCCGACTTCGACGATTGGGCCGGCCATCCCCGCCGCCTCCTCCAGCACGCTCGGGACGTGGGGGTGATCCGGGACCGATCCTTCCCGACCTCGCTCGACGGGTGGAGCCGGGAGCTGCGGACGATCAGGCCCGTGGCCGCGGTCAGGAAGCTCGCCCCCCGACCGCTGCTCGTGGTGCACGGCTCTGACGACCAGGCCGTCCCCCACTTCGACGCCCGGGTGGTCTCAGACGCCCACGGCTCGGCCGACCTGCGCATCATCGCCGGCGCCGGCCACG
Organism: Acidimicrobiales bacterium; assembly: GCA_030447445.1. Taxonomy (GTDB): domain Bacteria; phylum Actinomycetota; class Acidimicrobiia; order Acidimicrobiales; family Iamiaceae; genus JAUJOW01. The sequence continues at coordinate 54,770 of JAUJOW010000014.1, read as the reverse complement.
AGCTGCGCCACGACCCCAGGGCGGTGGCAGTGCTCCTCGGCTGGCTCGACCGCCAGCCCCGCTCGTAGCCCGCCTGGCCTCTCCAGCCCGAGACCGCCGCCAAAGTCCAGAGCGGTATCCGATCAGATACCATGGCGACATGGAGGCCTCGGCCACGTTGCGAGCGGCCCGGCACGGGGCCGGGCTCTCGCTGCGTTCGCTGGCGCAGCGAGCACACACCTCGCACTCGACCCTCGCCGCCTATGAGGGCGGACACAAGGTCCCGTCGGTGGAGACGCTGAATCGGATCATCCGCTCGGCCGGCTTCGCCCTCGCCGTCGAGCTGCGAGCACGGAGAGGCGGCCCCGATCCCGCCGAGCGGGGCCGAGAGCTGTTGGAGGTGCTCGACCTCGCCGCTCAGTTCCCGGCTCGCCATGCCAGCGAGTTGCCCTATCCGCGGTTCGGTTCGTCGTGAGCGGGCTTCCCGGGAAGATCGTCGCGTTGCACGAGGCGCTGGCCGCTGCCGGCATGCCGCACGCCTTCGGCGGAGCCCTCGCGCTGGCGTGGTGCACCGAGCGGGCCCGCGGCACCATCGACATCGACCTGAACGTGTTCGTCGACAGCTCCCTCGCACCGCAGGTGTTGGCCGTGCTGCCGTCGGGCGTCAGACGGTCCGAGTCCGACGCCGCCCTCCTCACGCGCGACGGTCAGGTAAGGCTGTGGTGGGATACGACGCCGGTCGACGTCTTCTTGAACACGACCGACTTCCACGGGCAGGTGGGGCTGCGAACGCACCGGGAGCCCTTCGCCGGCACCGACATCCCGTTCCTGGCGTGTGGCGACCTCGCGGTTTTCAAGGCGTTCTTCGGCCGCACGAAGGACTGGGCTGACCTCGAGGAGATGGCGGCTGCCGGGACGCTCGATCTCGATCGGGTGCTCGGGGTGCTGGTACGCCTCCTCGGCCCCGCCGACGAGCGCATCGACCGGCTGCGCTCGCTGTCTCCGTAGCCAGCCGCTGTGCGCGGCCGGCGGTCAGTCGGCCTTGCTCTTACCCTTGGCCTTCTGGGCCTTCTTCCACTGCCGGACCTCTTGGAAGGACTGGCGGGAGTCGACGTCGGCCACCGAGCGGGGGGTGGGGTCGGCGAAAGGGCCTGCGGCCTCCTCCCACCCCGGCGGACGGATGCCGATGCGCTTGGCCAACAGGGCCACGAAGATGCGGGCCTTCTCCTCGCCGAAGCCGGGCAGATCCCGCAGGCGGGCCAGCAGGTCGGCGCCGTCGCTGGCGTCGGCCCACACCGCAGCGGCGTCGCCGCCGTGGTGTTCGACCAGGTGGCGGCACAGCTGGTGGGCCCGGCGGCCCATCGAGCCGGGGAAGCGGTGCAACGCCGGCTTGGCGGCGAAGGTGGCCGCCACCTCGGCCTCGTCCATGGCGGCGATGACGCCGGCGTCGAGATCACCGCCGAGCCGCTCCTTCAGCCGCTGCGGGGCCCGGAAGGCCCACTCCATCGGCACCTGCTGGTCGAGCAACATGCCGAGGAGCAAGGCCAGCGGTTCGGTGTTCAGGAGCTCGTCGGCTTCCCGGTCGCCGGTGATGGCGAGCGTGCCTCTCATGTGACCAGAGCGTAGGGGAGACCGGGAAGGCAAGGCCTCAGCAGTCGGTGGCGGCTCGGAGTGCGGCGCACGCCTCGAGCACCCGGGTCGTGTCCAGCGTGCACAGGCGCTCGACGAGGTGGGCCTTCGGCACCACGCGGAGGTTGTCGAAGCTGGCTGCGCAGTCATCCGGCATCCCGTCAGCCCGGCCCAGCGACACCTCGGTGGGGATGGCGCGGACGTTTCGCGTGATCGGAGCGGCCAGGACGGCCTGGAGGACGGGGATGGCGGCGTTGCGGGTCATGACGAGGAATGGGCGCCGCCCGACGTCAGGTAGCTCGCCCCACCAGATCTCGCCGCGAGCGATCACCACGGTTCCTCGGCGATCGCGTCCCGCAAGGAGGCGACCGTAGCGTCCGTGTCCGAGACCTTGGGGGGTCGTCGTCGATAGCCGTTGATGATGGCTCGGTCCGTCTCCGAGCGACGGTGGAGCTCGGTGATGGCTCCGACGCCGGCTCGAACTGCGGCCGCTCGACTGGGGTAGACGCCCCGGTTTACCAGGTCGTCGAGATCGGCGAGGAGCTCGCGCCGAAGCCGCACGGCGATCTGTTCGGTCGTCACCCAGAGAGTATACCGTCCCGGTATGCATCTCCGCAGCCCTACTGGTCGAGCAGCATGCCCGCCGCCGGCGCCTCGGCGGCCACCGGACCCTCCATGCGGCGCTGGTGGCGGGTGCGCCAGGGCCGACCAGCCAGCCTCCTAGGGTGGGGAGCGACATGCGGGGCACAGGGTGGGCGCTGACGGTGGCGATGCTCCTCGCGGTGAGCTGCGGCGGCAACGCCGGCGCCGGCGACACGGCGGCGGGCTCATCGCCGTCCACCGACGTGGCCCTCGATCGGGTGGGACCGTTCGAGGTGATGGTCGACGCCACCGCCGGGCCGGGCACCGAGCTGGCCGAGGGCCTGGAGGTGGCCGAGGGGTCGGTGCTGATGGGCTCCACCTTCCCCGCCGCCGACCGCAGCGGTCGGGATGGGGCGTTCCTGGCTCTCGCCCTCGTCACCGGCGACCCGGTAGCCGTCTTCAACGACTACCTCGAACAGGCCCGAGCCCTCGGGATGAGCCCCGCCCCGGGCGGCTGCTACGGCAACCCGCGGCGGATCCACTGCATGAACCTCCTCGCCGACTCCAGGGACGGCGAGTCCCTCCTGGTGGTACTGGCGCGGGGGCCCGGCGCCGGGTACGGGCAGGTGTCCCACGTCGCACTCCGCTACCTGCCCCCGGGCACGCCGGACCTGTCCACGGCCGGGTCCCGCCCCGTGCCGCCCACCGCCCCGCTGCCGCTCGTCCCGCTGCCGGACGGCCCGATCGAGCGGCCTCCTTCCACCGACATCGCCGTCGCCGTGCGCCCCGCTGGGTCGCAGCCGGTCCCCCTCGTGGACGGCAGCCAGCTCGTGGGCCCGGCCGGTCCGTGCGGCTGCGCCGCCGTCGGGTGGTCGGCCGTCGTCCGGGTCACCGGTGATGCTCGGCGGGCGGTGCAGGACTGGGCCGCCGCCCTGGGAGCTCCGGGCGCCACCATCGAGCGAACCGTGGCCGGCGGGCGGACCGTGCTGCAGGCGTCGCTCGGCCTCGTGCCCGCCGGCGGCACCGAGCTGCGGGCCGTCACCGAGGACGGCGTCACCCACCTTCTCATCGCCGTCGCTCGTCCGTAGTCTCCGAACTGGAGGGGGAAGCGGCGCGACCCTCCGACACGACCGCTCGCCGCCCCAACCCGTGGGCTCGCACCTCGGAAGCCGAGGGGGTTCAAGGGGTCCGGGCACTGCTCGGGCCGGAGGGACCGGCCGGGGCCTCCCGTCAGCGGGTGCGCGGATCGGCCAGGTCGGGATCGAGGTCGTAGCGGGCCATGGCGTCGACGACCACCTCCGGCTTGACCTCCCCGGCCGCCGCCAGGGTGGAGAGGACGGCCACCACGACATGGGGACCGTCGGTCTCGAAGAACCGGCGGAGCGCCTCCCGGGTGTCGCTGCGGCCGAAGCCGTCGGTGCCGAGCGGCGTGAACGGCGCCGGCACCCACCGGGCGATCTGGTCGGGGACGGCCTTCATGAAGTCCGTGACGGCCACGACGGGCCCGGCGGCGTCGGCCAGCAGTTCGGTCACCCGGGGGGTGCGGGCGGGCTCGGTAGGGTGCAGGCGGTTCCACCGCTCCGTCGACAGCGCCTGTTCCCGGAGCCGCTTGTAGGACGTGGCGCTCCACAGCTCGACGCCCACGCCGAAGTGCTCGGCCAGCTCGTCCTGGGCGAGGCGGGCGGCGCCCTGGGCCGTCCCCGAGAACAAGACGGTGGCCCGCGTGCGGGGGCCCTCGGGCGCGGGGGCCCACCGGTACAGGCCCTCGATCACGCCCTCCTCGACGCCGTCGGCCATCGCCGGCATGACGTAGTTCTCGTTGTAGAGGGTCAGGTAGTAGAAGACGTCCTCGGGGTCGGGGCCGTACATCCGTCGCAGACCGTGCCTCACGATGGCGCCCATCTCGTAGGCGAAGGCCGGGTCGTAGGCCTCGCACACCGGCACCGTCGAGGCCAGCACCAGGCTGTGGCCGTCCTGGTGCTGGAGACCCTCGCCGAGCAGTGTGGTGCGACCCGCCGTGGCCCCGAGGAGGAAACCTCGGGCCCGGGCGTCGGCCGCCTGCCAGATGAGGTCACCGACCCGCTGGAAGCCGAACATCGAGTAGAAGATGAAGAACGGCACCATGGGCACGCCCCGGGTGGCGTAGGCGGTGCCGGCGGCGATCCACGAGGCCAGCGAGCCGGCCTCGGTGATGCCCTCCTCGAGGAGTTGGCCGCTGGTCGACTCCTTGTAGGACAGGAGGAGCGAGTGGTCGACCGGCTCGTACTTCTGGCCCTGCGAGGCGTAGATGCCGAACTCCTTGAACAGGGAGTCCATGCCGAAGGTGCGAGCCTCGTCGGGGATGATCGGCACCACCCGCGGGCCGAAGGCATCGTCGCGTGAGAGGGTCCGCAGCAGGCGGGTGAACGCCATGGTGGTCGACACCGCCTGCGTGCCCGATCCCTGGCCCAGCTCGGCGAAGACGTCGTCGGCGGGCAGGTGGAGCGGCCGGGCCGTGCGCACCACCCTCGACGGCAGCGACCCGTCGAGGGCCCGGCGCCGGTCCATGAGGTAGGTGTGCTCGGGTGAGCCCTCCGGGGGACGGTAGTAGGGCGGGTCGGCGTCGTCGGCCAGCGACTCCGCGGGGATCTGCTCCTGCAGGAACAGGCGCTCGCGCATGACCCGGAGCTGGGCCACGGTCATCTTCTTGATCTGGTGGGTGGCGTTGCGGGCCTCGACGTCGGGTCCGAGCGTCCAGCCCTTCACCGTCTTCGCCAGGATCACCGTCGGTGCCCCGGTGAGGTCGGTGGCGGCCTTGTAGGCGGCGTAGAGCTTGCGGTTGTCGTGGCCGCCTCGGGGCAGCATCCGCAGCTCGTCGTCGGTGAGGTGGTCGACCATGCGCCGGAGCCGGGGATCGGGTCCGAAGAAGTGGTCACGGATGTAGGCGCCGGTCTCGGTGGCGTAGCGCTGGAAGTCCCCGTCGACGGTGGTGTTCATCTTGTCGACCAGCACGCCGTCGACGTCCTGGCGCAACAGCTCGTCCCACTTGGAGCCCCAGATCACCTTGATGACGTTCCACCCTGCGCCCCGGAACACCGCCTCCAGCTCCTGGATGATCTTGCCGTTGCCCCGGACGGGGCCGTCGAGGCGCTGGAGGTTGCAGTTGACGACCCACACCAGGTTGTCGAGGCGCTCCCGTCCGGCCAGCGAGATGGAGCCGAGCGTCTCCGGCTCGTCGGTCTCACCGTCGCCGATGAAGCACCACACCCGCGAGTCGGAGGTGTCGTCGATGCGACGCTGGTGCATGTAGCGGTTGAAGCGAGCCTGGTAGATCGAGGCGATCGGGCCGAGACCCATGGAGACCGTCGGGTACTCCCAGAAGTCGGGCATGAGACGGGGGTGGGGGTAGCTCGACAGTCCCTGGCCACCGATCTCTCGCCGGAAGTGGTCGAGCTCGGCTTCGCTGAGGCGGCCCTCGAGGTAGGCCCGGGCGTAGATGCCGGGGGCGGCGTGGCCCTGGATGTAGACGGCGTCGCCGGGGAGGCCGCCATCCTTGCCCCGGAAGAACCAGTGGAAGCCCACGTCGTACAGCGACGCCGACGAGGCGAACGTGGCCAGGTGGCCCCCGATGCCCTCGGCCGCCTTGTTGGCCTTGACGACCATCACCGCCGCGTTCCACCGGATGTAGGCCCGGATGCGCTTCTCGATCAGCTCGTCGCCCGGGAACCAGTACCGGTCCTGCTCGAGGCTGGGTGGGATGGTGTTGATGTAGGGCGTGCGGACCGGAGCGGGGGCGCCGACCTGCAGCTCGTGGCTGCGCTCCATGAGCTTGGCCATGAGGAACTCGGCTCGGCTGCGGCCCTTGATGCTGGCCACCGCATCGAGTGAGTCCATCCACTCCCGGGTCTCCACCGGGTCGGTGTCGGGCAGCTGGTCGACGAACTCGTCATCGAGGCTCATTGGTGCGCTGGCCGTTCTCGGGACATGGGGACGGCGATGACCATGCCCATGTCCCGAGAACGATCGACGGCGGTGGTTCTCGGTGGCCTGGTCACGGCTCCATGATCCCATGCCGGGTCGCGACAGGTCGGCTCGACCCGACGGTTCTGCTGGCAAGCTGCGCCCGTGCCTGCCGACGTGACCACCGTCTACACCGACGGAGCCTGCCAGGGGAACCCGGGCCCTGGCGGATGGGCGTGGGCGGTGCCCGGCGGGCCGTGGGCGGCCGGACCCGCCGCCCGCACCACGAACCAGCGCATGGAGCTCACCGCCGTGCTGGAGGCGCTCCTCGCCATCGAGGGGCCGGTCGAGGTGGTGAGCGACTCGACCTACGTCGTCAACTGCTTCCGGGACGGGTGGTGGGAGGGCTGGCTGCGACGGGGGTGGACGAGCACCAAGCGGACACCGGTGGCCAACCGTGACCTCTGGGAGCCGATCGTCGGCCTCTACCTCGAGCGTGATCCCCGGCCCCGGTTCCGGTGGGTGAAGGGCCACGGCGGGGACCCGATGAACGACCTCGCCGACCGCCTCGCCGTCCGGGCCTGTCTCACCCAGGCCCCCTCGTCGGGCGAGACCCCGCCGGACCCTTCAGCGGTCGGCCCCCCGGATCGTCCGGGCGACGGTTCCACCGGAGCGCCCGGCGGGGCTGCCGACGCCGTCGGGGAGGACGCCGCGCTGGCCGATCCCCGCGTCCCCGCCGATCCGCGGGTCCCCGTCGGCCACCGTCTGGCCGCGTTCGGTCACCGGCCCCCGGCGCTCGGCGGCTACGACGCCAACCCCGTGGCCGAGGGGCTGCGCCGGACGGTCACCGAGATCCTCACGGCCAAGGCCCGGCTGCACCCCGACCTGGTCGTGCTCACCGGCCTCAACCTCGGCGCCGAGACCCTCGCCGCCGAGGCGGCGGCGGCCGCTGGCGTGGCCTACGTCGCCGTCCTCCCGTACCCGAACCCCGATCAGCGGTGGCCGGCCGCCACCCGGGCCCGGTTCCGGGACCTGCTGGCCGGGGCGCGTGCCACGGTCACCCTCGAGCGCAAGGTGCCGTCGACCTCAGCCGAGGTGGCCACCGCCATGGCTCGGCGGGACGGCTGGCTCATCAGCCACGCCCACGAGGCGGTGCTGGTCTGGGACGGCCACGACCCCGCCCTGCGCCGGCTCCACGCGAAGCTGGAGCGCCGGCTCGGCGACGACGTGTGGATCGTCGAGCCGCCTACCCCGACCTGACCCGGCCGGCCGGCCTCCGCCCTCAGCTGGTCAACCGCCGGAGGCGCAGTCCGCCGTCGCCTTGCCGATGACCTCGATGGCCTCCTCCTGTTCGTCGTCGTCGACGTCGCTCTCGTCGTCGTCGGCGATCGCTGTCAGGACCTTGTCGGACAGGTCCGAGGCGAGCAGCTCGTCGGCGATGCAGTCACCCTCGGCCCTCTCCACATCGAGCTGCTCCACGATCGTGTCGCTCAGCTCGGACTTCGACGGTCGTCCCCCCGAGTCGTCACCGCAGGCACCACCGGCCACCACCATGATCAGCGCGCCGACGACGGCGACGAGACGGGTCTTCATGGGTCCCTCCTGAGAGACGACGTCCGGTCAGTGTGGCCCAAGCCGGCTGTTCGGCCGGCGATGCGGCTGCGACCCACGGGTGCTCGGCAACCGGCCGGGGCCGTAGCGTCGGCGGAGTGCGCGTCGGAGTGGACACCGGGGGGACCTTCACCGACGTGGTGGCCGACGACGGGCGCATCGCCAAGGTGCCGTCCACCCCCGCCGACCCGGCGGGGGCGGTGGGGGCCGGCGTGGAGGCGCTGACCGGCGATGACCGGGTGGCCGTGCTGGCTCACGGCACGACCGTGGCCACCAACGCGCTGCTCGAGCGCCGTGGGGCTCAGGTCGCCCTCGTCAGCACGAACGGCTTCGCCGATGTGATCGAGATCGCCCGCCAGGACCGGCCTTCCCTCTATGACCCGTGGGCCGACCGCCCCGAGCCGCTGGTGCCCCGCCGGCACCGGCTGGAGGTCGGTGGCCGGATGGGTCCCGACGGCACCGAGCTCGAACCACTCGACGCCGCGACCGTCCCGGGCCTGCCCGAGGGCACCGAGGTGGTCGCCGTGTGCCTCCTGCACGCCGACCTCGACGCCGGCCACGAGCAGGCCGTCGCCGCCGCCTACTCCCGGCTCGGGGTCGACGTCACGTGCTCCCACGAGGTGTCCCCGGAGTACCGGGAGTACGAGCGGACCGTCACCACCGTCGTCAACGGGTACCTGCGGCCGGCCTGCCGGGCCTACCTCCGCTCGCTGGCCGAGGCCGCCGGCGAGGTGTTGGTGATGACCTCGGCCGGTGGTCTGGTGCCGATCGTGGACGGCGCCGAGCGGCCGGCCGCGCTGCTCCTGTCGGGACCGGCCGGTGGTGTCCGCGCCGCCGCTGCGGTGGCCACCGCCAACGGCTACCCCGACGCCGTCACCTTCGACATGGGCGGCACCAGCACCGACGTGTGCCTAGTGCGCGGCGGTGACCCCGAACCGGCCGCCGAGCGGGTGGTGGCCGGGTTCCCGGTGCGGCTCCCGGCGCTCGATGTCCACACCATCGGCGCCGGCGGCGGCTCGATCGCCGCCATCGACCCCGGGGGCGCGCTGGTGGTGGGGCCGGCCTCGGCCGGAGCAGTGCCCGGCCCGTCCTGCTACGGGCGGGGCGGTGCCCGTCCCACGGTGACCGACGCCGACCTCGTGGCCGGCCACATCCCTTCCGACGCCCACTTCCCCGGGATCGGACGCCTCGACCGTCCCGCCGCCGAGGCGGCGCTCGCCAGCGCCGACATGCCGGCCGACGGCATCTTGCGGGTGGTCGACGCTGCCATGGAGCAGGCGCTGCGCACCGTGTCGGTGGCCAAGGGCGCCGACCCCCGCCACCTCGCCCTCGTGGCCTTCGGCGGTGCCGGCCCCCTCCACGCCTGTGCCCTGGCCGACGCCCTCGGCATGGCCGCGGTGGTGGTGCCACCCCGGGCCGGGGTGCTGTCCGCGGTGGGGCTGCTGTGCGGTCCCCGCCAGCACGACGTGGTCCGCTCGTGGTCGACCCCGACCGACCACGGCGGCGTCCCCGCCGCGTTGGCCGAGCTGGGTGCCGCCGCCGCCGGTGCCCTCGGGGCCGGTGACGGTGTCGAGGTCGTCACCACGCTGGACTGCCGGTACGCCGGGCAGAGCCACGAGCTGCGGGTGCCCACCGTGGCCGAATTAGGCGCCCAGCACCGGCTTCGCAACGGCTATGACCGGCCCGGCACACCGATCGAGGTGGTGGCATTGCGAGCCACGGCCCGGCGTTCGGCCCCGACAGCGGTGACCGACCTGCCCGACGTGGCACGAACCGCCGCTCTTGGGCCCGCCGTCATCGCCGAGCCGGACTGCACCGTCTGGGTCCCCGAAGGTTGGCGGGCCGATCCCGGTGAGCTCGGGGCCCTCGTCCTGCGTCGAGTGGCTTCATGAGTCTCGCCTCGGGCGCACACCCCGACCCATCGACTGTGCCCGGGCGTCCGTTTCCCGGCCATGGACGTGCACGGTGACCGCCGAAGGCGGTCGCAGCCAGGGTGGCGGGTGGGGTCGGTGGACGTGGACGGTGACCGCCGAAGGCGGTCGCAGCCAGGGTGGCGGGTGGGGTCGATGGACGTGCACGGTGAGCGAGGCCGGCGGTGCCCGTGAGCGCTCGGAGCGACGGGGACAGCGGTGACCGAGCTCGATCCGGCCGGCCTGCAGGTGCTGATGTCCCGGCTCACGGGTGTGGCCGTCGAGATGGGCGAGGTGCTGCGCCGGGCCGCCTTCAGCCCGAACATCAAGGAGCGGGCCGACTGCTCGGCCGCCCTGTTCGCCCCCGACGGCACGCTGCTGGTCCAGGCCGAGCACATCCCCGTGCACCTCGGGTCGATGCCGGCCTCGGTGGCCGCCGCCATCGCCGCCCTCGGCGACCAGGCCACCCCAGGCACCCAGGTGGTCGTGAACGATCCCTACGCCGGCGGCACGCACCTGAACGACATCACCCTCGTCGCGCCGGCCTTCGCCGCCACCGGCGGTCGACTCGTCGGGTGGGTCGCCAACCGGGCCCACCACGCCGACCTGGGCGGGGCTGCCCCCGGGTCCATGCCGGCCGACGCCACCGAGATCCACGCCGAGGGGCTGCGCATCCCGCCGGTGCCCTTCGCCACCGGTGTGCGAGCCGTCATCGTGGCCTCGTCGCGGACGCCGGACGAGCGGGCCGGCGACCTCGACGCCCAGGTCGGCGCCAACTCCCTCGGGGTGGAGCGTTTCGCCGAGTTCGCCGACGAGCCCCTCGACGAGGTCGTGGCCTACGGGGAACGGCGGATGCGGGCCACGCTCGGCGCCCTGCCCGACGGGACGTGGTCGTACGCCGACGTGCTCGACTCCTGCGGCCCCACCCCCGACCAGCAGCGTCCGGCCACCATCCGCATCAGCGTCACCAAGGCCGGCGACAGCATCACCTTCGACTTCACGGGCACCGACGAGCAGCGGGCCGGCAACGTCAACGCCGTCGAGGCGGTCACCGTGAGCGCCGTGGCCTTCGCCCTCCGCTCGGCCACCGACCCCACCATCCCGGCCAACGGCGGGGCCATGCGACCCGTCGGGGTCATCGCCCCGGCCGGTTCCATCGTGGCTGCCACCTTCCCCTCGGCCGTGGGCGCCGGCAACGTGGAGGTGAGCCAGCGCGTCGCCGACGTCTGCCTCGGCGCCCTGGCCCAAGCGTGGCCGGACCGGGTCGGGGCTGCGTCCCAGGGCACCATGAACAACCTGCTCATCGGCGGCAGCGGTTGGGTGTACTACGAGACCGTCGCCGGCGGCCAGGGAGGCCGTCCTCCTCGTCCTCCCGCCAGCACCGGGCCGGGCCAACCAGGCATGAGCGGCGTCCACACGGCCATGACCAATACGCGGAACACCCCCATCGAGGCGCTCGAGCGGGCCTTCCCGATGCGGGTCCGCCGCTACCGGCTGCGGCGGGGGAGCGGCGGCGCCGGCTCCGCTCGGGGAGGCGAGGGCATCGAACGCGACGTGCTGATGCTCGAGGACGTCACGGTGTCGCTCATCACGGAGCGGCGGGTCTCGCCACCGTGGGGACTCGCCGGTGGAGAGCCGGGGGCGGTGGGGGAGAACTGGTTGCTGCGCCAGGGTGACGAGTCACGGGCCGAGCGGCTTCTCGACAAGTGCACGATCCGGATGCGGGCCGGGGACGTCTTGCGGATGCTCACGCCCGGCGGTGGCGGTTGGGGGACGCCGCCCGGCTGAAGGGACCCGCCGTCCCTCGTTCGACTGCGGTCGGCGGTCAGCGGCGGTCGGTGAGCGCGGCGGCGATCGTCGCCATGGCGTCGGCGGAGAACAGCGGGTTGGTCTCGGCGTAGTAGGCGACGTTCTTGATGCGGGTGAGTGCCCATCCGCGGGCTCGCTCCCAGGTGTTGTCATCGAAGGCCATGGCCGACCTGAAGACCTCTCGGGGTGCGCCCGAGAACAGCGTCCAGGCTGCCATCAGGTCGCGTGCAGGATCGCCCGTGTTCACGCCGGCCCAGTCGATGACGGCGGCAAGTCGACCGTCGTGGACCAAGACGTTGTCGGCGAGCACGTCGCCGTGCACCAGCACTGGCGCTCCCTCCCATCCCGGGACCTGCAGGGCGTCCTCCCATGCATCGAGCACGGCGTCGGCGTCGACCATTCCACTGGCCGCCGCGGTGGCGGCGCGGACGGCGTGGTCGTTGTCTGCGAGCGCGTCGAGGCCGATGGGTGGCGGGCACGGCGTGGCCGTAGGGTCGAGCTGTTGCAGCGCCTGCAGGAGCTCGGCGAGCTCGGTGGCGGCGGCGGAGGGGTCGTCGACTCGGTCGATCCGCCAGGTCTCGCCTTCCAGCCAGCGGAACACCGCCCACTTCCACGGGTAGCCGTCGTCCGGTTCGCCCGCGGCGAGGACATCGGGGATGGCGAGCGGCAGGTGCGGTGCGAGGCTCCGGAGCCAGCACAGCTCGGTGTCGAGGTCGTGTCACCTCGGCGTGCGGGGAAGGCGAACGGCCATGTCGTCGCCGAGTCGGAAGATGGCGTTGACGGTTCCGGTCGAGCTCACCGGCCTCGTCGACAGCGTCGCCCAGTGCGGGAACTGCGCGGTGAGAAGCCGGCGGACGAGTGGCTCGTCGACCTCGATCTCGTCGTCGTGCATCTTCGGCACGGTTGCACCTGCCCGCTGGTCGTCACCACGCACTAGCGGCGACGGGTGCGAGCGCGCCGCTTGCCCTCGTGCATGGCCTGCACTCGAGCCACCGGAATGGCGCGGCCCTCCTCGATGAGGTCTGCGCTCAGGTGCTGGCGACCCGGCATGTGAGCGGCCCACGGGTCACGGTCCCCGAGGTGTCGGAGCGCCGTGTGCACGGTGAAGTCACCGGGCGCGATGTCGTCGAGATCGTCCCAGTCCACCGGGAAGGACACGGGCACGCCGGGGCGGACGCGGGGGCTGTAGGCGGCGATCACGGTGGCCCCGCCGACACGCGTCGAGTCGACGAACACCTTGCCGCCACGGTCCTCCTTCATGAACGCCGTCGTTGCGATCTCGGGATCCAGGCGCTCGGCCCGGCCGGCGATGGCTCGCGCCGCGGCGGCCGAGTCCTGTGGCGGCACCTCGACGTCGATCGGGACGAAGACGTGCACACCCTTGGCCCCGCTCGTCTTCACCGCACCTTCCAGCCCCACCTCGGCCAGCGCGTGGCGGACCACCTGAGCGGCCCGGACGGCCATCGAGAAGGCGTCAGCGTGGGGCGGGTCGAGGTCGAGCACGAGGTGAGTCATACGGGCAGGACGGTCGGACCGCACCAGGGTGGGGTGGTACTCCACGGCTCGCTGGTTGGCGAACCAGAGCAACGTGCGTCGGTCGTTGCACAGCGCGTAGGACACGTCGCGCTTGGAGGTCTCCGCCCAATAGCGGACCGTGCGCACCCAGGCCGGGGTGTACTTCGGGACGTTCTTCTGCATGAACGCCTCCTGACCTCGGTGCACCCGGATCACCGACAGCGGTCGGCCCTCCAGCTCCGGGATGATGCGGTCGCGAACCGCGTCCAGGTACTCCACGAGGTCCCGCTTGGTCGCATCAGCGCCGTCGAACAGCGGCTGGTCGAGGTTGGTCAGCGACACGCCTTCCCGTGATCCGTCGCCGCTCGTCCCGCTCACCGCAAGAGACGCTAGTGACAGACCTCTGCCCCGGCCGCCGCGGCGGGGAGCGGACGGGGCTGGCGATGGATCCGAGCGACCTCCATCGCTCGCCGACCTGATCATGCGTGGCTGTATGAAGGTACCATCGGCGTTCATGGCCAAGGAGAAGGTGACCATGACGCTCGATTCGGAGCAGCTCGGCGAGCTCCGCTCCCTCGTGGGTGCTCGCAGTCTCTCGGCGGCGGTCGACCGGGCGGTCGCCGCCTACCTGACCAAGGTTCGACACCTCCACGCGGTCGACGAATGGCTCGCCGAGCTCGAGCGAGACCACGGCCCCGTCGCCCCAGAGACGCTCGAGTGGGCAGCGCAGGTGGTGGATCAGTGGAGCGCCGGCCGTGCGGCGTCCGAATCGCAGGGCGCTGGCTGATGTTGCTCCTCGACAGCGAAGCCATCTCCGCGGTCGCCCACGGCCCGGTCGCACGCCGCGACCGGGTGAGAGCACTCGTGGCGCAGATGCGCACTCGTGAGCTGCCGGTCGGAACCGTGGCCGCGGTCCTCGCCGAAGTCGTACGGGGACGGCCTCGGGACGCCGGGGTGTTCGCCGGTCTGCGTCGGGAGCGAGTCGAGGTGTATCCGGTGGACGCCCGCGCCGGCGTCCGGGCCGGGCAGTTGCTCGGTCGTGTCGCCGCCGGATCTGAGCTCAGCATCGACGCCTTCATCGTCGCCGTCGCCGACCTCGCAGGGGGCGCCGTCGTCGCCACCGTCGACGTCGCTGATCTCCGAAGGCTGGCGTCGCACGCAACGAACGTCGCCATCGCCGACCTCGACGGATGAAGAAGAGCACCGCTCCCACTGGACCGACACCCAACTGAGATCGGCTCGCTGTATCACGGGTGATACAGTCCGGGTATGGACGCGTCGGAGGTGTCGATCCGAGAGCTGCGCAACCGCGGCGGCGACGTGGTCGATCGGGTCGCACGGGGCGAGCGGGTGACGGTAACCCGTGCGGGCCGTCCCGTGGCTGAGCTCACCCCGGTCAGGAAGGACCCGCTGCCCGCCGCCCTGCTGCTCGACCGGTGGCGCCGCCTCCCCGTCATCGACCCCGACCGGCTCCGAGCCGACGTCGACGAGCTCCTCGACAGCTCGCTGTGACCGATGCGGTGTCCCGCGGGGTGCTCGATACGAGCACGGTGATCCTCCTGGGGCGCTTGGCCGATGCGTCGGCGCTGCCCGACGAGCCTGTGATCACCGCGGTCACCCTGGCTGAGCTGTCGGTCGGGCCCTTGGTCGCGTCCGACGACCAGGAGCGAGCCGGTCGCCAGGCCCACCTTCAGCAGGCGGAAGCCGACTTCGACCCCCTGCCGTTCGATGCGGCCGCGGCGCGCTCCTTCGGCCAGGTCGCGGCCTCGCTCCGGCGCGCCGGACGCAAGCCTGCGGCCCGCGCCTACGACGCGATGATCGCAGCCACGGCCGTGGCGAACGGCTTGCCTGTGCACACGTGCAACCCAGGCGACTTCGACGGCATCGATGGGCTGACGGTTGTGTCCGTGCCCTACCCCGATCACTGACCCCGAGGGACGAGGACTGGCCCGGACAGCGTCCACGGCGAGTGTCACGACACCATCGGGACCGCAATCACACACGGCGTGAGCCTCATTCGACCGAGGTGTTGTCGGGTGGGTGGTGGGGGTCGTCGTCGTGTCGTGCGGTCGGGTCCGCTCGGGTTCGTCGGTGGCCGTGGCGGTGGTGGTATGGGCAGAGGAGGGTGCCGTTGTCCTGGGTGGTCTCCCCGCCATCGGTGTAGGCGATCACGTGGTCGACCTCGCAGCGGGGGGGCGGGGGTGTCACAGCCTGGCCAGGTGCAGTGCCGGTCCCGGACCTGGATGGCCCGGCGGAGGGCCCCGGTGAAGAACCGGGTCCGGCGGCCGACGTCGATGACCCGGGACGGCCCGTTGAACACGACCCGTTCGATGTCGGCGTCGACCAGCAGCCCAGCCAGGGTGCCGGGGGCCACGATGGTGCCGTTGGCCAGCTCGCACACCCGGCCGGTGAGGGTGGGGTAGTCGACCAGGACGGTGATCAACGGTCGGGGCCGGCACCCGTCGGCGGGGGCGGTACGGGCCCGAGTGGCCATCTCGACCAGGGCATCGGCCCGCCGCTGGGCCGGCGTGCGGGCCAACTTGTCCACGGTGACGTCGTCGCCGTGGTGGGCTTTGGCGGCGGCCCAGTCGGCGGCGAACAGCTCGGCTTCGATCCCCGCCAACGTCTCGGCGAAGATGGCTCCACCAACAGGCTCCAGCAGGGCGTCGAGCACCCAGGTGCCCTCCAGGGTCTCCGAGCAGTGGGCCCGGCGGGCGTCACGCTGGGACTCGGCGTCGGCTTCGGTCGCCTCGGGGGCAGCCAGTTGTTCCCAGTAGGCCACGGCCCGAGCGAAGTCGGCCCAGCCGAGCTCGGTGGTGGCATCACCGACCAGCATCTCCTCGTCGCGGGCAAACGCCGCTTCCAGGGCGGGCCGGTTGGCTCGGGCCAGGCGCTCGGCGTGGTCACGGGTGATGTCCCCTTCGGCCAGGGCGGCGGCGGTTGCCGGCATGGTCCGCAACCGGCGGGCCAGGCGCACCTCACCGTTCAACGCCCCTCGGGGCTGGTGAGTGCGGTGAGCCAACCAGGCCGCTGCGGACTTGGCCCCATCTGAGCTCCAGGCCCTCCGGGCATCCCAGACCCCGGTCAGTCCCACCCGGGCCGCGTCCAGGCGAGCCGACTGGGAGTGCAGGTCCACCAACAGACCCGACAGCTCCTCATCGCAGAGCCCGTCGACGTCGATCGACTGCAGACCGTCGACCGCTTCCCGGAGGTGAGTGACATGGCATTCCATAGGATCTGCAGTGAGCATAAACAGGGGGTGTGACAACCAAGAAGGGGGGCAGCATGTTTGTCAGCGCGGCCCGAGCCGATCACCCGATCATCGAGCCACGTTCCAGCGTGGATCGCGAGTGAGATGGTGCGGCCGCCTTCGTTGTCACACCTCGGCGCGAGGATGTCCTCAGCCCACCGGCGTGCCGTGGCGCCGTCCTCGTCGAGACGGTGGCGAGCTCGAAGGGAGCCGGGCGCCATGGCCATCTGCACGTGGTGTGACCGGGAGATGACCCGTGCCGACTCGTGCACGGTGCAGGCCTTCCATCGCCGCGGTGTACCTGTCGCGTGTCCGCCCTTCGGGGAACTGGACAGCGAGCGCTCTACCTTCGCAACGTCCCTGACGAGGTGAGTCGAGGGCTGGTGGCGCTCGCCACCCGGGAAGGCCTGTCGGTGTCGTCCTTCGCAGTGCGAGAGCTGAGCGAGGTGGCCCGGCGAGCCGACAACCCGGCGCTCTTGGGCGACCTCCCGGACCTCGCTGTCCCGGCCGAGGACATCGTCACCGATCTTGAAGCGGCACGCACTGGTCGGTGATCGTCTTCGACGCCTCGGCGGCCGTGCTCGCACTGCTCAACGACGGCGATGCCCGCCGGTCACTGGCCCACGAGGCAGTCGCTGTACCGCACCTGGCTGACTCCGAGGTGGCTCACGCCCTCCGCTCACAGGTCCTCCGCGGCACGGCAAGGGAGGGTGAGGCCCGAGAAGCGCTGGGCCGTTGGGCGCGGCTCGGCATCCGGCGGTTCGGTGTGGTTGGCCTCCTCGCCCGGGTCTGGGAGCTGCGGGAGAACCTGACCTCCTACGACGCGACCTACGTCGCGTTGGCCGAGACCATCGGCTGCGAGCTCCTCACCGCCGATCGGCGGCTGGCCAGCGCAGCCGGTCCCGCATGCCCGATCGTCGTCATCCGCCGCTGAGGACCGGCGCTGGGTCGGCGGCGGGGGGCGTGAGGGTTCACAACTCGGCCAGGACGAACGAGAGGAAGAAGCCGGCCCCCGTGGCGAAGGAGTTGAGCGGCCGGCCGTGCTCGAAGGCCTCCGGCATGAGCGTGTCGGCAAGCGAGGCGAGCACGGCACCGCCAGCGAAGGCGAGCGGGAAGGCGAGGACCTCCTCCGACACCGACGAGAGAGCGGCGTAGCCGAGGACCACGGCGGCGGTGAGAACCACCGCCGTCACCGACCAGATGCCGACCACGGCGCGGACGGCGAGCCCACCCTGTCGCATGGCCACCGCTCCCACCAGGCTCTCGGGCAGGTTCGACACGAAGATGGCCACCAGCAGGGCCAGCGACCCGGCGATGCCCTCGTCCTCGTTGCCGATGAGCGAGACGCCGAGGGCCAGGTTCTCGGGGACGCCGTCGAGGGTCACCGCCGCCAGGAGCGCGAACGCCGTCCCCAGCCCGGCCCCCTGGGTGGTCCGGTGAGCGGCCGCCTGCAGCTTCTCCCGCTGGTCGGCCTCGGCACCGGCGAGGTCGCCGGCGGCCTCGTCCGGCAGCGGCGACTCGACGGGGTCACCGGCGCCTGCGGCGACCCGGGCATCGAGCCAGGTGTTCACCACGACGAAGGTCGTGCCCCCGGCGGCCAGGCCCACCGCCGAGCGGGTCAGGCCTCCGGCGTCGACCGCTTCGGGGAACAGCTCGAAGGCAAGAGCGGCGATGAGCGACCCGCTGGCGAAGGCGAGCAGGACACCGGTCACCCTGGTCGGCGCCGACCAGGCCGAACCGAGGGCGCCGCCCAGCACGAGGGCGAACGAGCCGAGCGCGCCGACCACCATCGCCATGAGCATCGACGCAGTCTGTCTCGACCGGGACGCTTCGGCGAGGGACGGTCGCCAGCTCACCCGGACGCAGACGTCGGATCATTGGAAAGACCTCCCGATGGCCACCGCCGCCCGCCA
Source organism: Acidimicrobiales bacterium (assembly GCA_030447445.1). Taxonomy (GTDB): domain Bacteria; phylum Actinomycetota; class Acidimicrobiia; order Acidimicrobiales; family Iamiaceae; genus JAUJOW01. The sequence continues at coordinate 36,633 of JAUJOW010000014.1, read as the reverse complement.
CTTGGCGACCTGAAGCGGTCACGGCCGGCCCACCCGAGCGAAGAGGTGCCACCCCAACCAGAGCCATGCCGCCAGCAACAGCCAGCGGGTGGGCGTCGAGGCGACGAGCCACCCCACGATCCGGCCGAGCGGTGCGGTGCGCCGGGCACGCCACTGCGCCCACTGGTGGGCAGCGAGCGCGAGGGCGACCACGGCGTAGCCGGCAACCGTCAGGCCTCGTGTCATCGACGAGCGAGCAGGGCGGCGACGAGGAGCCAGACCCCGAAGGCGAGCGCCCGGACAGGGTGGGGATCCAGCGCCACGTTCGTCAGCGAGCTCAGCGTCGGGTGCTGGCTCCGGGGATGCTGGAGGTAGGCGGCGAGCTGCCAGGCGGTGAGGGCGACGAGGAGCACGACCGTGGTCGCCACGTCAGCGGCGCGCAGCCGAGCCTCCCCAGCGGGGCGCCGGTACCGAGACCCTACGGCCATCGCCGCCGCGCCAGCGCCGACCACGGCGACCGTGCTCGTGACGGTGAAGGGAGGAAGCGCCGTGGCCCACCATCCGTACGCCAGCACCACGACCGCAGCGACGAGCACCGTCCCAGGACGCACTGCCACAGTGTGGCGTCGGGAAGCGCTGCCCTCGGATGCGTCGATAGCGGCCGGCGGAGGACGAAGGCGCGGCGGCCGCATCGCCTTCGTGGTCGATGGCCCATCGCCCACAAGGGCTTCGCGGAGGCTCCGTTATGGTTCGCGGCATGGACATCAACGGCATCTCAGCGATCGTCACCGGCGGCGGCTCGGGCCTCGGCGAGGCCACCGCCCGCCGGCTGGCCGACCGGGGAGCGAAGGTCGTCGTGGTCGACATGCAGGACGACAAGGGCACGCTTGTCGCCAAGGACATCGGGGGCGTCTTCGCCCACGCCGACGTGGCCGACACCGACGAGGTCATCGCTGCCGTCGAGGCGGCCAAGGAGATGGGCCCGCTGCGGGTGCTCGTCAACGCCGCCGGCGTCGGTTGGGCCACCCGCACCATCGGTCGCGACGGCCAGTACAGCTCGGCCCACGACCTCGACGTGTTCAAGAAGGTCGTCGAGGTCAACCTGGTCGGGTCGTTCAACTGCATCCGGCTGGCGGCCACGGCCATGTCCCAGATCGAGCCGCTGGCCGACGACGAGCGGGGCGCCATCGTCAACGTGGCCTCCGTCGCCGCCTTCGACGGCCAGATCGGCCAGGCGTCGTACTCGGCCTCCAAGGGCGGGGTGGTGGGCATGACCCTGCCGGTGGCCCGGGACCTGGCCGCGGTCGGCGTGCGGGTGAACTGCATCGCCCCCGGGCTGATCGACACGCCGATCTACGGCAGCGGTGAGGCCTCGGAGGCGTTCAAGGACAAGCTGAAGCAGGGGGTGCTCTTCCCCAAGCGGCTCGGCACCGCCGAGGAGTTCGCCAGCATGGCCGTCGAGCTGATCACCAACTCGTACATGAACGCCGAGACCATCCGTCTGGACGGTGGGATCCGGATGCCGCCCAAGTAGACCGGTCTCCTGACGTCGGCACGCTGCGCAGCCGCCAGGCGGAACCAACCAAGGAGGAGCGACACCATGGCCAAGGCAACCTGGAAGGGCACCGTGCTGGCCGACACCGACGACACCGTCGTGGTCGAGGGCAACCACTACTTCCCCCGGGACGCGGTGGACGCCGCCGTCCTGGAGGAGAGCGAACAGACCTCGGAGTGCCCGTGGAAGGGCACGGCCAGCTACTTCGACGTGGTGGTCGACGGGGAGCGCAACGAGGGCGCCGCCTGGTACTACCCCACCCCCAAGGAGGCCGCCGCCGGGATCAAGGACCGGGTGGCGTTCTGGAAGGGCGTGGAGGTCAGCGCCTGAGCAACGCCCGGAGCGCACCCTCGAGCGTGGGGTGGGCGAAGCGGTAGCCCGCGTCCTGGAGCACGGCGGGGCGCACCCGGGCGCCGGTGAACAGCAGCGAGCCGATGAGGTCGCCCACCCCTGCCGGCAGCTTGGCGAGGACGCGGGGGATCGGCACCACCGCGGGGCGGTGCAGAACCCGGCCGAGGGTCTTGGCGAACTCGGCGTTGGTGACGGGCGCGGGCGCGGTGAGGTTCACCGGTCCGGCCACGTCGTGGTCGAGCAGGAACCGGATGGCGCTCACCTCGTCGTCGACGGAGATCCAGCTCAGCCACTGGTCGCCCCTGCCCGCCGGACCGCCGAGTCCCAGCCTGAAGGGCAGGAGCTGCTTGGCCAGCGCCCCGCCCTCGGTGCTCAGCACGATGCCGGTGCGCAGGTGGGTCACCCGGATGCCGGCCTGCTCGGCCATGCCGGTGGCCGCCTCCCACGCGATGGCCACCTCGGACAGGAAATCGGTGCCAGCCTGGCTGCGCTCGGTCAGCTCCTCGTCGCCCCGGTCGCCGTAGTAACCGATGGCCGATCCGCTGAGCAGGACGCGGGGCTTGGCGTCGAGCCCGGCCAGCGCCTCGCTCAGGACCGCCGTGGCTCGGGTGCGGCTCTCCTTCACTCGTCGGCGGTGCTCGTCGGTCCAGCGCCCCGAGGCGATGCCCTCGCCGGCCAGGTTGACCACGGCGTCGACGCCCTCGAGGCCGGCCCGGTCGATCGTGCCTGCCTGCGGGTCCCAATCGATCGTGGGACCGGTCGTGGCCGAGCCGGGCCGCACCATCCGGATGGCACGGTGGCCGTCGGCCTCCAGCGAACGGCGCAGCGCCGTGCCGATGAGGCCGCTGGAACCGGTGATGGCGACGTCCATCGGCCGAGCCTACGGTGACCCGATGCTGCGACAGTTCAAGGAGTTCATCCTCAAGGGCAACCTGGTCGAGATCGCGGTGGGGCTGATCCTCGCCCTGAAGTTCAAGGACGTGATCGACTCCTTCACCAACGGGGTCATCAGCCCCATCATCGGAGCGCTGCTGGGCCAGCCCAACTTCGACACCACCATCGACATCGGCGACGGCCGGATCCTCCTGGGCGCGTTCCTCACCACAGTGGTCACGTTCCTGCTCACCGGCCTGGTGCTCTTCTTCGTGGTGAAGGCCTACAACCGGGCCGAGTCGCTCTCCCGGCGGGGGGTCACCGACGTGGGGGCCACCGAGCCCAGCGAGGACGTGTTGCTCCTCCGTGAGATCCGCGACGAGCTCCGCACCCGGATCTGAAGCGCCGCTCGGTGTCCACCCGCAGGCTCATCCTGGCCGCCCTCGTCTGTGGCCTCGCCATCCTCGTGGCCTTCGCCCTCCAGGTCACACTCGCTCGCTGACCGGGCCCGGTCACAGGCTCAACCCCGGCCGGTAGGCTCGCCCGCGAGTCCCCGAGGAGGTGGTCCCCACGGCCGAGCACTTCGACGTCGTCGTCGCCGGCGGCGGTCCCGGCGGCTACGCCGCCGCCCTCTACGGGGCAGCCGCCGGGCTCAACGTGGCCATGGGCGAGAAGGACAAGGTGGGCGGCACGTGCCAGCAACGGGGGTGCATCCCGGCCCAGGAGTTGCTTNCTGAAGCAGGGGGTGCTCTTCCCCAAGCGGCTCGGCACCGCCGAGGAGTTCGCCACCTTGGCCCTCGAGCTCGTCACCAACAGCTACCTCAACGCCGAGACCATCCGTGTCGACGGCGGCATCCGGATGCCCCCGAAGTGACCGGCCGCTGAGCAGCGGAATCCCGCACCGCTGGGTGGGGTTGCACGGGGATACGAACCCGGACCGAGGAGGTCCCATGGCTAAGGCCACATGGAAGGGGACGGTGCTGGCGGAGAGCGACGCCACCGTCGTCGTCGAGGGCAACCACTACTTCCCGCCAGGGTCCGTCGCCGAGGCCCGGCTGCTGCCGAGCGCCCACCGCACGGAGTGCTCGTGGAAGGGCACGGCCAGCTACTACACCGTCGTGGTGGACGGCGACGAGAACCCCGACGCCGCCTGGACCTACCCCGACCCGAAGGAAGCCGCTGCCGAGATCAAGGACCACGTGGCCTTCTGGAAGGGCGTCGAGGTCACCGCCTGAGGACGGCATCCAGCGCGGCGCCGAGGTCGCGGTGGGCGAAGTCGTAGCCGGCCTCGGTGAGCACGGTGGGCGCCACCCGGGCGCTCGTGAAGAGCAGCGACCCGACCAGGTCGCCCACCCCGGCCGGGAGCCGGGTGAGCGCCCGGGGGATCCGCAGGACCGTCGGGCGATGGAGGGCCCGGCCGAGGGTGCGGGTGAACTCGGCGTTGCGCACCGGGGCCGGGGCGGTGAGGTTGACCGGTCCCGACACGTGGCTGTCGAGGAGGAAGCGGATGGCGCCGACCTCGTCGTCGAGGGTGATCCAGCTCAGCCACTGACGCCCGTCGCCGGCCGGCCCGCCCAGGCCCAGCTTGAACGGCAGGAGCTGCGTCGCCAGGGCGCCGCCCTCGGTGCTGAGGACGACGCCGGAGCGGATGTGGGCCACCCGGATCCCGGCCGCCTCGGCCATGCCGGTGGCCGCCTCCCAGTCCCGGCACACCTCGGCCAGGAAGTCGTCACCGGGTGGGCTCGTCTCGCTGAGCTGCTCGTCCCCCCGGTCGCCGTAGTAGCCGATGGCCGAGCCGCTCACGAGGACGGCCGGCGGGGCCTCGAGCCCGGCCAGCGCCTCGGCCAGGAGCGCCGTGCCCCGGGTGCGGCTCTCCCGGATGAGGCGGCGCCGCTCGTCGGTCCAGCGGCCCGAGGCCACGCCGGCGCCGGCCAGGTGCACGACGGCATCGACGCCGTCCAGGGCGTCGGCGTCGATGGTGGCGGCCTCGACGTCCCAGCGCACGACGCGACCGCCGCCGTCGTGCCCTCCCCGCACCACGGGCACCACCACATGGCCGTCCTCGCGCAGCGATCGGGACAAGGCGGTCCCGATGAAGCCGTGCGAGCCGGTTATGGCGACGTCCATGGATGCCGACCCTCCGGGGCGGCTGAGTGGCGCCGAGACTAGTGAGGGTCGAGCACTTCCAGGGCGGCGAACTGGTCGCCACCAGCGTGCGACGGCTCCGCTCGTGGGGTTCGGTCGTCGGAATGCCCGGCCGATGCCGGTGGGTTTCCTCCACATGGAATCACTGCGCACGTTCCTGTCCGGTACCCAGCGATTCGCCGTGGCTGTGCCGCTTGTCCTGCGGATAGTCATCGGCGGGGTGATGACCTACCACGGCTATCAGAAGTTCGATGATGGCATCGAGGGCGCCGAGATGTTCTTCGAGACGGTTGACGCTCCGGCCGCGTCGGTGACCGCGCCACTGGTGGCGGTGGTGGACCTGGTAGCTGGCATCGCCCTCATCTTGGGTGCGGCGACCCGGCTGGCCGCCATCGCCCTCGGCGGCGTCTTGGTCGGCGCCCTCATCCTGGTCAAGACCGACATCGGAGTGATCGGCTCGATGGGGGAGATGCCCGGCGCCGAGCTCGACTTGGCCCTGCTCGCGGGGCTGGTTGTGCTGGTGATCCTGGGACCTGGTCCGGTATCGGTCGACCGGGCCGCGGGGATCGAGCCTCGGTCGGGCCTCGAATCACCGGGAGTCGAGCCGAGTCACGGCGTCACGTCGAGGTCATAGAGGTCACCGAGCCGAGCCCGCAGGGCTGGCTCCGGCAGAAAACCTCGGTCGACGTGGACCAGATCTCCCTCGGCGTCGTAGAACGCGGTGATGGGCATTCCCCGGCCCCCCAGGCCCGCATGCAACCCGCTGCCGTTGCGACCGCCAATGTCACGGGCGAGCGGCCACCAGGTGATGCCGTGGCGCTCGGGCATCAACAGGGGATCGCCGGTCTCGAGGGCGTTCACGCCGACGAAGGTGACCTCACCTTGGAGCTCACGGGAGACCTTGGCGAAGCCGGGTAGCTCGGCGTCGCAGGTGGTGCACCAGGAAGCGAAGAAGTTGACCACGACGGGCGTACCGGCGAAGTCGTCAAGCCGAACGCGTCCCTCTCCCTCGATGGCCGGCAGGTCGAAGGCCTCGGGATCGGTGGAGCCGAGAGCATCGTCGTCACCGGCGACGGTGGCGACGATACCGGCGGCGGCGATGATGGTCACGCCGACCACGACGGTGATCCAGCGGAGCTTGGGCACCGGTTCTCCTGTCATCCGAGCTCGACCAGCCAGCCGAGGCCGACGTCGTCGAGGGTTTCCTGGAGCTCGGTCGTGACCCAGACGAGGCGGTCGAGGGCGAGGATCACCCCGAAGCCGGCGAGCGAGGCGGCCGAGGCGGCGGTGATGGCGGCGAAGTGACGCTTCACCCAGCCCAGGGCCCCGGTGAGCCGGCCGAACGCCAGGCCGGTGACGAGGAAGGGCACGCCGAGTCCGGCCGAGTACACGGCGAGCAACAGCGCCCCTCGTCCGATTCCCCGCTGGGCAGCGGCGATGGCCAGGATCGAGGTCAGGACCGGGCCGATGCACGGCGTCCATCCGAAGCCGAAGGCGGCCCCGGCGACTGGCGCGGCGAAGGGCCCGAACCGGGACAGGTCGGGATGGAAGCGCTTCTCCTGGTAGAGCCACGGAGCTCGCACCATCAGGGAGCCGAGCACGAACAGGGCCATCGCCAGCACCACCAGGCCGGAGAGCCGAGTGATGACGGCCTGGTTGTCGAAGAGCGCCTCGCCGATGGCGGTGGCCGACAGGCCCAGGAGGACGAACACGACCGAGAAGCCGGCGATGAACAGCCCGGTGTCGCGGGCGATGCGCACGAGCTGGACGCGGTTGGCGTCGCCGTCGCCGATGTCGAGACCGGTGATGACCGACAGGTAGGCCGGCACGATCGGCAGGACGCACGGTGAGAGGAAGGAGATGAGCCCGCCGCCGAAGGCGGCGAAGAGCGTGACCGGCTCGGTGCTCACTGCATCGACCGTTCGGCCCAACGACGGAGCCGGGCGGCGCTCAGGTGGGTGGGTCGACGCTGACCGAGGCGGCGGAGAGAGCGCTTGATGCGCCCAAGGGTCCTGGCGTCACCCCGGCATCCGGTGCAGGTCCGAAGATGAGCTTCGACCGCCCAGACCCGATCTGGAGCGAACAGCTCGCCGTCGAGGTATACCTCGACCGCACGGCTGGTTCTGCGGTGGGCGAGATCGAGCATCGTCGAGGGAACCCGGCGGTGACGCCCGCTGTTCCGCGAACCGGAATGGCGGCCGACACCCTCGGGTTTCGATGGTGATGGGAGGACGTCGGGACCCCCAGGCCGTGTCCGATGACGAGGCGTTCTCGCGTTATGTCCTTCCGGAGATGGAGGTGATGGTGCGGGTGGCGATGTCGCTGACCGGGAACGTGGCTGACGCCGAGGACCTCGTCCAGGATTCCCTGTTGCGGGCCTACCGAGCGATCGGGGGCTTCGACGGGCGCTACCCGCGGGCGTGGTTGCTGACCATCATGCGCAATGCCCAGATCAACCGGACCCGCCGTCGCCGACCCGAGCCGTTCCATGACCCGAACCTCGGCGAGACCCTGCTGCAGCGCGAGCGTGCCCACGACAGCGCCGAGGTGGTCGTCGTCGACCAGGCCTTCGACGCTGCCATCGAGGACGCCTTCGCCCGCCTGCCCGACCGGTTCCGTCGCGTGGTCGAGCTCGTGGATGTCGACGGTCTCAGCTACCAGGAGGCGGCTGACTTGCTCGGCGTGCCGATCGGCACGGTGATGAGCCGCCTCCACCGCGCTCGCCGCCGCATCCGCCACCGGCTCACGGCGGCCGGGCTGGCCCCGAGGAGCCGACGATGAGGCCCTTGCGGAGTTCGGTCGCAGAGCGGCCTTTGTCGTGCCGACAGGTGGGCCGGATCCTGCAGCGGTACCTGGATGGCGACCTCGACCAGTCCGCCGCCGACAAGGTGGCCGACCACCTCGAGGACTGTCGGCGATGTGGCCTCGAGGTCACGGTGTACCGGGAGATCAAGGCGTCCCTCCGAGGCCGGGCGCCGGTAGCGGAGGCCACGCTACGGCGGTCTGCGGCGGTTCGCCGCAGAGCTCGTCGCCGCGGGCCACGAGCACCCGTAGCGGCCGAACCCGCCGACGGAGGCCCACCCCCTCAGGGCACGACCGTCGTCTCGGGTTGGAAGGCGGCCCAGGCGAACCAGAACGTGTCCAAGTGGCTTACCGGTTCCAGCCGGGCCGGCGCCAGGGGCCCGTCGACGGCGTGGCCGAGCACGTTCCAGCGGGTCCCCGTCTGATCGTCGACGAAGCCGTCCTGGTGGCGTGCGAAACTGAGCTGGCGGCCGTCAACGGTCGGGATGAACACGCCAGTGGCACCGACGTCGCGGCCGCCGCCGACCGAGTCGTCGTCGAGGGCCGAAGCCGTGCCGGCCCTGACCCAGGCCACGAGCCGTGTGCCACCGACGTCGAGGTCAAGGACCCCCTGTTCGGCGAGGCGGTCGAGTCGCACGGCCACGGAGTCGCCCTGGCGCTCGATGCCCACCACCCGCTCCTTGGCGGCGAGGCGACCGTCGACCTCGCCCTCGAACAGGAACGGGGCCGATCCGGCCTCGTCATAGCCCGGATAGGGGTTGGCGCCGTAGTCCCGGTCGAAGCCGGTCTTCCGCGAGAGGACCAAGCCGTCGGGGTTGGCCGAACGCCACTCGTCCCAGGAGACGGTGGACACCGGGAACACCTCGAGCTGGCTCCCGGTGAGGTGGCCGATGACGGCCTGGCCGGTGAAGTGGCTCCACAGCGACTCGGTCTGGCGGTCGTACATCACCAGCGACGAGTTGAACAGCTGCCCGGAGGTGCCGAACTCGAGCACCCGGTCGCCGAGGCGCCGGTCGTAGGCGACCGCCGAGTTGCACAGCGGACAGTAGGTGATCGTTACGGGGACCCCGTCGACGGTGTCGTTCACGATCTCGTGCCAGATCAGTACCTGGACCGGATAGGCCCGGGCCTCGCGGCCGACCTGCAAGGCCAGGACGGGCTCGTCGTCGTCGAGGAACCCGACATCGCCTGTCCGAAGGAACCGGGGATCGTCGATCGAGGGGATCCCGTCGGGTGGTGGCCCACCGGAGCGCAGCTCGTCCGGATCGAGCAGTGGCTGCGGGAAGCTGGAGTCGGCCGGGTTGTCGAGGGCTGACGGGACCCCCTCGGGCCGGCTCGGTCTCACCTGGTCCACCCGGAACGGCGTCGCCTCGGAGCCACGGGAGGTGTCGTTCTCTTCGCTCGGCGCGCAGGCTCCGATGACCACCGCTAGTCCCGCGAGGACGACGACGAGGCGGACCCTCACGGCCGGATGCCTCGACCTCTGAGCCATGCCTCCGCTGATCGGGTGGGCGAGAGTCACGGGTAGGGAACCACGTCGCAGCAGTGGCCATTCCAGGGACCGGCAGTCGGCCAACGATGGCTGCCGCGGCACTAGGTTCCCCACCGGAGTCCCCCCCGCAGAGGAGCGCGTCGTGCTCAAGGAGTTCAAGGAGTTCGTCTTCAAGGGCAACCTGGTCGAGATCGCCATCGGGCTCCTCCTCGCCCTGGCCGTCAAAGCCGTGATCGACAGCCTCGTGGCCGACCTCATCACGCCGGTCATCGCCGCCGTCGGCGGGCAGCCGAACTTCGACAGCCTCGTGCTCGACATCGGCGACGGGCAGGTCCTCTACGGCCGCTTCATCAACACCATCGTCTCGCTGCTCATCATCGGTGTCGTGCTGTTCCTGATCGTCAAGGCCTACAACGCCATCTTCGAACGGACCAAGCGCAGGGGTGACGACTCAGAGGTGACCGAACCAGGTGAGGACGTGTTGTTGCTGCGGGAGATCCGCGACGTCCTCCGACAGCCTCAGCCCTGACCGGAGCGTCTTGTCCACCCGCAAGCTCATCCTCGCCGCCCTCCTGTGCGGCCTGGCCATCCTCGTGGCCTTCGCCGTGCAGGTGACCTTGGCCACCCGCTGAGCACCCCCGCGGCCGGACGGCGCCCTGACGCCGACCGGTAGGCTCCGGACCGACCCACGAGGAGGTGGTCCCCACGGCCGAGCACTTCGACGTCGTCGTCATCGGCGGCGGCCCCGGTGGCTACGCCGCCGCCCTGTACGGCGCCGCCGCCGGTCTCCGGGTCGCCATGATCGAGAAGGACAAGGTGGGCGGCACCTGCCTGCACCGCGGGTGCATCCCGGCCAAGGAGCTCCTGGAGACGGCCTCGGTGTTCCGCTCCGTCGGCGACGCCGAGCGCTTCGGCGTCAAGGCCGGCGGCGCCGAGCTCGACTTCGGGGTCACCATGGCCCGCAAGCAGCAGGTGGTCGACCAGCTCCACAAGGGCCTCTCGGGCCTGGTGAAGAGCCGCAAGATCACCGTCTTCGCCGGCACCGGCACCCTCGGCCCCGACCACGCCGTCACCGTCAGCGGCGGCGATGAGACCGCCGAGATCACCGGCGACCACGTCGTCCTCGCCGCCGGCTCGGTGGCCCGCACCATCGGCGGCTTCGAGGTGGACGGCAGCATCGTGCTGACCTCCGACGAGGTGTTCGAGCTCTCCGAGCTGCCGAAGCGGGTGGCGGTGATCGGCGGCGGGGCCATCGGCTGTGAGTTCGCGTCGATGATGGCCGACCTCGGCTGCGAGGTGACCGTGCTCGAGGCCCTGCCCCAGATCCTGCCCGGAGTGGACGCCGACGTCGTGCCGGTGGTCCGCAAGGCGTTCAAGGACCGCGGCATCACCGTGCGCACCGGTGTGCAGGTCACCGGCCACGATCCCCACCAGGGGGGGACGACGGTGCGCCTCGGCGACGGTGAGACCCTCGACGTCGAGGCCGTGGTGGTGTCGGTCGGTCGCCGCCCGCTCTCGGAGAGCCTCGGGCTCGACGGCACCGGGGTCAAGGTCGACGAGCGGGGCTTCGTGGTGGTCGACGAATACTGCCGGACCGGTGAGGACGGTGTGTTCGCCGTCGGCGACCTCATCGCCACCCCCGGGCTGGCCCATGTCGCCTTCGCCGAGGCCATCGTGGCCGTGAAGCAGATCCTCGGAGAGACGGCCGTGCCCGTCGACCACGCCAAGGTGGCGTGGTGCATCTATTGCCACCCCGAGGTGGCCTTCGCCGGCTACTCCGAGGCGGCGGCCAAGGAGGCCGGCTACGAGGTGGTCACCTCCAAGCACCGCTGGGCCGGCAACAGCCGGGCCCTGATCATCGGGGAGACCGACGGCATCGTGAAGGTGATCGCCGAGAAGCGCCCCGACGGCACCGGCGGACGGGTGCTCGGGGTGCACATGGCCGGGCCCTGGGTCACCGAGCAGCTCGGCCAGGGCTACCTGGCGGTGAACTGGGAGGCGACGGTGGCCGAGATCGCCCACTTCATCCAGCCCCACCCCTCGCTGTCGGAGAACTTCGGCGAGACCGTCCTCACCCTCACCGGCCGCGGCCTCCACGGCTGAGACCGGCCCGAGCGAAAGAGAGCCGTTCCCCCATGGCCGAGATCCAGATGCCCCAGCTGGGCGAGACCGTCACCGAGGGCACCATCACCCGGTGGTTCAAGGCCGTGGGCGACGAGGTCGCAGAGGACGAGCCGCTGTTCGAGGTGTCGACCGACAAGGTCGACTCCGAGGTGCCGTCGCCGTCGGCCGGGTACCTGGCCGAGATCAAGGTGGAGGAGGGCGAGACCGTCGACGTCGGCACCGTCCTCGCCGTGGTGTCGGCCGAGGCCGGCGCCCCCGCCGGCGACGGCGGCCCGGCCCCCGATGGTGACGCCGCCCGAGACGACGGGGGCGGTGGCGGTGGTGGCGCTGCGATGACGGCTCTAGAGGAGGAGGCGGCCGAGCAGCAGGCCGACGAGGCCCAGGCCGACGAGGACCTGGCCGGGGTGGAGGGAGGCGGCGGGGACGGCGACGCGTCCGCCGACCGGGCCGGCGCCGAGACGGCGACGGCGGAGACGGACGAGGCCACCGAAAGGGCCGCCGAGGCCGAGGGCGTGGAGCCCGAGGCGTCACCGGACCGGCGTCCGGCCGCTCCCGCCCCGGCCTCGGCACCGGCCGGCGGCGAGGGTGGTGGCCTCGTGCTCTCGCCGGTGGTGCGCCGCCTCATCGCCGAGCACACCCTCGACCCCACCTCCATCGAGGGCACCGGGGCCGGGGGGCGGATCACCCGCAGCGACGTGTTGCGCGTCGTCGAGGGCGACGGCCGATCCACCGACGCGCCCCGGCCCGCCCCCGAGTCCACCACGGCGCCGGCTGCGGCGGAGCCCGCCCCGACCGCGGCGGCCCAGCCGGCTCCGGCCGAAGCCAGGGGCGGCGAGCAACCGGCGCCAGCCCCAGCTCCGGCTCCGCCCCCGGCGGCGCCGGCCCGGACGCCCGCCGCGATAGCGCCGCCCAAGCCGGGCGAGCGCGACACCGTCGTCGCCCTCAACAACATCCGCCGTCGCACGGGCGAGCACATGGTCCGCTCCAAGGCCACCTCGCCGCACGTGTTCACGGTCATGGAGGTCGACTTCGAAGGGGTCGAGCGGGTGCGGCGGGCCCACAAGGACCGGTTCAAGGTCGAGGAGGGGTTCGGCCTCACCTACCTGCCCTTCATCGCCCGGGCCCTCGTCGACGCCATCGCCGAGTTCCCCCACATGAACGCCACCGTCGGCGAGGGGGAGCTCATCGTCCACCACGACGTCAACCTCGGCATCGCCGTCGACCTCAACTACGAGGGCCTCATCGTGCCGGTGATCCGCGACGCCCAGGACAAGCGGCTGCGGGCCATCGCCCGCCAGGTCTCGGACCTGGCCAACCGAGCCCGGGCCAAGAAGCTCTCGGCCGACGACATCACCGGCGGGTCGGTCACCATCACCAACGCCGGCGCCACCGGCACCCTCGTCAACCTGCCCGTCATCAACCAGCCCCAGGTGATGATCCTGTCCACCGAGGGCGTGTTCCGGAAGCCCGTGGTGGTGACCGACGCCGGAGGCAGCGAGGCCATCGCCGTCCACTCGGTGGGCAACCTCTCGATGGCGTGGGACCACCGAGCCTTCGACGGCGCCTACGCCAGCGCCTTCCTCCGCCGGGTGTGCGAGATCCTCGAGAGCCGGGACTGGGAGGCCGAGCTGTAGATGACCGGTCCCCGCCCGCTGCACGTGCGGTGGCTCGGCCGCGTCGGCTACCGGGACGCCCACGCCTTGCAGCGAGGGGTGTTCACCGAGTCACCCGACGACCACCTCCTCCTCCTCGAACACCCTCCCGTGTACACGCTGGGGGTGCGGGCCGACCCCGGCCACGTGCTCGTCGATCCGGCCACGGTGGGGGCCGAGCTGGTACGGACCGACCGGGGCGGTGACGTCACCTACCACGGCCCCGGCCAGCTCGTCGGCTACCCCATCCTGTCTGTGGCGGGGCGGGGGGGCGGGGGGATGGCCGACACGCCGGCCTACGTGGCCTCGGTCGAACAGCTGGTGATCGACACGCTGGCCGACCTCGGGGTGGTGGCTGACCGCCTCCTGGGCTACCCGGGGGTGTGGGTGGGGGTGGGGTCCGATGCCCCCCGGAAGATCTGTGCCATCGGCGTGCGGTTGACCCGGGGCCGCTCGATGCACGGGTTCGCCCTCAACGTCGACCCCGACCTCGCCATGTTCGACCACATCGTGCCCTGCGGGATCGCCGACAAGGCGGTCACGTCGCTGGCCGTCGAGGGGGTCGATGCGTCGATGCGGGAGGTGGTTGACGCCGTCTCGGCCCGGGCCGTCGAGCGGTGGGGCGGCGCCGGCGCCGACCGCCACGACGTCGCCTGGCGGGAGCGCCCGGCCGACCTCTCGCCGTTCAGCCGCGGCGAGGGGCCGGGGGCGCCGGTGCGCCCGCCCCGCAGCCGGGGCCGCCTCGCCGAGGCCGGCGTCACCGAGGGGCTCGCCATCACCGCTCGCAAACCGGACTGGATGCGGGCCACCTTCCGCATCAGCGACGACTACCGCCGGGTGAAGGCCACGATGCGCGACCTCGACCTCGTCACCGTGTGCGAGGAGGCGGGTTGTCCCAACATCTTCGAGTGCTGGGCCGACGGCACGGCCACGTTCATGATCAACGGCGAGCGCTGCACTCGGGCCTGCGGGTTCTGCCTGGTCGACACCCGCCACCCCGGGCCCCCCGACCCCGGTGAACCCGAGCGGGTGGCCGAAGCCGTCGAGCGCATGGGGCTCGGCTACGCCGTGGTGACCGCCGTGGCCCGCGACGACATGTCCGACGGCGGCGCCGCCGGCTTCGCCGCCACCATCGCCGCCATCCGGAACCGCACCCCCGACACCGCCGTCGAGGTGCTCATCCCCGACTGCAGAGGCGACCCCGATGCGCTCGAGGTCGTGTTCGGGGCCCGGCCCGACGTGTGCAACCACAACATCGAGACGGTGGCCCGGCTGCAGCGGGCCGTGCGACCCTCGGCCTCCTACGCCCGCAGCCTGGCTGTCCTGGCCCGGGCCAAGGCGGCCGGGCTGACCACCAAGTCGAGCATCATCGTGGGCCTGGGCGAGACCGTGCCGGAGGTGGAGGCCACCCTCGCCGATCTCCGGGGCGTGGGTACCGACATCGTCACCATCGGCCAGTACCTGCGGCCCACCTCACACCACCTCCCGGTGGCCCGCTGGTGGACGCCCGACGAGCTCACCCGCGTCAAGGCCGTGGGCGAGGCCATGGGCATCAGCCACGTCGAGGCCGGCCCCCTCACCCGCTCCAGCTACCACGCCCGCCAAGCCGCCACCGCTGCCGCCGGACCCGGATAGGGCTACGGGTTGAAATGAGCCCAGCGGCCGACCTCGTTCCACGCCTCCCGGGATGACGCCGTCGTGTCGACCCGCCAGTCGTAGGTGAGGTGGGGGTCGGAGTGGGCGTTGGCCTTGGCGTCGAACCACACGAACGCCTTCACCGCCGGCCAGCGCCGGACGGTGTCGGCGGCGCCGCGGATCCAGTCCGCTTTGCGGCCGAGCCGCGACCAGTCCTCGATGGCGCCGACCTCCCCGATCATGATGGGCTTGCCCCGCGGCGCCGCCCAACCGTAGAAGCTGCGGAAGATGGACTCGAACGACGTCCACTCGGCGCCCGGCTTGGTCGGGGCCCAGTTGAAGCCGTCGGCGCAGAGCCACTGGACGTAGGCGTCGCCCGGGTACCACCGCGGTGCCTCTCCTGTCTGGAAGTTCCAGGCCGTGGGGCACCAGACGAACTCGACGTTGGTGGCCCCCTGGGCCTGGAAGCGGTTGTACACGCGCCGCCAGGCCGCGATGAAGGCGGCCGGCGAGACGGCCTTCGAGCGCTTGGCGCTGCCGTCCATCTCGGCGAACCAGCGCAGGAGCACGGGACGGCCGAGTGCCTTCATGCCTCGGGCCCGGGCGTCGATCACGGCGTCGTGTCGGCCGGCGTTGATGTCGGTGGTGAGGGCCGGTGCCCAAGAGATGAGGTTGAGCCGCCCGCCGGCGGCCGCCCAGGGCTCCCGCCACGTCGGGAACGGACTGGCCCAGGGGTAGAACCAGTGCTCGATGTCGCGACGTCTCCCCATACGCGACTCCTCGGTGAGGATGGCGTTCTCCTGACCGGCCCGGTCGTAGGTGGTCGGCTCGATGTAGGAGCCGAGCAACGCGCCTGAGGAGGGGGCGGATCGGGCCGCCCGCCCGGTGCCGCCCGAGGGTGTCCACGGGCTCGGCCCGTAGCAGGCAGTCGACATCAGAACGGTGAGAACCAGGACGGCGACGAACCCGCGTGACGATCGCATGACAGATGAAGCTCCTGAGTACGCAGCGGGAGGGGGATGAAGCCGGCGAGAAGGACGAAGTGGCCGGCTCTGTTGCGGGGAGGTTACGGAGACGTTCTTGTGAGGAAAAGCGCACCCTCCGCGGTGCGACGGCCTGGCCGAGAGGACGGCCTATGGTCGGATCATGTACGTCGAGCGGGCCGAACGCCTCCGGAGGGCTATGGATGAGCAGGACATCGACGTGCTGTTGCTGTCGGTCGGGCCCGATCTGCCCTGGCTCACCGGGTACGAGGCCATGCCCCTCGAGCGCCTCACGATGCTCGTGGTCCCGAGAGATGACCGGGCCACCCTCGTCCTGCCCGGGCTCGAGGCTCCCCGGGTGGTGGAACGGCCCGACCTCTTCGGCCTGCGTCCCTGGCAGGAGACCGAGGACCCCGTGGCCATCGTCGCCGGGCTGGTGGAACCGGCGGCCACCGCCGCCATCGGCGACCGCACGTGGGCCCGCTTCCTGGTGGACCTCCAGTCAGCCCTGGCGTCGACCCGCTTCGTGCGGGCGTCGAGCGTGGTGGGCCCGCTGCGGGCCCGCAAGGACGCGGCCGAGGTGGCCGCCCTGGCCCGGGCGGCGGCCGCTGCCGACCGGGTGGCGGCCCAGCTCCAGGGCGGCGACGTGCCGCTCGTCGGTCGCAGCGAGGCCGAGGTGTCGGCCGACCTCGGGCACCGGCTCCTCGCCGAGGGCCACCATCGGGTGAACTTCGCCATCGTGGCCGCCGGCCCCAACGCCGCCAGCCCGCACCACGATCCCGGATCTCGCCGCATCGAGGCCGGCGACGTCGTGCTCTGCGACTTCGGGGGGACCTTGGCGACCGACGGTGGGGCCGGCTACTGCTCGGACATCACCCGGTGCGTCCACATCGGTGATCCGCCGGCCGAGGTGGCCGAGATCTACGCGGTGCTCCGCGAAGCCCAGGCCGCCGCCGTCGCCGCCGCCACCGTCGGCACCCCGTGCGAGGCCGTCGACGCCGCCGCCCGGCGCATCATCGCCGACGCGGGCTACGGCGACCGCTTCGTGCACCGCACGGGCCACGGCATCGGCGTCGAGGAGCACGAGGACCCCTACATCGTGTGCGGCAACGCCACGCCGCTCGAGGCCGGCCACGCCTTCTCGATAGAACCGGGGATCTACCTCCCCGGACGGTGGGGAGCTCGGCTGGAGGACATCGTGGTCGCGACCCCCGACGGCCCACGCCCGCTCAACCAGGCCGACCACGGGATGGCCGTGGTCGAGGCCTGAGTCGACCGAACCGGTCAGGCGGCGCCTTGGCCCATCACCACCACCGGCACCGTCTTGGCCAGGATGGCCAGGTCGGTGGTGAGCGACCAGTTGTCGACGTAGTACAGGTCGAGACGGGTGTAGTCGTCGAAGGACGCCTCGCTGCGACCGTGGACCTGCCACATGCCGGTGATGCCCGGCTTGACACGGAGCCGCTGGGTGAGGAGGGGGTCCCACGCCTCGGTCTCGTGGGGGAGGGCAGGGCGTGGGCCGACCAGGCTCATCTCCCCCTTGAGCACGTTCCAGAGCTGGGGGATCTCGTCGATCGAAGTGGTGCGCAGCCACCGACCGACCCGGGTGACCCGTGGGTCCCGGCGCATCTTGAAGAGGGGCCCGTCGGCCTCGTTCGCCTCCAGCACCTCCACGAGGCGGGCCTCCGCATCGGCCACCATCGAGCGCAGCTTGAGCACCTCGAACGGACGGCTGTCGCGCCCGACCCGGGTCTGGCGGAACAGCACCGGGCCACGGGAGTCCAACTTTATGGCCACGGCGGCGAGCACGAGCACGGGGCCGGCCACGACGAGGCCGGCGAGCGCACCGGTGATGTCGAAGGTGCGCTTGGCCACCCGCCGCCAGCCTTCACGCTGGACGGGCTCGACGTAGACGACCGGGAACCGCCCGAGCGGGCGGACCGTCAGCCGCTGGGACGCGATGTCCCGGAGGGTCGAGGAGAGCTCCACGTGGACGCCCCGGTCGAGCAGGTCGCGGGCGAGGCGGTTGGTCGTCTCGCTCTCGATGGCGCTGGCGGCCACGATCACGCTGGCCCCGGTGTGACGGCGGGCGATCTCCACAGCGGCGTCGATGGTGCCGAGCAGGGGGATGCCGGCCACTGGTTGGGGATCGGTGGCGGTGTCGTCGACGAAGCCGAGGACCCGGTAGCCGTGCCAGGGCTCGGATCGCAGCATGGCCGCCAGTTCCCGTCCCTCCGGATTGGCGCCGGCGATGATGACCTCCCGGATCAGCCGCCCGCTGGTGCGCATCGCCGTGAAGCTCCGGCGGGCCACCTCCCGCTCCACCACCATCAGGACCAGCGCGACCACGAACAGGGCGAGGATGCTCGACCGGGGCGGCGGCCGACCGATGGCGTAGCCGAGGAGGGCGGTGGCGAGGGCGCCGAGAGCGGTGGCGTTGACGATGCGGCGGAACTCGTCGATGCGGCGACCGATGAACCGGGTGTTGTAGAGACGCTGTCGGCTGAAGATGGCCAACCACAGCGGAACCGAGAGCACGGCCACGCCGAGGAGAACACCAGGGTCACCCCCGCTGTCGAGCGGGTTCTCGGTGGTGTGCTCGAAGGCGAGGGTGGCGGCCAGCGCGATGGCGATCACTGCGGTGTCGACCGCCATGAGGATCATCTTCGGTCCGAACAGGTTCGACCGCTCACCGACGCTCGACGCCGTCTCGACCGCGGCGACGCTGCTGTCGACGCCAGTGTCGGTGGAGACCACGCTCACGCTGCTTCCCTTCCTCCGCCTCGGTCCGAGGCGGTCACGTAGCGTAGCGGAGGGGCGCCCGTCTGTCCGGTTCATGCCGCTTGCGTCGCTGGCCATGCAGTAACCCGTCGGGCAGGAGTGACCCCCCGGCTGAGCCGTACGGAGGCGGCGTGGTTCCAGGCCTAACCTCGCTCCGCCATGGCTATACCCGCTCGGCCCCGGTGGGCATGGAAGCTTGCCCTCGGGCTGGCCATCGGCTGGCTGGCCGTGGTCACCGTGATGCTCGTCGTCGCCAACCGGCACAGCGACCGCGGCCTCGACGGGTTGCGGGCAGCCGCCGCCGACCGCTCCTTCTCGGCACTGCTCGACCCGAGGACCGAGCGGCGACTGCGCTCGGCGGAGGACGAGTTCGAAGCTGCCGAAGGCTTGATCGCCAACCCACTCGTCGCACCGATGAAGCTCGTGCCCATCGTCGGCCGCCAGGTGCGGGCGGCCGAGAAGCTCAACCGGGGCGCCGCCGCCACCACCGCCATCGCCACCGATGCCGCCGGCGATCTCCGAGCCGCCACCGAGGGCCCGACCCCCCGGGGAGTCGAGCGAGTGGCGCTGCTCCGGGACATGGCCGACCTCGTCGAGCGTTCCGAGCGCCGGCTGCGAGCGGTCGGCCCAGGGCCGAGCACAGCGTTGTTCGGCCCCGTGGAGCGGGCCGCCGACGAGTACGCCAGCCGCCGGCGGGAGGCCCTCGACGGGCTCGACGCCGCCGGCATCCTGCTCGACGGCACGGCCCGCTTCCTGGACGGTCCTCGCCGTTACCTGGTCCTCGCCGCCAACAACGCCGAGATGCGGGCAGGGTCGGGGATGTTCCTGTCCGCCGGTCCCCTCGACGCCGCCGGCGGCCGACTCGACCTGGGAGAGCTGGTTGCCACGAACGAGCTCGTGCTGCCCGAGGGAGTTGCCATCGACGACACCGACCTGGCCCGCAACTGGTCGTGGCTCGACCCCGGGGCCGACTTCCGCAACCTCGCCTTGACGCCCCGGTTCCCGGTGAGCGCCGCTCTCGCCCGGCAGATGTGGCAGCGGGTGCCCGGCGGCGGAGAGGTGGACGGCGTCCTGGCCATCGACGTGGATGCCGTGCGCCACCTCCTCAGGGCCCTCGGCCCGGTCACCGTCGACGGTGTCACATACACAGCCCGATCCGCGCGGTACCAGCTCCTCAACGGCCAGTACGCTCGCTTCGGCGATCGCCAAGACGTTCGCCGTGACCAGCTCGGCCGGGTGGCCGAGTCCCTGTTCGACCGGCTCGAACAAGGGACCTGGGAGCTCGCCGACCTCGCTGATGCGCTGGTGGCGGCGGGTCGCGGCCGCCACCTCTTGGCCTGGTCGGCCGATCCCGACGAGCAGGAGACCTGGGAGGTGGCCGGCGTCGACGGCGCACTTACCGACCGGTCACTTGCTGTGTCGGTGCTCAACCGCGGCGGCAACAAACTCGACTACTTCCTCGACGAAGAGGTGACCGTCTCCACAGAGCGGCGCGACGGGCACAGCCTCGTGACCGTCAGCGTCGTGCTGCGCAACGCCACCCCTGACGACCAACCCACCTATGTGGCCGGGCCCAACGTCGACGGTCTGAGCAGCGGGGAGTACGCCGGCATCGTCGTGGTGAACGTGCCCCCAGAGGCGGCGAGGTTGACTGCCCGGGGAGGGGAGTACACCACCTTCCTCGGTTCCGACGGCCCCACCCGAGCCATCGGGCGTTACGTGCGCATCAGGGCTGGTGCCAGCGAGACGGTGACGGTGACGTTCTCGGTGCCCGAGGGGAGCCGAGGGCTGGAGGTCGAGCCGGCGGCGCGGGTCCCCGCAGCTCGCTGGACGGGCGGCGGGACGGTTCAGCCGCTCGACCGGCCACGCCGGTTCGCGCTGTGACGGTGCGTAGTGGTGGTGCCAAGTCGACCACGCAAGGTGTTGACGACGAGGCGGGGGGTCGATAAGGTTCCGACCGTGACCAGGCTCCTGCGTGCCACCCTCAGTGGTCTTCTGCTCGCCCTCGCCCTGCTCGCCTTCCCCGGTCTCGCTGGGGCGCAGTCCGACGACGGGGACTACTCCAGCCAGCCTCCCCCGGCCGACGACTACACCCGTCAGCCCGCCGACGACGATCCCGTCGGCTCCGCCGGCAGTGGTGCCGGCGCCCGGGGCGACGTGGGCTCGGGTGGGTCGGAGTCCGGCGACGACGACGCGCTCGCGGTCACCGGGGGGGACGTGGCCCAGCTGGCCGCCGTCGGCGGTGTGCTGGTGCTCGTGGGTGGGGCCGTGCTGGTCACCCGACGGCGTACCACGCTCGCCGCCTGACCGCGGTCAGCGAAGTCCTGTCACGCAGCGAGAAGTATTTCGCTCTGCGCGCTCACTTCCCACGAGGCGTGAACGATAGGGGAGCGTGCCCCACGTCCCCACCAAGCTCCTTCTCCTCGCTCTCCTCGCCGCCACGACCTTCCTCGTCGCCTGCGAGCCACTGCCCTACCCCGACCCAGGGCCAGGTCGAACCACGCTGTCGTCGCCGGCCCCCAGCCCGGGCGGCAAGCCGGCGGTGCCGGCGTCGGGCGCGCTGACCGGGGCCTGGGTGGCTCCTCGTGGAACCTGGACCCAAGCACAGGAGAGCGCGCTGTGGACCCAGCGGGAGGGCGATGCCGGGCGCGGGTTCGACATCGCGCACAGCTTCTACAGCTTCACCAAGCCGTTCCCGACCTGGCGGGAGAGCTGGCACTTGTCCCAGGGTCGAACCCCGATGGTGACCTGGTCTGGTGCGGTGGCGTCGGAGGTGACCGCCGGCTACCACGACAACGTGATCCGGGAGCGGGCCCGCGCCCTGAAGGGCCTCGGCGCCCCGGTCTACCTGCGCTACGGGGCGGAGATGGACTCCAAGGCGAAGGCCGCCGTGGCGCAGAACCCCGAAGCCTTCATCGCCGCCTGGCGTCACATGCACCGCATCTTTCAGCAAGAGGGGGCCGGCAACGTGGCTTGGGTCTGGTGCCCCACCGCCTGGGCCTTCAGCATCGACAACGGCGCTCCCTGGTACCCCGGCAACGACGTCGTGGACTGGGTCTGCGCCGACGGGTACAACTGGGCCCCGAAGCGGGGGTCGTGGGTGTCGTTCCGGACCATCTTCACCAACTTCTACAACTGGGCGGTCGGGACCGGAAAGCCGATCATGGTCGGTGAGTTCGGAGCGATGGAGGCACTGCCCGGGCAGAAGGCGGCATGGATCGCCGAGGTCGCTCCGACGCTGCGCACGCACTTCCCGAAGATCAAGGCCGTGGTCTACTTCGACTCCAACAAGTACGAACAGGGCACCAACTTCGACTGGCGGCTCGACTCGACGTTGGCCAGCTACCAGGCCTGGAACACGATGGTGCGAGACCCCTACATGAACCCCCGAGGTCGCTGAGGGTCCCCGCCGATCAGATGCCCCGCCCGAAGCGTTGCAGCAGGCGGAGCACCCGGTCGGCCCGGACCAACGGAGTGGTGGCCAGCAGCGCCAGGTAGGCCCGGGGCTCCCGCCGGTTGTGGGCCAGCACCCGCCGGGCCGTCGCCCTGGCCTCCCGTCGCTGGCCGAGCGCAGCGCGGGCGAAGGCCTGCTGGCCCTCGATGCGAGCCAACCCGGCCGGGTGGTCACGCAGCTCAGGGTGCTTGGCGAGCAGGAAGTCGAGGGCGTCGATGATCGTCTGCCAGCGCACCGTGAAGAACGACTGCTCGTTGCGCAGGTAGCGCACGAGCGGGCGGGGGACGTTGCCGACGGGACGGCGGCGGGCGGCCCGGAGGAGCAGGTCGTAGTCCTCGCCGAAGCTGCCCGGGATGGCCTCGTCGACGAGCCCGATGCCATCCAGCAGGGCCTCCCGGCGCACCAAGAAGCTGGAGGCCACCGCCTCGGGGGTGCGCGACCGCACCAACCGGTCGAAGGTGATGCGGTCGTCGTCCAGCACCCGGGGCGTGAGCTTGCCGCGGTAATCGACCAGGGTGCCAGTGGTGACGAGCTCGAGCGTCGGGCCGCCGGCCAACGCCTCGGCCTGCGCTTCGAGCTTGCCGGGAAGCCAGACGTCGTCGTCGTCGCAGAACGCGACCAGCTCGCTGGTGGCGGCCAGGATGCCGGTGTTGCGCCCACCGGCCAGGCCAGGCGTTCGCTGGTTGGTGACCACGCGCACGGAGCGGTCGGGATCGTCCCGCGTGAGGCCGAGGTCGGGCTCGGACTGGTCGTAGACGACCACCACCTCGATGGGCCCGCCGTAGCGCTGCGCGACGATGGCGGCGATGGACTTGCGGAGGAGCTCGGGCCGGTCCCTGGTGGGGACCACCACGGTGACCGACAGGCGTTCATGGAGACCGGTCACCGACTCCACCGGTTGCGCAGGTAGCCGTAGCGCAGGAGGAAGGGGGCAGTGGCGGCGGTGACCAACCGGCGGTGACGGCGGGATAGGCCGGCCTGCCAAGCCACGTCGGGGCGCAGCTCGATGCGGCCGGTGCGGAACCGCATGGGGTTGCCGGCCACCGTGTGATCGACTTCGAGGTCAGCGTGGCCGTCGGCCATGAAGGAGAGGTCGGCGTGGTCAGAGCCTCCCCGGACATGGGTGAGGACGCGGCTGACCTCGGTTCGGGGGTGCGCCACCAGGTCCTCGTAGCGAACCCGCACCGTCGGGGTTCCGCTGGAGGTGACGGCGTGGAACATGGCGTTGAACAACATCCACCAGGCGGCTCCGGTCAGCGGGCGAGCCCGGGGCATGAGCGCGACGGCGTCGCCTACCTCTGGGCGGGCGACCTCCTTCAACAGGGAGTGGGCCACCCCTCGGCTGTCCCGCACGACGTGGACCACTCGTAGGTCGATGCCGGGAACCCGCCGCAGGAGGAACACCGAGGACCCGGCCTTGGAGGAGTCGACCACGACGGCGGCGCCAGCGACCTCGGCCGCCGCCTCGTACAAGCGACGGAGCCCGTCGGTGTACAAGGCGAGGTCCCGGCGGAACGTGCGGGGGACGGGAAACAGGAGGACGGGCAGATACCGGTTGCGGTCCACCCGGCGCTGGGTGGCCCGCCAGGCCACGGCGGCGGCGGTCGTCCAACCACCGAAGGCGAGGTGCCCGACCTTGGACCAGAACGGGCAGGCCGAGAACCGCTCACCGCAGCCGCACATCTGGTCCTCCACCACCCCCCGCTCGGGCAGGTGGCGTACCTCGCCGAGCGATGCCACGCCGGTGGCCTGGCCGAGCAACCGCTCGAGCAGCGTGGTTCCGCTGCGCCCCGCACCACCGATGAACAGCACGGTCACCGGTGGTCGGGGACCGGCGGTCATGGGAACAGCCCGTCGATCAGCTCGCCGACCCGTCGCACCGCCTCTTCGGCAGCCGGGTCGGCCTGATCCACGGCGTAGGCACTGGGCGAGGCGAGGGCTTCGTCGATGCGGGCATGCAGCGCCCCCTCATCCTCGACGAGCACGGCGCGGCCTCGCTCGTGCATCCACCGACCGAAGGCCAGCTGGTGGTCGTCGACCACCTCGCCGTGGGCAGCGAGGCGGGGGACGATGACGGGAAGGCGCCCGACGGCGCGCGCGTCCACCACGGTGCCCGGGCCGGCATGGCCGACCACGACGGTGGCCTCGGCCAACAGCCGCCGTAGGTCATCGAAGGCGACGAAGGTGTGACCTTCAGCGTGGCTGGGTGCCGGCGCAGGGCCGTGCTGGACGACGCAGCGGGTGCCGGGGTGCGCCGCCGCCCAGGCGTCGACCCAGGTCACCAGCCGACCGAAGGGGTGGTGATCCGTGCCGAGGGTCACCACGACCTCTGCCGGTGGACGAGGTGGGCTCACAGCAGGGGGCCGACGACGACGCTGCCGCGGTACCAGGCCTGCTGCTGGGGCCACTGCACGCAGAACAGGTGGGTCAGGGGCCGGCACAGGCGCCCGGTCAAGGTCGGCGACTCCACCCGGTCGAACACCTCGAGGTACACGGTGCGCCGCCGCATGAGCCGGGCAATGACGAAGAAGGGAACGGCCACACCGGCCCCGTTGGAGACCACGACGTCCGGCCCGTACGTCCACAGCACTCGGATGGCGAGGCCGAGGTTGCGGAGGGCGTTGGGGAGGTTCCGGGTGGTGGGGTGGTGGGCCCACCACGTCTGCTCGTCGCTCAGTTGAGAGCGAGCGTCGATCTTGTCGAAGGTGACCCAGGCCCGCTCATGGCGCTCCCACCAGGGGGCGAGGCGCATGAGCTGGGCCAGGTGCCCACCCGACGAACAGACCAGGAGGACTCGGAGAGGGGTGCCGGTAGCCACGTTCGGCGGAATCGGTCGAGAATACCAGTGCCTGAGATCGAGCTCAGGGAGCCGGCAAGGGTACCTCCCCGGCTCCTCGCGACTCAGGAACGGGCGTGGAGGCCCGTGATCTTGCTCCAGTTCTGACCGTCGCCCACCGCCGGACCGCTCACCACGACGGTGCTGGCCGCCACCGGTGCGCCGTTGACGAGGTCGGTGCGGTACAGGTTCCCGTCGGACTGGGCGTGGTAGAGCTTGCCGGCGATGGCCACGATGCCCTTCGTGCCGCTCCAGTTCATCCCGTCGCCGTTGCCGCCCACGATGTGCTCGAGGGTGTTGATCAGACCGCCGTCGGCGGCGAAGCCGCGGGCGTAGAGCTTGGCATCCCCCGACTTGGTGGTGAAGAGCCGGCCGCGGTCATAGGTCGCACCGGTGAGGCCGGTGAAGGTGATCCAGCTCGAGACCGGCTGATAGGTGGTGCCGTCGGTGGAGATCTGATAGGTGCCGTCGGAGAGGAACCGGTAGGTGCGACCGTCGGCCCGCACGATCCCCCGCACGGTCGACCAGTCGGTGCCGTCGGCGGGCTGCACGACGGGCGTCCCGAAGGAGGTGCCGTTGTAGGTGCGTGTAGTCAGCGCCGTGGTCGGCTTCGAACCAGCGGCGGTGGAGCCGCCGCCGTTGCCAACGGTGGCCGGCAGGTTCGTGTGCACCACCTTGGGCACCGTCGTGCCGCCGGCGAGCGGGAGCTTGGCGAGCCGGGGGTGCCACTCGTTGCCGATCTTGCCCGAGTCGCTGCCGATGTAGAGCCCGTCGGGCACCTCGACCGCCACCCCGGCGGTGATGCCCCGGTCGCGCTGGATGGTCCAGCTGGTGGTGGTGCCGCTCTCGGGGTCGAGGGCGGCGATGCCGTAGCGCACGACCGCGCCTGGCCCGGCCACGTCGCCATGGGGGGGGATGGCGTTGTTGTGCCAGCGCTGGTGGCCAACCACGTAGACCAGGGAGCCGGTGACGGCCACGGCGCCGAGCGAGTCGCCGCCGGTGTAGTCGACCCAGGTCGGCTTCTGGCCCGGACCTTCCCGGTTGGTCTCCCAGCGGGCGGCGGTGTCACACAGCGTCGAGGTGCCACGCCAGGCGCCGGTTGTCACGATCACGAAGTAGGAGCCGTCGGGGGAGAAGTCCACGTCCCGGACGTACATGACGTAGGACGATGCACACACGTCGGCCCGGTACCCGTCGGTCTGCCAGCTGGTCACCCGCGCCGGGGCGGTCAGGTTGATCATCGCCACCTGGTCACGGGGCTGGCCGCCGACCGACCTGAAGTTGCCGAGGATGACCATCCGGCTGCCGTCGGGGGTCACGTCGACCTTGAAGACGTCGGCCTTGTAGCGGATGGCGGTGGTGACGGGCACATTGAAGGACTCGTCGAGCGCGGCGGTCGTGGTGTTGATGGCGGCCAGCAGCGAGCGGGAGTGGTTGCGGATCTTGGTGAACGTGCCGCCGACGTAGGCGGTGGTGCCGACCACGGCGATGTCGTAGACCCGGCCGTTGGTGTGGCCCTTGAACCCCGCCACGGGCTGTCCGTTGGCGGGATCGAGCTTGGCCAGACCGCCGACGAAGCTGCCGCCGTTGACCGTTGAAAAGGTGCCGCCGACGAGGACGCCGCCGTCGGGGGCGAGCTCGAGATCACGGACCTCGCCGTCGAGGACGGGGGCGAAGTTGAGGTCGATGTCGCCCGTGTTCTTGTCGTAGGCGAAGATGCCGACCCGGCTGAACTCCCCCGGCCGGCTCCACTTCTTCACCCTGGTGAACTGACCGCCCACGATGACCTTGTTGCCCACCTCTAGGACGGCGTAGACGGTGCCGTCGAGCACGTGGGGCGTGTGGTCCACGGGGTTCGTGGAGACCGCCGTCGGATGGCTCCGGTGGGGCTCGGCCTGGGCCGGAGGAGGCATGCACGCTGTCAGGGCGGCCACCGCAACAATGGTGACCAGGATCTTCGCTCGTGAACCCATTGCGCCGTGCACGTCCCTTCGGACCGTTCTGGTGATGGGCACCTTTGTACCACCGACGGTCTGTCGATGCAACACTCTCCGTGACGGAACCTCGGGAGTGCCACGCTGCGTGTTCGGGCGGTGGGCTCGAATGTCCTTCGCCACCACGCTCTGTGGGATCCTAGGTCGACAGGGCACATTCCGTGCCCCTTGCTCGTGGTCGCGATCATGATCCGCCTCGACGCCGCCTCGTTCCTCCTGCAGTGGGCCGTCGGCGGTCTGGCCTTCTGTTGGGTGACCACCCGCCGTCGTGAGGTCGGCATCGGCTACGGCTGGCTGCTGCGAGCCGTCTACCTCGTCCTGGCCCTCGCCTCGGTGGTGGTGGGCCGAGCCGTCGAGCCGGTCCCAATCCGCGACGCCGCCGCAATGTTGGTGGTGCTGGCCGCCGGCGGTGCCCTCGCCGTCTCCGTGCGACGGCGACGGGCTGGGGTGGTCGGCGAACGGGCGCGTGTCGAGCGCCGCAGCGCCCGGGTGGCGGCTATGACCGGGATCGACCGGGAGCGCAGCGATGGTCCCGATCCGAGCGTGGCCGAGTTCCCGCCGGCGCTCGACCTTGTGGCCCCGCTGGTCGGGGCCGTCGGCCTCGTGGCTGCGGGCCTGGAGGCCGGCGACCCGGCCTGGCTGGCCGTGGTCCGCCTCGCGGTGGGTGCCCTCTTCCTCGGCAGCGTGTCCGACGCCATGCTGCTCGGCCACTGGTACCTCGTGCAGCCCGGGCTGACCCGCGGGCCGCTCCTGGAGCTGGTGCGCTGGACCGCCGTGCTGTGGCCCTTCGAGGTCGCCGCCCTGCTCGTGCCCACCGGGATGGCGTCGGTCCTCTCGGGCACCATCGACGACGGCTACGGCGGCATCCTGGGCTGGATGTGGGTGGCCTGCGCGCTCACCACCGTGGCCCTGGTGGGTGTGACGCGAGCCGCCCTGCGGGAGCGGGCCTACTCGGCGGTGATGGCGGCCACCGGGCTGCTCTATCTGGCCATCCTCACCGCCTTCGGCACCGATCTCGTGGCCCGGGCTCTCCTCGCCTGATCTGTGGCTGGTGTTGCCACTGTTCAAGGAGTGCGCTCACGAGGCACACTGGTGGCATGCCGAGAGCCATCTGGAGCGGGGCCATCAGCTTCGGGTTGGTCAACATCCCGATCAAGCTCTACAACGCCGTCTCCCGCAAGACCGTGCACTTCAATCAGATCGACACCCGGACCAACTCCCGCATCAAGCAGAAGCGGGTGTCCGACGCCGACGAGTCCGAGGTGCCGGCCGAGGCGCTGGCCAAGGGCTACCAGCTCTCCTCGGGCCAGTACGTCATCGTCACCGACGAGGAGTTGGCCGCCCTCGACCCCGAGGCGTCCCGCACCGTGGAGATCGAGGAGTTCGTCGACATCGCCGACATCGACCCGGTCTTCTACGACGCCGCCTACTACGTCGCCCCCGACAAGGCCACGCTCAAGCCCTACGCGCTGCTCTACCACGCCATGGAGGAGACCGGCAAGGTTGGCATCGCCCGCTTCGTGATGCGGACCAAGCAGTACCTCGGAGCGGTCCGGCCCGTCGACGGGCGGCTGATGCTCTCGACCATGATCTACGCCGACGAGCTGAACGACCCGGCCGAGATCGGCGAGCTCGAGGCCATCGACGAGGCGGAGATCTCCGACCGGGAGCTGGCCATGGCCCGCCAGCTCGTGGAGTCCCTGGCCACCGAGTTCCAGCCCGAGCAGTTCCACGACACCCATCGGGAGCGGGTGCTGGAGCTGATCGAGCGCAAGGCGTCGGGGGCCACGGAGGTGGTCGAGGCTCCCGCCGAACCGGCGGCCGAGAAGGTGGTGGACCTCATGGCGGCGCTCGAGGCCAGCGTCTCGGCGGCAAAGAAATCCCGCCAACGCCATCCCACGGCAGCCCCGACTGACGAGGCCGCTGAGCCGGCCCCGGCGGCCCAGAAGCCCCGGAAGCGCAAGTCGGCCTGAGCGGGCCGGGCGTGGCCGACCGCACCGAGACCGTCGTCGAGGGACGGCGGTTGGGGCTGTCCAACCTCGACAAGGTGCTGTACCCCGAGACCGGCTTCACCAAGGGCGAGGTCATCGACTACTACGCCCGCGTCGCCCCGGTGCTCCTCACCCACCTCGGCGACCGGGGGATCACCCTGCGACGCTTCCCGAACGGTGTCGACGGCCAGTCGTTCTACGAGAAGCGGTGCCCGTCGCACCGACCCGACTGGGTGGGCACTGCCGAGGGCCCCGGCGACAGCGGTGGCGCCATCGGCTACTGCGTGCTCGACTCGGTCGCCGCTGTGGTGTGGGCGGCCAACCTCGCTGCCCTCGAGCTGCACGCGCCGATGGCCCGCGCCGATGACATCGAGTCACCCCAGATGGTGGTGTTCGATCTCGACCCGGGCGCTCCGGCGGCCATGCCCGAGTGCGCCGAGGTGGCGCTCTGGGTGCGAGACGTGCTGGCCGGCATCGATCTCGACTGCGTGGCCAAGACCTCGGGCTCGAAGGGCCTCCAGGTCTACGTGCCCCTCAATGCCGGCGCCGCCCATACCCATGACCACGCGTCGTCGTTCGCCCGTGCCGTCGGCCAGGCCATCGAGCGCGCCCACCCCGCCTTGGTGCTCACCACGATGCGCAAGGACGTGCGGGGCGGGAAGGTCTTCGTCGACTGGAGCCAGAACAGCCGCCACAAGACCACGGTGTGCGTCTACTCCCTGCGGGCCCGGCCCCGGCCCACGGTGTCGGCGCCGGTCACCTGGGACGAGGTGGCCGCCGCCGCCGACGACGCCTCACTGTCGTTCGAGGCCCCCGAGGTGCTCGAGCGGATCGAACGCCACGGCGACCTCTTCTCCCTCGCCGCGACCTGCACCCAGCGACTGGCCCTACTCCGAGGGCCGGATGAGGTCGAGCGTGGGTGACGGCCATCCTGCACCCCCTCGGGCGGTGCTCAGTCGCGGTCGAAGTAGACCTCGTCGAGGTCGCCGTGGTACTGGTCGTTCCGAAGGGCGGTGCCGTTCCCTCCGATGACCAGCGGTTGACATCTGGGCGTCACGCTGAAGGTGGCTGGCAGTGCTTTGCTGCCTGCCGGGCGGTCGTCGACGAGGATCCGAAGCACGTCGCCCTCCCGCTGGCACGCGACCTCGTGCCAACTCCCGTCGGCCACACCGACCGACGCCGTCACTCGGACCCGGGCAGAGAGGTTGCCATCGGGACGCAGGACACAGCTCGGGCGCCCGCTGGCCGGGTCGTCGAGCTGGAGCTTCCACTGCGCTGTGTCGGAGCCGCCCTTCTGCATCAGGTTCGAGCCATGGTCGAAGGTCAGGTCGTCCAGCGTGAGGCGCACCCTGAGTCCGAAGCGGAAGTTGGCCCCTCCGGGGTTCAGGTCCGATGCGTCAGGTGACGTGATCATGACGCGGGGGCATGTGGGATCCGAGTTCGGGCAGGCGGCCGGGAAGGACACGGCCGCCCCAGTGCCGCCGGAACCGGGGGTGATTGCTGCGACCG
This sequence comes from Acidimicrobiales bacterium, assembly GCA_030447445.1. Taxonomy (GTDB): domain Bacteria; phylum Actinomycetota; class Acidimicrobiia; order Acidimicrobiales; family Iamiaceae; genus JAUJOW01. Next base: position 6,477 of record JAUJOW010000014.1, on the reverse strand, counting down.
TCGCCCCCGTGGCGCCGTTCGACCGGACGGACGCGGTGTGTCCATGACTGCTGTCATCCGCGACAGAGCGCACGGGATCGTTGACGGCACTGAACCGGTAGTGGAGATCTTGTTCCGTCGGTTCGCACCCGACGAAGGCAATGGTCAGCGAAGCCAACGTGGCAGCGACCAGGAACGGCGACCGAACCTTGCGCACATCAGTCTCCCACTGGCTTCGACAATGACGGTTTCACGAAGACTGCCACCACCGATACACCGAAGCGGCGGAGCGGGGTGCGTTCGACGACGGACATCGCCGGTCGGATCACCCTGCCGAGTCTGGCTTGTCGCCCGAAGCGGGGCAGCAGCCAATCTGCCGGCCTCCTCGAAGCCGACCGGCTCGAGGAGCGTCCGGAGGTCCCGTGGTCTGAAGTTTCGGGCGGTGGCGAACCGCCGGTGGAGCCGGCCCACCCAGGGGACGAACGGCCAACGCGTCGAGCTGCGCTCACGACTGCGGATGCGGAAGGAGTGGGTCTCCGATGGGGAACCACCGGTTGGGAACCGTAATGGCGAAGGCACCGACCCCATGGCCCTCGTGTTCCGTCACGAACCCACGACGATCCTGTTGTTCCCGGTGCCAAGCGTTCCGTTCTCCGGCCCCACCGCCGGTGTGCGGTAGGCGACCTGGATGATGTTGTCCGCCACGGTGCCCAGATACTGGAGGGCGTAGTCCTGCGTGCGCGCACCGCTCCGGTTGCGGTCCAAGGCCATCCCCTCGATCACCGAGTTGGTCACGTCGTCCAACACGAAACCAGCCGAGGAGGCCGCAGCGTGCACACCGTTGCTGTCGCTGAGCAGACCGGACGTGCTCAGCGAGTTCGCGTTGAGGTAGAAGCCATTGCCCCCGCAGTCCTGCGCTTCAGAGCCGACGATGACGCCGCGACTCCCGAGCCAGTGGATCCCGTCACTGGCCTCGGTGCCGGTCAACCGTCCGGCGAAGAACGCCTTCCAGTTGGTCATCCGCGTGTTGCCGCCATTGATGACGTAGCCGTGTCCTTGCGTGGTGCCGATGTCGATGGAGTGGAGGAAGCAGTCCGACGCGTGGAGGAGGTGGAGACCGATGCCGTCACAAACCCGGATCTCGCAGAAGGCGACATGGGCCCCACGAAGCCGAGCGTCGGGGTTGTCTGCCTTCTCGGAGTCACCTTGCAGCCTGATCCCGTCGCCGGTGCAGTACGAGACGATCACCGAGTGGAGCTGATGCATGGAGTCCGCGAACTCGAAGCCGGATCCGCGGGTCTGGTTGAAGTGGATGCCGTGGACGGCATGCGATTGGCTTCCTTGATGTACGGGCTGGTCCGAGCGCCTGCGGGTGTTGACCACAGCACACTTCCGGCGGCGCCCACTGCGACCGTCGCACCCGCAGTTCCGAAGAACGACCGACGGCCCGGATCCTCGGGAGTTCGATCCCTCATCGAGACAGTAGCTATGAGGTCGTCCCATGCATCACGCCGATGAGCGAGAGGCCTACCGGACGACGAAGTACTTGGCCTGGGGGTGGTGGCAGATGATGGCGCTGGTGGTCTGCTCGGGCTGGTACTGGTAGCCGGTCTCCTCGCTCACCTCGATACCGAGGCGGTGGGCGCCGAGCAGCTCGGCCACCCGCTCGTTGTCCTCCAGGTCCGGGCAGGCGGGGTAGCCCCACGAGTAACGCCCGCCCCGGTACTGCTGGCGGAAGAGACCGGTCAACGTGGGCCCGTCCTCTTCGGCGAAGCCCCACTCCTCGCGGACGCGACGGTGCCAGTACTCGGCCAGCGCCTCGGCCATCTCCACCCCGAGGCCGTGCACCAGCAGGTAGTCCTGGTACTTGTCGGCGGCGAACAGCTCGGCGGTGCGCTCGGACACGGCTCCGCCCATGGTCACGATGTGGAAGGCGACGTGGTCGACGTCGGCCGACTCGACCGGGCGGAAGAAGTCGGCCACGCACAGCCACGGCTCACGACGCGAGCGGGGGAACCAGAACCGGGTGAGCTCACGGTCGCGTGACTCGTCGGCCCAGACGACGACGTCCTGGCCGTCGCTGTTGCAGGGCCAGTAGCCGTAGACGACGGCGGGGTTGAGCAGGCCCTCGGACCGCGCCCCGGCCAGCTGCTCGCGCAGCATGGGCCGGAGGCGGGCCTTGAAGTCATCGTCGGACTCGCCGGGCTCGGGGCGGTACTGCCACTGGTTGCGGAACAGCGCCGTCTCGTTCACGTAGGCGGCGATGTCGTCGAGGGCGATGCCCTTCACCACCTTGGATCCAATGAACGGGGGCGTGAAGAGGGCGTTGTCGGCGGCCACGGTGGGGGACCGGTCGGGGGGCGGCTCCTCGGCGCCCCCGTCGTCGGTGACGAAGCGACCCCGGAGGGCGACGGTGGAGTCCGACGGCACCCGGCCCCAGTCGGCGTCGTCGGCACTCGGGTCGCGCTTGATGTCGCCGAGGCGGTCCATGACCCGAAGGCCTTCGAAGGCGTCCTTGCCGTAGAACAGGCGACCGTCGTAGATGCCCCGCAGGTCGCGCTCGACGTAGCTGCGGGTGAGCGCCGCGCCGCCGAGCAGCACCGGGATGCGGGACAGGTCCCGGGCGTTCAGCTCCTCGAGGTTGTCCCGCATGATGAGGGTCGACTTCACGAGCAGGCCGCTCATGCCGATGGCGTCGGCCTTGACCTCGAGCGCCTTCTCGATCATGTCCGACACGGCCACCTTGATGCCGATGTTGTGCACCTCGTAGCCGTTGTTGGTGAGGATGATGTCGACCAGGTTCTTGCCGATGTCGTGGACGTCGCCCTTGACCGTGGCCAGCACGATGCGACCCTTGCCCCCGCCGCCCTCGACCTTCTCCATGTGCGGCTCGAGGTGGGCCACCGCCGCCTTCATGGTCTCGGCCGACTGCAGCACGAAGGGCAGCTGCATCTCGCCCGAGGCGAACAGCTCACCCACCACCTTCATCCCGGCCAGGAGGGTGTCGTTGACGATGGCCAGGGCCGGGGTGCCCTGGGCGAGGGCCTCGTCGAGGTCGTCGGCCAAGCCGTTGCGGTCACCGTCGATGATCCGCTGCGACAGCCGCTGCTCGACGGTCCAGCCGGTGCGGTCCACCACCTCGACGGCCTCCAGGGACACGTCGGCGAACACCTCGAGCAGGCGCTGGAGCGGGTCGTAGCCCTCGCGCCGACGGTCGTAGATGAGGTCCAGGCAGACCTGGCGCTGCTCGTCGGGGATGCGGTTGAGCGGCACGATCTTGGAGGCGTGGACGATGGCGGAGTCGAGGCCGACCTCGGTGCACTCGTGCAGGAACACCGAGTTGAGGACGTGGCGGGCGGCCGGCTTCAGCCCGAACGACACGTTGGACAGACCGAGGACGGTTGTGGCACCGGGGATCTCGGCCTTGATGCGCCGGATGGCCTCCATGGTGGCCATGGCGTCGCCCCGCAGGTCGTCGTCGCCGGTGGAGAGCGGGAAGGTCAGAGCGTCGAAGATGAGGTCGCTCGGCTCCAGGCCGTAACGCTCGGTGGCGAGGGCGGTGATGCGGTGGGCGATGCGTAGCTTCCACTCGACGTCGCGGGCTTGTCCCTCCTCGTCGATGAGCAGGCAGATGACCGCCGCGCCGTAGGTACGGGCCAGGGTGAACACGCGGTCGAGGCGGGAGCCGGGGGCCTCGCCGTCCTCAAGGTTGGCCGAGTTGAGGATGGCCCGGCCGCCGATCCACCGCAGGCCGGCCTCCATGACCTGGGGCTCGGTGCTGTCGAGCACCAGCGGGGCGTCGGCCTGGGTGGCGAACCGGCTGGCGATGGCGTCCATGTCGACGGTGCCGTCGCGGCCCACGTAGTCGACGCAGACGTCGAGGATGTGGGCGCCCTCGCGCACCTGCTCGGTGGCCATCTTCGTGCAGGTGTCCCAGTCGCCGTCGAGCAGCGCCTCCCGGAACCGCTTCGACCCGTTGGCGTTGGTGCGCTCGCCGATCATCAGGAAGGCGGTGTCCTGGTGGAAGGGCACGGCCGAGTAGATGGACGTGGCCGCCGGCTCATGGGTCGGGTGGCGCTCGGCCGGGGTCAGGTCGCGCATGGCCTCGACCAGCGGGGCGATGTGCTCGGGGGTGGTGCCGCAGCACCCGCCGACCACCGAGACCCCGAACTCGGTCACGAACCGGCGCTGGTAGTCGACGAGCTGCTCGGGGGTCAGGTCGTAGTGCATCTTGCCGCCCACCACCGAGGGCATCCCGGCGTTGGGCAGGCAGGAGATGGGCATGCGGGAGTGGTGGCTGAGGTGGCGCAGGTGCTCGCTCATCTCCGACGGCCCGGTGGCGCAGTTGAGGCCCACGATGTCGACCCGCAGCGGATCGATGGCGGCCAGGGCGGCGCCGATCTCGGTCCCCGGGAGCATCCGACCGGTCAGCTCCATGGTGACCTGGACCTGCAGCGGCACCTCCCGTCCGGCGGCGGCCATCGCCCGCCGGCACGCCACCACGGCGGCCTTGAGGCCGAGCAGGTCGAACTGGGTCTCGATCAGCATGAGGTCCACGCCGCCCTCGAGCAGGCCGGCGGCCTGCACCTCGTAGGCGTCACGCAGCTCGGCGAAGCGGATCTGGCCGAGGGAGGCGAACTTCGTGCCCGGGCCGATCGATCCGGCCACGTAGCCACCCTGGCCGTCGGCCACCTCCCGGGCGAGACGGGCGGCGGCCAGGTTGATCTCGTGGGCGCGATCGGCGATGCCGTACTCGGCGAGGGGGACGGCGAAGGCGCCGAAGGTGGCGGTCTCGACCACGTCGACCCCGACCGAGAAGAACGCCTCGTGCATCCCGGCGATGACGTCGGGCCGGGACAGGACCAGCATCTCGTTGCAGCCCTCGAGGTCCGACCCGCCGAAGTCGTCGGGCCCCAACCCCTGCTCCTGGACGTAGGTGCCGAAGGCGCCGTCGTAGACCACGACGCGCTCGCGCACGAGGTCGAGGAAGCGGGCGGTCACGCGGAAAGGCTACCGATCGGCCTCGGCGGCCCCGAACCGAGATGGTGGTTCGCTCGCCTGCGGCTCCCTCACTGGTCCAGCTCCTCGAGCTTGGTGATGACGGCGGGGGCGAGCCGCTGGGCCCGCTCGTGCTCATCGGGCAGGGGCGGGAAGAGGTTGAGCTCGATGGTGAAGGCCCGTTCCCCGAGCAACACGCTGAGCGCGTGGAAGTCCGGCCGCCAGTAGGCGTCGTCGCCCACCCCGGGGACCGGCCGCGACTTGTCAACGGTGCGGCCGGACTCGAACCGGGCCGGCCCGTCGTCCGGGTACACGAGCAGGTCGATCGACGCCACCCGGTCCTCACCGAGGAGGTAGGTGCACCGGGGTGCCCCCTCGCCGTCGTCGGCGGGGACCGCCTCGCTCACCGGCTTCCCGCCCACCTCGGCCAGGGCCGTGGTGGGCAACCAGGCGCAGATGTCGGTCTCGGGGCCCAGCACCGTGGTCGAGGTCGTCGTCGAGCGCTCCGAGGACACCGGACCGCCGCCATCCTCGTCACCGCTGCCGCAAGCGACCGGGAGAGCGAGGGCCAGAAGGCAGGCAGCGAGGGTTCGACCCACCAGGGCGACCCTACCGCCGTCGCCCTCGTCCCCTCGGAGAAAACAGCCCGCTCGCCGTCGAACGCCGACCACCAGCGCCTTCGTTCGGGATCCGCCCCACCGCTCGTAGGCTCGGCCGGCATGGCTCCCCCCACGGCGGCCGCTGTCGGCTCGTGAACATCTACACCCGAAAGGGCGACGACGGGACCACCGGGCTGCTCTACGGGGGGCGGGTTCGCAAGGACTCGCCTCGCCCGGTGGCCGTGGGCACCGTCGACGAAGCCCAGGCGGCCATCGGCGTGGCCCGGGCCGAAGCCGAGCGGGGCAGCGACCTCGACGAGGTGCTCGTGGCCGTCGAGCGCGGCCTGTGGGTGTTGATGGCCGAGCTGGCCACCGACGAGGCCAACCGCCACAAGCTCACCCCGGACGAGAGCCTCGTGACCCCCGAGATGGTGACCGCCCTCGAGGCCCGGATCGACGAGATCGCCAGACGGTTCGAGGCGCCGACCGAGTTCGTCGTCCCAGGCCAGGAGCGCACGGCGGCGCTGCTCGACCTGGCCCGCGCTGTGACCCGCCGGGCCGAGCGGGCGGCGCTGGCTGTCGTCGGCGTGGACTCGTCGGCGGTGGCCTACCTGAACCGCCTGTCAGACCTGTTGTGGACCCTCGCCCGCTGGCGGGAGGGCTCCTCGCTGACCTCCCGCCAAGAGCACGGCTGAGGCCACACTCGGACTCACCCCGCTCCGGCGGTCGAACTCTGCGGTGATCGGCGGCGGGGGGCGCGGGGGGGGGGCCCCCCCCCCCCCCGGCCCCCGCCGGGGGGGGGGGGGGCGGGCGGCGGCGGGCCGGCGGCGACGCCCCCGCGGTCATGGGGCACCGGGGGCTCGGGAGGGTGGGGCTCGGGCGGGGCGGGGCGCTCGGCCTC
>JAUJOW010000032.1 GCA_030447445.1 Acidimicrobiales bacterium | reverse complement strand
TGGCCCGAAGCCGCCGACATGGCCGTCACCACGTCGCGGGTCTGGTAGGCCATGGCCTCCACCACGGCGCGGGCCAGGTGGGCCCGACCGGTCCCCCGGGTGATGCCCAGCACCGCCCCCCGGGCGTAGGGGTCCCACCAGGGGCTGCCCAGCCCGGTGAAGGCGGGGACGACATAGACGCCGCCGGTGTCCTCCACCGTCGACGCCAGCGGCCCGGTCTCCTCGGCCCCGGCGATGATCCCCAGGCCGTCGCGCAGCCACTGCACGGCCGAGCCGGTGGAGAAGATGGCCCCCTCGTAGGCGTAGGTGGTGCGGTCGCCGATCCGCCAGGCGACCGTGCTGAGCAGGCCCTCCACCGCCGGCGGGACGACGTCGCCCACGTTCATCAGCACGAAGGACCCGGTGCCGTAGGTGTTCTTGATCATCCCCGGCTCGAAGCAGGCCTGCCCGAAGAGGGCGGCCTGCTGGTCGCCGGCGATGCCGCTCACGGGGATGCCGGCGGGCAGGCCGCAGCCGGCGGCGGTGACCCCGAACCGGCCGCTCGAGGGCGCCACCTCGGGCAGGGCCGCCCGTGGCACGCCCAGGAGGTCGCAGAGCTCTTCGCTCCAGGTCCCGGTGCCGATGTCGAAGAGCATCGTGCGACTGGCGTTGGAGGGCTCGGTGGCGTGGACCGCGCCGCCGGTGAGGTTCCAGAGCAGCCAGGCGTCGACGGTGCCGAGCGCCAGGTCGGCGTCGGCTTCCACGCCGCCCTCGGTGAGCAGCCACTCGAACTTGGTGCCCGAGAAGTACGGGTCTAGGACGAGCCCGGTGGTGGTCCTGACCTGCTCGAGGTGCCCGGCCGCGGCCAGCGCGTCGCACCGGGCCGCGGTGCGGCGGTCCTGCCAGACGATGGCTCGGTGCCGGGGGCGGCCCGTGCGCCGGTCCCACGCCACCACCGTCTCACGCTGGTCGGTGATGCCGATGGCGGCGACGGCCTGATCCACCTCGCCCAGCAGCTGGGTGGTGACGGCCACCACCGCCGTCCAGATCTCGTCGGCGTCGTGCTCCACCCATCCCGGGCGGGGGAAGTGCTGGGTGAACTCCCGGTACCGGTAGCCGACCGGAGCACCGTCCTCGCCCACCGCGAACGCCCGCACCCCGGTGGTGCCCGCATCCAGGGCGAGAACGATGGCCACAGCCGCACCGTAGGCGCGGCGGCCGCGGCCCAGCCGCCAAGCGGACCGCTACGGTGCACCGCATGCGGGTCGGCATGCTCACGGGCGGAGGTGACTGCCCGGGCCTGAACGCCGTGATGCGGGCCGTGGTGCGCAAGGGAGACCACACATGGGGTGACGAGGTCATCGGCTTCCTCGACGGTTGGCGAGGGGTGATCGAAGGGCGCACCCGGCCCCTCGACGTGGCCGCCATGCGGGGCACGCTGCCCCGGGGGGGCACGATCCTCGGCTCGTCGCGCACCAACCCGTTCAAGGTCGACGGCGGCGCCGAGCGCTGCCAGGCGTCACTCGCCGAAGCTCGGATCGACGCCCTCGTCGCCATCGGCGGCGAGGACACCCTCGGGGTGGCCCACCGCCTCGCCGACCTCGGAGTCGCCGTGGTCGGCGTGCCCAAGACGATCGACAACGACCTGAGCGCCACCGAGCTGACCTTCGGGTTCGACACCGCCGTGCAGATCTGCGTCGATGCCATCGACCGATTGCACACCACCGCCGAGTCCCACGACCGGGTCATGGTGGTCGAGGTCATGGGTCGCCACGCCGGCCACATCGCCACCTGGGCCGGCATCGCCGGGGGCGCCACCATGATCCTCATCCCCGAGGAACCCTTCGACATCGAGGCGGTGTGCGAGGCGCTGCGCACCCGCCACGAGAAGGGCCGCTTCGCGTCGATCGTGGTGGTGGCCGAGGGAGCGGTGCCCGAGGAGGGGACGCTGGCGCTCGTCTCGGGCGAGGTCGATCAGTTCGGTCACGTGCGCCTCGGCGGGATCGGCACGCTCCTCGCCTCCGAGATCGAGCGCCGGACCGGGTTCGAGACCCGGGTGACCATCCTCGGCCACATCCAACGGGGTGGGACCCCGACCGCCTTCGACCGCGTGCTGGCCACCCGGTTCGGCATCGCCGCCATCGAGGCGGTGCACGACGGGGCCTGGGGCCGGATGGTCGCCCTACAGGCCGGCGACATCGTGCGGGTGCCGCTCGCCGAAGCCGTCGGCGAGCTCAAGCTGGTCGACCCCGCCCTGTACCACGGCGTCGCCGAGGTCTTCTTCCACTAGCAACCACCTCCCGTTCAAGCGAGGGCGGTGGTGACGATCCGGACGCCGACGTCGAGGGCGGGGGCGCCGCGAAGGTGCCCGTGGCGGTCGTCCCAGCGGCCGGTGGCCAGGTCGCCGGCCAGGTCCCTCACGATCCGGTCGACCACGGGCTCGGGAAGCTGGTGCCAGGCCGAGCTGGCCGCTCGCACGGCCGGATCGAGGTGGGCCTCGGGCCGCGACCAGAGGGCGGCCAGGAACCCGTCGGTGCAGTCGGCGGGAACGGGCCACGCGGTGACGCTGGCCCCGGGCAGGAGCCGGCACAGATCGGCCACCGTCGGGAACGCCGAGACGTGGAGGTCGAGGATCTCGGGGGCGTAGTCCTGCACCATCCAGTGACCGGCGACCACCTCGGTGTCGATGGTGACGACGACGACCCGGCGCCGGGCCACCCGCACCATCTCGGCCAACCCGGCTCCGAGGTCGGTCCAGTGGTGGACGCTGATGACGGTCATGGCCCCATCCACGCCGCCGGTCCGGAAGGGCAGCCGCTCGGCCACACCCTGGACCGCCGGACCGGCCGGCGGTGGCCGCTGGGTGAGCATCACCGCCGAAGGCTCCACGGCGACCACCAACCGGTCGGTCGGCTCGTAGGATCCGGCCCCCGCGCCGACGTTGGCCGCCGAGGTGCTGTCACCGAGCGCCGCCTCGATGGCCGCCGCCAGCCGGGGGTCGGGGCGACGAATCGGGGCGTAGCCCCGACCCATGGTGTCGTACGCCGCCTTGCCCACTAAGCGACCTCGAGGGTGTCGACGTCGGGGCGGGACACGATGGTGCCGATGCAGTCGTCGAGGCCGACCGACGGCTTCGACTCCAGGGCCACCACCACCACGGTCGTGCCCCGCTCCTTCTGCAGGGAGAGCTTGTTGACTTCCACCCCGTCGACGGCGTGGAAGGCCCCGATGAGCGAACCGGGGTCGGAACCGGCGGTGAGGGTGATGCGGACCTCGCGGCTGTCCCTCGTGAAGGTGCGCTGGATCCACGATCGGGGTACCCGCAGCACGACGAGGCACAGCAGCAACAGCACGGTGGCGACGGCGGCGGTGCCGTGATCGCCGACCCCGGCGGCCAGCCCGATGGCGGCGGTGGCCCACAGGCTGGCGGCCGTGGTCAGGTTCTTGACCGAGAGACCCTGGCGGAAGATGACGCCGGCCCCGAGGAAACCGATGCCCACCACCACCTGGGACGCCACCCGGGTCACGTCGACCTGCACGTTGGTCGAGCCGCGGTCGCCGACGACGAACTCGTTGAAGCCCAGCGTCGAGACCACGCCGAACAGGGCCGCGCCGAGGCACACCGTGATGTGGGTGCGCAGCCCGGCAGGCTGGTCGCTGGCCTCCCGCTCGAGGCCGATGACGGCGCCGAGCGCGACGGCAGCGGCCAGGCGACCAACGGCGTCGAGGTCGAAAACCACACCGGCACCGTACCGTCGGGTGTCTCCTGGGTGAACGGCAGGTGCTGGTGAGGTGAACGACGGTCAGGCGGGGGCGAGCTCGGGGTAGTTGGTGCGGCGAGCGACCTCGAGGTTGCCCTCCTCGGTCGGCGCCGCCACCGGCTCGCCGTCGATGCGGAAGCGGACCGCGGTCACCCCCTTGAGGCCCGTGGCCGTGAACACGATCTGGCCGTAGGCGGTGAGGGCGCTCGTGCTCGTGATCGTCGACATCTGGGGACCGAGGTCGACGGTGAGGACCCCGTCCTGGCCCCGTTCGATGCCCCGCAGCTCGGTCTCGGGGGGGATGGCCGAGGTCAGGTCGGCGCCCTTCTCGTCGGCGGTGACGCCCTCCAGGAGGGAGCGGATCACCGCCGCCGGCTCGGCCGGTCGGTCCGACGGTCGCTCCTGGCGGACCAGGTCCCCTTTCCTGACGAAGTACAGCACCACCGTCCGAGCGGCCTGCTGGCCGGGGGTGGTGGGGGCGGTGTCGTCGACCAGGATCTCCGAGCCGTCGGGGTCGAGCGGCCGGGCGGTGTCATCCTCGGGCAGGCCGCAGGCCGCTGCCGCCAGCAGCCCCGCCGCGATCAGCACCGCCGCTCGCCGGGTCACGTCGACGCCGCCGGCAGCTCGACGACGAACCGGGACCCTTCGGACCCGTCGGCCCGGTCGGTGACCCACGCCTGGCCCCCGTGGAGGCGGACGTGCTCGGCCACCAGCGCCAGCCCGAGGCCGACGCCTTCACCGCCCACCCCCCGGCGTCCGCTGGTCCCGCCGCGGGAGAACCGCTCGAACACGAGCCCGCGCTCGTCGGGGGGGACGCCGGGGCCGGCGTCCTCGACGGCCAGGCAGACGCCCCCGTCCTCCCGCCGGCCCACCGACACCGAGGTGGCCCCACCGGCGTACCGGGAGGCGTTGTCGAGCAGGTTGGCGATCACCCGCACGATCCGACGCTTGTCGGCCTTGATCACCATCCCGGCCACCCCGGCGTCGATCTCGACGGGAACGTCGGGGTGGCCGGTCTGGGCCACGGACTGCCGCACCAGCGCGGCCACCCGCACCTCGTCGAGCGAGAGCCGGGCCACGCCGGCGTCGAACCGGGATATCTCGAGGAGGTCGTCGACGAGCTGGCGGAAGCGGGTGACGTCGGCCGACATCAGGTCGATGGCCGACCGGGAGGAGGCGTCGGGCATCTCGTCGCGACGGGCCGCCAACACCGCCACCGAGGCGGCGAGGGTCATGAGCGGCGAGCGCAGCTCGTGGCTGACGTCGGACGCGAACCGCCCATCCAGCTCGATGCGCTCCTCGAGCGCTTGCGCCATGTGGTTGAACGAGGAGACGAGCACGTTGAGGTCGGGATCGTCGGCTCCGTCGAGGCGGGTGTCGAGCCGACCGCCGGCGATGGCCTCGGCCGCCGCGCTCACATCGGCCAACGGTCGCAGCGTGCGCCGGCTCGCCCACCAGCCCAGGCCGGCGCCGGCCAGCGTGGTGACGAGAGATGCCCCGAGCAACGACACGGCCAGGGACTCGAGGGTCCGCTCGAGCTCGACCAGCGGGACGATCTCGAAGTACTCGGCCTGCCGGTCGGGGAGGGGGATGCCGATGGCGAGCTGGAGGTCACCCTCCATCCGGTAGCGCATCCGAGCCGCCGTCCCGTTCGCCACCCGGCGCTTCAGGGACGTGGGCATCTGGTCCTCGCCGACCCAGACCGGCTTCCCGCCGGCGTCGACCAGGCGCACCACCGGCCGGGAGCCCTGCGGGTTCTCGAGGTCGCCGAGGATGGCCTGGAGGGTGACCGGATCACGGTTCTCGGGGATCTGGGCCCTCACGTAGCGGGCGTTGAGGTAGGCCTGGCGGGTGGCCGCCGCCTCCCGCTGGTTGATGAGGTTGCCCCGGGTGATCAGCCAGGTCCCGCCGGCGCCCAACGCCCCGAGCAGCGTCGCGCCGGCGGCGAAGGTCAAGGTGATCCGGGCCCTGAGGCCCAGCCGTCCAGGCAGGGGGAGGCGGGGGCGGCGCACCCGGCTCAGGGCTGGAGCTTGTAGCCGAGGCCCCGCACGGTGACGACGTGGCGGGGGTTGGCCGGGTCGGCCTCCACCTTCGTGCGCAATCGCCGGATGTGGACGTCGACCAACCGCCCGTCGGCGAAGTAGCCGAGGTTCCACACCCGTTCGAGCAGCACCTCCCGTGACAGCACTCGGCCAGGGCTGTGGGCCAGTTCGACGAGGAGGCGGAACTCGGTCTTGGTCAGGTGCACCTCCCGGCCGGCTCGGCGCACGACGCCCTGGTCGGGGATGATCTCGAGGTCGCCGAAGCGCAGGTGGGACAGACCCGGCTCCATCGTCCGGGCCCGGCGCAGCAGCGCTCGGATGCGGGCCGACAGCTCCTTCGGCGCGAACGGCTTGGTGAGGTAGTCGTCGGCGCCGGCCTCGAGCCCGGCCACCACGTCATGGGTGTCGTCACGGGCCGTGACCATGATGATGGGCACGTCGCTCTGGCGGCGGATGGCCCGGCAGACCTCGAACCCGTCGATGTCGGGGAGCATGATGTCGATGAGGACGACGTCGGCCGGTTGGCGGTGGAAGTAGTCGAGGGCCTGCTCGCCGTTGTCGGCCTCGTCGACGTTCCAACCCTCGTCCTCGAGGGCCAGCTTGACCGCGGTGCGGATCCGTTCGTCGTCCTCGACGGTCAGGATGCGGGCGGCCACGACGGAGAATCTACGCCCGCCCTACCCCTCGGCA
>JAUJOW010000031.1 GCA_030447445.1 Acidimicrobiales bacterium | reverse complement strand
CGATCAATCGCTCCGCGGTCAAACCACAGCCCACGGTCGACCGCGCAAACGAGCTCCGGTCAGGTCGGTGCATGGGGGCGGGGGGACACGCTGGTCTGCGCAAGGACCTGTGACCCCTTCCGTACCTGTCAGTCTCTGACGCGTCACACGGCCCTCCCTTCGGTACCTTGAGGGGGATGATCGACTTCCGGCGGTTGAAGTCAAGGGGTGTCGCAGCAGGCCATCCGGCGAACGCCACTGGTACTGGTGACGCTGGCACTGGTGGCCCTGATCCTCGTCGTCGGCCTCACCCGGATCGCCGGCCTCATCCCTTCGTTCGGCAACCCCTTCGCCAGCGAGACGGTCGACCGGAGCCAGCCGACGTTGCTGCAGGCCATCGAGGACCTGTCCGAGTACCAGGCCGCCACCGGGCAGTTCCAGGTCATCATCGATGTGGAGGATGACACTCGCTTCATCCCGTCGTTCCTCCGGGGCGAGCGCACCGTGTTCCTCGCCGGCGGAACGGTCGATGCGTCGGTCAACTTCGCCGGCCTCGGTGAGGGTGCCATCACCGTCTCCGACGACAGCACGTCGGCCACCATCCGCCTGCCGCCCGCCCGGCTGTCGGAGCCGAGGGTCGATCCCGAGCGCAGCTTCGTGGTCTCTCGAGAGCGTGGGTTGCTCGACCGGGCCGCCTCGGTCTTCTCCGACAGCCCCACGGGTGAGCGCGACCTCTACCTGCGGGCCCAGGACCGCTTGACGGCGGCGGCAGCGGAGGCCGGCCTCATCGAGCGGGCGGAGACGAACACGCGAGGCATGCTCGAGTCGATGTTGGCGTCACTCGGCTTCGACGAGGTCACCGTCATCTTCGGCGGTGGACCGGCCTGAGGTTCCGAGGCCGTCAGTCAAACGGCGGTTCAAATTCAAGCCGTCCCGTTGCTACGATGGCCCGACCATGACTATGACCACGTCCCCGTCCGACTCCCCGACTCCGCCGACGCTTTTGACCCGACGTCGTCTCCTGGCTCTGACCGGCGCCGGCGCCGGCGCCCTGGCCTTGGCCTCCTGCGGCGCTTCCCGCGACCCGTCCGCCGCTTCGGGGCCGAGCTCCGACGTCGACGGAGGGGCTTTCGAGGGCCGCAGCATCAGCGTCGCCCTGTATTCCAAGAACCACGCCTCCTCGCCGCTGTTCTGGCAGGACTACGCCCCGCCGGGCCTTACCGTCGAGCCACAGATCTTCACCAGCGGCAGCGACATGAACCGGGCCATGGAGGCTGGTGACCTCGACTTCGGGCTCATGGGCCCCTACAACAGCCTCATCGAAGCGGAGCAGGGGTTCGGCGCCAAGATCATCTGTATGTGCTCACGCCAGGGCATCGGCCTGGTGGGCCGGGCCGACCAGGGGATCGAGTCGGTCGAAGACCTTCGGGGCAAGACCATCGCTGTGCCCCCACCCTCCGTCCAGGTGCTGGTGCTCACCGCCCTGCTGGCCCAGGCCGGCCTCGAGTTCGAGCGCGACCTGACCGCAGTGCCACTGGGCTTCGCCGACCACCTAGGTGCCCTGGAGCGGGGCGACGTCGACGCCTACATCGGCACCGAGCCCCCGGTGAGCATGAGCGTGGTCTCGGGCGTGGGCACCCGCCTGGACGCCGTCTACGACACTCCCAACGGCGACTTCAACACCGCCATGTGGGCGGCGCCCCACGTGCAGGACGACGCCGAGCTGCTGGCGGCGGTGGTGGGAATGCAACGCGACGCCGCCGAGCACCTCACCCCCGGCGGGGAGAACGACCCGGAGGTGTGGCGCCGACTCTTGGTCGAGGAGTTCGACTACGCCGAGCCCGTCTACCAGGAAGTGCTGTCGAACATCGGCGCCGAGTGGGAGTTCGGCGAGCGGCGCCGCGCCCAGCTCGAAGGAGCGGGGAAGCTGATGCTCGACAGCGGCGTGCTCACCCGCGAACCCGACTACGAGGCGCTGTACCTGCTGGACTACCTGCCGGCTCGATGAGCAGTGCCGGCCGGGCCCCACTGAGCGTTGGTGATGCTCCATCGGCCGAACCGGGACGTCCCGCTGCACGGGACGAGGAGGCGCACGACGGGGCCCACGGGCCGGGTGAAACTGGTGGTGGGGGGCGGGCCCCGGTGGTGGCGCTGGCGCCGGCGGCATCCCCTGCGGGCCGCCCCCGACGTCGCCGGCGCGCCCTCGGCTTCGTCGTCCCCGTCAGTCTCGTGGCGCTGTGGGCGCTGGCGGGTGTCGCCGGATGGATGTCCCCCCGACTACTCCCTCCTCCCTCGGCGGTGGCCGAGGCCGGCTGGGACTTCTTCTTCGGCCAGGGGGGGGCCAGCCTGCCCGGGGTGGTCCGCTTCGACGGTGCCGCCGGCCGCCACATCGCCGCCAGCGTGAGCCGGTGGCTGTCGGCCTTCGGGCTGGCCGTCGGCATCGGTGTGCCCCTCGGCCTCGCCCTCGGGCTCTCCCGGCGGGGCGCCGACCTGCTCGATCCCCTCGTCCAGGGGCTGCGCTCGATCCCCATCACCGCCTGGCTGCCCATCTCCCTGGTCTGGTTCGGCCTCGGCGAAGGAGCCGCCCGGTACCTGGTCTTCATCGGTGCCGTCTTCCCCATCGTGATCGCCACCGCCGACAGTGCGGCGCGGGTCCCCCGCCACCTGGTCGACGCCGCCCTGATGCTCGGTACCCCGGTGCGGGCATTGGCGCGTCGGGTCTACGTCCCCGCCGCCCTACCCGGCATCGTGACCGGCCTGCGCCTGGGCCTCACGCTGGGGTGGATGAGTGTCATCGTGGGCGAGCTCGCCGGCCAACAGTCGGGCGTCGGCGCCATGATGTTCGCGGCCCGGGCCGTAGGCCGCCTCGACCACATCATCGTGGGCATGGCCACCTTCGCCGTGATCGGCCTCATCGGCGACGTCGCCCTGCGCGCCGCCTCCCGTCGCTTCGTGGCGTGGAGCGACGGGTGAGGGGGTGAGCCTGCGCGCGACCAGCTCGGGGACGCTGTCCGTGCACGGCCTGCACAAGTCCTACGGAGCGGTGCACGTGCTCGACGGCATCGATCTGGCGGCGGCAGCCGACGAGGTTCTGGCCGTGTTGGGCCCGAGCGGGTGCGGCAAGTCCACCCTGTTGCGCCTGGTGGCCGGCCTCGAAGCTCCCGACGCCGGCCGCGTCACCTTCGGCGACCAGGTGGTCGCCGGGCCCTCGCCCCGCCGCCCCATGGTCGTCCAAGGCGCCACGTTGTTCCCGTGGCTCTCACTGCACGACAACCTGGCCTGGGGCCCGAAGGCCACCGGCCACCCCGACCCGTCCGCCGTGGTCGTCGACCTGCTGGAGGCGACGGGCCTGGCCGGCTTCGCCGACACCCGGCCCGGACAGCTCTCGGGAGGGATGCGCCAGCGCGCCGCCATCGCCCAGGTGCTGGCCAACCGGCCGCCGGTGCTCCTCCTCGACGAGCCCTTCGGCGCCCTCGACGCCCAGACGCGCCTACGCATGCACGAATGGCTGCGAGGACTTCTCGGCGAACGGCCCGCCACCGTGGTACTCGTCACCCACGACGTCGAGGAGGCGCTGCTGCTCGGCGACCGCTTGGCCCTGCTGTCACCCCGGCCCTGCCGGGTGCTCGACGTCCTCGACGTGCCCTTCGGCGCCGAGCGGGGACGGGCCACGCTCTCCGATCCCGCCTTCGTCGCCCTCAAGGCCGACGTGTTGGAGCGGGTGCTCAGCTCCTAGTCGCCGTCGCAACCCGAGGTTGCTCGGCGAACTGATGGTGCGAAGGACGCCGGCGGAGCCGGCGACCTTCACCCTGACCACTCATTGGCTCGCTGGCGCTCGCCAGGCCGCCAGCAGCCATAGGGGCCGCCTTCGGCGGCGCTCGTGGCCGGCGACCACTACCTCCTACTCCTTCTTCATCATCGTTTCCGCCACGATGCTCCTCGTCTTGGCGTCCCAGGTGCCGGCGGTGCCCTCGTCGGCCAGCTGATATTTGCGTACCCGGGTGGTCGGCGTCTTGGGCAGGTCGCTGCGGATGTCGACGTAGCGCGGGACCATGAACTTGGGCAGGCGATTGCTGAGGAACTCGTGCAACTCGGCGGCGTCGAGCTCCACGCCGTCGCCGGCCACGGCACACAGCTTGACCTCCTCGTCTTTGCGCCCGTCGACGGGCACGCCCACGGCGGCTGCCTCCAACACGCCAGGGTGGGCCAGGGCGGCCTCCTCGATCTCACCGGGGGCGAGGATCTCGCCCCGGCGGCGGATGGCGTCACGCCGGCGCCCGGCGAAGACGTACTCCCCGTGGTCGTCACGCCGCATTAGGTCCCCGGAGTGGTACCAGCCATCGCCGTCCCAGGGAGGGGTGACACGCCCGTCGTCACCCAGGTAGCCCTCGAACATGTCGAGGCGGTCCTGCGGGCGGATCCACAGCT
Source organism: Acidimicrobiales bacterium (assembly GCA_030447445.1). Taxonomy (GTDB): domain Bacteria; phylum Actinomycetota; class Acidimicrobiia; order Acidimicrobiales; family Iamiaceae; genus JAUJOW01. Next base: position 2,202 of record JAUJOW010000031.1, on the reverse strand, counting down.
CGCCGTCGTCGCCGGGGGCTGCGTCCGCACCGTCGTGGGCGACGACCCGGGCCTCGAAGCGGGGGCTCGGGCGCCCGATGGTGCCCGGCCGCTGGGGCAGCCGTCGGGGCCGTGTCCAACACGCCGCCGTCTCGGTCTGGCCCCAGACGTCGACCACCTGACAGCCGAAGCGCTCCTCGAACGCCGGCCAGATCAGGGTGGGAGCACCGGAGCCCATGACCCGGCGCACGGCGTTGTCGGCGTCGTCGGGCCGGGGTGGGCGGCTGGCCAGCACCGAGAGGATGGTCCCCACGAAGCTGAACATGACGGCGTCGGCCTGACGCAGGCGACGCCAGAACCCGTAGGGGTGGAAGCCGGCTTCGACGACGGCGCGCCCGCCCCGGTGCAGCGCGGCCAGGACCGTCCCCTGGCAGGTGACGTGAGCGAGCGGGAGGCACGAGAACACCGTCTCGCCGGCCTCCAGGGGCAAGAGCTCGTCGCCATAGGCCCGGCCCCAGGTGACCTCGCATGCCCGGCTCCAGCGCACGCCCTTGGGGGTCCCCGTCGTGCCCGAGGTGTACATCAGCTTGGCCGGCGCCGCCGGGTCGTCGGCCAGCGGCGGGGGCGGCGAAGACGATGCGGAGTCGACCAAGGCGTCCCACGCATGCGTCCCTGGGGGACCCTCTCCCCCGGCCACCACGACGTGGCGCAAGCGGGGCAGGCCCGGACGGACGGCGGCGAGCGCCGGAGCGAGCGACGCGTCGCACACGGCCACCGCTCCCCCGGCGTGGCCCATGACCTTGCGCAACGGGTCCCCGCTCAGCAGGCTGTTGACGGGCATGAACACCGCACCCAGCTTCATGCAGGCGAACCAGGTGCCCACCAGGGGAACGCCGTTGCCGCAATGGGCCATGACGACATCGCCGGGGCCGACCCCGTGGCCGGCCAGCCCCGAGGCGACCCGGTTGGCCAACTCGTCGGCCTCGGCGTAGCTCAACCGGGCGTCGGGCAGCGACAGGAAGGGCCGGCCGCCGAGACGGGCGGCCTGGTGCTCGAGCACCGACCGCACCCCACTCCCCCTCCCGATCGGACCGATCACTGGTCGGACGCTACCCGGCGGCCAGGGCGACGCCGGCGAGCATCTCGCTCATCGCCGGGCGGTCGTCGGGGCTCGACGGGCGCCAGAGCTGCACCACGGCACCCGAACGGATGACGGCGTCGCCCCCGAGTTGCAGGGCGTCTTCCACCGGCCGGTGCATCTCCTCGCCCCGCCCGGTGGCCGCCCGGTAGATCCGCAGGGTGGCCCGGTTGTAGACCTCCCGCCGGCGGGCCCGGCCGAGACCGAGACGCTGGTAGAGCACCCGGTCGACGTCGCTCAGGAACGGCCACGGCGACGGCCACGCCAGGTGGTCGGCCAGCTCGGCCAGGGCGGCGCCCGGGCTGAATCCGACAGCCACAGCCACGGCGCCCAACTCGTCGAGGCGATCACGTTGCTCGCGCACCTGGACCAGGTGCTCCTGGCAGGGCAGTCAGTAGCGGTGACGGATGACGCTCAGGATCGCCAGCGGCGGGCCGGCGCCGAGGTCGACGGCCGAGCCGTCACGGACTTCGGGGAGAGCGATGCCGGAGAGGTCGGCGACGGCTTCGATCCGCCGAGCCTACCGATGCCGCCCTCCCACCGACGGACGAGGTCGTCCTACCATCCCGCCATGGCGACACTGGTCCCCTCCCCGCCCTCGTCGAGGCCGCCGGCAACAAGCCCAAGCTCATCGAGGAGTTCGTCGGACGGGTCACCACCGGCCACGAGGACGTAGGCGTGGCCCGGATGCGTCGAGCCGGCGCGATCAAGAATAGTTTCGGGCCGATCTTGAGCCGAGTGTCCCGGGACACCGGTCGGCACTCGCCCGAGCCGACCGACTAGATCGGCGAATCGGGTCGCCCTGTTGGCCCGCTCATGCCGTTCGCAATGCCACGGTGGGCCGGCATTCGAGACGCGCGGACGGAGGGCGGGCTGACGTTCAGCCCTGGTGGCCGGTCAGTCGCCGCCAGCGGATGCAGCGGCGATCCAGGGAGTGCATCGTCAGGCGCATGCCCTGACCAATTCGCCACGGGTGCGCCGCAGCAGAAATATGCGGGAATGCGGTGGCCGCCGCCGATGCCCGTGCCGAGGTGAGGGGACCCCGTTGAGTGGTCCAGCCGTTATGGGAGTGCTGGCTGGTTGGT
>JAUJOW010000030.1 GCA_030447445.1 Acidimicrobiales bacterium | reverse complement strand
CGGCCACAATCCCGGTTTCCAGCCGGTCGGCCTCAGCGCGCGACCGGGCCACAAAGCCGGCCATCGTCGAGACGGTGCGGCGGCTCGAACCCGACGTCGCCGGGCTCCAGGAGGTTTGGGTGGCCGACGGCACCAGCAGCGCCCACCACCTCGCCGAAGCCCTCGGCTACCACGTCGCCGTCGAGCACCGCCTCGAGCTCGACGGCGTCGGCTTCGGCAACGCCGTGCTCTCCCGTTGGCCGATCACCGTGGCCGAGGCGGTGCCCCTCCCCGGCGGGGACGCGGGGGGCGCCGGCGGAGGGAGCGGCGACGAGCAGCGCTTCGCCCTGGCCACCGACATCGACGCGCCGGCGGGGAGGCTGCCGGTCTTCTCCACCCACCTCAACTGGCGCCACGACCACAGCCACGTGCGCCAGCAGCAGGTCCGGGCGCTGTGCGAGGCGGTCGCGGCCAGGCGCCCCCGCCCCTACCCGCCGCTGGTCTGCGGCGACTTCAACGCCGAGCCCGACGCCGAGGAGATGCGGATGGTGACCGGCAAGACCTCGGTCCCGGTCCCCGGCCTCGTCCTGGTCGACGCCTGGGCGGCGGCCGGTGACGGCGGCCTGGGTGACACCTGGTCGAACGCCAACCCGTTCGCGGCCGAGGAGTTCGAGCACGAGCGCCGCATCGACTACGTCCTGGCCGGCTGGCGGCGCAACGACGGGCGGGGTCAGCCCCTGTCGTGCCGTCTGGTCGGCGATCAGCCGATCGACGGGGTGTGGCCGAGCGACCACTTCGGCGTCCTGGTCGAGCTTCGGGCCTGATCGGAAGCGGCGCTCGCTCCGCCGAGCGGCCTGGTCAGCCGGCCTCGATCTCCCCCTGGTCGAGGCGATCGGCGGGCGACTGGCCCGAGTCCTCGCGGTCGAAGCTCCAGTCGGGCTGCTTGGCGAGCTGGCCGTCGTCGAGCACGGCGGCGCCCTCCACGATGTCGACGATCGGGACGATGGGCTCGCCCTCGGCCGGCGGTGCGCTCCCGTCGGCGTGGAGGCGCACGGCGTCGGGGAAGAGGGCGAGCACGCTCGACACCACCAGCTGGTGCTGTGTGGCGAGGTAGCAGCGGGCCCCGTCGGCCACCGTCGACAGCCGGTCCTCCACCAGCTCGACGTCGCCGGCGTCGGGCTCCGAGCGGCGCAACCGGTCGAGGGCGGCGGCGATGGCCAGCCCGTCCTGCTTGCACGGCGTGCACTGCCCACAGGACTCGACGGCGAGGAACCGGGCCACTCCATGGGCGACGGCCACCACGTCGGTGGACTGGTCGAAGACGATGAACCCGGCGGCGCCGATGCCGGCTCCGGCGGCGACCATGTGTTCGTAGCTGACCGGGGTATCGAGGCGGTCGCCGGGCAGCAACGGGTTGGCCACACCGGACATGACCGCCACCACCCGACCGGTGCGGGGCCCGCCGCCGATCTGGTCGATCACCTCGTCGAGCCGGGTGCCCATGGCCACCTCGGCCACCCCATGGCGCCGCGTGCGGCCGGTGACGGTGCACACCACGGTCCCCGGCGACTCGGCGGTGCCCACCGACCGGAACCAGTCGGGCCCTTCGGACAGGATCCCCGGGACGTTGGCCATCGTCTCGACGTTGTTCACGAGCGCCGGTGGCGTGGCGCTGCCCTGCGGGGAGGCCATCGTCGTCGAGCCCGCCGCACCGTCGGCGCTGTCGACGCTGTCGACGCCAGCGTCACCTCGCCGGAACGGAGGCGCGATCCGGGGGAACGGCGCCCGGCCGCCCACCACCTCGAGGAGCGCCGTCTCCTCCCCGTAGAGGTAGGCGCCCGGCCCCTCCACGACATCGATGGCGATGTCGCCGGGCCAGCCCGCCGCTCGCACCTCGGCCACCGCCGATGACAGGCGCTCGATCTCGGCCCTGAACGAGGCCTTCACCGCCACGACCACCCGATCGGCGGCGACGGTCTCGGCGGCCACGAGCGCCCCTTCGAGCACCCGGTAGGGGTTCCGGCGCAGCAAGGTGCGGTCCTTGAACGACCCCGGCTCCCCCTCGGCGCCGTTGACCACGACGGTGGGCGGCTCGGTGGGGGAGACGTTGTCGAGCACGGACCGCCACTTGACAGCGGTGGGGAACCCCGCTCCCCCGCGGCCCCGGAGCCCGGCCGCCTCCAGGACGGCGACCGTGGCCGCCGCCCCACCCTCGCGCGCCACCCGCAGACCGGTGCCGCCGCCGGCATCCCGGTAGGCGCCGAGCGAGGGGACGGGAGCGTCGTCGAGGACGCGGGCGATCGGGCTCATCCCCCGCGTCTAGCGCAACAGGCGGAGCACCGTCCGCTCGCTGCGGTCGAGGCCCCGCCCGTCCCGGGAGCGCTTCCACGCCTCGTGGAGCTCGCCGGTGCGGTAGCTGGCGGGCACGACGGGGTGGACGTAGCACGACCGGCACACCGCCCGGGTGTTGCCGAGCACCTCCGCGGCCACGTCATAGGCGGCGAGGATGGACTTCTCCGCCTGGGTCGCCGAGGTGGGCGGTCGGCCGATGGCAAGGGTGGCGGCGGCCTTGGCCGTTCCCCCCCATGTCCGGAAGTCCTTGGCCGTCACGTCGGTGCCGGTGAGATCGCGCAGGTACTGGTTGACGTCACCGGAGGACACGTCGATCAGCGCACCACCGGACCGGTAGGCGAACAGGTCCTGGCCGCCGAGCTCGTGACAGCGATGCACCAGCTCGGCCAGCCGCCGGTCCGACAGCCGCACCTCGCGGTCCAAGCCCCCCTTGCCCACGAAGTCGAACACCATCTCGTCGCCGTCGACCTCGACGTGGTCGCCCTTGAGCGTGGTCAACCCGTAGGAGTCGTTGTCGGCGGCGTAGGCCTCGTTCCCGATGCGGATGAGGGTCTCGTCGAGGAGCTTCACCACCAGCGCCAGCACCTTCTCCCGGGGCAGGCCCCGGCGTCGGAGGTCGCCCTCGACGGCGGCCCGGACGTCGGGGAGGTAGGCGCCGAAGGCAGCCAGGTACTCGAACTTGTCCGAGTCGCGGACCTCCCGCCAGCGGGGGTGGTAGCGGTACTGCTTGCGGCCGCGGGCATCCCGGCCGGTGGCCAGGATGTGACCGGGGGGAGACGGGCAGATCCACACGTCGGTCCAGGCCGGTGGGATGGCGATGGCGGCGATGCGGCGGCGGGTGGCAGCGTCGTCGATGACGGTGCCGTCGGGGGCCAGGTAGCTGAAGCCCTTCCCCCGCCGTTGACGACGGATCCCGGGCTGCTCGTCGGACACGTAGCAGAGACCGGCATCGATGGCGGCGGCCTCGGGCTCCTCGACGGCGGGCATGGTGGCGCGATCATGCCCGGCGCCCTGGCGAGCCAGAACCGGGTCCAGCCCCATGGCGGCGGCGGGACATACCATCCAAATGGTGCGCCGGACCACGACGTCCCTCAGCCTCCGCCTGGTCCTCGCCTGCTACCTCACGGCGATGCTCGCGGTGGCCGGCCCGGCCCCTGCGGCCGCTCCTTCGGCCGTCCAGACCCCGGACCCTGCGGCCACCACGGTGCCCCTCCCACCACCGGCCGCCTCCGTGTTGGTCGACGCCGACACCGGTGCCGTGATCGCCGGCACCAACGAACGCACCCCGCTGCTCGTGGCGTCCACCACCAAGATCATCACCGCACTCGTCGTGCGGGATCAGCTCGCCGACGACGCCGTCGTGCCCGTGTCGCCCCTGGCCGCCGGGATGCCGGCTCGCAAGCTCACCCTCCTGGCCGGGGAACGGTGGCGGGCCATCGACCTCCTCCACGCCATGCTGCTGTGCTCGTGCAACGACGCCGCCGTCGCCCTGGCCGAGGCCGCCGGAGGGAGCATCGACGGCTTCGGGAAGCTGCTCGACGCGAAGGCCGCCGAGCTGGGCATGGTCGACGGTCCGGTGCTGGCCGATCCCTCGGGGCTCGACGACGAGTCCTCGATCGGCGGGGGAAACCTCGTCAGCGCGCGCGACCTGGCCATCGCCACTCGGGCCTTCCTCGGCGACCCGGTGCTGGCCGGGATCGTGCTCATGTCCGAGTACCGGTTCCTGGGTGGTGACGGGGAGCCGCATCGGGTGGTCAACCACAACCGCCTGCTCGAGACCTACACGGGCGCCATCGGCGTCAAGACGGGGTACACCGAGCGTTCGGGGGCCAGCTTGGTGGCCGCTGCTCGCCGGGACGGCCGGACCATGATCGCGGTGGTCCTGCGGTCGCCCAGCACCTACGTGCAGGCCGGTGAGTTGCTCGACCGGGGCTTCGCCACACCGAGACACCAGCAAGAGGGCCTCCCACCGCTGACACCCGCCGCTGCCGTGGGGGGCGGGGGCGACCGCTCGGTCCGGTCGGGGGCGCTGGCCAACCGGCCCGGCGACCCGAGCGAGCCGGGCGGGTCAACGCCCACCGGTCCCGGGTCGAACGGCGACGGCGACGGCGACGGCGTGCACCCGGCCACGGTGATCGTCGGCGGCCTGGCCGTCAGCGCCTTCGCCGTGGGCCTGCGTCGCCACCAGGTGGTGCGCCGACGCCGTCGCCGAGCGGCCGCCGCCCGGGCTCACCGACGACGCGCCCCACCTCGGCCCGTCGCCGCCGGCCGCCGACCTTCTTCGGCGTCTGCCCCCCGATCGGTACATTGGCCGCATGCGGGAGCCGACCAATCAACCTCCGGCACCGGCCCGACCGGCTGAGGGGGATCAACCCGGCGGCGCCGACGAGGCCGTCGCCGCCCTCGAGCGCATCGAGGCCGAGCTCGACGAGGTGGACGCCGCCCTCGACCGCCTCGACGACGGCACCTACGGCCGGTGCCGGGTCTGTGACGCCCCCCTCTCCGACGCCGAGCTGGCCGAACGGCCTGCCGCGTCCACCTGCGCCGCCCACGAGGTCGCCGCCGGCCCCTGATCGCCCCCCTGGCACCCGGTCACCGGCCGGGTGCACCGGGCTGACCGTGCGGTGGCGTCCGTCTCTCGGTGGCGTGGGCACGGTCAGCGGTGGGTGGCCGGGCTCGCGCGCCACCTCCTCGCGCGGCTCGACGGTCAGATCTGGTCGGGGACGGTGATGGTCACGTCGCCGGCGTCGACGAGCACCACCCGGTCGCCGAGGGCCACCGTGCCGTCGGCGCCGACGCGCACCCAGCGGCCCTGGAGGTTGGCGAGACGCACCCACGGCACGCCCAGGTGGGCCTCGATGGCGTACACCAGCCCGCCGTGGGTGACGGCCAGGACGGTGCCGGGACCAACCGCCGACGCGAAGCCGTGGAGGGCGTCGAGACCGCGGGCCAGGAGCTGCTCGTCGGGTTCCCAACCGGGCGGGCGGCGCCGTCCGGTCGGGTCAGGGGCCCCTCGCACCACGGGGTCGTCGGCGAGGAAGCCGGGCCAGCGCTCGTGGATCTCGGCCCGGGTGAGCCCCGACCATTCGCCGGCATCGCGCTCCCGGAGGCGCCGGTCAACGCGGACGGGGCCGACGCCCAGCTCGGCGGCGACGATCTCGGCGGTCAGCTGCGCCCGTTGGAGGTCCGAGGCGGCGACGAGGTCTACGGTGCCGAAGGTCCCAGCGCTGATGGTGGCAGCGGCGGCCTTGGCCTGCCTGCGACCGAGCTCGGTGAGGGGTGGATCGGCCTGGCCCTGCCATCGTCCCGCCGCGTTCCACTCGGACTCCCCGTGGCGGACGAGCAGGATGCGGGTCACCCGGCGACGGTACCCGCCAGTGCCGGAACCGGCTGGCTGGGCGGCTCGGTCGCTCGGACGCCCGGGCGGCTTCGCCGCAACACGCGCCGTGCTCGATGGAGACCTCGCCTATCGGCTCGGCCTCTAATGGGTAGCATCCGCCGCCTGTATGGCCGTCCTCCGGCTCTTCGCCGCCGCTCGCGACGCCGCCGGTACCGGATGTGACCAACTGCCCGGGGCAACGGTCGGTGAGGTGCTCGACGGGGCTCGATCGCGCTACGGCACCGACTTCGCCGCCGTGCTGGCTCACTGCACGGTGTGGCGCAACGGCGACGGAACCAGCCTCGACGAGCCCGTGACCGACGGCGACGAGGTGGCTGTCCTGCCCCCGGTCTCGGGCGGGTCCTCGGGGTGACCGACGAGGCAGACCGTCCTCCCCCCCGCCCCGGGAGCGGGGAAGGGTCGAAGGGCCGCCCTCGGACATCCGCCGAGCCGGGAAAGGGCCCCGACCGGCCCCCCGCCGCCAGGAGGCGGCGAGCCGCCGAGGGCCCGGCTCCTTCCCGGGGCGGTGGGGCGGCGCCGGCGCCACGCCGTCCCGGCCGCGAACCGCCAACCGGTGGTACCGCCGGCCCGCGCCGACCTGACGGTGCGAGCGCTGGCCCGGGTCCGCCGGCCGGTCGCCGAGGATCGTCCTCGGTCCGGATGGTGGACGATGGCCCGCGCCGCTCCGGGGATCCCGCCCAACCGCCGGGTGGGCCAGCGGCCGGCTCCCGCCGGTCACCACCGGCCGGGCCCGGGCCCCCCGGTGGCGGAGTTTATCCGTCGATTCGCCGCCCCCCCCCCCCCCAACCCCACACATCAAATCCACCGGCCGGCCAGCCGCGGCCCCCCACCCCCCCGCCCCGCGACAACGGACAGCCGTCGGAGGGGGGCCGTGGGGCGGGGAGAGGGTGTTGAGGTGGGGAGGCGTG
>JAUJOW010000013.1:61289-78245 GCA_030447445.1 Acidimicrobiales bacterium | reverse complement strand
CGCCCCGGACCGCGCGGGCGCGCGCATGGGCCGCCTGGACGGGCCGGGTGCCGGCGCCCCACGCCGAGAGGCCCGCCCAGTCGGCGGCCCGGTCGCCCGCGCCGGGGGGCGGCGGGCCGAGCTCGGCCACCCGGTCGCGGACGGCGGCGAACCGGCGCCGGTCCTCGCCCTCGGCGGCGACCAGCGCGTCGAGCCGGCGACGGGCCACGGCGGTGACCCGGCGGGCCGCTCGATCGGCCTCACGAGCCGCCACCACGGTGGCTTCGGCGGCCGCCACCTCGGCCAGGCGGCCGGCGAGCTCCTCGGGGTCGGAGCTTCCGGCGAGCCGGTCGTCCAGCCGGGCCAGCGCCTCGGCCACCGAGGTGAGCGTGGCCTCGACCTCCATGCGGGCTCGTTCGGCCGCTTGGCGGGCCGTGGACGCCGCCCGCACCGCGGCCTCGGCGCCATCCCTGGCGGCGGTGGCCTCCTCGACGGCGGCGGGGTCGGGCATCGGCGGCGGGACCGTGGTGACCACCTGGCGGCACACGGGGCAGGGCTCGCCGGCCACGAGCGATCCGGCGAGGTCGTGGGCCCGGTGCTCCCAGCGGACCCGGTCGAGGGCGTCCCTGGTCGCCGCCGCCCGGGCCTCGGCGGCCTCGTGGGCAGCGCCGGCGGCGGCCTCGGCCGCCCGCCGGTCGGCCAGCACCGGTCCATCACGGGCGAGGTGTTCGGCGTGAGCGGCCCGTTCTTGGTGAGCCAGCGCGGCGGCCTCGCGCTCGGCCCGTGACCCGAGGCCGGCCAGCGCCGTCTCGGCCGCCTCCACCGCCTGCTGGGCGGTGGACTCGGCCGCATGGGCCTGGTCCGCGGCGAGCCGGGCCTCGGCCAGCTCGACGGCCCGCTGGCCCGTCCCCTCGGGGGCGACCACGTCGTCCAACCGCTCGACCCGGCCCGAGGCGGTGGCCTGCTCGGCCCGGGCATCGGCCTCGGCCCGGGCCTGCGCCTCCAGCCGGGGCCGCGCCGCCGCCACCTCGCTGCGCAGGCCGTCGAGGGCAGCCAGGTGCGCCGCCGCGTCACGGCGCGCCTCGGGGGTGGCGAAGGCCAGCTTGGCCAGCAGCTCGGTGGCCACCTCGGCCCGCTGCTCGGCGGCGGCGGCCCGCTGACGGGCGGCCTGGCCCATCCGGTCGTAGACGCCGAGGTCGAGCAACGAGATCAGCATGTCCTGCCGCTTGGCCGGCTCGTCGTGGAGCAGGCGCATGAACTCGCCCTGAGGCAGGACCACGCACTTGGTGAAGTGGTCGAAGCCCAGACCGAGGAGGCGCTCCACCGTCGCGCCCAGCTCCTTCTCGTTGCCGGCCAGCACCTCGCCGTCGGCCACCCGTTCGAGCCGGGCCTCCCTGGTCGTGGCCCCGGTCTTCGTTCGCCGAACCACCCGCACCGCGGTGTACGCCTCCCCGCCGACGGTGAGGTCGAGGCGGACGCGGGCCTCGGTGCGGCCGAGGGAGATCACCGGGGCGACGGCCCGGCGGTCGAGGCGGGGAACGCAGCCGTACAGCGCGAACACGAGCGCATCGATCACGCTCGACTTGCCCGCCCCGGTGGGACCGGTGAGGGCGAAGAGGTCGGCGCCGTCGAAGTCGACGGTGACGGGCTCGCGGAAGGTGGTGAAGCCCTCGATCTCGAGCCGCACCGGCCTCATCGGCCGACCTCCTCGTAGAGCTCGGCGAAGAGGGCGACGAGGTCGTCGGCGACGGCGCCCTGGGTGTCCAGGTAGTCGCCGAACAGCTCGGCGGGGTCTCGCCCGGCCCGATCCCGGCTCGCCGGAGCGGCGCCGGGCGTGCCCTCGGGCCGCTCGACCCGCACGTCGACGCAACCCGGGAACAGCTCCCGCACCTCGTCGGCCAGGCCCACCCGCAGCGGCTCTCGGACGGTGATTCGGAGGTAGGCGTCGCCGGTGGTGCCGGCCCGGGCGCGAAGCTCCTCGAGCGTGCCGGCCAGGTTCTGCAGCCGGCGCCCGACCCGGAGCGGGTGGTCGGTCACGGTGGCCGGGCGGCCCGGGTGGGCCTCGACGACGAGCACCGCCTTCTCGTCGGCCGTCTCCCCGAAGTCGAGCTGCAGGGGCGACCCGCAGTAGTGGATCGGGCAGGGCCCGTGGACCCGTTGGCGCCGGTGGAGGTGGCCCAGGGCCACGTACTGCGCCGACGGCGGGAACCCGACCGCGCCCACCTGGTACTGCTCGAGGGTGTGGGCGGCCCGCTCACCGCCACCGAGGAGGCCACCGGTGGTGGAGAGGTGGGCGGCGACCACGTTGACCGTGTCGGGACCGAACCCGGCGGTGAGGGCGCCCAGCAGGTCGCGCACCCGCTGGTCGTAGAGCTGGCCGTGGTCCTGCGCATCGAGGCCCATCAACTCGCTGGCTCGGACCACGTAGCGCTGGGAGAGGAACGGCAACGCCGCCACCAATGCCCGTTCCCTGCCGTCGCGTGAGGTGACCTGGACGACGCCGCCCTCGTCGGGCCTGGAGAACACCGCCCGGGTGCTGACCCGGCCGAGGTCGAGCAGCGGAGCGACGGCCTGGAGGCGCCGGCCGCTGTCGTGGTTGCCGGCCACCACCACCACAGCGGCGCCGGTGTCGGCGAGGTCGAGCAGGGCCCGGAACACGATCTGCTCGGACTCCGGCGTTGGGGCGGCAGTGTCGAACAGGTCACCCACGACCAGGGCCAGGTCGACCTCCTCGGCGGCGGCCACCTCGGCGACCTCGGCCAGCACGGCGACGTGCTCGTCGGCTCGGCTGTGGCCCCGGATGGCCCGCCCGACGTGCCAATCCGAGGTGTGGAGGATCTTCATCGCTGCGACCATACCGACGGGCTGTCACAGCGAAGGGGACCGCCGGAGGCGGCGCGGCCTCAAGCCGTGAGCAGGCCGATGCCGAGGGCCACCGAGCCGGCGGCCAGGCTGGCCACGCCGAGCCACAGGAGCACGATGAGGCGGTTGGGCTCGATCGTGCCCTTCCCCTTGACCGAGAGGAAGAACCCGGCCGGCACGAGGATGGCGGCCCACGCCGGCCCGAGACGAGCCAGCCCGTCGGCGAACCCGTCGAGGTCAGTGGCGTCGGCCAGGATCTGGCAGACCAGGGCGAGGGTGACGAACACCCCGGCGTGGGCGTGGCCGGCCCGATAGAAGCGCCGCTGGAGGTCGGTGGCCGGCTCGCGCCAGCGGGTGATGCGCAGCACGAACGTGCCCCCGAGCTCGATGGTGACGATCGAGAGCAGGAGGATGCCGGTGAGGACTCGGGACTGCTCGGACAGCGTCACCACTGGGACCCCTTTCGGTCGCACCGACGACCGTACAATGTGGATGGTGTGCCGCCCACCTTGGACCGTCTACATTGGGTTGTCAATGGTCCCGCTCAACCCCACGGCGGCGTCGATCCTCGGCTTCCTGGCCGGCGACGGCCCGATGACCGGTTGGGACCTCGCTCGGCACGCCGAGTCGACCATCGGGCCGTTCTGGAACGTCACCCGCAGCCAGATCTACCGGGAGCTGCGGGACCTGGCCGGGCGAGGACTCGTCGCCGCCGGCGAGGCCGGCCCCCGAGACCGCACCCCCTACGAGATCACTCACGCCGGCCGAGAGGCCTTCTCCACCTGGGTGGCGGGCGACCCGGGCGCCGACCTCATCCGCCACCGGCTGCTCCTGACCGTCTTCTTCGCCGACCACATCCCGCCCCGGCGCCTGGGCGAGATCCTCGCCGAGCAACGAGCCGCCCACCGCGACCAGCTGTCCACCTACCGCCAGATCGAGCGGTCCGGCGTGGCGGGAGCGCGGGCCGCCGCCCTCGCCTTCGGCATCGCCTATGAAGAGATGGTGCTGTCCTGGTTGGACGACGTCGCCCACCACCTGGCCGTCGAGACCTCCAGGAGCGAGGTCAGCTCGGAAGGCCGCTGAAGGGGTCAGCCGGCGTCGAGGTCGACGCCTTGGGGTTGGCGCCGGCCTCCGCCGCCCTGGTGGCCCAGGCCGGGAACGGGAACTGGCACAGCACCGGCACGGGCAGCTCGGGTTGGTTGAGCAGCATCGTGCCTGGCTTCAGGATGGTCGACCGCTGGCGCTGCACCACGGGCAGGAACCCGTACTCGCCCCGCCCGGCCTCGGCGGCGTCGAGGCGGCCGACCACCCGGATGGCCGAGTTGGCCACGATGCGGCGCTCGACCTCGCTCGCCGTCTGCTGTGCGCCGATGAGGATGATGCCGAGCGACCGGCCCCGCTCGGCCACGTCGAGCAGGATCTCCTTGATCGGGCTCGATCCCTCCCGGGGGGCGTACTTGTTGAGCTCGTCGAGCACCACGAACTGCAACGGGCGGGACTGGCCGGAGAGCTCCTTGTCCCGGAAGGCCTTGCGCAGGACGACGCCCACCACGAACCGCTTGGCCCGGTCACCCAGGTTGTGGAGGTCCACCACGGTGACCTGCTGCTCGAAGCGGACGGTGTGGCGGTCGGGCCGGGCGACGTCGGCCCGCACGAGGTCGGCCACATGGGACACCGCACCGTGGAGCCGGCGGACGAAGGCGTTCACCGTCCCCCCGCCGATGGCCCGACCGGCCCACCGGTCGGCGGTGTGGGCGTCGTCGCTCAGGACGTTGGCGGTCACGGCGTCGACGAGCTGGCCGAAGGTGCGGCAGGCCTCGCCCTCGATCGACACCCCGCCGTCGCCGGTCGGCGTGGCCTCGGTCAGCCGGGCGGTCACGTTGAACACGACCATCGTGTACTGCTGGCGGTCGTCCTCGGCATCGGCGAAGAGGAACGGCAGCAGCTCGCCCCGGCAGAACTCCTCGAGGGTCCAGAAGAACGACGTGACGCCCTCGGTGCGGCTGGCCACGTCGGGCCGCACGCTCGGGTCGCCGCGACGGGGCGGGGCGAACACCTCGACGCTGGCGAAGGCTCCCACCGGCAGCCCGGCCCGGCCGTAGCGGGCGGCCTGGTCGGGTTCGAGGTCCACGTTTGGGTGGTCGAGGAAGAGCAGGTCCTCGCCCTTGACGTTGAACACCAGGGCCTTGGTGTTGGTCGCTTCGGCGCCGAGCGCGCCGGACGTGAAGAGGCTGTAGAGGAGGAAGGTGGCGTAGGTGGTCTTGGTGGCGACGCCTGAGATTCCCGAGTTGTTGACGTGGGCCGCTCGGTTGCCGTCGAGTAACTCGAGGTTGACGTACTGGGGGTCGTCGTCCCGGGAGAGTCCGGCCGGCAAGCGGCGGCGCATGCCGTCGAAGAAGAGGGCCTGGTCGCGCTCGGCGCCGACCGCTCGTCGCACCGGTTGGCCCGGACGGGGCGGGACGAAGGTCTCGGGCTCGAAGCGGGTGGCGGCCACGAGCGCGGCCTCGCTCACCTCGGCCGGCAGCACCCCGTCGGCGATCAGGAACACGTCGCTGTCGAACCGGGCGCCCTCGTGCCGGGCCCGCACCTGGGAGACGATGCCGTAGATGCGTACCGCCTCGCCCTCCGGCAGCACCCGTTCCAAGGCGACCACGTCGTCGAGCTGGAGGTAGCAGCCGGGGGCCACACCGACCCAGAACTCGAGTGGCGTGGCGTCCTCGGTGCCGATGACCCGCCCGACGACCTCACTCGGCGGTGCCACCGTCGAGCCGTCGACAGACACGTCCTCCATCGGCGGCGACCGTACCCACCACGAGCGAGCCCCGCGTGCGGGCACCGGCGCCGGTCGGCGCCGGGTGCCCCTAGCCTGCCGATGTGGGTCGTGACATCCCCCTCGGGCGCATCGCCGGCATCCGCATCGGCATGAGCTGGCTCGTGCCCCTGATAGCCCTCCTCTACGTGTGGAACCTGGCCGAGCTGCGCTTCCCCTACGAGGTGCCCGGGCAGTCCGCCGGGGCGTACTGGGCCGCCGGCCTGCTCGGGGCCGTGCTCTTCTTCGGCTCCCTCCTGGCCCACGAGGTCGGCCACGCCCTCGTGGCCCGGCACGAGGGCATCGGCGTGTCGGGTATCAGCCTGTGGTTGCTCGGCGGCGTGGCCAGGATGGAGAGCGAACCCCGCACCGCCGGCGCCGAGCTGCGCATCGCCGGGGTCGGGCCGCTCACCAGCGCCGCCGTGGGCGTCGGCTTCTTCCTGGTGGGCCTCGCCTTCGACGGCGCAACCGGGACCGTCGAGCTGTTCGCCGACCTGTGCGGGTGGCTGGCCTTCCTCAACCTGCTCTTGGCGGCGTTCAACCTGCTCCCCGGGGCGCCGCTCGACGGGGGGCGGGTGCTCGGCGCCCTGCTCTGGATGCAGACCCGCAACCAGACCCGAGCCCAGCAGACGGCCGCTCGGGTCGGTCAGGTGCTCGGTGCCGCCCTCCTGGCCGTCGGCCTCGCCATCCTGGCCAGCGACGACAACGGCAACGGCATCTGGGTCGCCATCGTGGGCGCCTACATCATGATGAGCGCCGGGTCGGAGCTGCGCAGCACCCCCGCCCTCGGCGTGCTCCGCACGGTGCGGGTGGGCCAGGTGATGGAGCCCGACCCGCCGGTGCTGCCCGAGTGGATGTCGGTGCAGGACCTCGTGACCGCCGCCGGTCGGTACCGCCCGCAGAGCGCGTACGCCATCCAGGGCCCTGACGGCCGGCTCACCGGCGTCCTCACCGGCGACACGGTCTCGGCCACCGACCCCCGGCAGTGGCCGTACCTCCGCCTCGCCGACCTCGCCTTCCCGATCGACCGGGTGGCCACCGCCTCCGTCGACGACGCCGTGCTGCCAACGGTCCAGCGGGCCCGCAGTGGCCCCACCGATCGAGTCCTCGTGCTGCACCCCGACGGTCGCATCGCCGGCATCACCGGTCCCGAAGCGGCCGAGCGCGCCGTCGAGCTCGGCGCCGTCACCGCCCGGAGCTGAGCCGCTACACGGACTTGACCAGCTCGGCCAGGGCGTCGTGGAGGCCGTCGGTGACGGCGTGGAGATCGCCGATCAGCTCGGGGCAGGAGATGGCGCTGAAGTTCATGTCGTCGAGGTAGCTCCACACGGTCACGTTGAGCCCCACGCCCTCCATGATCGGGCCGACGCTCTGCATGCGGGTCATCCTCGCCCCGGCGATGTAGAAGGGGGTGCGGGGCCCGGGCACGTTGGAGACGATGCAGTTGATCGGCGGGCGCTTCAGGCGGGGCACCACCCGGCCCCAGGCGAGGGCGTAGGGCTGGGGCGGGGCGTACTCCACCCACTGCTCCATGGTGTCCACGCCGAGCGCGTTCTGCAGCTCCTTGGCCGTCGAGGTGATGCGGCTCATCGTCCGGAGCCGCTCCACCGGGTCGGCGATGTCGACCCGCAGCGACGTGAACAGGTTGCTCACCTTGTTGCCGAGGAGGCGGACCGTGTCGGGCTCGTCCGAGGACACCGGCACGGCCGCCACCAGCGGCTGATCGTGGGGCTCGCCCCGGTCGGCCAGGTAGCGGCGCAGGGCACCGGCCACGACGGCCAGCACCACGTCGTTGATCGAGCAGTCGAACGCCGACTTCACCCGCCGGAAGTCGGCCAGCGGCAAGGTGATGGACGCGAACGTGCGCCGGGGGGTGAGGGGACCGTTGAACGACGTGCGGGGACCGCCGAAGGCGCCTGGCGGCGGATCGTCGGCGCTGCGCTTCAGCTCCTTGACCCGACGGCCGCCCCGGACGGTGCTGACCACCAGCTTGGGCAGCCCCCGGAGCCCCTTGGCCCGGTCGACGAGGGCGTCGCGCACGAGCGTGGCCTTCGGTGGCACCGGCTCGGGTCGCCACGGCCGGTCGGGTGGGGGCGGCTCGAGCTGATCGGGTGACGTCTCCATGATGTTGGCGAGGAGCGCGTTGGCGGCCACGCCGTCGGCGGCGGTGTGGTGGAGCTTGGTGACGAAGCCGACCTGGCCGCCCTCCAGCCCCTCGACGACCCAGATCTCCCACAGCGGCCGGTCTGGTCGCAGCGGGGTCGAGGCGATCTCGGAGATCACGGCATCGAGCTCGCGGACCCCCCCGGGGGCGGCGCACGTGCGCCTGCGGACGTGGTTGGAGAGGTCGAACCGCTCGTCCTCCACCCACACCGGGTGGCTCAGGTTCAAGGGGATGGGCACGTACCGGCGACGGAACGGCGGCAGCAGGTGCAGCCGGTCACCCAGCACCTCCTGGAACCGCTCGAAGGAGTATCCGCCCGGGACCTGCGAGACGTCGAGGACGCCGATCTTCAGCGTGTGCATGTGCAGCGACGGCGTCTCGGTGTACAGGTACGTGGCGTCGAGCCCGCTCATGCGTTCCACCTGACGAACCCCCTTGGTCCCTGCAGTATCCCCCGCGCTCGCCGCCGGGCAGGATCTGACGCGGCGTCATATGCTGCCGCGGTGGGGACCTTCAACCTGGCCGACCTGTTCGAGGCCGTGGTCGACGCCGTTCCCGACCGGGAGGTGCTGGCCACCGCCGAGCGGCGCCTCACCTACCGCCAGCTCGACGAGCGGGCCAACCGCCTGGCCCACCACCTCGCCGCCGAAGGGGTCGGCGAGCGCAGCCACGTGGGCCTCCAGCTCACCAACGGCACCGAGTACGTCGAGGGGATGTTGGCCTGCTTCAAGCTGCGGGCCGTTCCGGTGAACGTGAACTTCCGCTATATCGAAGGCGAGCTCCGCCACCTGTTCACCGACGCCGAGCTGTCCGGGCTCGTCTTCCACCGTCGCTTCGCCGGCCGGGTGGGAGCGGTGGCGCCCGAGGTGGCCGGGCTCGACACCCTCCTCGTGGTGGACGACGACAGCGGCGAGGAGGCCACGGTCCCCGTCGCGGTGGACTACGAAGAAGCCCTCGCCGCCCGGCCCCGCACCCGCGACGGCTTCGGGCCCCGGTCGAGCGACGACCTCTACGTCGTCTACACCGGCGGCACCACCGGCATGCCGAAGGGCGTGGTGTGGCGCCACGAGGACATCTTCTTCGCCGCCATGGGCGGGGGCGACCCGTTCCAGATGGGGAACGGCGTGGCCAGCACCGAGGAGCTGGCCGAGCGGGTCGCCGCCGGGAGCGGCATGAGCGCCATCCCCATCCCGCCGTTCATGCACGCCAGCGCCCACTGGCTGGCCTTCCAGACCCTGTACACGGGCGGCAAGCTCGTCATCCCTCCCGGAGGCCGCTTCGACCCCGCCACCGTCTGGCGCCTCGTGGCCGAGGAGGGCGCCAACCTGCTCGTGGTGGTGGGCGACGCCATGGCCCGGCCGCTGGCCGACGAGCTGGCCGCGCACCCCGACGCCTATGACACGTCGTCGCTCATCGTCATCGGGTCCGGTGGAGCCCTCCTCTCGCCGTCCACCAAGGACCGCTTGGCCGAGTTGCTGCCCGGCAAGATGATCGTCGACGGCTTCGGCTCCTCGGAGACGGGCACGCTCGGCACCGCCTCGACCGGCGGTGGTCCCCGCTTCTCGGTGAACGACCAGACGGCGGTGCTCGACAACGATGGCCGACCGGTCACCCCCGGCTCGGGCGCCGTTGGCCGCCTCGCCCGCCGGGGCCACATCCCCCTCGGCTACCACGGCGACGAGGAGAAGACGGCCAATACCTTCATCACCTACGAAGGGGTGCGCTGGGTGCTGCCCGGTGACATGGCCACCGTCGAGGCCGACGGCACCGTCACGCTCCTGGGGCGCGGTTCGGTGAGCATCAACTCGGGTGGCGAGAAGATCTTCCCCGAGGAGGTCGAGGCCGCCTGCAAGGCCCACCCGGAGGTCGCCGACTGCGTCGTGGTGGGCGTGGCCGACGAGCGGTGGGGTGAGCGGGTGGTGGCGGTGGTGCAACCGCGCCCCCGCGCCTCGGTCGCCCTCGACGACATCCAGGCCACCTGCCGCCGCGCCATCGCCGGCTACAAGGTCCCGCGGGACGTGGTGGTGGTCGACGAGGTGGTCAGATCACCGGCCGGCAAGGCCGACTACGCCTGGGCTCGCGCCCATGCCGCTGACGCCGTCGGTGCCGCCGCCGGAGGAGGTGCCTAGATGCAGCGGCTCACCGGCATGGACGCCACCTTCATCTACATGGAGACCCCGACCACCCACTTCCACGTGGTCGGCACCCTGGTCCTCGATCCGAGCGACGTCCCCGACTTCGGCGTCGAGAAGGTGAAGAAGGTCCTGCTCGAACGAATCCACCTGCTGCCCCCGTTCCGGCGGCGGTTGGTGGCCACGCCGTTCAACCTCGCCCACCCGCAGTGGATGGAGGACGGCAGCTTCGACATCGACAACCACATCCATCGGGTCGGTGCCCCGCGCCCGGGCGGCATGCGGGAGCTGGCCGAGCTCACCGGCGACATCGCCGGCCGGCCCCTCGACCGCAACATGCCCCTCTGGCAGATGTGGTTCGTCGAAGGCCTCGAGGACGACAAGGTCGCCATCGTCACCAAGATGCACCACGCCGCCATCGACGGCGTGTCCGGCGCCGACCTGATGGTGCACCTGTTCGACCTCACCCCCGAGGTGGCCGAGTACCCGCCGCCGGAGAACCCGTGGCGGCCCGAGGAGGTCCCGTCCGACGTCCGTCTCGCCGCCTCGGGCGTGGTGGCCAGCCTCACCCAACCGGCCGAGATGGCCCGGGCCGCCGGCAACCTGATCGGGGCCGGCCGCAACCTGCTCAGCCTGGCCCGGGCCGGGCGGGGCGGCGACGGGCCGGCGCCGACCCTGCCCTTCACCGCTCCCCGCACCCCGTGGAACGGCGCGCTCACCGCCCATCGCAGCGTGGCCTACGGCGGGTGCGCCCTCGAGGACATGAAGACCATCAAGCGGGCCTTCGACTGCAAGATCAACGACGTGGTGCTGGCCGCCTCCACCGGGACGCTGCGGGACTGGCTGGCCATCCACGGCGGCATCCCCGACAGGCTGCTCGTGGCCTCGGTGCCGGTGTCGGTGCGCACCGAGGCCGACGCCGGCCAGCTCGGCAACAAGATGTCGTCGATGTTCGTGTCGCTGCCCGTCCAGGTGGCCGACCCGGTGGAGCGCCTCGAGCTCATCCGGGAGGACACCAGCAACGCCAAGGAGGTCCACGGCGCCCTCGGGGCCGACATGATCCAGCAGCTCGCCGAGGTCACCCCGCCCGGCCTGGCCAACCTGGCCGCCCGGCTGTACTCGGCGTCGAAGCTGGCCGACCGCCACCGCCCGGTGCAGAACCTCATCGTGTCCAACGTGCCCGGCCCCCCCGTCCCGCTCTACTGCGCCGGGGCCCGGGTGCTCGGCACCTACCCGATGGGTCCGCTGATCGAGGGCTCCGGGCTGAACTTCACGGTCCTGTCCAACGTCGGCAACGTCGACTTCGGGGTCATGGCCTGCCGGGAGCTGGTGCCCGACCCGCACCTGCTGGCCGACGGCTTCGGCGAGCACGTCGCGGTCCTCCTGTCCGCCGCGAGCCAGGCGGCCGGATAGCGGGGGGTCAGCGGGTGGTGGGCGTGGTGGGGGTGGAGGTGGTGGCCGGGACCCGCCGGCCGGTCACGTCACCCACGCCGAGCTCGAGGTGGAAGCCCTCGACCGGGGCGGCGCCGGTGCCGGGGTCGTAGTCCTCCACCGAGGCGGTGAACGTCACCAGGAAGCCGCTGTCCCGACCCTGCAGGATGCACCGCTCGTCGCGCCGCCCGATCCGCTCCACGCAGTCGAGGAACGACTCGGTCTCCTCCCGGTTCCGGAGCAGCACGCCCGACCCGTCGACCCAGGAGCTGGCCGCCCGACGCCGCTCGGTCGCCGAAGTCGACGGGGCGGCCGGCGCGTAGACGACGAGGGTGCCGTCGCAGTCCGTCGAGCAGAGGAAGGGGAACCCCTCTCTGCGGTCGACCTCGGTGTACCCCTCGGGGGGGTCGATGCCCTCGATCACGGCGTCGATCTCGGCCTGCTTCTCTTCGGCGGAGTCGACAGCCCGGAAGATGCCGAACAGCATCGCTCCGCCGAGCAGGAGCGGTAGGACGAACAGGACCACGAGGGCCAGCAGGCACCCCGATGCGCCGAGCAACCACGGCCAGGCCGGGAGGCCCTGGCGGGGCGGGTATTGCGGGAAGGTGGCCCCGGGCGGCGGGAAGGGAGGCGGACGGCCGGGGGTCGGTGCGTTCATCGGGGGACACGTCGGTTGCCGTGCCGACGGCGTCTCACGGTACCCCGGTGACCGGTCGATAGCGTCTCGGCCCATGACCGACGGCGTCGCCTCCCCCCAGTACCGCCTCGACGACGGCGTCGCCGTCCTCACCCTCGACGACGGGCGGGCCAACGCCATCTCCCTGGACGTGCTCGACCAGCTCCACGGCGCCCTCGACCGGGCCGAGGCCGAGGCTCGGGCCGTGGTCATCGCGGGACGGGAGGGCCGGTTCTGTGCCGGGTTCGACCTGGCGGCCATGACCGAGAACAGCGACAGCATGAGGACCCTGGTGATCGCCGGGGCCCGGTTCCTGATGCGCCTGTACGGCCACCCCCAGCCGACGGTGGCGGCCTGCACCGGCCACGCGCTCGCTGCCGGTGCCCTCGTCCTCCTCGCCTGCGACACCCGCGTGGGCGCCGACGGCGCCTACAAGGTGGGGCTGAACGAGGTGGCCATCGGCATGGCCCTGCCGGTGTTCGCCGTCGAGCTGGCCCGCGACCGCCTCTCGCCGACCGAGCTCACCGCCGCCACCATGCAGGCCCGCATCTACGACCCGGCCGGCGCCGTGACCGCCGGGTACCTCGACCGGGCCGCTCCGGCCGGAGCCGTGCGTGAGGAGGCGGTGGCGGCGGCCAGGCGTTTGGCCGAGGTCCGCACCGGGGCCTACGCCCGCACCAAGGTCATGGCCCGGGGGGCGGTCATCGAACGCATCCTCGCCACCCTGGAGGACGACATGGCCTGGGTCACGGGACCGGCGGCGTAGCCCGGCGACCGTCGGGGCGCGGCCCAGGTGCGCGCTCGATCCTCGGCCCTGAGCGGTCCCGTCGCCGAGCGCTCAGGCCACCGGTGCTCGAGCGGTGAGGAAGCGGCGCAGCGCCGCTTCACGGCCCAGGGCGATCTGGGCCTGGATGGCGTAGAAGGCAGCCTCCCGCACGAGCCGCTGGGCCGGATGGTCCCGCTCCATGCCCCGACCGCCGGCGGCGGTCAGCAGGGCGAGCGCCGACCGCTGGGCGAGATCGATGCCCCAGGCCCGGCCGCCGGCCAGTGCGGGCAGGTCGACGGCACCGGCGTCGGCGTCGACGGCCAGCGCCTCGTTGGCGGCGGCGCAGTCGGCCAGCTCGTCACCGAGGGCGCCGGCCACCTCGCCGGCCTGGTCGCCATGTGCGGCCAGGAGGGGAAGCGCCGTGTCGACCACGCCCAGCACGGCCGGGTTGAGCCGGGCGGCGAGGCCGTCGTCGATGGCCCACCACAGCTCGGGCGGGAGCTGGAGCACCACGTCGGTATCGGGGACGACGAGCCCGTCGAAGCGGAGCCGCACGGTCACCGTCGCCTGCATGGCCGCCAACCGCAGCGGCGGCGACGGCGCCAGGCCGGGCTGTTCGTGGCCGGGGACGAGCAGCCAGACCACGTCGCCGTCGGTGGTGAAGGCGGCCACCGTGTACACGCCGGCGATCCCCCACGACGACGCCCAGGGCGCTTCGCCGTCGAGCCGCCAGCCACCGTGGACCGGTGTGGCCAGCACGGCCGGAGGTCCGGGGCGGCGCAGGTGCGCGAACGCCGTCCCGCCGACCATGTCACCTGCGCACAGGCGGCTGAGCCACCGGTCGCGGAGGCCGGTCTCGGGGGTGGCGACCAGCAGCATGGTCGGACCCTGGTGCTGCGCCCACACGAAGTAGGTGGCACCACAGGCCCCGCCGAGGGCCCGGTGTACGGCCCGGGCCACGGGGCCGGCCACCGCCGAACCGCCGTGGCTGGCGGGACCGTAGATGCCGAAGAGCCCGGCGTCGGCGAGGGCGGCGATGTGGTGGGCCGGTACGGCGTCGGCCTGGTCGGTGGCCTGGGCCACCGGCGCCAGCACCTCCGCCCCGACCCGCCGCGCCCGCTCGACGGGACCGTCCATCACCGCCGCAGGCTACCGGTCGACGCTCCGGCGGGTCGGCGCCGGGTGGCGGTGCCGACCCGGTCCCGGACCGCGGCTAGGTCCCCGCCGCTACCGGCTCGCCGACGCCGTCGACGCCGCACAGCGAACGCCAGCCGGCGGGCACCGACCCGGCCTCGATGGCACCGGCGTCCATCAGGGCGGCGAGCACCGGGCGGGTGGCCTCGTGACGGAGAGCGACACGCTTCTCGCTGGCCCGCACCTGCTTCCAGGTCTCCCAGCCGGGCAGGCCGATGACCTCGTACACGCCGGGGTGCACGAGCATGTCGAACATCCCGCCGATGATCTTGGGGGCCACCGTGGCCACCGCCCGCCGATCGACCCGGCTGGCCTTCGCCCACACGTCGGGCACCACGGCCCGGGCATAGGACAGGTGGCGGGCCTCCTCCTGGCGGTGGTACCGGTTGACGTCGCGCAGGAAGGGATCGGTGTCGGGGTGCTCGGCGGCCCGCTTCTGCAGCAGGTCGGGGATCTCCTCCCCACCCAGCACGAGGGTGTACAGGAGTGCGGGCCGTTGGATGATCTGGGCGATGGCCCGCCGCTCGATGAACGAGAACACGGGCTTGTCGAGTGGGTGCACGGCCTGCGGACGGATGTCCTCGAGCAGCCGGATGAACAGCCGCTGGTGCCGGGTCTCCTCGCCGATCTCGTGGAGCAGGAAGGTGATGCGGGGGTCGGTCATGTCGCGGCCACGAGCGATCTCGAGGGCGAAGCCCGCCTCCAGCACGGCCTCGAAGGCGATGCCCGCGTTGGTGATGGAGGCGATCTCCTCCCGGGAGAGCACCCGCTTCTGCTCGGCGGTGAGGTCCAGGTCGAGACCGGAGACGCTGAGCAACTCGTCGGGTAGCAGCTGGCCGTCGCCGAGGTGGCCGGGCACGTCGACGTCGGGCTCGATCACCCGCCGGGCCGAGGCCGAGGACAGCCGGCGTACCTTGTCGTCCAAGGGGGCTCCGGGGCGGGGGGTGTCGGTGAGGATCATCGGGTGGTGTCCTTTCAGGGGGACCAGCCGTTGTTGTTACCATCAGTAACACAGAGGCGGAGGGTCGTCAACGAGGCATGCGTCACCTCTCCCGACCAGACTGAGCCGATGGCCCGCACCGACCACCCTCGTCGCAAGCGGTCGAGCCCCGAGCGCCGCGAGGAGTTCCTCGACGCCGCCGTGGCCGCCATCCGACGGGACGGCCCTGGCGTCTCCATGGAGGCCCTCGCCGGCGAAGCGGGGGTGACCAAGCCCATCCTCTACCGGGTCTTCGGCGCCCGGGACGGGCTGCTGCTCGCCCTTGGTGAGCGCTTCGCGGCCGAGCTGGCCGACACGTTGCGAGAGCCGCTGGCCGGCGGCGGCGCCGACCGCGACGCCCGTGAGGTGCTGCGGTCGACCATCGACGCCTACGTCGCCCTCATCGATCGCGACCCCGAGCTCTACCGCTTCCTCACCGAGCGCCTGGCCAGCGCTCCCGACCAACCGATCACCGGGCTGACCGAGGAGGTGGCCCGGTCCGTGGCGGTGGTCATGGGGGAGCGGCTGCGGGCGATCGGCGCCGACTCCGGCGCCGCCGAGCCGTGGGCCTACGGCATCGTGGGGATGGTGCACCTGGCCGGCGATTGGTGGGTCAACCGGCGCACGATGAGCCGGGAGCACCTCGTCGGCTACCTGGTCTCGCTGCTCTGGGACGGCCTGGCTGGCGTGGCGCCCAACGACGACCGTTGAGCCGGGCGGTCGGCTGCCGCCGTCACCGGGCCGCCCGTCGCCGGGGCGCAACCCGAGGGCTCCCACCCCCGGAATCCGAGGGTGCGGACCCACACGACGCCGAACGAGGGCTCCCACCCTCGGAAGCCGAGGGTGCGAGCCCACACGAGCGGAGGGTCGCCGTGTCGACGAGCCGCTTGCAGGCCGAGAAGTATTGAAATACCTTGACCTCCTGCTGAGGCGAGGCACCCCCGATCTCCCGACGAAGGGCTTCGGTCATGCGAACCCAGCGGCGACGATGCCTACTCCCGCTGCTCGCCGCGGCCGTGCTGGCAACCGGCTGTGGCGGGGACGGCGGCGGCGGGGACGACCGGGCCGTGTCCCGTTCGACGACCACCCTGCCGGCTCCCAAGCCCGCCCCCACCAGCTCGACCACCGAACCCGCCGAGTCCACCGACGGCTACGTGAAGGTCGAGGTCGACCCCTCGCTCCCCCGCCAGGACATCGACATCAACATGCGCTACCCGGCCACCTTCACCGAAGAACAGATCGCCGTTGTCGAAGCCTGGGCCGGCTACCGCCATGTCTTTTTGTCGACCTTGGATCCACCAGATCCCTCCAGCCAACTCATGGAGCAATATGCGACACCTGAAATAGTTGCGTTGAATCTGACACAAAGGATCGAGATGGCGGAGCAGGGAATCGTGGTGAAGGTCCCGCCCGATGGCCCGACCCGTGAGGCTGTCACTTCCGTAACTGTTCGCGACAGGCGGGCAGAGGCCGTGGTTTGTCGAGTTGACGCAGTCCTGCAAGTTCGGGCGATCGACGGTCAGGTCGTTAACGACGAGGTGTCAACCAAGTCATTCCGTGAGTTCCTGACGTTGCAGGAGAACGGCAAGTGGAAAGTGAGCCCCCCAGCGCCCGAGGAACTCGGCCGGTGGAACGGCGACCAGGAGGAGCGATGCCTCGCGGAGCCGTAATCGCTGTTGCGGCGTCTCTATTCGTCGCTTTGCCGGCACCTGCCTTGGCTGACATAGACGACATCATTGAGACTCCCTTGGCCGAAGGCACACTAGGCTCCGTGACGGGTCATATGTATCAGCCGAGCCTGGGTGGGTGTCAGTTCGCGAGTCCAGGGTCGGCCCGGCCGTCCAACCCGGACGATCTCGTGCCGGCCGGTGAGTGTCGCGAGCCGCGGCCGGCGCCGGCCGCTCCACCTCCGCCTCCGCCGCCGCCTCCTCCTTTGCCGGCGGCTCCGCCGCCGCCTCCGTCCA
>JAUJOW010000013.1:15435-61189 GCA_030447445.1 Acidimicrobiales bacterium | reverse complement strand
CCGCCTCCGCCGCCGCCTCCTCCTTTGCCGGCGGCTCCGCCGCCGCCTCCGTCCACGGGCGGGAGCCCGCCGCCGTCATCTTCCGGCGGGAGCGGTCCGGAGCCAGCTCGGCCGGAGGGCAGTCCAACGGTCCCCCCGAGCGGCGCACCGGCACCGCCGTCGGCACCGGCGCCGCCACCCCCACCTCCTCCCCCGCCGCCGCCTCCCATCGAGGTGGCCTTCGAGCTGGCCCTGGCGCTGCCGCTCACGCCGCCCGAGGTGCACACCAACCCTGACCTCGTGAACGAGTCGATCACCGGCCTGCGCACCTGGCTGTGGGTGACCGGCGTCCAACCAGTCACGGTGACCGGGTTGGCCGGACCGATCGGCGTGAGCGTCACCGCTCGCCCGGCGTCCACCCGTTGGGACCTCACCGAGGGCAGCGTCGACTGCGACGGGCTCGGCCGTCCCTATCCCTACGGCCAGATGGAGGACGACCCGCAGACCGACTGCTCGTTCACCTTCACCGAGGTGTCCGAGGATCACCCCGGTGGCACCTACCCTGCCATGGTGACCGTGTTCTGGGACGTCACCTGGACCGCCGCCAACGGTGACGGCGGCAGCTTCGGTCAGGGCACCACGGCGACCCCGTTCCGCATCGCCGTCGCCCAACGCCAGTCCACCACCGACTGAAGAAGTCAACGATGGGCTCGCACCCTCGGAAGCCGAGGGCCCGAGCCCCGACGAGGGCGACGTAGGGTGCCGCCGTGCTGTTGGAGGCGGTGATCTTCGACCTCGACGGGCTGATCTGTGACACCGAGGGCTGCTACTACGCCGCCACTGCCGAGATCTGCCGTCGCCACGGGGTGGACCTGACCCTCGAGGACTGGGCAACCACGGCGGGCTGGGCCGAGGCCGACCGCTGGCTCGACCGGCTCGAGGCGGAGGTGGGCGAGGCCCTGCCCCGCGAGGAGCTCATGCAGCTCCGCACCGGGCTCGACGCCGAGTGCCGCAGCCACCTCACACCGCTCCCCGGCGTGGTTCCGCTCATGGCCGAGATCCGCCACGCGCATCTCCGGGTGGGAGTGGTATCCCACGCCTCCACCATGTGGATCCAGGAGCACCTCGAGCGGTTGGGGATCGACGGGATGGTCGACGCACTCACCGGCAGCGAAGTCGTTGCCGAGCGGCCTCCCGCCCCCGACCTCTACGAGGCCATGCTCGCCGAGCTCGAGGTGGCACCTGCCGACGCCCTCGCCGTCGAGGACTCCCAGCTCGGTGTGATCGCTGCCGGCGCCTTCGGACTGGCCTGTCTCGCCGTACCCAACCCGATCACCAACTTCACCGACCTGTCCAGAGCCGACGCCATCGTCGAGTCGCTCGAGGGCGTCGGTCTCGCCGACCTGCGCACGGTCCACCGGATCCACCACGACCAGCCCAGGCCGACCGCCGACGAGCGTTCGGCCTGACCCTCGGCCAGCACTGTCGACCATGGCCACCGCGGCCGGGCAAGGACAGGACGAACCCGCACGGACCCGCATTGACCGTCGTGGCCCCGCCCCGGTAGACCGACCCCATGGTTCCCACCACCCTCACCGACGACGAGATCCGCTCCGAGCTCTTGGTGCCTGCGCACACCCTCTCGGCCACCGATGTCGACAGCACCGACGACACCACCGACAGCACCGACGCATCCGACGCCGACTCGTCCGACGCGGAGACCGACGCCGACGCCACCGACGCCACCGACGCCACCGACGCTGACACCAGCGACGCCTGACCGGCGCCACACCGCATCCGGCGCCGCACCCGGCCCCGGCGGAGCGGTCAGCCGTTGCACCGGCGGCGACCCCCACTTCTGGGATCGACACTGGTCGGTGCGCCCGCAGACGCCGGCGGCGCCCGACGGGGACGCCTTCGCCGACCTCTTCTCGCTGGCCGACGCCGACGCCCTCCTGACCGGAGGAGGGCTGCGCTGGCCCCAGCTTCGGGTGGTGCAGGACGGACGCCCGCTGGCCCGGTCGGACTTCACCACCGCTCGACAGGTCGGTGGCCGGACCTTCGACGACCACATCGACGCCAGCCGGGCCATCGGGGCCTTCCGGAGAGGCGCCACCCTCGTGTTCCAGAGCCTCCAGGCACACTGGCCGCCGCTCGGTTCGTTCTGCCGCGACCTCGCCGTCGAGCTCGGCCACCCGACCCAGGCCAACGCCTACCTGTCGCCCCTCGAGGCCCGTGGGCTGGACCTGCACTACGACACCCACGACGTGTTCGTGCTGCAGGTCCACGGATCCAAGGAGTGGGCCGTCTTCCCACCGGTCTTCCCCCTGCCGCTGGCCGACCAGCACTGGAGCCGGGTCAAGCCGCCGGAGGCACCCGAACGCCCCCGAGCCGACGCCGAGCCCGTCCTCTCGGTCACGCTCGGTCCCGGTGACAGCCTGTACCTCCCCCGAGGGTTCCTCCACCGCGCTCGAACCACCAGCCAGTCCTCGCTGCACGTCAGCATCGGGGTGAAGGTGCGGACCTGGTTCGGGGTGGCACGAGCGCTCGTCGCACGAGCGGCCGACGACGAGCGATTCCGGGCCACCCTCCCCGCCCTCCGCACGGCCAGCGCCGCTGCGAGCGCCAGCGTCGCCGACCAAGCCTGGACCGACGACGTCGAGCAGCTCGACCGGTTCCGCGTCCTGCTCCACGAGCTGGTCGATGCCGCCGACCTCGACGCCCTGGTCGCCTTCGACCCCGCCGCGCAGGCCCGCACGGCCGCCGGCCACCACGCCGGGACGTTGCTCGACCTCCTCCGACCGGTCGACGATGCCACCCGCCTCCGCCAGCGCCACCCGGTGGGGCTGGTCCGCCTCGATCCCGACGGAAGCGGCGCCGACGGCGAGGTGGCGATGCAGACCCCCGACCGCAGGCTGTTCCTCCCGGGCCGCATCCGGCCGGCGCTGACCTTCGTCCTCGACCGCCCCCACATCGTGGTCGCCGACCTCGCCCCGTTCCTCGACGGACCGGGCCGGGCCGTCCTGGCCCGGCGGCTCGTGGCCGAGGGCGTCCTCGCCATCGACGACAGCCCGTGACGATCCCCGAGACCGCCGACCGGTGCGCGCACGTCGCTCGCCGCCTCGACGAGGTCGCCGCCGCCACCGCCTCGCAGGTGCGCCGGTGGCTCCTGGTCGAACAGCCCGGCCCGTGGGGGGAGCGGGCCTTGTTCGAGAGCCGCCTCGACCTGGACGTGGCCGCGGAGCTGGCCCAGCGGGCCAAGGCCGCTCGCACCCGGGTGGTGCTCATCCGCCAGGGCGTCGGCTCGGGCGGGAGCTCGGCCGGACCTGGTCCACCCCCTCGCCGGTGGTACGCGGCGCGCTCCGACGTCGGCGCCGCCGGCATCGTCGCCGGCTCGTTTCACGACGACCGTGAGCTCCTCGACGTCGACCTCTCCACGGTGCTCGGCGCCGTCCGCTCCGACCATCCCCCTGTCTTCCTCGTCTGCACCAACGGACGGCACGACCCCTGCTGTGCGGAGTTCGGTCGCCCCGTGTACCGCCGGCTGGCCGAGGCCCTGCCCGACGAGGCCGTCTTCGAGTGCACCCACATCGGCGGAGACCGCTTCGCCGCCAACGTCGTGTGCCTGCCCGAGGGCATCTACTACGGACGGGTGCCCGAAGCCGGCGCCACCGGCCTCGTCTCCCGGTACCACCGGCGCCAGCTCGACCTCGACCTGTACCGGGGCCGGTCCTGCCACTCATGGCCGGAACAGGCGGCCGAGGCAGCGGTGCGGCGACACCTCGACGTGGTGGGCATCGATGACGTGACCGTCGTCGGATCGAAGGCGATGGCCGACCGGCGCTGGCAGGTGCACCTGGCCGTGTCGGGCCACGGCGGATGGGCCGTGGAGGTCGGACGGTCCTTCGATCCCGAGCCCCGCACGTTGACCTGCAAAGGCGATGCCACCCAGCCGCCGGTGCTGGTGGTGACGGCGATGACCCAGGAGTGGAACGCCGGTTAGATCGGCGTTGGCCCGAAGGTCCAGAGGCAGAGCTCGTTGCCCTCCGGGTCGGCCAGGAGCGCCCAGTCGCCGTGGTCGCGACGCTCCTGCTGCACCACCTGCGCACCGAGGTCGGTCAGCCGCACCAGCTCCTCCTCCAAGCGGTCGCAGCTGAGGTCGAGGTGCACACGGTTCTTGGTGCTCTTCGGCTCGGGTACCCGCTGGAAGAACAGGCGAGGGCCGGTGCCGACCGGTTCCACGAGCACCGTCGGATCGTCCTCGGGGTCCTCGATGCCCTCCGCCCTGAGCCGGGCCAGCTCGGCCTCGTCATAGGGCGCCACGGCATAGCCGTCGAGGACCTGGGCCCAGAAGCGGGCCAACGAGGCCGGGTGCGAGCAGTCGACGACGATGTCGTGGATGCGGGCCATGGCCGCGGGACGACCCGCCTCAGACCGGCGGGCCGACGCGCAGGATGCGGTCGTCGCCGTCCGAGGGGTCGCCACGACCGTCTCGGTTGCTGGTCAGCACCCACAGCGAACCGTCGGGGGCCTGGGCCACGTGGCGCAGCCGGCCGTACTCGTCCTCGAACATGGGCTCGGAGCTGGCGTCCTGAGCGCCGTCGAGATCGACCCGCCACAGCCGTCGACCGGCCAGCGCAGCGGCGAAGAGATCACCCTCCCATTGCGGGATTGCGCCGTCGACGAGGATGGCGGCGCCGCTCGGTGAGGCCTCCGAGGTCTCCCACTGGACGATCGGGTCGACGAAGCCACGACCGGTGCCGCCCCGCCCCTCCACCTCGGGCCAGCCGTAGTTGGCGCCGGGTTCGATGCGGTTCACCTCGTCGAAGGTGTTCTGGCCGAACTCGGTGGCGTAGAGCTGGCCATCCGCCGACCAGGCGAGGCCCTGCACGTTGCGATGACCCAGGCTGTAGACGGGACTGCCCGCCGTCGGGTTGTCGGCCGGGATCGAGCCGTCGGGGTCGAGGCGCAGGATCTTGCCGCCGAGCGAGTCGGGGTCCTGGGAGCTGGTCTCGTCGCCGGCGTCGCCGGTGCCGACGTAGAGCTTGCCGTCAGGCCCGAAGGCGATGCGCCCACCGTTGTGGAAGCCGGCGGCCGGGATGCCGGTGAGGATCTCCTCGGGCTCCTCGCCGAGCCGGAAGCGGACGACCCGGTTGTCGTCGCCGGTGGTGTAGTAGGCGTAGACCAGCCGGTCCCGGTCGTAGTCGGGGGAGACGGCGAGGCCCAGCAGCCCGCCTTCGCCGTCCCCATCGGCATCGATGCGATCGACCTCGGTGGCTTCGCCATCCGCGTCGACGGCGAGTATGCGGCCCGAGTCCCGCTCACTGACGAGCGCGCTGCGGTCGGGCAGGAAGGCGAGGCCCCAGGGAGCCTCCAGGCCGAGTGTGACGTCGCTGACGACGACCTCGGCCGGCTGGGTGGGAGCGGTGGTCGCCGTCGACGGTGTGGAACCGTCGGAGGGATCGGTGGTGGCGGAGGAGTCGGTGGTCGAGGGGGTCGAGGTGATGGTGGCGGTGGTGCGCTCGGTCTCGGCGGCGGGCTCGTCATCGCTCCCGCAGCCAGCCACGACGGCGAGGAGGGCGAGCGCTCCCAGGAGGTGTCTGGCGAGGTGCGAGCGGCGGGTGGTCATGGCGCCCGACGGTACCGCCGCAGCCCCTGAGCTTCGACGGCGACCCCGCCGTCAACCGGCGACGGCCCTGGCCGTGATGAGGAGGCCGCCGAGCACGACCAGCACCGAGGTCACGATGGGGAGGGCCCCGGCCACCCGGGTGAACCGGGTGCTCGACCGGGTGGCGAGGAGTCGTTCGATGCGGGACCGGGCCCGCTCGAGCACCAGTCCAGCGGTGACCAGGGTGGCGGCCATGCCCAGCCCGTAGGCGGTGATGAGCAGGAAGCCGAACCACGCTCTTCCCAGCGCGATGGCACCGAGCAGCACCACGAGGGCCGAGGGGCTCGGCACCAGCCCGCCGGCGAAGCCCATCGCCATCAGGTTGCGACGCGGCATCGGCCTGGGGGCGTTCGGGATCGAGGCGTTCGGGATCGGTGGCGCCAGGACGCCGGCATCGGCGACCGCCGTGCCCTCGTCCGCGTGACCGTCATGGTGGCCGCCGTCACCCCCGCCGTGGTCGTGCCCGCCGTGGTCGTGCCCGCCGGGGTCGCCGTGGTCGTGCCCATGACCGGCGTGATCGTGGTGGAGGTGGGTCGCCTCCTGACCGGCCCCCACGAGGGCGACATCGCCATGGTGGTGATGACCGGGCCCGTGGTGGTGGCCGAAGCCGTGGTGGTGGCCGTGGCTCAGCGTCCCCATGGTCTGGCGGAAGCGGATGGCCCGCACCGTGAGCGTGACGCCGATGGCCACCACCAGCAGGCCGCTGACCGCCCCGAGCCACGGGTAGAGGCCCTCGGGGGCGAGTGACGAGTTGCTGACCACCAGGGCCAGGGCGAACACCCCGCCGGTGTGGGTCACCGCGACGGTGAGGCCGAGCATGAGCGCCTGGCGTCGGAACCCCCGTTGGCCGACCAGGTAGGCGGCCATGACCGTCTTGCCGTGCCCGGGCGCCAGGGCGTGGAAGGTGCCGAGCACGAACGCAGTGCCAACGGCAAGCAGCCCGAACGGGACGGTGAGCCGGCGCTCGGACACCAGGTCGGAGAAGGAGTCGAAGGCGGCCGGGGCCCGTGGTCCCTCGGTGTCCTCATCGCCTGCGGCCGCCGGCCCGCCCGGCTCCACCCGCAGCGTCGCCTCCCGCTGGCGCATCGGCGACGACAACTGGTCTTCCGGGTAATCGGTGAGCCGCTCGCTGATGCTCGCTTCCGGCACGTCGGCGTCGATCAGCGTCGTGCGGTCACCGACGGCGGTGACCTCCCGCCAACCAAGCCTCCCGGGGAGGTTTCCGTCGGCGAAGGTCAGGATGCTCCCGTCGTCGAGCTCGGTCATCGAGCCGGCGAAGGTGCACTCGAGGCGCAGCGTGTCGAGGCCGGCCTGACCGGGGGGAAAGGTCAGCCGGGACGACTGCGGTGCCATGGCCACCGCCGTCCCGTCGACGGCGACGTCGACGCCGCCCGCGAGCTCATCGCACTGGGCGGTGCGGTACCGACGCCGCTCGTCCTCGCTGAGCTCGTCGTCGCCGTCGGTGTCGAGCTTGGACACCGCTCGGTAGGCCGGGATCTCGGCCAGGTCGACGACGTAGTCGACCAGCACCTGATCGGGTTGGACGCGGATGCCGGCATAGACGTTGGTGGTGAAGTTGCCCAGGGGATGGGCGCCCGCCGGCGCCGACAGCAGGGACAGGCCGACGGCCGCCGCCAGCGCGACGAAGATCATGTGAGCGGCGTGTCGCACCCGTCTCCTGTGTGGTCGGTGGAACCTACGGATCACCGTGCACGCTGTCCTTCCCGGTCGTGTATGGTCGCTGCGACCCGCAGCGCCGTTGCGATCGTACGCATCAAAGAAATGGGTCATCCAACCGTGATGCCGGCCCCGTATGGCTTCAGGAACAGTTCCATCACCATGCAACCAGGCGGGGTTCCCGCCGGAAGGAGACCCGTGACTGCACGCAAGTGGTTGAGCTTGGCGGTGATCGCGACGTTCACCCTCGTGCTCGGTTCGGCGTCGACGTCGAACGCAGCGAGCCACCGGGAAGCGCCCGGCATCCTGAACGACCCCTGGCCGACAACACCGACGTCTACGCGCCACGAGCCCCGACGACCCCGACACCGTCACCCTGATCGCCAACTGGATCCCGTTCGAGGAGCCCCAGGGTGGCCCGAACTTCTACCCCTTCGGCGAGAACATCCAGTACGACATCAACATCGACAACAACGCCGATGCCGTTCCCGACATCACCTACCGCTGGGAGTTCACGTCGAGCCGGGCCGACCCCGACTCGATCCTGTACAACAACGGCCCGGTCAACAGCTTCAACGACGAGACGCTGAACTTCCGGCAGACCTACACCCTCAGCGTGATCCGTGACGGGACCCCGACCGTTCTGCTCAGCGATGCCGTGGTGGCACCCTCCAACGTGGGTCGGGCCTCGATGCCGAACTACGAGGCCCTCCGGGAGGAGGCCATCGTGCCCTTCGCCGATGAGGGGGCGCCGTGCCCTTCGACAACGGCTTGTCCTTCGCCGGCCAGGCCGACGACCCGTTCTTCCTCGACCTGCGGGTGTTCGACCTGCTGTACGGCGGGGACCTGAGCGAGATCGCCGACGACAGCCTCGACGGTTACAACATCAACGCCGTGGCCATCCAGGTGCCGAAGACCGCCCTGGCCGCTGGTGGCGACGCTGAGGGCAGCCCGATCATCGGCGTCTACTCGACCACCTCTCGGCCCAGCACCGAGGTCCGCAACCCCGACGGCACCAAGACCGTGTCGGGCGATCCGGTGCAGATCTCCCGCCTGGGCAACCCGCTGGTCAACGAGCTGATCCCGCCGCTGGGCCCGGCCCGGGACCTGTTCAACTCCTCCAAGCCGGCCGACGACGCGCAGTTCCTGTCGCTGGTCCAAGACCCGCAGCTGCCCAAGGTCATCGAGCAGGTCTACGGGATCCCGGCCCCGCCCGCCCTCGTGACGACCTGGTCTCGGTGTTCCTCACCGGTGTGCCCGAGCTCAACATGCCCGAGGGGGGCACCCCAAGCGAGATGCTCCGGCTGAACATGTCGACCCCGGTCACCGCCGACCCCGAGCGCCTCGGCGTGCTCGCAGGTGACAACCAGGGCTTCCCGAACGGGCGCCGGCTCGTCGACGACGTCGTCGACATCGAGCTGCAGGTGGTCATGGGCGAGCTGGTCGGCTCCCCCAACGACCTGACCGATGCCGTGGACATGAACGACAAGCCGTTCCTGGACACCTTCCCGTACCTCGCCCTGCCCCACTCGGGCTCCCAGGTCCGCACCAGCACCGATGCCGGTGCGAGCCCGGCCGGTGGCGTCGACACCGGCATCGCCGACACTCGTCGCCCGGCCGGCTCCGACGGGCCCAGCGTTCCGGTGATCCCGATGGCCGTGCTGGCCGCCGGCGCCACGCTCGCCGGGGTGGGCATCGCCCGCTCGAAGCGAGCAGCGTCGGCCAAGGCCTGAGCAGCGGCGATCCGCCCACCTGCCGACGTCCTGCCTGCGGTCCCGGCCCCCCTGGAGCCGGGACCGCAGCGCGTCATGATGCCGACATGAACCTCCTGCGCCGCCCGCTCGTGGTCCTCGGCGCCGTGCTCATCACCGCCGGATTGGTGGGCACGATCATCACCCTGGCCGACGGCGACGAAGCCGAGCCCCGTTTGACGGCGCCGTCGACGGCCACCTCGAGCCCGGCGACGCTCGAGGGTGAATCCACCCTTGAGCGGCTCGAGGAACTCGTGGAGGATCGACCGAAGGACGCCGCGATGTTGGCCGCGCTCGGTCAGGCCTACGTGCAGGAGGCGCGTATCACCGGCGACCCGACCTACTACCCGCAGGCCGAGGAGCGGCTGCAGCAGTCGCTCGAGGTAAAGGCGGATGGCAACCTGGCCGCCCTGGTGGGTCAGAGCTCACTGGCCGCTGCTCGTCACGACTTCGTGGCTGCGCTCGACTGGGCCGAGCAGGCCGCCGCCGTGGCTCCCGAGGACGCCAACACACAGGGCGTGCTCGGCGACGCCCTCCTCGAGCTCGGGCGCTACGACGAGGCCTTCGATGCCTTCCAACGCATGGTCGACCTGCGTCCCGCCTTCGCCGCCTACGCCCGGGTGTCCTACGCCCAGGAGCTGCAGGGGGACATCGACGGCGCCGCCGCCACCATGGAGGCGGCCCTCGACTCCGCCACCGGTCCCGCCGACGCCGCCTACGCCCAGCACTACCTGGGCGAGCTCGAGTGGAACCGCGGCCAGCCCGACCGGGCCGTGGACCTCTACCGCAAGGCCCTGAGGTCCGACGACACGTTCCTGCCGGCGAAGGCGGCGCTGGGCCGAGCGGCCTTCCACGACGGCCGGGTCGGCGAGGCCGTCGAGCTCTACGAGGAGGTGATCGACCGCTTCCCGCTGCCGCAGTACGTCGCCGAGCTGGCCGACGTCTACGTGGCCTCCGGGCAGCACGAGCTGGCCGAGGAGCAGTTCGGGCTGGTCGAGGTGCAGCGGCGGCTGTTCGAGGCCAACGGCGTCGATGTCGACGTCGACACCGCCGTGTTCAACGCCGACCACGGCATCGATCTAGCCGACAGCCTCACGTCGGTGGAGGCAGCGTGGGCCGACCGCAAGAGCGTGTTCGTGGCCGACGCCCTCGCCTGGCTGCTCCACGCCGCCGGCCGTGACGCCGAGGCGCTCGTCTACGCCGACGAGGCCCTTCGCCTCGGGACGCGGAGCGCGCTGTTCCACTACCACCGGTCGGTGATCCAGTCCGAGCTCGGGAACGAGGCGGCGGCTCGCGCCGATCTCGAGGAGGCGGTGGCCATCAACCCGAACTTCTCGATCCTCCACTCCGACGAGGCGGTCGAGGCCGTCAGCTCGGGCTGACACGGCTGTGACCGGGGGGCCGGGACCCTCGGATTGCGAGGGTGCGAGCCCTCGCTTTCGGGCGGGTCAGGCGAAGCAGCGCAGCGGTCGGCCGCCGTTCAGGGCCACCATGTCGCCGAAGGCGGCGGCCAGGTCGATGGCAGCTCCGGGTGGGGCGCCGTCGAGCTCGGCGTAGGCGCGGTGGAGGTTCCCGACCAGGCGCTCGCTGTCGAGCAGCTCGGCGTAGGGGCCGAGGTCGGCCTGGCGAGCGGCGTCGAGCGGCGCTACACCGGCGGCCTTGGCGTCGGCGGCGACCTCACCCACGAAGCGGAGGTACCCGGCCACGGTGTCGAGCGCCTCGGGCCCGCACACGCCGCCGTGGCCGGGGACGATCGTCGTCGCCCCGAACGCCCGGAGGCGCCCCACGGCGGCCAGCGATCCCGCCACCGAGCCCATGACCACGAAGGGCGTGCCGCCGTTGAAGACGAGGTCACCGGCGAACAGCACCGTGGGCCCGGGCAGCCAGGCCACCACGTCACCGGTGGTGTGGGCCGGCCCGCCGGCGGCGTGGAGCTCGATGCGACGGTCGTCGACGTGGACGTCGAGGCGATCCCCGAAGGTGACGTTCGGCGGCGACGGCTCCAGATCGCCCCACTCGACGGGGCCGAAGATGGCCTCGAGCCCACCGATGGTCGAGGCCAACACACCTTCCCGGCAGCGGTGGTGGCCGATGATGGTGGCCCCGGGGACGAGGCAGTTGCCGTTGGTGTGGTCGCCGTGGTGGTGGGTGTTGACCAGGGTGCGCACCGGCTGGGACGTCACGGCGGCGACGGCAGCGAGGAAACCTCGGGTGCGGCGTTCGGTGGCGCACGTGTCGATGCCGACCACAGTGGTGTCACCGACGAGGAACCCGGTGTTGTTGATCCACCAACTGCCGTCGGGCTGCACGTAGGCGAAGACGCCGTCGGCCACCTCGACGGTCTCGGGTGGAGGCAGCCGCTGGCCGGCTTCGTCGCGAGTCGAGGGTGCGCCCATGCCCGACCCTACGCCGCCCCGACCGAGGACGTTTGCCGCTCGAGCGGGGCGGGAAGGCGGCGGGCATGGAACGCGGCAGCGACAAGCACGCCCCCCGGGTCGACGAGCAGCTCAAGCACGAGGTGAGCGCGCTGGTCCACGGCTCGCCCGACGAGGGCCGCACCGAGGCCCGCCGCCAGGAGGACACCCTGGCCCCGGGCACCGACGATGGCGCCCACCGCCACGACGTCGGCCCGCCCGCCGACGGCCTCGAGGAGGAGGACCTCGACCTGCGAGCCGAGGTGGGGGCCCGCTTGGCCGGCGCCGACTTCCCGGCCACGACCGAGCAGCTGCGCCAGGTGGCCACGGACGATCACGCCCCGCCCGAGGTGCTGGCCTTCCTCGATCGCCTCGCCCCGGGAGAGACCTACGAGGCGGTGGGCGAGGTGTGGCGGGCCGGCGGTGGCGCCGTCGAGCACCAGGCCTGACCGCGGCGGTCAGGCCTCTCGCTCGGTCGGGGGGCGGGGGCGCTCGTCGACGGTGTGGCCGGGCACGAGGTCCTGGACGTCGGACAGCCGAAGTGGGGTGAAGGCGCCGTCAGCGTGCACCTCGATCGGCTCGGTCACCACGCAGACGTGGTCACCGCCCTCGTCGAGGAGTGTCAACCGCCGCACGACCATCCGGTTCGGGCACCGGCTGAGCAGGGAGACGCCGGCCGGTCCGAGGTGCCACTCGCAACGGGTGAACTTGTCGACGTCATCGCCGCTCAAGGTGCCGAACAGCTCGGCCAGGTCCCGGTCGGTCCGATCGAGGAGGTGGACGGCCAGGTGCTCGGTGCGGAGGGCGACTCGGTAGGTGTGGTTGGCCTTGGACAGCCACACCGCGTACCGGCGGGGGTTGATGCTCGACTGGGACTGGAAGCCGATGAGGCACCCGGCCCGCTCGTCGCCGGCGGCCGCCGTCACCACCGCCAGGGGGACGTCGATGCGTTCCATCAGCGCGTCGAACCTGTCCTCCGTCTGCGGCTCGCTCACGGTGCGCCGATCCGTTCGTAGCGCAGGAACAGGGTGCTGTCGTCCACGGCGCTGTGCCGCAGGGCGAACCGGGCCAGCAACGCCGGCTCCGGAGCCACGGCCACGGGGAGCGGATCGCCGCCCATCATGGGCGACAGGGTGAGGCAGAGCTCGTCGAGCAGGTCGTCGGCCACGAGCTGGCCGAGCACGCTCGGGCCCCCTTCGCACAGCACGACGGCGGCGCCCCGGGCGGCGAGGTCCTTCAACGCCAGCCGCAGGTCGACGCCGACATCTCCCGCCACCAGGACCTCGGCCACCGCTCGGGCTTCGGCCAGCCGGGCCGGGGCGGCGGTCGTGCCGGTCACGACCATGGTGGCGGCATCCTCCTCGGCCTCGACGAAGGCGCGGGAACCCCAGTCGAGGTCGAGCGACCGGCTCACCACGGCCAGGCGGGGGACGGCCGGGCGGCCGGCGGCCACTCGGGCCCGTCGTCGATCCTCGGGCAGGCGGACCGGGCCGTACCCCTCGCGGCGCACCGTCTCTGCCCCGACCACAACGACGTCGCTGAGCGAGCGCAGCAGCTTCAACAGGGCGGCATCGGTCGGGCTCGACAGCGCGCCCACCCGGCCGCCGATCGATGCGCTGCCGTCGAGGCCAGCCACCATGTTGGCCATCACCCAGCACGGACCGCGACCGGAGCTGCGGTCCACCCGCTCGTAGGGCTCGAGCAGGTCGACGATCTCCTGCCCCTCCTCGAGGCGCCTCACGTCGACGCTGCCGCGAACAGCTCCTTGGCCGTCGCGTAGTCGGCCTTGCCGTTGGGGGCCCGGGGGACGGTGTCGACCAGGACGAGCTGGCGGGGCAACTTGTAGGTGGAGAGGCGGTCCCTGGCGCCGTCGAGGATCTCGGTCGGTGAGGCCTCGGCCCCAGGGGACAGCGACGCCACCGCCACCACCCGCTGGCCGAAGCGCTCGTCGGCCGCTCCGAACACCAGGCAGTCATCGACGGCCGGGTGGACCTTGATGACCTCCTCGACCTCCTCGGGTNCGCCCTGCGCGCCCACGCCGAGGCCCTCTTGGCGGCCAACCGCTGACGGTCGTCAGACGGCGGCGAGGACGGCGAGGAGGGGGGCGGGCACCCGGTCGAGGGGGAGGGCGTCGACCAGGGCCCGGGCCGCGGCGATCTTGCGGCCGCTCCGCGTGCCGAGGAAGCGGCGGAGCTGGGCGTCGAGCGGGCGCTCGCGCTGCGCCGGGTGGCGCTGGAAGCGGCCGAAGCCGGCCAGGTCACCCATGGCGTCGAGGGCGGTCAGGGCACCGTCGAGGCCCACGGCCCGGATCAGCTCGCCCTCCAGGTCGGGGTGGCACACGTGGAACGTGGCGTCGTCGACCCCGGCTCCCGCCAGCCGCCCGCCGACGTACCAGGCCTCGGCGGCGTCGCACAGCCCGGCCAGCCGCAGGTCCCGACCGGCCGGGCCGAAGAGGGCGAGGAACCGCCCGATCCCCGAGAACCCCTCCATGGGCACCACCGCCACGCCCTCGGCGTCGAGGTCTCGGCCCTGCCGGGCGGCGAGGGCGTCGAGGGCGGCGTGGTCGCTGGCGCCCTCGACGAACACGACCGCGGTCAGCCCGTCCCGCTCGGCCAGTGCCTGCGCCGCGCCGACGACCAGCCGTCCCTCGTCCACCCGGTGAGCCTGGCACCCCCACCCGAGAGGTTCGAGCGTTTCGGCCTGCAGGGCAGGCCGAGACGCTCAAACCTCTCGGAGCTCGATCGCGTACTCGGGGCAGTTGTCGACGGCGAGCTGGGCCTTGTCGTCGAGCTCGGGGGGCACCTCGCCCGTGACGAGGAGGATGGCGTAGCCCTCGTCGTCGACGTCGAACAGCTCCGGCGCCAGCAGGTAGCAGCGGTTGTGCCCCTGGCAGGCGGCGCGGTCGTAGGCGATCCTCACGTGGCCACCCCGGTCGGCGCGACCGTGCGGAGCAGCCGGAGGGGCAGCTCTCGCGGCCCCCGGACCTGGCCCGTCGACCAGCGGACGGTCGTGTCCGGAACCAGCTCGAAGTCCGGCACCCGGCGCACCCACTCCTCGAGGGCGACCCGCAGCTCCATGCGGGCCAGGTTCGACCCGAGGCAGCGGTGGATGCCCAGCCCGAAGGCGGAGTGGCGGTTCCGCTCCCGGTCGATGACGACCTCGTCGGCCCGGTCGAAGAACTCGGGGTCGCGGTTGGCGGCGGGGAACGGCAGCAGCACCCAGTCGTCCTTCGCCAGCTGCTCGCCACCGATCTCGACGTCCTCGGCGACGATCCGCGCCATGGTGACCGGGGCGTAGGCCCGCAGCATCTCCTCCACGGCGAAGGGCATGACGTCGGGGTCGTCGACCAGGCGCTGGCGGTGCTCGGGGTTCTGGGCCAGGTGCCAGATGCTGGCGCCGATGGCCGACCACGTGGTGTCGATCCCGGCGATGAGGAGGAGGGCGACGGTGCCGATGATGTGGCTGTCGGAGAGGGGCTCGCCGTCGAGCTCGAGGCCCAGCAGGTACCCGATGAGGTCGTCCCGGGGCTCGCGCCGGTGATCCTCGATGACCTTGTCCAGGTAGAAGACCATCGTGTCCTCGGTGTCGGTCGGGCCGATCTGGCCCGGCTTCTCGAGGATGCGGTGGATGAAGGTGCGGAAGCGGTCGCCGTCCTCGGGGGGGACGCCGAGCATGTGGGCGATGACGCCGACCGGGATGTGCTGGCTGTAGGCGGTGGCGGCGTCGACGATGTCCCCTCGGCCGGCCTCGGCGAGCATGCCGTCGAGCAGCCCGCGGCACAGGGCGCGGGTCGACCCCTCCAGGGGGCGGATGGCCTTGGGTGAGAAGGCGGGGAGCAGCAGGCGCCGAGCCACCTCGTGGAACGGCGGGTCCGACGTGATCGGGGGGGCGAAGCCGACCGGCGGCGGGATGCCGGGCTTGAAGTCCGACACGATGACGCCGTTGGAGGAGAAGTGGGTCGTGTCGTGGGCGATGCGGGCCACGTCCTCGTGCCG
Source organism: Acidimicrobiales bacterium (assembly GCA_030447445.1). GTDB lineage: Bacteria > Actinomycetota > Acidimicrobiia > Acidimicrobiales > Iamiaceae > JAUJOW01. Next base: position 45,705 of record JAUJOW010000013.1, on the reverse strand, counting down.
GGTGGGGAGCCAAGCGCCCCCGAACCGGTCGGTGTGGGCGACCGGTCCTCGGACAGCGGCATGCCATCCATCTCGACCTCGAGTGGAACCCGACGAGGTCGTCGCGGGTGGGCCTGGTGGTCCTCGATCACGGTGGTGAGGTAGTGGTCGAGGGTGTCCTCGTAGGTCAGCCCGGCCACGCCCTGTCCTGGGGTCTCGAGGATGCGGTGGATGAACCCCGGAACTGGTCGCCGTCCTCCTTCGGCATGCCGAGCATCTCGGCGATGACCCGGACGGGGATGTGCTGAGCGTACGCGGTGGCGGCATCCACGACGTCCTTCCGCGGGACAGGAGCTCGTCGAGCAGCTTTCCGGCACGTCTCGCCTGGCGGCGGCTCCCACTTGGCGATCTGCTTGGGCGAGAAGGCCGGCAGCAGGAGGCGCCGGGCCGTGGCGTGGAACGGCGGGTCCGACGTGATCGGCGGCGCGTACCGACCGGCGCGGGTCCTGGGGCTTCCACTCGGTGACGATGACGCCCTCGGAGCTGAAGTGCTCGGTGTCGTGGGCGATGTCGGCCACGTCGGCGTGGCGGGTCGGCAGCCACACGCCGCCGAAGCGGTCGGAGTGGGCCACCAGGCACCGCTCCCGAGGTCGTCCCAGATCTCGGTGGCCCGGGCGGCGTAGTCGGGGTGTGAGTGGTCGAAGTCGGTCGCCCAGTCCTACCGGCGGTCGTTGCCCGATCGCGTCCTCGACGTCAGCCACCGCCGCACGGTACCTCGCCTCCGTTGCGGCGACGGGGCGACACCCGTCACTCGCCGATGGCGCCGTCGCTCGGTGGGAGGGGGCGAGCTGCAGCCTCGTGCGCTGGGGCCGGCAGAGCCCGACCCGGCGCACCAACCCGCCGAGCCTCAGCTGCTTTGCACACGGCAACCGGCGGACTGCACACGGATCCGAGGGACTTGGCACGGCGTGGTGGCCGTGGCGCTCCCACCAGCCACCGGCTACGGTGCAGCCACTACTTGTTTTGGGAAGCCGGTGTGATTCCTCCGGGCCTGGGAAGGCCGAGGGGAGCGTTGATCCGGGAGCCAGAAGACCGACCGTGGCACAACGTGGGCAAGACGCCCACTCCACGAGGATGGAGGTCAGATGGCAGCAATCACAACGGTTCCCGAGTCTGTTCCGGTACCGATCCCCCGATGGGGGTTCCTGCTACTGGCTGCAGCGATCGCACTGCTGTGGCTCGTCACCTTCGAGGGCGGGCCGGTGTCCGAGGTGATCGGCCAGGCCGGTTCCTTCCTGCACGAGACCTTCCACGACGGTCGCCATCTCATCGGCGTTCCCTGCCACTGAGCCCCGGCGATGACCGCGAAGCTCCTGACGCGCGTCGATCCGTCGCGCCTTCGTTCTCTTGCTGTGACTGCCGCGATTGTCGGTCTGGTGGCCGGGCTCGCCGCAGCTGCGTTCGCGTCGGTTGCTGGTGAGCCGGCCATCGGCGATGCCATCGCGATCGAGGAGGCCAACGCCGCCGCCCATCCGGAATCGGCAACGGCCCATGAAGAAGAGGCGTCGGTGTCGCGCCGCGACCAGCGCGGGATCGGGCTCTTCGGCGCCTACGCGCTGACCGGTGCGGCGTTCGGTGTGCTGCTCGCGCTCACCGCCCACGGGCTCCGCCGTGGCCGGCCAAACATCGCCCGCCGGGTCATGGTTGCCGGTGTGATCCTGAGCGGTGCGTTCACCGTGGCGCCCTGGCTCAAGTACCCACCGAATCCGCCGGCGGTTGGCAACCCGTCGACGCTGGGGGAGCGGCAGTCGCTGTACGTGGCGGTGATCTGCATCGCCGCGACCGTCGGTGTCGGCGCAACCATCCTGAGCCGACGGCTGCGGGCCGGGGGCTGGCCCGACCACCGCCGCGTCGCCGCGGTCGCGATCGCGGTAGCGGTCCCCATGCTGGTGGTCTTCGCCGTGCTGCCGCCGGCTCCCGACGCGGTGACGGTCCCGGCCACGCTGGTGTGGCGGTTCCGGGTCGCGTCACTGGGGGCCAACCTCACGTTGTGGGGGCTGCTCACGTTGGGCGTGGGCTGGTTGGCTGCGGAAGCCGTCCGGCGCCGCGATCCGGCCGAGGCGGACCACCGACCCGTTCCGTCGCCGGCTTGACCACCATGACGGGCGGGTTGGTCGTGTGCGGCGCGACCAGCGACGCCGGCAAGTCGTGGGTCGTCGCCGGTCTGTGCCGGCTGCTGGCCCGGCGCGGCGTCAGCGCGGCGCCGTTCAAGGCTCAGAACATGGCGCTCAACGCTGCCGTCACAGGCGACGGGGCCGAGATCGGTCATGCCCAGTGGGTCCAGGCGGTGGCGGCCGGCGCCGAGCCGGAAGCGTGCATGAATCCTGTGCTGCTCAAGCCGACGGGCGAGCGCACCAGCCAAGTCGTGGTCATGGGCCAGCCGCGCGGCGTGTTCTCGGCCGCCGACTACCACGAGCTGAAGGTCGATCTGCGGAGCGTCGTGCTCGACGCCCTGGCCGACTTGCGACGGCGGTTCGACGTTGTCGTCTGCGAAGGCGCCGGTGGTGCGGCCGAGATCAACCTGCTCGACCGCGATCTGGCCAACCTCCCGTTGGCGGCGGCGGCCGGGTTCCCCGCGATCGTCGTGGGTGACATCGACCGTGGCGGTGTCTTCGCCTCGCTGTACGGGACCGTCGCGCTGGTCCCGGACGAGCTGCGCTGCTGGGTGCGCGGCTTTGTGATCAACCGGTTCCGGGGCGATCCCGCCCTGCTGTTCGACGCGTGCGCCGAGCTCGAGGCGCGCTCCGGCGTACCGACCTTGGGTGTCGTGCCCATGATCGGCGGGACGGATCTCGACGCCGAGGACTCGCTCGCCCTCGACCAGTGGAGCACCATCGCGCCTGGCGCGAGCCTCGATATCGCGGTGGTGAGGTCGCCGCGGATCGCCAACTTCGGTGACATCGACCCCCTCCGCGTGGAGCCGGCGGTGGCGGTGCGGTGGGTGCGTACCGCAGCCGAACTCGGCCGTCCCCACCTCGTGGTGCTGCCCGGATCGAAGGCCACCCGCGACGATCTCGGGTGGTTTCGCCTCACGGGCCTCGCCGACGCGGTGCAGGCGTCGGGTGCGCCGGTGGTGGCCATCTGCGCGGGGACCCAGATGGCAGGCCACCGCATCGAGGACCCCCTTGGTGTGGAAGGGCCCGCCGGATCGACGGAAGGACTCGGGTGGCTCCCCGTCACGACGACCTTCGAGGTCTCCAAGGTGCTCGACCGCCCTACGGGATCGGCGGTCGCCGGCCCCGGCGGCGGTCAGCCGGTGACGGGCTATCGCATCCACCACGGCCGAGTCCATCCGCACCCCGACGCCGAGCCGTGGCTGATCACAGCAGATGGCGTACCGGTGGGCTGGCGAACCGAGCGGGTGTTGGGCACGACGCTGCACGCGCTGTTCGAGAACGACGGGCTTCGACGCGCCATCGTGCGGTGGGTCGCCGAGCGAGCCGGCCTTCCTGCGCCGGACCCGTCGCCGGTGCCGTTCGCGGCGGCGCGCGAAGCGCGCCTCGACCGCATCGCCGACACCCTCGAGACCCATCTCGATCTCGACCAGGTCTTCGGGCTCATCGGGCTGGGTGCAGTTCCGCGACAGGCGGGCGTCGGGTGACGGTCGACGACGCCCTCGGTCCCGTCACCGACCTGGTCGCTCATTTGCGCTGGCGGGCCGGTTCGCCCGTGGACGGCGATCTGCTGGCCGTCGACCTCGCGGCGGACCCCGACCGGTTGGCGGCGGTTGTCAAGGAGAGCGCCGAGGGCCGCGGCAGCGATGACCCGCAGGTGCTGGGGTCGTTGTGGTGGCAGGCCTACTCCTACCGCGTCGCCGGGATGGCGCTGGCGGCGTGGGCCCTAACGGGACTTGCGCCCGATCCGAGCGCGCCCGCCACCGGGGTGGGGCTCGCCCGCAGCCGGCCGTCGTCGCTGCTCGTGGACCCGACCGCTCGGGTCATCACCGATCTCGACGACGTCATCGGCCGGCTTTTCGAGGGTCACCTCGATCGGGTCGCCGACGCGTTGCGGACCCGTCACGCCCTCGGAACGCAACTGATCTGGGGCGACACCGCGGCCGGCATCGCGTCGGCCCTCGGTGCGGTCGGCACCGCGGAGGGGGCGCCGCCGGTGCGCGACCGGGTCGATGGGATCACCGCCGCACTGCCGCACGACATCGGCGTCCTCGGAGCCTGGACACCCGGTCGTTGGGCGTTCCAGCGCCGCACCTGCTGCTTGTGGTGGAAGACGGCGGCGGCGAACGGCGCACTGTGCGAGGACTGCTCGCTGCGCCGCTCCGACGAGGGAGCCTCGGCGTGATCGTGTTCGTCGCCAACAACGACCTCGAGCTGCTGGCCCTGCGCACCGCGGTCGAGACGTTGCCCGACGGCTTCCCACCTGTGCGCGCCCACGGCGGCGTCGACCTCGACGCACGCGGCCCGGCACCGGACCTGACCGATGCCCGCATCGTGCTCGTCCGTCTCCACAAGGGACGCAGCGCTTGGAGGGAGCCGTTCGACGACCTCCGCCGCCGCTGTGTCGCCCAGGGCGTGGCCCTGTTGGCCTTCGGCGGCGAGGCCGCCATCGACGCCGAGCTGACGGCCTTGTCCACCGTCCCCGCCGGCATCGTCACCGAGGCGTTCGCCTACCTGACCGGCGGCGGCCCGGCCAACCTGGCCAACCTCCTCCGATTCGTGGTCGACACCGTGCTGCTGGACGGCTTCGGCTTCGACCCGCCCGTCGACATCCCCGAGGTCGGCGTGCTCGGCGCCCGGCCGTCGCACCCGAACCGGCCGACCGTGGCCGTGATCACCTACCGGGCCAACGTGCTGGCCGGCAACACCCTGGCGGTCGAGCAACTGTGTGACGCCATCGAACGACGAGGCGCCAACGCCCGGCCGGTGTTCTGCTATTCGCTGCGTGCCGAATCCGATGGCGCTCCGCCGGCCGCGCTTGAGCTGCTCGCCGGCGCGGACGTCATCGTCACCACAACATGGGCGGCGGGCGGCGCGGTCCAGGCCGGCGACGCCGTCGCCGCCACCACCGGCGACGGGTGGGCGTCGCCGCTCGACGTGCTCGGCGTTCCGGTGCTGCAAGCGGTCGCGTCGACCGGGCCGGCCGAGCGGTGGACACAGGCGCCGGGCGGGCTCGCCCCCTTGGATGTCGCCCTGGGCGTGGCCATCCCCGAGTTCGACGGTCGCATCATCGGCCCCGCCTTCTCCTTCAAGGAGGTCGTCGACGACGGCGACCAGCTCGGCCTCGCCCTGTCCGCCCACCGGGCCATCCCCGACCGGCTCGAGCGGGTCGCCGGCCTCGCCGTTCGCCTCGCCCGCCTGCGCCACACGCCACCGGAAAGGATGCGGGTGGCCGTGGTGCTGTCCGCCTACCCGACCAAACGCAGCCGCATCGGCAACGCCGTCGCCCTCGACACCCCGGCCAGCCTCCTCGTCGTGCTCGACGCGCTGCGCGCCGCCGGCCACGACATCGCCGAGGCCGGCGCCGACAGCGACTCGGTCATGGCCCGCCTCGCCGACGGCCTCACCTACGACCTCCCATCCTTGACCTCACGCGAGCAAGCCATGGCCGTCGGTCGCCTCCACGTCGACGACTACCTCGCGTGGTTCGACACGCTTCCCGTCGAACTGCGGGACCGGATCGAGACCACCTGGGGCTCGGCGCCCGGGAAGGTGTGCGTGCACGACGACCACCTGGTGTTCGCCGGCCTCGACCTCGGCGGCGCGGTGGTAGCGATCCAACCGCCGCGCGGCTTCGGCGACGACCCCATCGCCGTGTACCACACCCCCGACCTTCCCCCGCCGCACCACTACCTGGCGTTCTACCGGTGGCTCGACACCCACTGGGGCGCCGACGCCATCGTGCATCTCGGCAAGCACGGCACCTTGGAGTGGCTACCCGGAAAGGGTGTCGGCCTCTCCGCCGCGTGCGCGCCGGACGCTGCGCTGGGCGACGTGCCGTTGCTCTACCCGTTCGTCGTGAACGACCCCGGCGAGGGTACGCAGGCCAAGCGGCGCGCCCACGCCGTCGTCGTCGACCACCTCCCCCCGCCCATGACCAGGGCCGAGGCCTACGACGACCTCGCCCGCGTCGAGCGGCTGCTGGACGAGCACGCCAAGATCGAGGCCCTCGACCCCGCCAAGCTGCCCGCCATCCGCGGCCAGCTCTGGGACCTGCTGGTCACCTCCGAGCTGGCCCGCGACCTTGGCGTCGAGGCAATGCCCGACCCCGACGACTTCGCCGGCATGGTCGGCCACATCGATGGCTACCTGTGCTCGCTCAAAGACGCCCAGATCCGCGGCGGCCTCCACGTGCTCGGCACCCGCCCGGCTGGCGATGCGCTGATCGACTCGGTGCTCGCCATCTGCCGCCAGCCACAAGGCGCCGTCCCCTCACTGCGGGTCACCGTCGCCGCCGAGCTCGGTGTCGACCTGGACACCGCCGGCACCGCCGCGGTCGACCGCGTGGAGCAGGCGTGCCGCGACCGGATCACCGCGCTGGCCACCGCCGGCTGGAACCCGGCCGCCGCCGGTGAGGACCCGACGCTGCAGTGGGTCGCCCGCACGTTGGTGCCGAACCTGCGCCGCAGCAGCGACGAGGTCGCCAACCTGCTCGCCGGGCTCGCCGGCCGACACGTGCCCGCTGGGCCCAGCGGCGCACCGACCCGTGGCGGCGCTCACGTGCTGCCGACCGGCCGCAACTTCTACTCCGTCGACCCCAAGGCGATCCCCTCGCCACTGGCCTGGGAGGTCGGGCGGACCCTGGCGGATCGGCTGCTCGAGCGACACGTGGCCGAATCCGGCGACTTTCCCCGCACGGTCGGACTGGTGGTTTGGGGCACGGCCAACATGCGCACTCAGGGAGACGACATCGCCGAGGTCCTCGCCCTGCTCGGTGTGCGACCCCGCTGGGACCCGCAGTCCGGGCGAGTGACCGGCATCGACGCCATCCCCCTCGAGGAACTGGGCCGGCCCCGGGTGGACGTCACCGTGCGCATCTCGGGGTTCTTTCGCGACGCCTTCCCCGACGTGGTGGACATGATCGACGACGCCGTGCGGCTGGTGGCCGCACTGGATGAGCCCGCCGACGCCAACCCGGTGAGCGCCGCCGGCGCGGGCGACGCCCGTGTGTTCGGCCCCGCGCCGGGCGCCTACGGCTCGGGGATCTACCAGGCCATCGAGGGACGCTCGTGGCGCACCCGGGCCGACCTCGCCGAGGTGTATCTCGCCTGGTCCGGCTTCGCCTACCGACGAGGCGAGCCCGGCGTCGCCGCCCCCGACCAGGTCCGCCGCCGGTTCGCCGTCATCGACGTGGCCGTCAAGAACCAGGACAATCGCGAGCACGACATCTTCGACAGCGACGACTACTTCCAGGACCACGGCGGCATGGTCGCCACCGTCGAGGAGCTGACCGGTCGAGCCACCCGGGCCTGGTTCGGCGACAGCGCGGATCCGTCACGGCCCCAGGTCCGCTCCCTGGCCGAGGAGGCAGCGCGGGTAGTGCGCACCCGTGTGCTCAACCCCAAATGGATCGACGCCATGCGCAGCCACGGCTACAAGGGCGCCTTCGAGATCGCCGCCACCGTCGACTACCTCTTCGGCTACGACGCCACCGCCGGGGTGGTCGAGGACTGGATGTACGAGCGGGTCACCGCCGCCTACGTCAGCGACCCGGCGATGCGCGCCTTCTACCAAGCCTCCAACCCGTGGGCGCTGCGCAGCATCTGCGAACGCCTCCTCGAAGCGGCCGACCGCGACCTGTGGAACGCGAGCGACGAGTCGCTCGACGCCCTGCGCGACGGGCTCCTCGCTGCCGAAGGCGTGGAGGAGCGCCGCACCACTCCCGCAGGCGCGGGCCAGTGGCACCGATGAGCGCCGCCTTCCCCTTCAGCGCGGTCGTCGGCAACCACGACGCCAGGACCGCCCTGATCCTGGCCGCCATCGACCCCGACATCGGCGGCGTGCTCCTGCGCGGCGAGAAGGGCTCGGCCAAGACCACCCTCGCCCGCGGGCTCGCCGCCCTGTTGCCCGGCGCGGCGCCGTTCGTCGAGCTGCCCCTCGGCGCCTCCGAGGAGCGCGTCGTCGGTTCCCTCGACCTGGCCGCCGCGCTCACCGAGGGCAGCGTCCGCTTCCAGCCCGGCCTGCTCGCCGCCGCCAACGGCGGCGTGCTCTATGTCGACGAGGTCAACCTCCTGGCCGACCACCTCGTCGACGTCCTCCTCGACGTCGCGGTCACCGGCGTGAACCGGGTCGAGCGCGACAACCTCTCCCACCAGCACCTGGCGCGCTTGGTGCTCGTCGGCTCCATGAACCCCGAAGAGGGCGACCTACGGCCCCAGCTCCTGGACCGGTTCGGCCTCGCTGTCGACGTCCGCGCCCCGAGCGATCCGCAGGACCGCTCCGAGGTCGTACGCCGCCGGCTCGCCTTCGACACCGACCGCGTCGGCTTCGCCGAGGAGTGGTCCACCGAGGAGACGGCGCTCGCTGACCGGCTGGCCGCCACCCGCCCAGCCCGCCTCGACGACGCGCTGCTCGCCGCCGCCTGTCAGATATGCGCCTCCGCGGGTGCCGAAGGCATGCGCGCCGACCTGGTGCTGACCCGCGCCGCGGCCGCCCACGCCGCGTGGGCCGGGAGGGCCGACACCACCCCAGAGGACGTACGCGCCGTGGCCCACCTCGTGCTCGCCCACCGCGGTCGCCGCCACCCGCTCGACCCACCCGGCGCCCCGCCCGACGGTCTCGATGACGCAATGGATAGCGCGCTCGGACCCGCCGAAGGCCACACGCCCCGACCACCCGCCGACGAGGAGCCAGATGGAACCGCGTCAAGCAGCCAAGACGGACGAGTGGATGGCACCGACCCGGCGACCGGCGTAATCACCCTGCGCGCCCCGAAGGCAGCCCAGCCCTCGGCGTCAGGTCGCCGCTCGACGGTCACGACCACCCGCGGCCGCACCGTCGGCCACCGCGCCCCGTCGAGTCCGGCATCACCGATTGCCATGGTCCCCACGTTGACGTCGGCCGCCGTCCGCCGGGCCACCGATCCAGCCACCGCCGAAGGCGTGATCGCCACCGACCTGCGCGAGCCCGTGCGCGAGACCCGCAGCGGCAACTTCGTCGTCCTCGCCGTCGACGCCTCGGGATCGATGGGCGCGGACGCGCGCATGGCCGCCGTCAAGGGCGCCCTGCTCGGCCTCCTCACCGACGCCTACCAGCGCCGCGACCGTGTCGCCCTCGTCACCTTCGCCGGCGACGGCGCTCGCGTCGCGCTCCGACCGACGGGCAGCGTCGAGATCGCCCGCGCCCGCCTCGACGCCCTCCCCACCGGCGGAGAGACTCCGCTGGCCGACGGGATCCGCGTCGCCGCCGACCTGGCCACCCAATCCGCTACCCCCGCACTGCGGCCCCTGCTTGTGCTCGTCACCGACGGCCGCGCCACCGCCGGCCACAATCCGCTCGACGATGCCCTCACCGCCGCCGCCGCGGTGGCGCGCCGCTCGCTGCCCGCGGTGCTGGTCGACGTCGAACGGCCTGGTCCCGGCGCGCTCGGTCTCGCCCCACAGCTCGCCGCCGTCATGGCCGCTCGTCTGCTGTCGCTGCCCGAGCTCACCGCCGGCACCCTCGAGTCGGCTCTGAGGGGAGCGACACGGCGGTGATCGTGCTGTTCCTCGGTGGCTCCCGATCGGGCAAGTCGCTCCTGGCCGAGCGCCGCGCCGCTGACATGCCCCGACCGGTCACCTACGTCGCCACTGCGTTCGTCGGCGACGACGCTGATTTCGCGGCGCGCGTCGCCGCGCACCGATCTCGCCGTCCCGCGGCGTGGACGACCGTCGAGGCCGGCGCCGCGCTGACCGAGCATCTGCTCGGGATCGAGGGCACTGCGGTCGTCGACTCGCTCGGCACCTGGCTCGCCCACCACCACGACTTCAATATCGACGCCGACGCGCTCGTCGCTGCCATGGCGCGCCGTGCCGGCGACACCGTCGTGGTGTCCGAAGAGGTCGGCCTCGGCGTGCACCCCCCAACCGCCGTCGGCCGGCAGTTCCGCGACGCCCTCGGAACGCTCAACCAGACCGTGGCGGGGGTCGCCGACGAGGTCCTCCTCGTCGTGGCCGGCCGCGTTCTGCCCCTGGAGCGGTCACGGTGAGAGCGGCGCTCGCCTTCCTGACGCCCCTTGGCGGGGCCCGTCCACCCGATCGGCGGACCCTGTCATGGTTCCCCCTGACCGGCGCCCTCATCGGTGCCGCTCTGGGTGGCGTGTGGTGGGGCGCCGAACGCCTCTGGCCGCCCGTAGTCGCAGCCGCCATTGTGGTCGCCGCCGACCTGGCCGTCACCGGCATGCTGCATCTCGACGGCCTCGTCGACAGCGCCGACGGTCTCCTCGGCCACCTCCCCCGCGAGCGCCGCTTGGCCGTCATGGCCGAGCCTGCCATCGGCGCCTTCGGGGTGGCCACCGCGGTCGTCGTGCTGCTGCTCCGATTCTCGGCGCTTGCGTCGATGCAGCCGCGGCTGGGATTGCTCGCCGGGCTGTGGTGCGCTTCGCGGACCGTCATGGCCGTCGCCGCGCGAGCCGTGCCGTACGCGCGAACCGAGGGCCTCGTCAGCGCGTTCGCCGGTGGCAATTGGCGTCCGGTCGCGCTGGGCGGCACCGCGGTCGCAGTCGCGCTCGCCGCCCTCGCCGGGGTGAGCGCGGTCGCGGCGGTGGCAGCGGCGATGGCCGCCGCCACCGCCGTCGTGGTCGGTGCGAGGTCCCGGCTCGGGGGCGTCACTGGCGACGTGCTCGGTGCTGCCGGCATGGTCGCCGAGACCGCCGGGCTCGTCACCGCCGCGGGGCAGTGGTGACACCCATGGTGAGCCGGACACTGTCCACCGCCATCGGCTTCATCGCCGACCGAGCCCTCGGCGAACCGACCCGCACCCTGCACCCCGTCGCCACGTTCGGCACAGCCATGGGACGGCTCGAGCGCCGCTTGTACGCACCGTCCCGGAGTCGGGGTGCGGGCTATGCCGCGGCCGGCGTCGCCCTTGGCGTCACCGCAGGCCAGCTCGGGCGGTCGACCGCGCTGGCCACCTACATCGCCGTCGCGGGTCGCGCCCTCGGCGAGGCCGCCCAGGCCGTCGATGCCGCGCTCCGCGACGACGACCTCGACGCCGCACGCCGGCTGCTGCCTGCGCTCGTCGGCCGCGACCCTAGCCAGCTCGACGAGAAGGAGATCTGCCGTGCCGTCGTGGAGTCCGTCGCCGAGAACACCGTCGACGCCGTGATCGCCCCCATGCTGTGGGCCGTGCTCGCTCGTGGGCCGGGCGCACTCGGCTACCGCGCCGTCAACACCATGGACGCCATGGTCGGGTACCGCTCCGACCGGTACCGCGAGTTCGGCTGGTCCGCGGCGCGCCTGGATGACCTCGCCAACTGGATCCCCGCCCGCTTCACTGCGGCGCTCGTCGCTGCGGCCCGGCCAAGCAGGGCGGTCGCCGTGGCCCGCGCCGTGCGCCGCGACGGGGGCGCCCACCCGTCACCCAACGCCGGAGTGGCCGAGGCCGCCTTCGCCGCCGCCCTCGGGCTGCGCCTTGGCGGCGGGAACCGTTACGGCGACCGCGTCGAGCTCCGTCCGCCTTCGGGCGAGGGTCGCCCGCCCGAGGCTGGCGACATCGGCCGCGCCGTCCGCCTGTCGCGCGACACAGGGATCATTCTCGCCGCGCTGCTGTTCGTGCACGGCGCCGCAACCTCGATCCGTCGACGACCGCGGGCTGAGCTCCGATGATCCCTCCCGCCGGACGACACGGCGGCGACGGCCCGGCCGTCGCCCGCGCCCTCGGCCTCGACCCGGCCAACGTGCTCGACCTCTCTGCAAGTCTCAACCCCGCCGCCCCTGACGTAGCGCTGCTGGCCAGCCGTCATGTCGGCTCGCTGCGCCACTATCCCGACCACCGCGACGCTTCGCGCCGTCTGGCCGCAGCGATCGGCGTCGCCGCGGATCGGCTGGTGCTGACGAACGGGGGCAGCGAGGCCATCGCGCTTGTCGCCGCCGAGATGGGCGGCCACGTCCGCGCCGAGCCCGAGTTCGCGCTCCACCCGCGCGGCGAGCAGGGCCCGGAATGGCGAAGCGACCCTCACAATCCCACGGGGCGGCTGGCCGACTCCTCCGAACACGCTGACGTGTGGGACGAGGCGTTCTACCCCCTCGCCACCGGGCGTTGGTCCGCACATCGGCCCGGGGTCGTCGTCGGATCGCTCACCAAAGTGTTCGCTTGCCCGGGGCTCCGCATGGGCTACATCGTCGCCGATCGCGCCGAGCGACTGGCGCGGCGACAACCTCATTGGCCAATCAACGCCCTCGCAGTCGCGCTGCTCCCCGAGCTCCTGGATCTGGCCGACCTCGTGGGCTGGAGCGCGGCAATCGCGAAGGGCCGGGCCGCGCTCGTGGCGATCCTCGCCGACCACGGCATCGAATCCGAACCCTCCGACGCAGCGTGGGTGCTGGCCCGAGCGCCGGGTCTGCGCGACCAGCTCGCCCCGCTCGGGATCGTCGTGCGCGACTGCGCCAGCTTCGGCCTACCCGATCACGTCCGCATCGCCGTCCCCGATGAGGCCGGCTTGGCCCGACTCGATACCGCCCTCCACCGCGCCATTCCCGACGCTCCCGTCGGTGCAAACCGCGAGGCGGCGCCATGACCGGACCGGTCGACCTTCGCGCCGTTGTGTTCGACATCGGCGAGACCATGGTCCGGGCCGCGCCGCCGGCCACGCCCGTCTCGGCACTTCGGGGCGAGCCGATCGGCGAAGCGGTGCTGGAGCTGCGCGCCCTGGCGAAGAAGTATCGGATCGGCGCCGTCACCGACACCGCGGTCATGACCGCAGGCGACGTCCGCGCCGCCTTGCGCGGCACCGGGCTGGCTGAACTGCTCGAGGTGATCGTCACCTCCGTGGACGTGGGAGTCCGCCAACCCGATCCCGGCGGCCTCCGTCGTGCACTCGAGCTTCTCGGTGTGACCGCGGAGCAGACGCTGTTCGTGGGTGACGCCGACTGCGACGCCGCGGCGGCAACTGCTGCTGGTGTCGCGTTCGCTCGCGCCGGCGGCGGCCGATCGGCCGGCGAGGCCGTCCGGGCCTATCTCAGCGAGCGACACGGGGCGATGGCCGCGGCCGCCGCGCTGGTCGGCCCGCTCGACCCCGACGCCGAGTCCGCCGCCCGCGAGCACCACGATCGGCTGACCAAGCCTCGAGGATCGCTCGGCCGGCTTGAGGAGATTGGCATCCGACTGGCCGCCATCGCCGGCGTCGACCCACCGCCCCGCCCCGCGCCCGCGGCTGTCGCCGTGTTCGCCGGCGACCACGGGGTCATTGCCGAGGGCGTTACCGCCTGGCCACAGGAGGTGACCGCGCAGATGGTCGCCAACTTCGTGACCGGCGGGGCCGCCATAAACGTGCTTGCCCGGCAGCACGGCGCATCGGTCACCGTCGTCGATGTCGGGGTCGCGTCTGACCTGGCTGCCCTCGGGCTCCACGACCCGCAGCTCCTTCACCGCAACGTGTGCCGTGGGACGGCCAACCTCGGCAAGGAAGCCGCCATGACCATCGCCCACGCGCGCCAGGCGCTCGACCTCGGGGCCACGCTGGCCGCCGATCTCGTTGCTGGCGGGGCAGCCGCGCTCGTGACCGGCGACATGGGCGTCGGCAACACCACGCCGTCGGCTGCGCTTATAGCCGCCTTCACCGGACGTCTCCCCGCGGAGGTGACCGGACCGGGCGCCGGGATCGACGGCGACGCTGTCGCCAAGAAGGTCGCGGTGATCGAGCGCGCCCTGGCCAGGCTCGCCGACACACCAGACCCCCTCACCGTGCTGGCCGAGCTCGGCGGGCTCGAGATCGCCGCGCTCGCCGGCTTCATCATCGGCGGTGCCTCGCATCGCGTGCCCGTGGTGGTCGACGGCGTCATCGCGGACGCGGCTCTCCTGGTCGCATCGCGTGCCCGTGGTGGTCGACGGCGTCATCGCGGACGCGGCTCTCCTGGTCGCCAACCAGCTGTGCCCCGACGCGACAGCGTTCACGTTCGCCAGCCACCGGTCCACCGAGCCCGGCGCCACCGCTGCACTTGACTACCTCGGCCTGGAACCGTTGCTCGATCTTGGACTCCGCCTCGGTGAGGGCTCGGGCGCGGTGCTCGCACTCCCGGTCCTCGACTCGGCCGCGCTCGTGCTGCAGCAGATGGCGACCTTCGACGAGGCCGGTGTCACGGCCAAGGAGCGATGACCGACTCGACGACATGTGACCTGTGCCGCACAGCTACCAGCCCTGAGGAGACCTGATGCCCGAGCGCGACGCCACCGACATCCCCACTGACGACCCCCGACCGGACGACCTGCGCCGCGCTCCGTCGCTCGTTCTCGTCAACACCGGTCCCGGCAAGGGCAAGACCTCGGCGGCAATGGGCGTCGTCATCCGCGCGGTGGCGCGGGGCTGGGCGGTCGGGGTCGTGCAGTTCCTGAAGTCCGGCGCATGGAAGACCGGCGAGGAGAAGGTCGGCAAACAGCTTGGCGTCGACTGGTGGGCCATGGGTGAGGGGTTCACGTGGGACTCGACCGATCTCACCCAGGACCAAGCAGTCGCCGTCGGCGCGTGGCAACACGCGAAAGACCTCATCCGCGCCGGTGGACACCAGCTCGTCGTGCTCGACGAGGTGACGTATCCACTCAACTGGGCCTGGATCGATCTCGATGATGCCGTCGAGACCATCCGCAACCGCCCGGGCCACGTCAACGTGATCTGCACTGGTCGAAGGGCACCCGCCGCGCTCGTCGAGATCGCCGACACCGTGTCGGAGATCGCCGAGGTCAAGCACGCCTACAAAGCCGGCATACGCGCCAAGAAAGGCATCGACTACTGAGCCCCCTCATCGTCGGTTGTTGTTCAGCCAGCCGAGCGCCTCGGCCGCCGTCGACGCTCGAGCGGACGAAGGGATCGCGGGCCGGCGGACCATCACGACCCGGATGCCAGCTCGCCGAGCGGCGACGAGCTTCGCGTCCGGTCCACCGGCGTTCTTGGTGACGACCGTGTCGATGTCGTACGCGTGCAACAGCTTCGCTTCCTCGGCGACGTCGAACGGGCCGCGCCCGCGGATCACGGTCGCGTCGACCAACGGCATCGGGTCGGGCTGTTCGACCGACCGCACAACGAAATGGATGCCGGGCAACGACGCGAACGGTGCGAGATCGCGTCGTCCCGTCGTGAGCAGCACCCTACGGGCGCGGTGTTCGATCAGTCGTCGTCGCGCGTCGGGCAGATCTTCGGCGTCGATCCACCTGTCGCCCGGCCGGCGTTCCCACGGGGGCCGCACCAACCGGAGGTAGGGGATGCCCACGAGGCCTGCGGCGCGGGTGGCGTTGGCCGGCATCGTGGCGGAAAAGGGGTGCGTCGCATCCACGAGCAAGTCCACGGATGCGAAGCGGAGGTGCGAAGCAAGACCGTCGGTCCCGCCGAAGCCACCGATGCGCACCGGGCACGGGAACGGCGTCGGGTCGGTGGTGTGCCCGGCAAGCGAGACCACCACGCGCGCCTCAGCCGTGGCCGCGAGCAGCTCGGCCAGCCGGCGGGCTTCGGTCGTGCCACCCAGCACCAACACGTTCACGGCATCCTCCGCCGCCGGAGCAGGTAGGTGTCGAACATCCAGCCCTTGCGCGCCCGGGCTTGGTCGCGATGCTGTTCGATGGTTGCCCGTACCTCAGCCAGCCGGCCGGAAACGAGAATCTCGTCGGGTGTGCCGAGGAACGCGCCCCAGTAGATGTCGACGTCGTCGTCGAGGTCGCGCCAGGCCTGACGCGAGTCCAGCATGACCACGACGTTCTCGACACCGGCGGGCAGCCCGGCGCTTGCCAGGCGCCGTCCGGGCGTGATGTGGATGGCCTCGCCGGCGTGGTTGAGCGGGACGCGGTGGCGCGCCGCGAGGGCCGACACGCTGCTGACGCCGGGAATGACCTCGGACTCGAAGGCGACCAGACCACGATCCAGGACGGCATCGAGCACGAGGATCGTCCCGTCATAGAGCGAAGGATCGCCCCAGACGAGAAACGAACCCGTCTCGTGCTCGTCGAGCCCGGCGATCAGCTCCTCGTAGCGGGCGATGCGCTCCCCCCGCCAGTCCTCCACGGACTGGGCGTAGGCCGGCGCGGTGCGATCGCGTTCGGGGTCGGCTACCTCGGCGACGCGGTAGGTGCGACCGGGCTCGATGAAGCGTCGACACAGCTCGAGCCGGAACGCGCGCATCTCCTCGGTGGCCTCGGTCTTGGTGACGAGGAAGACGACGTCG
This sequence comes from Acidimicrobiales bacterium, assembly GCA_030447445.1. GTDB lineage: Bacteria > Actinomycetota > Acidimicrobiia > Acidimicrobiales > Iamiaceae > JAUJOW01. The sequence goes on along the minus strand of JAUJOW010000013.1, from coordinate 29,366 downwards.
GTCTCGTTCAAGGCGCGGACGGCGGCAACGGTGAGGTGCTCGGGATCGCCGGCACCGATGCCGATGACCAGGATCCTGCGGGTCACATTGATCCTCCCCACGTAGGCTGATCGTCGAGTTCGTCCGATGCCCTACGTACTACCCTACGTCCGTGCGGAAGACCTCGGTCTACCTCCCGGAGTCGCTCAAGCGGCGCCTCAGCGTCCTCGCCGACCGGACACACCGGTCCGAAGCCGATCTCCTGCGTACGGCCGTCGAGCAACTGCTCGACGCCGAGGATGCCGGCGCCGCCCCCGCGGTTAGGAGCGACGATCCGGTGCCGGGCAGGCTTGTCGGAGTCGGTGTCGGCCCCGGGTCGCCCGACCTGCTCACCGTGCGCGCCCTTCGCGCCTTGCGGCGCGCCACCGTCGTGCTCGCGCCCTCCACCGATCTCGCCGCGACGGGCCGGGCCGAGGCGATCGTCCGCGATGCCGCGCCCGACGTCGCCGTCGAGCGGCTCGTGTTCGTCATGGCGCCCGATCCCGACGATCGCGCCGCCGCGCTCGCGGCCGCCGCCGACCGGGTCGGCTCGCTGCTCGACGCCGGGGAAGAGGTGGCGTTCGTGACCCTGGGCGACCCGAACCTGTACTCCACCTTCTCCTCGATCGCGTCGCGCATCGCGACGACGCGCCCAGGCACACCGATCGTCACACTCCCGGGCGTCATGGCGTTTCAGGACCTGGCGGCGCGATCGGGCACCGTGTTGGCTGACGAGCAGCAGTCGTTCCTCGTGCTACCCGCCAACGCCGCGATGGTCAGCGCTCCCGGCGGCGCCCTCGCAGCGGCCCTGGCCGACGAATCGTGCACAGTCGTGATCTACAAGAGCGGCCGACAGGTCGCGGCCGTCGCCGACCGGCTCCGCGACGCAGGGCGTCTCTCAGGATCGGTGCTCGGTGAGCTGCTCGGACTGCCGGGCGAGCGGATCGCCCCCCTCGCCGAGGTCGCCGATCGGCCCGCTGGCTACCTGTCCACCGTCATCGTGCCAGCGCGGACGGGCGCATGATCTCCTTCGTCGGCGCCGGTCCTGGCGCACCCGATCTCCTGACGCTGCGAGGAGCGCAACGCTTGCGTGACGCCGACATCGTCGTGTGGGCCTCGTCCCTCGTGCCTGCAGCCGTGCTTGAGCACTGCCGCGACGACGTGGTGCTGCACGACTCCGCGGTCATGACGCTCGAGGACGTGATCTCGGTGTTCGCCGCGTCCGACGATGACGTCGACATCGTCCGCCTGCATTCGGGCGACCCCAGCGTCTACGGAGCCATCGCCGAGCAGCTCGACTGGTGCCGGGCCAACGGCAGAGCCGTTGAGGTCGTGCCCGGCGTCACGTCGGTGGCCGCGGCAGCCGCCGCCTTGCAACGCGAGCTCACCGTCCCGACCGTCTCACAATCGGTCATCTTCACCCGGTTGGGCGGGCGCACTGCCGCGTCCATGCGCCCCGGCGAGGGCGTCGCCGCATTCGCGCCCGCAGGCGTCACGATGGCCGTGTTCCTCTCCGGGGCTCGACCCGAGGAGCTGCAGGCCGAGCTCCTCACCGGATACCCGCCCGACACACCCGCCGCTGTGGTCGTCAGGGTCACGTGGCCCGACGAGTCCATCGCCAGGACAACGGTCGGCGAGCTCGCCGACGTCCTCCGGGCGACCGGTGCGACGCGGACCGTGTTGGTGCTCGTCGGGAGCGCGCTCAGCGACGATCCGGTGGCGGCCCGCAGCCACCTCTACTCGCCGACGCACGCGACGTCGTTCCGGCTGCCGAGTCGCGCCGGCTCCACCGCGGGACGTCCGAGCCGCGGGCGCGACCGGTGAACGCGCCAGCTCCGCCATCGGTCGCGGTCGTCGGCCTCCACGGCGGCGCGTGGTACGGCCCCGGCGCCGAGCGGGCACTCCGGGAGGCCGACCTGCTCGTCGGCGCCGCTCGCCAACATGCAGACCTGGCCACAGCCGCCCTCAGCGGCGAGCCCATCGAGCTGTGGGGCCGGATCGACGAGCTGATCGAGCTGTGCGCGAGCCGCGCCGCCGCGGGCGACCGCGTGTGTGTCCTCGCCTCCGGCGATCCCGGGTTCTTCGGCATCGTGCGCGCGCTCGCCGCCCGCCTCGGCCGTCACGCACTCGACGTGCACCCGGCGCCGTCGTCGGTGTCGCTCGCCTTCGCCCGTGTTGGCGTGCCGTGGGACGACGCCGTGGTCGTGAGCTGCCACGGCCGCCCACTCACCGCCGCGATCGAGGCAGTCATCGCCGCCCCGAAGGTCGCCGTGCTGGTGTCGCCGGAATCACCACCGCAGGCCCTCGGGACGGCCGCGATCGACGCTGGCTGCTCGCATCGAGACGTGTGGGTGTGCAGCCATCTCGGTGAGGCCGAAGAGTCGGTGGTTCACACGGATCTCGACGGCCTCGCCTCGGGGACCTTCGATCCGCTGTCGGTCGTCGTGCTCGTCGCTTGCGGCTCACAGCTTGCTGCCGACGCCCGGCTGGCGTGGGGCGTCGACGAAGCCACCTTCGAGCATCGAGCCGGTCTCATCACCAAGGCCGAGGTGCGGGCGGTGGCCCTCGGCAAACTCGACCTTCCACCAATGGGCGTCCTGTGGGATGTCGGCGCCGGCAGCGGCAGCGTCGCGGTCGAGGTCGCGCGTCTGGTCCCCGGGCTTCGGGTCTTCGCCATCGAGCGCGACGCGGAAGCGTGCGCCGCCATCCGAGCCAACGCACGCGGCACGGCGGTCGCGGTCGTCGAGGGTCTGGCGCCGCTCGCATTCGACGGCATGCCCGAGCCCGATCGGGTGTTCGTGGGGGGCGGCGGCATCGACGTGCTCGACGCGGTACTCACGAGGCTCCGGCCCGGCGGCACGGTCGTCGCGACCTACGCGGTCCTTTCGTCGGCCGTCGCCGCCGCCGAACGGCTCGGTTCGCTCGTCCAGGTCTCGGTGAGCCGCGCCGTCCCGATCGGTCCTGACAACGGGCTGCGGCTCGCGGCCGAGAACCCGGTGTTCATCGCGTGGGGAGCGCCGTGACCACAAGCACGAGCACGGTGCTCACCGTGTCGATCACCGCAGCAGGGCGACGGCTCGCCGGCCGGCTGCCCTACGAGACGGTCCACGGCGACATGGCCGACGTGGTGCGAAAGCGATGGGCCGACGTCGACGGCTTCGTGCTGTGCTGCGCCACTGGCGTCGCCGTTCGCATCATCGCTCCGCTGCTCGCCGACAAGCAGACCGATCCGGCCGTCGTGTGCGTCGACGAAGCCGGCCGCTTCGCCGTGGCTGTGTGCGGTGGGCATGCCGGCGGCGCGAACGATCTGGCACGCGATGTCGCAGTTCTCGTGGGCGGCACACCGGTGATCACGACCGCCAGCGACGCGGTGGGAACCGTCGCGCTCGACGCACTGCCCGGCTTCATCTCGCGGGGCGACATCGCCGGTGTGACCCGTCAATGGCTCGACGGCACCGCCCCCATCGTCGACCAGACCCTCGACTGGCCGGTTCCGTTCCCATCGGGTCCCGGCCCGAGCCGAGTGCTGGTCACCGACACGACCGTCGAGCCTGAGACCGGTCTCGTCGCGCTCCATCCGCCGTCGCTGGTGGTGGGAGTAGGTGCATCGACGGGTGCGCCAGCCGACGCCGCCGCGCTGCTTCTCGATGAGGTCCTGCTCGAGTTCGGCCTTACGCGTGACGCCATCGGGCTGGTCGCCACGATTGACCGCCGCGCCGCCGACCCCGTCATCGCCGCGCTCGGCGAACCCGTGCGGTCCTTCGACGCTGACGCGCTGGCGAAGGTCGACGTCCCGAACCCGAGCGCGGTGGTCGCCACCGAAGTGGGGACAGGCAGCGTCGCCGAAGCCGCGGCGCTGCTCGCCGCGGGTCCGGACGCCGAGCTGGTCGTTCCAAAGCACAAGGCAACTACCGCGACGATCGCCATCGCACGGAGGGCCACACCCCCCGGCTCCGTCGCGGTCGTCGGCCTGGGTCCCGGTGACGCCCGCCACCGCACGCCTGCCGCGGCGGTCGCGGTCCGAACCGCGGACGTCGTCATCGGCTACGACTTCTACCTCGAGCATTGCGCCGACCTCATCGGGCCCGGGCAGACCGTCGTCCCCAGTCCCATCGGCGCGGAGACCGACCGTTGTCGAGACGCGCTGCGGCGTGCCGCAGACGGCGCGCGTGTCGCGCTGGTGTGCTCCGGCGACCCCGGCGTGTTCGCCATGGCGACGCTCATCCACGAGCTCGCACCGAGGCTCGGCTCGCCACCGATCGAGGTGGTGCCGGGGATCACCGCCGGCTCCGCGGCCGCTGCCCTGCTCGGGGCGCCACTGGGCCACGACCATGCCTCCGTCAGCCTGTCCGATCTCCTCACGCCGTGGGCGGTCATCGAGCACCGCCTGCGAGCGGTCGCGGAGGGCGACCTCGCGGTCGCGCTGTACAACCCGCGCTCGGCACGGCGCACCTGGCAGCTCGAGGCGGCACGGTCGATCCTGCGCGAGGCACGCGCTGCGTCGACGCCGGTCGGGATCGTCACCGACGCCACGAGGACCGATCAGCACATCGTCCACACGACCCTTGCCGACCTCGACCCGAACGTGGTCGGCATGCGGTCGATCGTCATCGTCGGCAGCTCGACCACCACCGTGGTCGACGGCCACATGGTGACTCCAAGGGGGTACCAGACGTGACCGCCACCCACCCCCTCGAGGCCGAGAGCTACCGGGTCCTCGCCGAGCGCGTCGACCTGTCGGCATGGCCCGCCGGTCAACGTGAGGTCGTGGCGCGGATGATCCACGCCACCGCCGACCTCGACTTCGCCACCTCGGCTCGCATCGGGCCCGAAGCGGTCACGCGGGCAACCAACGCTCTGTCGCAGGGAGCACCGGTCATCGTCGACGCCGCGATGGTCGCTGCCGGCGCGCCCCAAGTCTCCACAACCTGCCTGCTCTCCGAGGTCCCGGAGGCTCCCGCGGGATCGACTCGTTCAGCTGCGGCCGTCATCCTCGCTGCACGCCGCCATCCAGAGGGGGCGCTCTGGGCGATCGGCAACGCGCCAACCGCCTTGGCCCAGCTCCTCGCACTCCATGACCGCGGCGAGGTCGACCCGGCCGCGGTCATCGGACTCCCCGTCGGCTTCGTCGGAGCGGCGGACTCCAAGGCGCTGCTGTGGGCCGGACCCCTCGCGGCGCGCGCCATCACCAACGTGGGCGAACGCGGCGGCAGCGCGGTTGCCGCTGCCGCGCTCAACGCCCTGCACCGACTGTGCCAAGGGGAAGACCGATGCTGACCAACGACGGTCTCGTGCTCGTCGCTCACGGCTCGAGCTGTGCCGCCGGAGTCGCTGAGGCCAAAGCGCTCGGTGACGCCGTGGCCGCCGGACGACCCGACCTCGAGGTGGCGTTGGGCTTTCTCGAGCTCGCCGACCCCCCGGCGGGCGCCGCTCTCGACGCGCTCGTCGGCCGGGGTTGCCGCCGGATAACCGTGCAACCGCTGATGTTGCTCGCCGCGGGGCACGGCAAGAGCGATGTCCCGGCGCTCGTCCTCGAGGGCCGGGAGCGCCATCCCGGGGTTGAGTTCCTCTTCGGCTCACCGCTCGGCGTGGTACCGGAACTGCTCGCCATCGCCGCCGCCAACGTCGCGGCCGTGGGTGGTGCCGGTCTGCCGTTGCTGGTGATCGCGAGGGGCACCTCCGACCCGGACGCGAACGCGGAGGCGGCCCGGGCCGCTCGCCTCCTCGCCGAGTGGTCCGGCGCGCGGGACGTCGAGTTGGGTTTCACCGGCGTCACGTGGCCCTCGGTTCCCGACGCGCTCGATCGCATGGCCCGCCTCGGCCACCGCCGTATCGCCCTCTTCGCATGGTTCCTGGCGACGGGCAAGCTCATCGACCGCGCGCGTGGCCAGATCGCAGCCTTCACCTCGGCGACGGGTGTCGAGGTCATCGATGCCGGGTACTTCGGGCCGGACCCAGCACTGGTACCCGTGATCGGGCAGCGCCGGGATGAGGCCGTCGCGGGCGTGCACCGGACCAACTGCGACACGTGCTCCTACCGTGCGGAATGGCCCGGTCTGGAAGGCCGGGCTGGTCAACCGCGGGGTGTCGGACATTCGGCGCTCGCGGCGGAGCACCGCGCCGGCCACTCGCACAGCCACGCACACGGCAACGGCCACTGAGGCGGTGCTGGGACCGCGCCTCGTTGTCGCCGGCGTGTCGTCGGGGGTCGGCAAGACCACCGTCGCCACCGGGCTCCTGGCGGCGCTGACCGCACGAGGCACCAAGGTCGCCTGCGCCAAGGTCGGGCCCGACTTCATCGATCCCGGCTATCACTCCTTGGCCTGCGGCCGCCCGCCCCGCAATCTCGATCCGTGGCTGTGCGGTGTCGACGCCGTGGCGCCGCTGGCGGCTCGCGCCGCGGCGGGAGCCGAACTGCTGATCGTCGAGGGCGTCATGGGCCTCTTCGACGGCGCCGCCGATGGCACACCATCGTCCACCGCCGACGTCGCCGCTCAGCTCGGTGCGCCGATCGTGCTGGTCGTCGACGCGGCTGCGATGAGCACCTCGGTTGCGGCCATCGTTCGAGGCTTTCGCGATCACGACCCGCGGGTGCACGTCGCGGGCGTCGTCCTCAATCGCGTCGGATCGCCCGGTCACGAGCAGCTCCTACGTGACGCGCTCGAGCCCTTGGCGATGCCGGTCCTCGGCTGTCTCCGGCGCGACGACGCACTGGTGTGGCGTGACCGTCACCTCGGGCTCGTTCCGGTGGTCGAGCAGCCCCTGTTGGTCCGGGCCGCACTCTCGCGGCTGGCGGCCGCGGTGACCGAGGGCTTCGACCTCAACGCCATCGAAGCGGTGGCCGGATCGGCGCGCCCTGTGCGTCCCGGACCGGTTCCGGTCCCGGATCGGATCGGGTCATGCCGGATCGCGGTCGCGGCCGGTCCCGCCTTCACGTTCTGTTACCGCGACAACCTCGAAGCGCTCGAGGCGGCCGGCGCCGAGCTGATCCCGTTCGATCCGGTCACCGCGCCCGCCCTTCCCCAACACATCGACGGCTTGATCGCGGGCGGCGGGTTCCCCGAGGTCCACGGCGAGGCATTGGCCGCCAACAAACCGTTGCTGGCGAACGTCGCCAAGCGCGTCGCGGCGGGGCTGCCGACGTGGGCGGAATGTGGCGGGATGCTGTGGTTGGCCAACGAACTCGACGGACGACGCATGGTCGGCGCGGCGCCGACATCCGCACGTCTCAGCGATCGCCTCGTCCTCGGCTACCGTCAGGCGGAGTCGCTCGCTCCCAGCCCGATCGGTCCCGCGGGCACGATCGTCCGCGGTCACGAGTTCCACTACTCGCACTGCACACCGGCCGGCGAGGCAATGCGCTTGACGAGCCGCTTCGTAACAACCGTCGACGGCTTCGCAACGCCGACGATGCTGGCGACCTACCTCCATCACCACGCTGGCGGCGACCCGACGCTCATCACCAACTTCGTTCGGACGTGCCTCGTCAGAAGCGCGGCTACTCCGAGCTGACGTCGACCTCGAGGAGCGTCGCCGCTCGCTCGGGAGCGCCGGCCACCAAGGCGCCCAAAGCCTCGTCGAGAGGAAGACCCCGGTGTCCCCGCCGGCCGCCTGTCCGAGGTCGACGTGAGAGCAGTGCGGCGAGCGCACCGACCTCAATAGGGACGGCGGAGTCGATCCGATCACGAACCCAACGGGCGAGCGCAGGGCTGCCGCCCCCAGTCGAAACCCCGATCGTCACCAGCCCACGCTCGACCATGGCAGCGAACGCGATCCCGGCGCCATCGCGCTTGTCCGAGCGACTGACCCAGACCCCCGCCGCGCTAGCGGCACGCTCGACTTGGGCGTTGACTACTCCGTCGCTGGTCGCCGCTATGACAAGCCACGCGCCGCCGACGTCATCGGCGCGGAACTCGCGACGCTCGAGGCGGATCGGCAACGACTCAAGCTCCGTGGCGGGCGACGGGTCGACGACCGTCACCACCGCGCCCGCCGACACCAGGCGCCGGACCTTCTCGCACCCGGCCGCGCCCCCGCCAACCACGATCACCGAGCGACCGCTGACATCGACGTTCAGGTGGAGCCCCACGCAGCTCGACCGTACCTGACGTCAACCCGGACACATCCGGACTCCCGCGAACAATCCCTGGCCCGGGGGCCCACGAGAAGATCCATAGGTGCCGCCGTTGGATGGCAGGGCGTCGACCGCGAAGCATTGCGGTCACCGCGCCCGTCTTTCCGGGCGGGGCGACATCGGTGCCGGGGCCGGAGCAACGTCGGGTCGCGACCAAGAGGGCGAACCGATCGGCGTTACGCGCTCGGCGCGTGCGTACAGAACCACGCGCCGAATGTCGCTGATCGTCTGAGTGCGACCTTCCCGGAGACTCGACTCGAGCGAAGCCGATGGTTCCGAAGGCTCGCTCACTGTTCTCGACGACCTACCGCCGGCCGGCGACCGCAGCGTCGGGATCGAGGAGGTCAACGAGAATGGCTTCGAGGCGCGGCACGTCCGGTCCCTCGAACCGGAACGGCGGGTCGGCATCGAAGGAGCGGTCGAGAGCGTGGCCCAGTGCATCTGCCCGAAGGCCCACCACGCTGGCAAGCCAGACCGAGCCGTATTCGTCGCCGCGTGAGACGAGCAGACGGTCCGAGATGACCTCAACCGTGAGCGGACCAATCGGCCGCCACTGCGGAGCAGTGAGTCGATGGGCCTCCTGACGGCGGCGTCGGTTGGCGACCGCGCTGGCGATGCCGGTGAGCGACATGACGATCGGTCCGCCGAGGAGGGAGTGCCGATCTCTCTCCGGTGATCTCCATGGATGGCGCTACTACGGACTCGATGAGAAGGGTGCGTCGCTCGTACGTCCGCCACGATCTCGTGGCCGCAGCGACTGGACAACCGCGTGCGCAATGACGAGGTTCTCGCCGGTGACGGAGGGGCGCTACGCGATGGACTACCCGTGGCAGTTCGAACCGGAGGAGGTCGTCGCGCACGACGAACTCGCACTCGATGCTGGGGCCAAGCGCGCCCTCATGCAGACGAACGCGGAACGCTGTTCAAGCTTCGATAGTGGAGGGCTCCGGCGCTTGCGCCGGGCCGAGCATCTCCCAACGCGGGTCCGGCCTCCTGGGACCCATCGACACCACCGATTCGGCCAGGGGGGACCGTTCCCAGGCAGGTGACTGCTTCCGCTGTCCCTCCGTCGGCCGCACCGACGTCACGGGCCTGAACGATGATGCGGCGATATTCGGCGATCCGGGACATCGCGATCTGGCTGCGTTCGCACCCGAACGGCGCGTCCGAATGACGGTCGATCGGGGCCAACGCGCTCGAAGCGTTCGCCCCGCCGCTGACCGCCTCCTGCTTGCCTCTGGCCGCCCGGCCATCGCCTTGCCATCGCCTTGCGCGACTGTTCCCCCGCGCGAGCCGCCGAGGAACCTCGCCGAGCCTCGCCGAGGGCTCCCGCGGCCTATCCGCGGCCTACGGGCAGCAACGCCCGCTCGCCACATCGACGACAATGGCGGCTGACCAGACCTTTCCATCCCATGCCCCCGTAGCTCAGGGGATAGAGCGTCGGTTTCCTAAACCGTGTGTCGCAGGTTCGAATCCTGCCGGGGGCGCCTAGAAAGTCCGCGTTACAGCGGCGGTCTGAACCGTCCGGCGAGGCACCAAGACCCGATCTTGGCCATCCACTTCCAGGAGCGACTCACGCGTCTTCAGGACGACCTCGTCGACGGAACGACGGTGTCGCAACGCGCCGCCGTGTCAGTGGTTACCGACTTCCGTACGGTTCGCGAGCAGATCGGCGACCTTGAGCGCTTCGACTCGCCGGGCGAACTGATGCTTGCGGTCGCTGAGCTCATGGTCTTGAACTTGACCCGGCGTTCCTTGCGCTCCTGGGCGCAGCCAACGAGCGCCTCATCGTCGAGCGGGACTCGGCTGACCTCGCTCAACTACTCTTCGTCCGCTCGGCGCCCGACGCTGGTGCGGCCGCGGTAACCGCAGGCGACACCGACACCATGCCGGGTTGGGTTCAGGCCTTCGTCAAGGTCAACCCGATCACCCACCTCGCCTCCGGCGCCCGTGGCCTCATGCACGGGACGGCCGCCGCTGGTTACGTCGGTTGGGTGCTGCTGTGGAGCGCCGCCCTGGTGGCCGTCTTCGCCCCGATCACGATGCGCCTCTACCGATCCGAGCGGTGAGGACGACGCGCAGCAGCGGTGGCCTGGGCCCGGCGCAGCGGCCGGCTGGGGTGCAGAATCCGATTGGTCCCGCTGCACCCGAAGCGGTTCCACGACCGGAGGTGAACCCAGGTGGTCGACGTCGACACGTTTGCCATCGGCGAGATCGAGGTGACGCCGGTGTCCGACGGCACCTGCAAGATCCCGCCCGAGTACTTCCCGAACAGCGACTGGACCGCCCACCAGGCCCTGCTCGGGCCCGACGGGATGGTCACCGCCCAGCTCGGATGCTTCCTGGTCCGCCTGCCGGGCGGTCGCGTCGTCCTCGTCGACACCGGGGTGGGTCCCTTCGACAACGCCCTCTTCCAAGGCGGGCGCCTGCCCGGCGCCCTCCAGGCGGCGGGCGTGGCCCTCGATCAGATCGACGACGTGGTGTGCACCCACCTGCACGCCGACCACGCCGGCTGGCTGGTCCAGGACGGCGAGCCCTTCTTCCCCAACGCCACCGTGCGCTTCGGGCGGGCCGACTGGGATCAGTTCGTCACCGGTGGGGACGGTCCCGAGTGGATCCGTGAGGCCATGCTGCTGCTGGCGGAACGGGGCCGGCTCGACCCCGTCGACGGCGACCAGGTGGAGATCGTCCCCGGGATCACCGCCCGGTTCGCGCCCGGCCACACATCGGGTCACCTCGTGTACGTCCTGTCGTCCGGCTCGTCCCGGGCCGTCCTCCTCGGCGACGCCATCACCTGCCCGGTGCAGCTCCAGGAGACGGACTGGGGTGCCATCAGCGACGTCGACCCGGCGCTCGCGGCAAGGACCCGGGCGGCGCTCCTCGCTGAGCTCGAGGGCAGCTCCGACGTCACCGTGGCCGCCCACTTCCCCGACCTGCGCTTCGGACGGGTGCTGGCCGGTGAGGGTCGCCGCTACTTCCAGGTGGAGTGAACCCCGTCGGCTACGTCGACCGGCACGGGCGTGACGGCGAGAAGGCGACTGGCATGTGCTCGACACCGGTGATCGACCGGCCGAGGGGCTCGGCCGTGGCCAGCTGCAGGTCGGGCATCCGGTGCAGGACCCGCTCGAACATGGCCCGTAGCTCCACCCGCGCCAGGCTCGCCCCGAGGCAGAAGTGGGGCCCGAAGCCGAAGGCGAGGTGGTCGTTGGGTGAGCGCTCGATGTCGAAGCGCTCGGGGTCGGCGAAGTGCCGGTCGTCGAAGTTGGCGGACTCGTAGAGCACGATGACCTTGGTGCCGGCGGGCAGGGTGACACCGGCGAGCTCGACGTCGACGGTGGTCGTGCGGGCCATGTTCTTGATCGGCGACACCCAGCGGAGCATCTCCTCGACGGCCGAGGGCAGCCGCTCGGGCTCGGCGACCAACCGCTCCTTCTGCTCCGGATGCCGCAGCAGCTGCTCCATCCCACCGGCGGCCACCTGGCGGGTCGTCTCGTCGCCCCCGATGAGCAGCAGGAGCGACTCGAAGATGATCTCGTCGTCGTCGAGCCGGTCACCGTCGACCTCGGCGTGGACGAGGATGCTGTAGAGGTCGTCGCTCGGCTCGGCCCGGCGGTCGGCGATCACCCGACGGGCGTACTCGACGTACTCGCCGAAGGCCGCCGCCGCCGTCTCGAAGCCCTCGGGCTCGCCGGTCAGCGACGCCAGCATCCCGTGGGACCACCGCAACAGTTCGTCGCGGTCCGCCGGCGGCACGCCGAGCATGTCGCCGATCACGATCATCGGCAGCGGCGCGGCGAGGTCGCGCACGAAGTCGCACTCGCCGCGCTGGCAGACGCGGTCGATCAGCTCGTCGCAGATGTCGCGGAGGTGCGGCTCGGTGGCCCGGACCCGCGCCGGGGTGAACCCACGGCTGACCAGCTTCCTGCGCTTGGAGTGGGCCGCGCCGTCCATGTCGATCATCCACGGGAGCGGTCCGGTGTCGGGGCGACTTCCGCCCGCGTTGGAGAACGTCTGCGCATCCCGCTCGACGGACAGGACGGCGTCGTAGGTGGCGATCCCCCACAGGCCACTGTTCGAGTCGAAGTAGACCGGGGCGTGCTCCCGCAGCCACCGGTACGCCACCGCCCCGTCGACGTAGAACCGGCCCGAGAGGAAGTCGATGTCGAGCGCAGGCGGGGAAGGGGCGGTCATGACGTCACACTACGGTCACACCAGGTACCCGGCCTGGTGGGCGGCGATCATGGCCGCCGCCTCGGCCCGCGTCTTCGGTCCGTAGGTGCGAGGCGGCGGCAGGGTGGTCCTGATGGCCTCGAGGTCCTCGGGGCTGACGTCACAGCGGCCGGTGATCGGTTCGATGCCGTAGAGCCGGGCCGAGCTCAGCCCGAGGATGTTGGCCTTGATCTCGTCGGTCAAGGCCGGGTAGCCGTGCCGCTCCTGGAGCTCCTCGGAGATCTGGAAGGACCGCAGCGCGTGGATCTGGTCCTGTGGCGTCCCGAACCAGATGGAGTCGGTGCCCCACAGGACCCGCTCCTCGCCGACGTAGGTGAGCAGCTTGCCGAGCACGTGAGCGGCGGCGGTGGGGTCGCGCATCACGAACCACCAGGTGCCGCCGAGCTCGGCGTAGACGTTGGCGTTGGGCCCGACGCCGGCCTGCTCGAGCGTGCGCACGAGCCGGTCCACGCCCTGTGGCGCGGGCTCTTCGGGGTCGTAGGGCCCGACGCCACCCCCGCCGGGTTCGAAGCCGGAGTGGTAGACGACGAAGGAGACGTCCGGGTTGCGAGCTGCGGCCGGGCCGATGTCGCTCGGATCGGCCAGCTCCGGAGTGGCCCCCACGATCGACGAGATCCCCTTGTGGGTGCAGATGATCGGCGGGCCGATGTCGCGCACGTGGTCGATGAAGCGTTGGCCGATCTGGGGCCGATCCCGGTCGTGGTCGTCGAAGTAGAAGTGCGCGTCGGTCGGGGTCATCGTGTAGATCTTCCAGGCGGCGATGTCGAACCGCTCTCGGAGGTCACTCATGGCCAGGAGCGCGGCGTCGATGGGGCCGCGGTGGGGGTAGGCGCCTCCGTGCATCAGGACCCGACCGTCGCAACCGAGCCGGGTGGCGACGTCGATGGCGTAGGCCATGTCGTCGGGGGCGAGGCCGTTGTCGCCCGGCGTCGGCAACGCAGAGAGGATCGCCATCGAGGTGTCGGAGCGGACGAACATCTCCCGGAAGTAGGCGTCGGCGGTGAAGCAGACCTTGCCGTCGCCGGCCGTCGCGCCTTCGGCACACGACGCCTGCGGGAACACCGCCGTCCACTCGCCGCCCTCCATGGCCAGGTCGTAGTTCACGTAGTGGGTCTGGACGTCGAAGATGAACTCCTCACCGCCCAGCTCGTCGAGCGCCGCGCTGGTGTCGGTGGTGGCGTCCTCGGACACGTCGAAGGTGCCGCCGGGTGACCGTCGGCCATCAGCGGCCTCCTCCTTGGAGCAGGCGTTCAGCACGAACAACGTGGCGGCGGCACCGGTGATGCCGCTGAGGAACCGGCGTCGGGAGATGCCGAGGCGGCGGGCGTTCTCGTCGGCCAGGCGATGGGTGCGACGGATGGTCTCACGTACAAGGGGGCTGTGCGGCACGGGCAGGAACTCGCCGTTCGAGACCGGCCCGAACTTGATCGGGAGCTCGTGGCCGTCGGGACCACCCCGTCCGTCACCACCCATGTGCCGAATTCTATGGACGCGCCGGGAACCGGAGAGCCGCCCCCGCCGTCGGACGCCCAACACCAGGCCGGGAACG
>JAUJOW010000013.1:0-15335 GCA_030447445.1 Acidimicrobiales bacterium | reverse complement strand
CAGGCCGGGAACGAGCAAGGGAGGACGACGATGTCGACTGGACCGCTGCGTCGCCGCAGCGTCAGCACAGGGGCGGTTGCGCTCATCGGGCTGTTCGTGGGCCTCGGGGCGGTGGTGGCGCCGGCCGCACCGGCGGGTGCCTGCGGCGGCCTGGTCGGCCAGAACGGCACCATCGAGCTGGTCCGCACGACGACGCTGGCTGCGTACCACGACGGGGTCGAGCGCTACGTGACCTCCTTCGAGTTCACCGGTGAAGGCGAGGAGGTGGGCTCCATCGTGCCCCTTCCCGACGTCCCCACCGACGTCGAGCGGGGCGGGGACTGGACCTTGCAACGGCTGGTCCGAGAGGTGGCACCGCCGGACCAACCAACGAGCGAAGAATCAGCAGTGGCAGCGGGCGCCGCCGACGTCGAGGTCATCCTCGAGACCGAGATCGACGCGCTGGACATCACCATCCTGCGGGGAGGCGGCGGCGAGGTGGGCGAGTGGGCCGTCGACAACGGGTTCTTCCTCACCCCCGACGCTCCCGAGGTCCTCGACTTCTACGCCGAACGCAGCCCGGTGTTCATGGCCGCCAAGTTCGACGCCTCCCGGGCGGCCGAGCTGGGCCAGACCGCCGGCCAGGGCACCCCCATCATGCTCACCATCCCGACCGACGAGCCGTGGGTGCCCTTGCGGATACTCGGGCTGGGGCTCGACGAGAGCCAGGTGGTGGAGGCCGACGTGTTCCTGCTGACCGACGACGAGCCCCAGCTCCTGGCGGGCGGACGGGGCCTGACCGTCGAGCGCAGCGAACCGGCGTCGGCGGCGCTGCTCGACGACCTCCGGTCCGATGTCGGCATGGAGTGGGTGCCCGAGCAGATGTGGTTCTCCGCCCTCGAGGTGGACGCTCCGGCGGGTGACCTCGACTACGACCTCGCCACCTCGGTCCACGAGGACACCGTGCCTTCCATCGAGGCGGCCGGGATCGACCCGCCCGAGGCCCGGGTCATCACGCCGAGCCCCTCGGGCCGCCGGCTGTGGCCCATCGGCTTGGGCCTGGTCTCGGGCGCTGCCGCCCTCGTCGCCGTGGTGCTCTTCGCTCGCCGCGCCGGCCGCCCGGCCGATCCCCACGACGGTCACGGCGCATGAGGGCCCGCGTGGCGGTGCCGGTGGTGGTCCTGGCCACGGTCTTGCCGATGCTGGGTGGCTACGCCTTCTCGGCCGCCGGAGCCGAAGAGGCGGCACCACCGCTGGGCCCCGGTGTCGTCACCGTCGAGGTGGACATGCGATACAGCCGCTACTCCCCGAAGGAGCTGCGGGTGTACGAGGGGACCCTCGTGCGGTTCGTCGTGACCAACCACGACCCCATCCACCACGAGCTGATCACCGGGGACGACGACGTCCACGCCGCCCACGAGGCGGGACAGGAGGCCTTCCACCCTCCCGTGCCGGGCGAGGTGTCCGTCGACCCGGGCGGACAGGGGTTCACGGCCTACCAGTTCGACGAGCCCGGCACGGTCGTGTTCGCCTGCCACCTCCCCCGCCACCTCGAGTACGGCATGGAGGGTCGCGTCACCGTCGTCCCGACCTGATCGGCGCCGGCGCCTGGCGGCGGTTTCGACCGGGGACCGTCCGGGGAGGGATGACCCATGGCACCCGACGAGCAGGACCGGGCCGAGGCCCTCGACGACGACAAGCAGCCGGCGGAGTACCCGCCCGAGGAGCCCCTGGGGGTCGACGAGTACGGCACCACCGCCGCCGAGGAGCGCTGGGAGGAGCCGCTGGCCGAGCGGCTGGCCCGGGAGGAGCCCGAGGACCGACCGGCGGATACTGCCGGCATGGTCCTCGTGGCCCCCGACGAGGGGGTCCACGAGGACACCGAGCCCGACGCCGTCGCCACCGCCGTCGACACCGGCGCCGGCGCCCTCGACGTCGGCGACATCGCCGCCGGTGACAGCACCTTGCGGGACACGGCCACGGAGCGGGAAGGCACCTTGAGCCCCGAGGAGGCGGCCATCCACGTGGTCGACGAGGTTTGACAGCTCCAGGCCCCGCGGTCAGCGCGCCCCAAGGCCACTGGTATTTGCAGTACGGCTGCTAGCATCTCGACGTCCCGCCGCCCCACCCGGAGCACCAATGGCCTCTTTCGCCCTTCCCGCCGATTCCTCCGCCGCCCGCACCGCGCTCGCCGCGCTGGCCGTCGCCGGCTTGGCCTCACTCGGCGCTGGCGCCATCCACGCCGCCGCCATCGGCGTGCACAGCGAGCACCGCCAGGCCGTCCTGGCCTTCACCGGGGTGGCCGCCTTCCAGCTGGCCTGGGGGACGTTGGCCCTCGTGCGCTCGAACCGATGGATCGCGGCGGTCGGCGTGGCTGGCCAGGCCGCCATCATCGGCGGTTGGATCATGGCCAAGACGAGGGGCATCGGGTTCATCGACGGCATGGCCCAACCCGAGCAGCTCCAGTTGGCCGACGGCTTGGCCGCTGGTCTTGCCACCGCGGCTGTGCTGGCCGTGGCCGTCGCCACGATCGGGAGCTCCCTCTGGCGGGGGCAGGGTCACCTCGCCCGAACGATGCTCGGCGGCTTGGGAGCCGGGGTGAGCGCGCTCGCGCTGGTGGGCATGGTCTCGGCCGGCTCCCACGGTCACGCCGGCGGCGGGGCATCCGGCACGCACGGCGGTGGCGGCCGCCAGGGCGGAGGCACCGAATCAGCGGCCGGTCACCACGGGACCGACGACACCGACGACAGCGCCGGGTCCGGCGGCCACGTTGGCGGCGAGGCCGCCGTCGTGCCCCCCAAGCCCTACGACCCCGAAGGCCCGATCGACCTCGGCGGGGTCCCCGGGGTCACCGCCGAGCAGCAGGCCGAGGCCGAGAACCTCATCGCCATCACCCTCATCCGCCTGCCCCACTTCTCGGACCCGGCCACCGCGCAGGCCGCCGGCTACCACTCGATCGGTGACGCCGGCACCGGCTACGAGCACTTCATCAACTGGGACCTGATCGACGACGGCCGGATCCTGAACCCGGACTTCCCCGAGTCGCTCGTCTACCGGGCCGAGGGCGGGAAGCGGACGCTCGTGTCGGCCATGTACCTGCTCCAACCCGGGACCACCCTCGACACCACGCCCGAGCTCGGGGGCAAGCTCACCCAGTGGCACATCCACGACAACTTGTGCTTCACCCGGGACGAGACGGCTCCCAAGGTGGCCGGGCTCACTCAAGCCGACGGCACCTGCGCCGAGCCGCTGCAGAAGTTCGAGCCCGTCCCGATGATCCACGTGTGGATCGTCCCCCACAAGTGCGGCCCGTTCTCGGCGCTCGAAGGCGTGGGGGCCGGCCAGGTCAGGGAGGGCGAGGAGCACCTCTGCGACCACGCCCACGGGTCCTGACCGCATTACAGGTTGCGCGGATAGGTCACGTCGTGTCTTCGAACGCCGTGCGGCTTCGCCACAACACGCGCCGTGCTCGATGGAGGCCTCGCCTAATCGGCTCGGCCTCTTAGGAGCGGATGAGCATTGGCTGGTCGGCCGGTCTGATTGACAGAGGCGCGGTGGGGCAGGGCACGGCTTCCGATCGCTTGGAGGCATCGATGGCCGAGACCGTGCTCGACGAGGCGGCGTCGACGCTGCGCGAGACCCACGAGGAGTACGCCGGCGACGCCGACCGCCCGGTGGGCTCCTACGTCGGTCTCATGGGCGCCTACGGCGCGGTGACCCTCGGCCTGGCCGCCGTGGTCCGTCGCCGGGGTGGGCTGCCCGACCGGGTCCGGGGTGCCGACCTGGCCCTGTTGGCGGTCGCCACCCACCGCCTGAGCCGGACGCTCACCAAGGCGTCCGTCACCGCACCGCTGCGAGCCCCCTTCACCCGCTACGAGGGCAGAGGCGGGCCCGGCGAGGTGCACGAGGAGGTGCGCGGCCACGGCGTCAGCCACGCCGTCGGAGAGCTGCTGACCTGTCCGTTCTGCATGTCGCAGTGGTTGGCCACGTCGTTCACCTTCGGGCTGGTCCTCGCCCCCAAACCCACCCGTTTCGCCATGTCGGTGCTGGCGGCGGTGGCCGGCGCCGACGTCCTCCAATTCGGCTACTGCATCCTCGAGAACAAGGCCAAGGGCTGAGTCACACCGTGAAGGTGGCGATGGCGTGCGCCACCGTGGCGCCGTCCTGTTCGATCTCGGCCTCGACGATGCTGATGCGCCTCCCCCGCTTGCGCACCTGAGCCAGGGCCCGCAGCTCGCCGGCCTGCCCGGGCTCGAGGTAGGTGACCTTCATCTCGATGGTGGCGACGTTCTCGGCCCCGGCGCTGCGCACCGCTGCCCCCATGGCGACGTCGGCCAACGTGGCCACCGCACCCCCGTGCACCGAGCCCCGGGTGTTGAGGTGGTGGTCCCCCGCCTGCAGCACCACGGTGGCTCGCCCGTCACCGGCATCGACGACGTCCACCCCGACGTGGTCGTTGAAGCTCTCCTCGTCAGCCATGGCCGCCCTCTGCCCGCCCGAGCCCGGCTGAACCCGGCGAACACACCGTGATCGCCGCCATGCTTTTCGCGTCGAGGCGAGCCCTGGTCTATAACCGGCGCTGCTGCCCCCACCACTCCACCTCAGGAACCATCGTGACCGACCTGCCGGAACCGCCCTCGGGCGGCATGATCGACAAGCTGAAGGGCAAGGCGAAGGAGGCCGTAGCCTCGGTCACCGGCGACGAGACGCTCTCCCGTGAAGGTCGCCTCGACCAGGAGAAGGCCGACGCCGCCCGTGAGGCCAAGGAGGCCGCCGCCGAGGCGGCGCAGGCCGAGGCCGAAGCCGAGCTACGGGCGGCGATGAAGGAGAACGAGGTCGAGACCGAGCGGGTCAAGGCCGAACGACAGGCTCACCAGCGAGAAGCGGCCATCGAGGCCGACCGGGAGCAGGCCGAGCAACAGGTCGAGTCCTCCATCGACCGGCGGGAGGAGACCGTCGAGCAGCAGGCGGCCCGGGAGCAGGCCGAAGCCGCCGAGCTCGAGCGGGCCGCTCTCGAGGACCGCGCCGAGGCCGAGCAGGAGGCTGCCCGCCTGGAAGCCCAAGCCGAGGCCGCCCGCACCGTCGCTGACATCGCCGACCCCGACCGGACCGGCTGAACCCGCCACCCGACAGGAGCACACCCCATGGCCCTCGACGTCAACGCCGTTCCTCGGCTCGCGCTCACCGGTTGGCTCCGTGTGGCCCGCCTCCCGATCGAGCTCGTCGGGTCGGTCACCGGCAAGACCGGCGACGACACCTGGGCCCCGGCGCTCGCCTTCCACGCCTTCGAAGCTCGGGTCAAGGGGACGGCCGGTTCCCTGCTGCGCGACGAGGAGCTGCGCCGGGATTCCGAGCAGCTGCGGACCCGGGTGGCCCAGCTCCGGCGGGCCGCCACCCTCGAGTCCGAGGCCGAGGAACGGCGGGTCGAGGCCGATGCCGAGCTGGACGCTCGGCGGGGCGAGGCCGAGGAGCGGGCGGCCGAGGCCGCGGAAGCGGCCGACCAGCGCGAGGCCGAGCTCGAGGCGGAGCGCCAGCGCTCCCGGGCCCGGGTCCGCCGGCAGGCGGCGGCGCGGGGGCGCAAGGCCGAGAAGGCGGCCGACGCCGAGCGAGAGCGCATCGCCGAGGAGGCCAACCGGGCCGAGGAGGCCCGCCTCGCCGCCGAGCGCGAAGCCCTGGCCGAGCGCGAGGAGGCGGTCGAGGCGTCTGGCCGGGCCCGCCGCGTGGACAAGGCGGCCAAGGCCACCAAGGCCACCCGTCAGCGGCGGCGCAGCCGGTCCTGAGCCCGCAGCTCTCGGCTTCCCGGGGTCACCGGTCGTGCTGATGGCGCTGGGACTCGAGATGCTCGAGCAGCAGCGGGTCGAGGGCCCCGGCGGCGGTCTCGGCGATCCAGTGGCTGACGCCATCGAGCACCTCGAAGCGGTACGGGCCTTCGACGTGGGAGCCGGTGGCGAAGGCCGCCGTCCGCCCCAGCGCGGTGTCGCCCGTGCTCCACACGTACAGGGTGGGCACCCGGATGGTGCCCACGGCGGCCACCATCTGGATCCCGTTGGCCCGGTACCAGGCCAGCGCCGACGGCAGGGATCCGCGGCGGGCCAGCTCGTCGACCACGGCGTCGGTGCGGTCAGCGGGCAGGCCGGAGCGGAGCAGGGCCTGCCGGAGGAGGAGGTGCCCTGCCGCCGACAGGGCCTGCTCGGGAACCCAGGGCAGCCGGAAGAAGGGGATGTAGGCCGATCGGAGGAGCTGGGTGCTCGAACGCAGCGCCGTGGCCATGGCCCGGGGGTGC
Source organism: Acidimicrobiales bacterium (assembly GCA_030447445.1). Taxonomy (GTDB): domain Bacteria; phylum Actinomycetota; class Acidimicrobiia; order Acidimicrobiales; family Iamiaceae; genus JAUJOW01. Next base: position 9,073 of record JAUJOW010000013.1, on the reverse strand, counting down.
GGGGTGGACAGCGACGCCAGGCTCACCACCGCCTCCCGGTGGGCGGCGGCCAGGTACCAGCCCACGGCGCCACCCCAGTCGTGGCCGACCACGTGGAACCGCTGGCGGCCGAGGGCGGCGGCCAGGGCCACCACATCGGCGCCGAGCTCCTGGATCCGGTACGCGCTGGTCGGTCGGGGCCGGGCGCCCGGGGAGTAGCCCCGCTGGTCCGGGGCCACCGCCCGGTACCCGGCTGCGGCCAGAGCGGTGAGCTGCCCCTCCCATATGGCGCTGCTCTGGGGGAAGCCGTGCAGCAGCACCACGAGCGGACCGTCGACCGGTCCGGCCGACCGCACGTCGAAGCGGAGGCCGTTGGCGGGGATGGTGTCCTGGGTGATCTTCGGGGTGGTGGTCGTGGCCATCGCCGTGTCGCCTGCCCGGTGTACGACCACCGGAAACCACCAGCGGGGGGATCGTGGCCTCCGCTGGTTCGCGTGCCCGGGGGGGCGAGGCGGCCATGACCGGCGTGGGGCTGGTGCTCGGTGCCGGCGGGGTGGTCGGGCAGGCCTACCACGCCGGGGTGTTGGCCGCCCTCGAGCACGACCTCGGCTGGGACCCCCGTACGGCCGACATCGTGGTCGGCTCCTCGGCCGGGTCGGTCACCGGTGCGCTGTTGCGGCTCGGCGTCCCCGCCTCGGATCTCGCCGCCTTCGCCGTCCAGTCCCCGCTCTCGGTGGAGGGAGAGGGGGTGTTCGCGCTGGTCGCCGAGCGCGAGGACGAGCCCTTCCCACCGCTCAGCCCCGACCTGTTCCTGCGCCCCTGGCGGCTGCCCTCGCCGGCCCTGTTGGCCCGCATCGCCCGGCGGCCGTGGGCCATGCGACCGGGGGTGGCGGCCATGACGCTGTTGCCCGCGGGTCGCCTCGACATCGTCGAGCGGGCGTCGGTGCTCGACGGCATGGCCGGCGATGCCTGGCCCGAGGGGCTCTGGATCTGCGCCGTCCGGCGCGACGACGGCGGCCGGGTGGTCTTCGGCCGCCCCGGATCGCCCCCGGCCTCTCTGGGCCGGGCCGTGGCGGCGTCGTGCGCCATCCCCGGGTACTTCGCGCCCGTCCCCATCGGGCAGGTGCAGTACTTCGACGGCGGCGTCCACTCCGCCACCAACGCCGACGTCCTGGCCCGCTCGAACCTCGACCTGGTGATCGTGGTCTCGCCCATGTCGTCGGCCTTCGGCCGCAGCCGGTCCGTCGACGGGCCGCTGCGCTGGGTCGCCCATCGGCGCCTCGACGGGGAGATCCGTCGCCTCCGTCGGGCCGGCGCCACCGTGGTGCGGTTCGAACCCGGGGCCCACGCCATCGCCGCCATGGGCACCAACGCCATGGCCGACGACCGCGCCGACGGCGTCGTCCAGGCCGGCTTCCTGGAGGCGGGGCGCTGGGCCACCCGGCGCAGCGTGGCCGCCCGTCTCGCTCCGCTGGCCACCCGTTCCTCCCGCCGGGGCCCGCCCGACCCGAACTGAGGCCGTCAGCCGAGGAGGTCGAGGGTGAGGTCGACCCGCGACAGGCCGGAGGCCCGCACCTTCCACACCGCTCCACTGCGCTCGAGTGCCCAGCCGCTCCCGTCGTCCCGCACGGTGAGACCGAGCCCGGGCAGGGACCACCGTGACCCGCTGATCAGCGGCGGGTCGGCCGGCTCGGGTGCCGAGATCACGAACGTCAGCACACCGGGGCGACGGGCCCGCACCTGCAGGGATCCGGCGCCGGCGGCGGCGTCGATCTCGGAGTGGTGGCGGACCCGGATCCACCCCGTCCCGCCGGGCGCCGCCCAGTGGACGGTGGCCGGGTGGAACTGGCCACGAGCCGGCCACACCCCGCCGGACTCGGCGCCGACCATGGCCCGATCGGCCAACCAGCCGGTGGCCCGCCGGCCGCCGCCGAGGGGCTGGTCGAGGGTCCGCTCGCCGGCGAAGCGCACGAGGTGATCCACGGCGTCGTGGGGGACACGGGCGCCGAGCCGGGCGATGCCCGCCCCCATCGACGTGTCGTGGCTGTGCTCGAAGGGGCCGTCGAGCGGCGGGAAGGGGGCGGCGTCGGCCCCGACGGCGTCCCAGATCCACAGGCCGAGGAGGGCAGCGTAGCCCCCCATGTCCATCCCGTAGGCCCGGCTGAACGGCCCGCACAGGTTGCCCAGCCGGGCGTGGTACCAGCGGGCCACGTCCCGCCACAACGCCTCTTCCAGGCGGGCTCCGGCCGCCCGCAGCGCCGGAGACGACGAGTGGTCCCGCCACAGGGCGAGAGCCCACAGGTCGACGCCGTAGTAGGTGGGCGAGTTGTACTCGTCGAACGCACCGTGCCCGTCGAAGTGGGCGACCACGGCGGCGGCGTAGGACTCGGCCCGGGCCTGGGTGGCGGCGTCGCCGTGGTCGACCTCGAGCCAGGCCCGCATGAGGGCGATGTTGGAGTACCAGACCGGCACCCGGTCGGGTGGTTCACCGGCGATGGCGAGGGCGATGGCGGCCCGCATCCGATCGGCCAGAGCGGGATCGATGGTGTCGCCCCAGGTGCGGAGGGCCAGGGAGAAGGTGGTGCCGAGGAACTGGCGCCAGTTCGGGTCGTAGTCGACCCACTCCACGGCGCCGGCACGGGGGACGGGGGCCTCGAGGAAGCGGGCGAAGGTGCCGTGCCACACCGCCCCCGGCTCGTCGTACTGCAGGTCGCAGAGGGCCGACAGCGTCTGCTGGGCCCGCCTCCGGTCACCCTCGCCGTCCCGGTCGAGGAGGCCGAGGGCATGCCAGCCGGAGTGGGGGACGAGGTGCACCGAGCCCGGCGCCACCCCGTCGGCGTCGAAGGAACCCGGCGGGTTGTGGAGCAGGGCCACCGACGGGTCCCACCACTGGTCACACCACGCCGTGGTGTCCCGGGCCAGGTCGCTGGCCGCCACCGCCGTTCAGTCCTCCGACGAACCGGACCGGCTGGCCCGCTTGGCCGCCACAAGGACCCGGCGCTCCGGCCTGGCCTTGTAGAAGTCGTCGAGGGGGAAGCACCCCGACACGAGGCCCTGGCGGGGGGCGGTGGTGCAATCCGAGAAGGTGCGACAGAGTCGGCGCCGGTCGAGGGGCCGTCCGGCGAGCACGTCGGCGGGCAGGTCGGGGTAGCTGAGGACCATGCGGCCGACGCCGACCACGTCGGCCCGACCCGAGCCGACCACCGCCTGGGCCACGTGGGGCAGCCACTCCTGGAGGTAGGAGTACCCCGAACCCACGACCACCGCGTCGGGCACGGCCGTCTTGATGGCGGCGGCGGCGGCGATCAGCCGGGCCACGCCGAGTAGCGGGTCCTCGGGGGGTCGGTACCCGTCCGAGGGCGGGAAGTAGGCCGGTCGTTGGACGTGGGGGCAGGTGTAGGGGCTGCCGGCGGTCACGCACACCAGCCGCACGCCGCTGGCGACGAGGTCGGCCACGAGGGAGATCGGCTCGCTGAGGTCGATGCCGAGACCGGTGCCGTCGCCGCCGAAGGCGTACCGGTACTCGCCGTCGACCTGCGGGTGGCCGGTCCCGTCGTCGCCGGCCACGAAGGGTACGACGTCGAAGGCGCTCAGACGCACGGCCAGGCCGAGGCTCGGCACCTCGGCCCGGACCCCGTCGACGGCGGCGCGGAGGAAGAGGGTGCGGTTCTCGAGGTCGCCACCGTAGGGGCCGGGCCGGTCGACGGCGCTCAACAGCTCGTGGCTGAGGTAGCCGTGGCAGGCCTTGATGTCCACGAAGTCGAAACCGGCTCGGGCGGCCGTGGCGGCAGCGGCCACCACGTCGTCGACCAGGGCGTCGATCTCCCCGTCGGTCAGCACCCGGCCCCGGCGCCGCCGGTCGAGGACGGGATGGGCGTAGGCCACCAGGGGCTCGGCGTGGGCGTAGCGACCGGAGTGGGTGAGCTGCAGCCCGACCACCGGCTCGGCGACGTCGCGCCCGAAGCTGGCCCGGTGGGCGTCGAGCAGCTCACCTCGCAGGTCGGCCACGTGGTCGCCGATGACGAGCTGGTGAGGGTTGGCGCGCCCGTCGGGCCGCACCGCCACCGCTTCACCACCCCACACCAACCCGGCTCCGCTCTCCCCGAAGCGTCGCCACCGGCGGCGCACGAGATCGGTGGGTCGGCCGTCCTCGGTGGCGTCCCACCCCTCCATCGGCAACACCGCGAACCGGTTGGCCATGGCGCCGATGCCGTCACCCGCCACCCCGGCGGCGATCGGCGCCGCCAGTGGACCGCCGGCCTCGACGGCGGCGTCGAAGGGAAGGTCCGCGCCCAGCTCACGCAGGTGGGCGAGGAAGGCGTCAGCCGTGGCCAGCCGCCGCACCTGCACCATCGGCTCGTTCACCGGTGCTCCCTTCGGTCTCGCCCCTGCCCGCTCCGGTCTCGCCCCGGCACACCGAGGCGCTGGGCGATGGTGGCCAGCACGGCCACGTCGCTCTCGGGCCGCCGGGTGGCCGCCGGGTGGGCGGCGTCGGGGCCGACCCAGCCCCGAAGGTGGAGGAACTGGGCGGCACTGTGCTTGTAGGCGGGGACCGGGGAGCGGAAGGCGAAGGCTCCGAGGAACTGGAGGTCGTCGTTCAGCTCGGCGAACCCGGCATCGCCAGCGGCCCACAGCCGGTCCCGCTCGGCGAAGCAGTCGGGGGCGAAGGTGGCCAAGCCGAGCAGGTAGTCGCTGCCGTACATGACCATGTCGATGGCCAGGTCATTGCCGGTGAACACCGCGAAGTCGGGCCGCACCTCGTCCCGCAACCGCAGGCGGCGCCACTCCTGGGCCCGGCTGAGCGACGAGTGCTTGGCCCCGATGCAGGCGGGGATGTCGAGCAGGCCGTGCCAGGCGTCCAGGGAGTAGATGCGCCCGAAGGGCACGAACACTTCACCCAGCTCGAAGGCGATGAACGACGAGCAGTCCTCGCCGAGCGCGGCGTGGGCGGCGACCGCCGCCGCCTCGTCGAGGGAGCGCAGCCCGTGGGACGGGAACACCACGGGTGTGGCACCGGCCTCGGCCACCGCCCCCACGGCGGCGGCGACCGCACCGGGGTCGTAGGCGTCGCCCGGACCGTCGCCCACGAACGCCCCGGCCACGAACGGGGCACCGGCCAGCACACCGGCCGCCCTGGCCAGCACGGCGGCCCGAGTTGGGGCGTCGAGCAGGTCGACGAAGCCGGTGTCCATGTTGACCGCCGGTACGAGCCCCGCTTCGGCCGTGCGGGTGAGGTGGGCGTCGAAGGCGTCCCAATCGACGGCCCCGTCGGCGAAGGGCAGGAAGACCGCCGCCATCCCGTGGATACGACGGCGGGGGCGGAGCAGCGCGATGGGATCGATCGCCTCGTCGGACACCGCGGCGGAGCCTACGAGCACGCCGGGGAGTCCCTGGCCGCCTTCCCGCCGCCCGGCTCGCGCTGCGCCACACGCGCCCGTGAACGGTCGATGGGACAGACTGCGGTGATGAGCACCATCGATCCCCAGGCCGTCGAGGCCCTCCTGGCCCGTGCCCGACGCGAGGTCGACGAGGGGGTGCTCCCGTCGTGCCAGCTCGCGCTGGCCCTCGACGGCGACATCGTCGTGGAGGAGGCCTTCGGGGAGGCGACGACCGATACGCGCTACGTGGCCTTCTCGTGCACCAAGGCGTTCGTGGCCGGCGTGATCTGGCAGCTCATGGCCGAGGACGCGGTGGACATCGCGGAGCCGGTCGCCACCTGGGTGCCCGAGTTCGCCACGAACGGCAAGGATGGCGTCACCCTCGAGCAGGTGCTGCTGCACACCGGCGGCTTCCCCACCGCACCGATGGGCCCGCCGGCGTGGACCACGAGCGCTGGGCGGCGGGCCCAGTTCGCCAAGTGGCGGCTGAACTTCGAGCCGGGCACGCGCTACGTGTACCACCCGACCTCGGCGCACTGGGTGCTGGCCGAGGTCATCGAGGCGGTCACCGGCGTCGACCACCGCGACGCCCTCGAGGAGCGCATCACCGGCCCGCTCGGCCTGCCCCGGGTCCTGGGGATCCCCGAGGAGGACCAGCAGGGCATCGCCACCATCGAGGCCCGGGGCTCGGCTCCCACCCCCGACGAGTGGGAGGCGGCCATCGGCATCCGCGACGTGAGCTCGTTCCTCCCGCTCGAGACCGCCGTGGCCAACCTGTGCCAGCTCAACGAGCCCGAGGCCAGGGCCGTGGGCATCCCCGGCGGCGGCGGCGTCATGCGAGCCGCCGACCTGGCCCTGTACTACCAGGCGCTGCTCCACGACCCGAAGGGGCTGTGGCCGTCCGATCTCCGCAAGGACGTCACCGGTCGGGTCCGCCTCGGCCTTCCCGACCCGATGGGCGTGCCCGCCAACCGCAGCCTGGGCCTCATCCTCGCCGGCGACGACGGGCGGGCGGCCATGCGGGGGTTCGGGCGGACGGCGTCACCCCGGTCGTTCGGGCACAACGGGGCCGGCGGGCAGCTCGCCTTCGCCGACCCCGACACCGGGCTGTCCTTCGCCTTCCTGACCAACGGTCTCGACGAGCACCTGCTCCGCCAGTACCGCCGCGACACCGCCATCGCCAGCCGCGCCGCCGTGTGCGCCGCCCCTGACGGGTCCCGACCGAGGGCCCCGACCCGTCCATCGGGGAGTGTGGGCCGGGGGGCGTCGGTCAGCCGGGGTAGACCTCGGCCAGCCAGTGGCCGGTGAGGGGGACCGGGCACAGCAGCCGCACCGCCGGCATCATCCAGTCGAGCACCGCGTCCGGCGCAGCGCCGTCGGCCACCCGCACCACCAGCCCCCGCCTCGTGTGGTCCTGGACCATGGCCCACCCCGGAGGGAGGGCCAGGCCGGTGTCGACCAGGCGGGCGAGCGCCCGGGGCCCGGCGCCGTGCTGAAGGCCGACGGTGGCCGGCTGGAGGCGGTCGCGGCGCTGGCGGGGGGCCAGCCAGGTGGCCATCGGCACCGGCGGACCGGTGGCCCGGAACAGCGAGGCGACCGCCGACGGCGGCGCCGAGCCCTCCTCCTCCAGCACCTCGGGCAGGAGGTTCACCCACCCCCGTCCGGCGGCAGCCAGCTCACCCATGCGGGCGGCCACCGGCCCGGCGGCGTCGGTGGTGAACTCGATCTGCTCGGGCACCGAGCGGGAGAAGCGGGACACGGTCAGGCCAGCTTCATGAACATGCGCTGCACCTGGTCGAGGTCGTACCCCGAGGCCTCCGCCTCCTCCGGGTTGGCCAGGCAGTAGGTGAGGCCGGCGGCGACCAGCCGGAAGCCGGCCTGCTCCAGGGCCTTGGTGGCGGCCGTCATCTGGGTCACGACCTCGCGGCAGTCCCGTCCGTCGGCGAGCATGGCCTGCAGTCCCCGCACCTGGCCCTCCACCCGGCGCAGGCGCTTGGTCAGGTCGTCGACGACGTCGTCGGGCAGCTCCACGGGTCCTCCTCGGCCGAGCTCCTGATACCCCGCAGGGTACCTGGAGGACCCGCAACGTCTCCGCCACCCTGGTCGTCGGCATGGCCGCGCTCGTGGCCTTCCAGGCCGTGTGAACCGGACATCGGCTCGCCCGGGCCCGCATGGACGACCGGCTCAACCTCGCCCAGGGCCGGAGCGGCTGCCGAGGTCGACCACCCGGTCGACGGTGACGGCGTCGAGGAAGCGGCGGTCGTGGGTGACGAGGAGCAGCGTGCCCCGCCACCCCGCCAGCGCCTGCTCGAGCTGCTCGATGGCGGGCAGGTCGAGGTGGTTGGTGGGTTCGTCGAGCACCAGGCAGTTGGTGCCGCCGGCCATCAGCAGGGCGAGGGCGGCCCGCGTGCGTTCGCCGGGCGACAGGCTGAGGGCCGGGCGGTCGACGGCAGCGGCGTCGAGGCCGAACTTGGCCAGCAAGGACCGTGCGTCGCTGACCACCGAGCCGGTGACGGCCAGGAAGCCCTCGAGCAGGGAACGGTCGTCGAGGAACCGGCGCCGAGCCTGGTCGAGCTCGCCGACCACCACGCCGGGGCCGAGCCACCGCTCCCCTGCGGCCATCGCCACCCGGCCGAGGATCAGGTCGATGAGGGTGGTCTTGCCCGATCCGTTGGGTCCGAGGACGGCGAGCCGGTCGGCCCACCGGATCTCCAGGTCGATCGGCCCGAGGCGGAACCCGTCGCGCTGGACCATCGCCCCGTCGAGGCGGGCGACGACGTCACCGCTGCGGGGCGCAGCCGCCAGCTCGAGCTCCAGGCGCCAGCCCTCCCATGGCTTGTCCACCTCGTCCAGCCGCTCGACGGCCCGATCGAGGCGGGCGGCCTTGGCGGCGATCTTCTCGCTCATGGCCACGTTGCGGTGGCGGACGAACTTGTCGCCGTCGTCGGGAGCCCTCGTTGCCCGGCGGAAACCCTTGTCGGCCCACTGCCGTGTGCGCCGGGAGCGGTCGACGAGGTCCTGGCGGGTGGAGCGGAACCGCTCGTAGGACTCCTCGGCGTGACGGCGGGCGGTGGCCCGCTCGTCGAGGTAGGCCAGCCAGCCGCCCGAGAAGTGTTGGCCACGGCGGCGGTGCTCGTCGAGCTCGAGCACGTCGGTCACGGTCCGCTCGAGGAACGCTCGGTCGTGGGAGACGACCACGGCCGGGCCGGGGTGCTCGGCGACGAATCGCTCGAGCCGGGCCAGCCCGTCGAAGTCGAGGTCGTTGGTCGGCTCGTCGAGCAGCAGGACGTCGGCTCGGGTGAGGAGGATGGCAGCGAGTGACACTCGGCTGGCCTGGCCGCCGGACAGGTTGTCCATGTCCTGGTCCAGCACGCCGGCGTCGAGGGCAAGGTCGTCGCACACCTCCTCGCTGCGGGCGTCGATGTCGGGGCCACCGAGGGCCAGCCAGCGCTCGAGGGCCTCGGCGTAGCGGTCCTCGGCCAGCGCCGCCGACCCCGAGCCCCGCTCACGCTCGCCGTCGGCCAGCCCGGCCGCCGCCGCCGCCGACGCGGCGGCGGCGGCGGCCGCGCCGGGGCGGCGGGCGCGGGCGGACCCCACCGGCACGCCCGGGCGCCGGTCGGGTTACTGGGCGAGCCGGGCCACCGGGGCGGCCCGCGGGGTGACCGCCACCGAGCCCGCAACGGCCCCGAGCGGGCCCGCCAACACGCCGGCGCGGG
>JAUJOW010000029.1:6139-7880 GCA_030447445.1 Acidimicrobiales bacterium | reverse complement strand
ACCACCACGCAGGTGTCGGCCAGCTCGGGCACGAGCGCCGGCATGGACGAGAACTGGTGCTCGCCGTAGGTGAGGTGCTCGTAGATCTCGTCGGTGAGCACCCAGACCCCGTGCTCGACCGCCCACCGGCCGATGGCCTCCACCTCGGCCGGTGCGTACACCGCTCCCGTGGGGTTCGAGGGGGACACGAAGATGAGCAGCTTGGTCCGCTCCGTGCGGGCGGCTTCGAGCTGGTCGACGTCGACCTTGAAGCCGGTGGCCTCGTCGGTGGGCAGCTCGACCACCTCGCCGCCCGACAGGCGCACCGGCTCGGGATAGGTCGTCCAGTACGGCGCCGGCAGGAGCACCTCGTCACCGGCGTCGACGATCGTGGCCACGGCGTCGTAGATGGCCTGCTTGCCGCCGTTGGTGACCATCACCAGCGGCGGCGACACCTCGTAGCCGGAGTCGCGTCCGGTCTTGGCGGCGATGGCCTCTCGCAGCTCGGGCAACCCCGCCGCCGGGGTGTAGCGATGGTTGCGAGGGTCACGGCAGGCGGCGACGGCGGCCTCGACGATGTGGGCCGGGGTGGGGAAGTCGGGCTCTCCGGCCCCGAACCCGATCACCGGCTCCCCGGCCGCCTTGAGGGCCTTGGCCCTGGCGTCGACGGCCAGGGTGGCGGACTCGGTGATGGCGTCGATCCGGCGGGAGACACGGGGGTGGGGCGGTGCGGCCAATGGTTTCGCTCCTCTGGGGACCGGCCGCGATAGTGGCACGCCATGAGCGAGGTCCTGCCCGATATCTCCATCCCCGCCGCCCTCCTCCCGGGCGACGGTCGCTTCGGCTCGGGGCCGTCCAAGGTGCGGCCCGAGGCGGTGGCGGCGTTGGCCGAGGAAGCCGGCGCCTACCTCGGCACCAGCCACCGCCAGGACGGCGTGCGGTTCATGGTGGCCCGGCTGCGCAACGGGCTGGCCGAGCTGTTCGCCCTGCCCGACGGCTACGAGGTCCTCCTCGGCAACGGCGGCACGACGGTGTTCTGGGACGCCGCCACCTTCAGGTTGATCGAGCGCCGCAGCCAGCACCTGAGCTTCGGGGAGTTCTCGTCCAGGTTCACCGCCTGCGCTGCCGCCGCGCCGTTCCTCGAGGAGCCCGTCGTGATCGCCGCCGAGCCGGGTACCCGACCCGACCCGGTGACCGACCCCGACGTCGACGTCTATGCCCTCACCCACAACGAGACGTCGACCGGGGTGGCGACTCGTCCGCGGCGTCCGCCGGGCGCCGAGGACGGCCAGCTCGTGGTCGTCGACGCCACCTCCGCCGCCGGGGGGCTGCGCTTCGACCCCGCCGAGGTGGACGCCTACTACTTCGCCCCGCAGAAGGGCCTGGCCTCCGACGGCGGGCTCTGGCTGGCCGCCTGCTCCCCCGCCGCCATCGCCCGCATCGAGGCCATCAAGGCCGGGGGCCGCTGGGCGCCGGCCTCGATCGACCTGGCCATCGCCCTCGAGAGCTCCCGCAAGGACCAGACCTACAACACGCCCGCCCTCGCCACCATCTTCCTGGCCGTGCACCAGGTCGAGTGGATGCTCGAGCACGGCGGCCTCGAGTGGGCGGCGTCGCGCTGTGACCGCTCGGCCGAGGCCGTCTACTCCTGGGCCGAGGCCTCGGAGGTGGCCAGGCCGTTCGTGGCCGACCCGGCCGACCGCAGCCACGTGGTGGCCACCGTCGACCTCGACGACCGCATCGACGCCACCGTGGTCTCGGG
>JAUJOW010000029.1:0-6039 GCA_030447445.1 Acidimicrobiales bacterium | reverse complement strand
AGCTGGCTGTGGGTGGTCGACGCCGGGTGGATGGCCAGGCTGCGCACGTCGCCGATGTTGGCCACGTGGCTGTGGAGGGTCAGCGCCTCCACGAAGCGCTGCCCGGCCTCCTTCCCGCCCTCGATCACGAAGGCGGGGACCGAGCTGTAGCCGCGCCCGCCGGTGAGCTGGTCGGCCCGGTCCCGCCAGGGTGACCCCGCCACGCCGGCGTACTGCACCGAGCGCACCTGCGGGTGGCCGACGAGGTGCTCGACCACCCGGCGAGCGTTCTCGTTGTGGCGCTCCATGCGCAGGCTCAAGGTCTCGAGCCCTTGGAGGAGCAGGAAGGCGTTGAAGGGCGAGATGGCCGCCCCGATGTCGCGGAGCAGCTGGACCCTGGCCTTGATGATGTAGGAGCCGGGCCCGAGGGCCGGCCAGTACTGGAGCCCGTGGTAGCTCGGGTCGGGTTCGGTGAACATCGGGTAGCGCTCGGGCTGGGCCCCGAAGTCGAACGTGGCCCCGTCGACGATGAGGCCGGCGATGGAGGTGCCGTGGCCGCCGATGAACTTGGTGGCGGAGTGGACGACGATGTCCGCGCCGTGCTCGAGCGGGCGGAGCAGCCACGGTGTGGCCACCGTGTTGTCGACGATCAGCGGCACGCCGAACCCGTGGGCGATCTCCGATACGCCAGGGAGGTCGAGGAAGTCGTTCTTCGGGTTGCCGATGGTCTCGGCGAAGAACGCCTTGGTGTCGGGGCGGATGGCCCGCCGCCACTCGTCGAGGTCGTCGGGGTCGTCGACGAAGGTGACCTCGATGCCCAGCTTGGGGAGGGTGTAGTGGAACAGGTTGTAGGTGCCGCCGTAGAGCGAGGCCGAGGACACGAGGTGGCTGCCGGCCTCGGCCAGGTTGAGGATGGCGTAGGTCTCCGCCGCCTGGCCCGAAGCGACGGCAAGCGCGCCGGGGATGCCGATGGCGGTGTCCGGCGCTCCCTCCAGGGCAGCCACCCTTGCCTCGACCACCACCTGGGTCGGGTTCATGATGCGGGTGTAGATGTTGCCGACCTCGGCCAGCGCGAACAGGTTGGCGGCGTGGGCCGTGTCCCGGAACTGGTAGGAGGTGGTCTGGTAGATGGGCGCAGCCCGGGCGCCCGTGCTCGGGTCGACCTCCTGGCCGGCGTGGATCTGGCGGGTCTCGAAGCCCCAACTGGGATCAGTCATCGCGCGACCATAGCCCTAATCCTGACCGGACGGGTCACCTATCGACGGGCACCGACGGCCACCGCCTGTCAAGCTTCACTCGGCGGTCGCGGTGCCGATGGACCAGGACCCCCGCCCGGAGGTCACCGGCGTTGCCCACCGACGCTCCCGCACACCACATCGCCGGAACGACGACGCGACTGGTCCTCACCCATGTCCGGGAACGGGCCGGTGATGCCGGCGTGGCGGAGGTGCTCCGGCGGGCCGGCGAGACGCGCTCGGTGGACACGCTGGAGAGCGAGCACACCTGGAGCTCCTATGACCAGGCCATCGCCCTGTTGGAAGCGGCCGCCGCCGTGCTCGACGACCCGCAGGTGGGACGGCGGATCGGCGAGGACGTCATCCGCCAGAAGGTGGGCACCCCGATCGCACCCGTCCTCCGGGCCTTCGGGTCGCCAGCCGAGCTCTGCCGCGAGATAACCCGCACGTCAGCCAAGTTCCAGACCGTGGGCGACGCCGTCGCCCTCGAGATCGACGACACCCACGCCGTCATCGCCTTCGCCGTCCACGAGGGCTTCCAGCGCAACCGCCTGCACTGCGACTACATGGCTGGGCTGCTCTCCCGGATACCCATGCTGTTCGACCAACCGCCGGCAGAGGTGATCCACGACGAGTGCCAGGTCGACGGCGCCGAGCGGTGCATCTACGCCGTGCGCTGGCCCGACCAGCATGAGGAGCTCGAATCGGCCCAGGCCCAGAGGACCGAGCTGCTCGAGGCGTACAACACCGTGCTGTCCGAGCAGATCCAGGACCTGCAGTCCACCGCCGCCGACCTGGTCTCGGCCGACGACGTGGACACAGTGCTGGTCCGCATCGCCGCCCGAGCAGCCGACGCCGTGCGGGCGCCGCGCTACGTGCTTGCGCTCTGGGGCGACGACGGCCGTCCCGGCACCGTCCACTCCCAGGGTCTGAGCGACGACGCCGCCCGCACCGTGGCCAGCCGGCTGCTCGGCGACGAGCCGTCGGCCAACCCATCCTGGCTGGTGGCCGACGTGGTCTCCGCCCATCGACGGTACGGACGCTTGGCCGCCCTGTACGACCAGGAGGGCCGCTTCTTCCCCGGCGAGGTCCGGCTGCTCGCGGCATACGCTCGGCACGCCGCCGCCGCCCTCGACGCGGCCACGGCGCTGGCCGACGCCCGGCGCCGGGAGGAGATGGCCTCGGGACTGCTCGACGTCGCTCGCGCCCTGTCCAACGTGGTCGGCGCCGAGGAGGTCGGTGCCACTGTCGCCGTCAGCGTCCCCGGCATCGTCGGGTGCGACCACGCCGTCCTGTTCCGCTGGGACGGCGACAGCAGCGACGCCCCCTGCCTCCAACCCCTGCCCGCCGCCGACGACAGGAGCGGCGAACCGGACCTGACCACCTTCGTGCGCCACCTCACCGATACGCCAGTGCTCATCGCCATGTCGGCCGACCCTGCCCCCCGCTTCTTCGACGCCGACCGCGACGGCGACGGGCTGGGAGCCGAGCTGGACCGGCTGGCGGTGCGGCGGATCGGGGTCGTGCCGGTGATCGCCATCGGTGAGCTCCTCGGCCTCCTCGTGGTGGTCTGGACCAGTGGCCCCCTTCCCCCCGCCGACACCCAGAGCACCGAGCGGCTTTGCGGCGTGGCCGACCAGGTGGCGACGGCGCTGCGCAACGCCGACCTCCTGGAGCAGGTGCGCCACCAGGCCCTCCACGACACCGTGACCGGCCTGCCGAACCAGGTCCTCTTCAACGACCGGACCAACCAGGCTCTGGCCGCCGCTGGCTCGGGCCAGCGGGTGGCGGTGATGTTCGTGGACCTCGACCGCTTCAAGCGGGTCAACGACAGCCTCGGCCACGCCATGGGGAACGAGCTGCTCTGCGGTGTGACCGAACGCCTCCTCTCGGTCCTCGGTGAGGTGGACACGCTCGCCCGTTGGGGGGGAGACGAGTTCACGGTGCTGTTGCCGACGGTGTCGAGCCGCGGAGACGCCATCGCCGTGGCCCAGGCGATCCAAGCCTCGTTCCGGGAACCGTTCCGGATCGGTGGGACCGAGGTGCGGGTCACGGCCAGCATCGGCATGGCCATCTCCCCCGACGACGGCACCAGCACCGAGGTGCTGCTCAAGCGGGCCGACCTGGCGATGTACCGGGCCAAGAGCGCCGGGCGCAACGGCTGGTGCTTCTCGGGACCGACCGAGCTCATGGTGCTGGTCAAGCGGCTGAGCATGGAGGCCGAGCTGGCGAGGGCCATCGCCGGCGGTGGGCTGACGGTGCGCTACGAGCCGCAGGTGGACCTCGACACCGGCCGGGCCCTCGGCGTGGAGGCCCTCGTGCGGTGGCCGCACCCCGAACAGGGCCTGCTGCAGCCTGACCAGTTCATCGAGATGGCCGAGGACTCGGGTCTGATCCTCGCCCTGGACGAGTGGGTGCTGCGCCGGGCCTGCACCGACGCCCGCGCCTGGCGGACCAACGACGCCGGCTTCCGGTTGGCGGTGAACATCTCGGGGCGCCACTTCGAGCACCGGCAGTTGCACGCCATCGTCGAGTCGGCCCTCCACGACGCTGGACTCGACCCCCAGATCCTCGAGGTGGAGGTCACCGAGAGCCGCGTGGTGGACGACCGCCACGAGCCGGCCCGAGAGCTGGCCGCCCTGCGCCGCAGGGGCGTGCGGATTGCCATCGACGACTTCGGGACCGGCGCCTCGGTCCTCAGCCGGCTGCAACAGTTCCCGTTCGACACGCTGAAGATCGACCAGTCCTTCGTGGCCGGCGTAGGGACCGAGGCCACCGGCGACGGCGCCATCGTGGCCGCTCTGATCACCATGGCCAAGGGGCTGGCCGTCGACGTCGTGGCCGAGGGGGTCGAGACGCCGGTCCAGCTCGACTTCCTCCGCCGCCACGGGTGCCAGCGGGCCCAGGGCTACCTGTTCTCGAAGCCGGTGCCGGCCGCGGACGTCCCCCTCCTGCTGGCCACGCCGTTCACCGTCGCCGGCTGACGGCGGCCGCCCTTGCCGAGAGGTCGGCTCAGGCGCCGCCGCTGGCGTCCTCCACGCGGGTCCGGCCAGCGGCAATCCAGGGCATCATCGAGCGCAGGTCGGCGCCGACCTGTTCGACCTGGTGGGCCTTGCCGGCGGCCCGCAGCTCGGAGAACCGAGCGCCGCCGCTGCGGACCTCACCGACGAACTCCTCGGCAAACGCGCCGCTCTTGATCTCGTCGAGGATGCGGCGCATCTCGGCCCGGGTCTCGTCGGTGATGATCCGCGGGCCACGGGTGAGGTCGCCGTACTCGGCGGTGGTCGAGATCGAGTACCGCATGCCGCTGATGCCCTGCTCGTACATGAGGTCGACGATGAGCTTCAGCTCGTGGAGGCACTCGAAGTAGGCCGACTCGGGCTGGTACCCCGCCTCGACCAGGGTCTCGAACCCGGCCTGGACGAGGGCGGTGAGGCCACCGCAGAGGACGACCTGCTCGCCGAACAGGTCGGTCTCGGTCTCCTCCTCGAAGGTGGTGTCGAGCACGCCGGCCCGGGTACCGCCGATGGCGTCGGCGTAGGACAGGGACAGGTCGTGGGCCTTGCCGGTGGCGTCCTGGGCGACGGCGATGAGGCACGGCGTGCCGCCGCCCTCGGTGTAGGTGCGGCGCACGAGGTGGCCCGGGCCCTTGGGCGCCACCATCCCCACGTCGACCCCTGCCGGGGCCTGCACGTAACCGAAGCGCACGTTGAACCCGTGGGCGAAGAAGACGGCGTCGCCGTCGGACAGGTTCGGTGCCACCGCCTCGTCGTACACGGGCGCGATCTCGGTATCGGGCAGCAGCATCATGACGAGGTCGGCCTCGGCGGCAGCCTCACCGGGTGAGACCACCGGCAGACCCGCTTCCGTCGCCTTCTCGCGGGACGACGACCCGTCGCGCAGGCCGACCCGCACGTCGACCCCGGAGTCCTTCAGGTTGAGGGCGTGGGCGTGGCCCTGGGACCCATAGCCGAGTATCGCCACCTTGCGACCGGCGATGATCGACCGGTCGGCGTCCTTCTCGTAGTACACGTTGGCCATCTCAGGACACCTTCCCTTCCACGCTGCGCAGGCGAGGCCCGCCTTCACGCTCCAGCTTGGGGAGAGCCACCCGGCCCGTGCGCTGCAGCTCGACGATGCCGAAGCCTCGCAGCAGCTCCTCGAAGTCGTCCACCTTGGCCGGCGGTCCCTCGAGGGACACGGTGAGCTGGGTGCGGCTCACGGCCACGATGCGGCCCTCGAAGATCTGGACCAGCTCGATGACCTGGCCGCGATCCGATGGTTCGGCGCCCACGGTGGCCAGCAGAAGCTCTCGCTCGACCGAGTCACGGGGGTCGAGCTCGCTGATCGACACCACGTTGACGAGCTTGTCGAGCTGCTTGACGACCTGTTCTAGCGGCGCCGACTCGACGTCGACCACGACGGTGATGCGGCTGAACCGCTCGTCGTCGGTGGGGGCGACGGCGAGTGAGTAGATGTTGTAGGCCCGCCGGGAGAACAGGTTGGCCACCCGGGCCAGCACGCCGGCCTTGTTCTCGACCAGCACCGACAGGGTGTGGTGCGCGAGCGGCTGGCCCACGGTCAGACCCCCTGACGCCGTTGGGGCTGGAAGTCCGGCACCTGGATGTCGTCGTTGGACGCCCCGGCTGCAACCATGGGGAACACCTTCTCGCGGCTGTCGGTCCGGAACTCGACGACCACGGGCCGGTCGTCGACCTCGTTGGCCTTGTCGATCACCGGCTGGATCTCCTCGGGTGACTCGGCCCGCAAGCCGACACAGCCCATGGCCTCGGCCCACTTCACGTAGTCGGGCAGGTCGGGCGAC
>JAUJOW010000012.1 GCA_030447445.1 Acidimicrobiales bacterium | reverse complement strand
CTGGGGGCCGGGACGATGGGGGCGGCCATCGCCGCGCACTGCGCCAACGCCGGCCACGATCGGGGCGAAGGTCCGGACGACGGGCACGAACCGGGCCAGCACGATGGTCTTCGAGCCGTGCTTGTCGAAGAAGGCCTGGGCCTTGTCCACGTTCTCCCGCCTGAAGAAGCGGGAGTTGGGTCGGCGGAACAGGGCGGGGCCCACCCGACGACCGAACAGGTAGCCGACCTGGTCGCCAGCCACGGCGGCCACGAAGCAACCGATGACCAGTGGCAACAGGGGCAGGTGCAGCGCCTCGTTGACGCTGCTGGGCGCCGACGCGAAGAACCCGGCCGTGAACAGCAGCGAGTCACCAGGGAGGAAGAAGCCGACCAGGAGCCCTGACTCGGCGAACACCACCATCCAGATGCCGACCAGGCCGACCTTGTCGATCAGCTCCTTGGGGTCGAGCGGGCCACCGGCGGCCAGGATGCGAGCGAGCATCGGTCCACACTAGTGGTCGCCCCCGGGCCCGCCCTGCTGCGGCTGGTTCCACTCGGTCCAACCGACCCCGGAGCGGCCGGAGCGCCTGTCGGTGAACCGGCACAGCGCCCGGGGGAAGCGCGACACCCGGCCGTCGGGAGCGGTGAGCAGCACCGGCGAGAAGGCGACGGGCTCGATGGACAGCCGCAGGTCGGCGAGGTCCATCTCGGCAGAGGTCGGCAGCCCGTGGTCGCCGAGGACCTGGCGCCGGTCGACAGCCCGTCCATCGACCGCCGTCAAGGGACCGTCGGGTGGTTGCACGTAGCCGGTGGCGTAGAGCGGGGCCTCGCCGAGGGTGACGTGGGTGGCGTGGAAGCGGGTGCCGTCCTCGAGGCGGCCCGAGGTCCAGCACCAGGCGACGCTCCACCAGTCCCGCACGCCCCAGGAGTGGTCGCGCTGGCCCCATCCGTCGAGGTCGATGCGCTCGTCGCCGACGAGGATCTCGCCATGGACCCGGCACGGCACCTCGTAGCGGGACACCCCCGGATACGGGTACGTGCCGCCGTCGGTCTCCCACTCGAGGTCGAGGCCGAACGCCACCCGCTCCCCCCGCATGGCCCCGTAGGCCTCGGCCGGGTGCGACAGCCCGACGGCGAAGGCCTCACAGCCGAGCGTCATGTGGTCGAGGGGGTCCTCGACGGTGTGGTCAGCCCACAGCCCGTCCGCGCGGATCTCGAGCGAGCTCCCCGCCGGAAGCGGCACGTCGTGGTCGATCACGGTGACCAGCGGCCGCCCCTGGCCGACGAGACAGGCCCAGTACCATGCCGTGTCCTGGTTCGGGTACAGGCCGAGGCGCACGTAGCCGCCGAGACGGCCCTCGGCGTCGGTGAAGTCGAAGTACCACGACTCGTTCCACAGCTCCTCGGGACCGGGCTCGTGCCGGCGCTCGTCACCCGGATCGGCTTCGAGCTCCTTCATCGGTTCGCCTCGTACAGCTCGTAGTACGGGCCGTCGTCGGTGACCCCCGTGTTCGTTCCCTCCATGGCCGAGAACAGGTCGTACCAGTCGCCGGGAAGCGCCAGCGGCACCGACCAGTCGACGTCGTCGGCCACCCCGGCCAGGTCGGCGAAGGGGGCCAGGATGCTGAAGTAGACGTAGGCGCCGCATCGCACCTTGTCGTCCCGGCTCATGGCGGCGATCGACCGGTAGAGCGCCGCCTGCGCCCGCCGCACCTCGGCCATGATCCCGTCGAGGCGGTCGAGCGGCACCGGCCGGAGAGGCCCGCCCCCGGCCCCGCCGTCGGTGTCGGTGGTCCACAGGGAGAACCCCACGAGGTGGTCCAGGTAGTCCTCCGGGGTCGTGCGCGCGGTACCGAAGTCGGTGATGGAGACGTCGACGCCGTCCAGGACGAGGGCGGCGGTCAGGTTGCGGTAGGGCAGGTGGCCGGCGACGTCGGACCACCAGAAGTCGCTCTCGCCCATCTGGTAGAAGTCGCGCACCACCAGGCGGCGGCCGTCGGGGAGGGGGTAGGGGCCGGTGTCGCTGCTGCCGACCCGGGTGTCGAAGTAGAGCAGGAACAGGTAGGCCACGAGCGTGGCGTTGAACCGCTTGATCCGGTCCCGGTCCTCGGCGTCGACGGGGGCCACCGCAGCGACCAGCGTGGCGACCAGGTCGGGCCCGTAGGGGCGGGCGGTGCCGTCGTCGGCCGCTTGGCGGGTGCCGTCGCCCCGAAAGCCCAGTGCCGCCCGCTCCCAGAACCCGAGGACGGTGGCGGCCGGAAGCGGATCGTCGCCGCCCGGATCGAGCGAGCGGACCACCTTGCGCCCGATCAACCAGAAGTTGGCGATGGACCACAGGCCGACGGTGTTCACCCGCAGCCCGGGCCGCCGGGCTCGCCGGCCGATCTCCTCGGCGGGAAGGGCGGCGTCTATGCGGGCCATGAGCTCGGGGTAGCGGAGGTAGGCCTCGGCGCAGGCCACCACGATGTAGGCGGTCACGGGGATGAGCTCGGACTCGAGCGACGTGCGCTCGTTCGTGAGGGCGGCGCTGATGGGCGCGTGGTAGGCGATGAGGCGGTTGGCCTCGACGACCGGGTCACTCGGCGGGTCAGCCACGCACCAACCCCTCCTCGCCGGAGCAGTCGAGCTCCACCTCGGTGCCGTCGGCCGGCTCGCCGGCCCCGTCGCCGCCGCCCTCGTCGTCGTCATCGGAGAAACGGGTGCCCATGGCGCAGGGCACCTGGAACTCACGGCTGACGATGCCGATGTGGCTGCGGGGCGTGCCGCCGGTGCAGATGATGCCGGCCAGCTCGTGGTACAGCGGCGCGAGGAAGGTGGCGCCGGCATCGCGGAGGAGGACGATCACCCCGACCGCTCCGGCGTCCATCAGTTCGAGCACGTCGTCGGTGCTCTCCATCACCCGCAGCCGGCCGCGGACGGGGGCGGCGTCGAAGACCTTGGAGCCCCGTCCTATGACCCGCACCCGGAGGATCGTACGACGCCCGCCGACGACCGGGCCGTTGCTCGCCGCCGGTAGGGTCCCGGCCGGTGGCGCGGTACCTGTCCCCGGAATGGATCGACGAGCTGCACCAGGTGGCGTCGACGAGCGCCTCGTTGCGGGCGGCCACCGCCGACGTGGTCCTGGTCGTGCAACAGGAGGTGACTGGTGGGCCCGGGGGAGACGTCGCCTGGCACGTCGTCCTCGATCACGGCAACGTGGCCGTACGGCCGGGGCCGGCGGCGGTGGCCGACGTCACCTTCCGCCAGGACCATGCCACCGCCGTCGCCATCACCCGCGGGGAGCTGGCCGCCCAGGCGGCGTTCATGGTGGGCCGTCTCCGGGTCGGGGGCGACGTGGCCGGCTTGATCCGCCACCAGCGAGCGCTCGCCGGCGTCGACGACGTGTTCGCCACCGTGCGAGCCGGCACCGAGTGGTGAGGGCGGGCCGTGCCTGAGATGCCCGAGCTCCAGGCCCACGCCGAACGCCTCGACAGCGCCTTCTCCGGCGCCGTCCTCGCCGGGTTCCGGCCCCTCACCTTCACCGCCCTGAAGACCGTCCGGCCGGCTCCGGAGGATGCCGTCGACCGTGCCCTCGTCTTCGTGGGCCGCCGGGGGAAGTACCTGCTGGCCGACTTCGGCACGGCGACCTTCGCCATCCACCTCATGCAGGGCGGGCGGCTGCTCGTGGACGAGAAGCAGGCCGCCAAGCCTCGAGGTGGGATCGCCCGCTGGCACTTCGCCGACGGCAGGGCCCTGCTCCTCACCGAGGCCGGCTCGGAGCGCAAGGCGGGGGTGTGGGTGGTGGAGGGTGACCCGGAGGCGTCCGAGCCGCTCGCCGGCCTCGGCCCGGAGGCCGATCGGGTCGACGCTCCCACCCTCGCCGGCCTCTTCACCGCCCACTCGATGCGACTGCACGGCTTCCTCCGCGACCAGCGGATCCTGGCCGGGCTCGGGCGTCGCCTGGCCAACGAGATCTGTCACCGGGCTCGCCTCTCGCCCTTCGCCACCACCGGCCGGCTGGGGATCGATGCCGCCGAGGCCGTCGTCGAGGCCATCGGCGCCTGCGCCAACGAGTCTCTCGCCTACGAGCGGGGCCGGCCCGACATGAGCTCGTCGAAGGAGCGGCCCGGCAACGTCCACCACCGGGAGGGTGAGGCCTGCCCGGTGTGCGGTGACACGGTGCGGGCCGTCGAGTACCGCTCCTACACGGTGAACTACTGCCCCACGTGCCAGACCGGCGGCAAGCTCCTGGCCGACAACACCACCAGCCGGTTCCTCAAGTAGCGCTCGAAGGCCGGGTGCCGACCCGAAGGTCGGACGGCGGCCAGACCCGAGTCAGATGAGACCGAGGTGGGCCACCGTGTCGCGCTCCTCGGCCAGCTCGGCCACCGAGGCGTCGATCCGGCCACGGGAGAAGTCGTCGATGTCGAGGCCGGGGACGATCTCCCAGCGCCCGTCCGAACAGGTGCACGGGAACGACGACATGAGCCCCTCGGGCACGTCGTAGGAGCCGTCGGAGGGCACGGCCATGGACACCCAGTCACCCTCGGGCGTGCCCTCCATCCAGTCGCGCACGTGGTCCAGGGCGGCGTTGGCGGCCGACGCCGCGCTCGACGCGCCCCGGGCCTCGATGATGGCGGCGCCGCGCTGCTGCACGGTGGGGATGAACGTCTCCTCGAGCCAGTCCTGGTCACCGATCACCTCGGCGGCGTTGCGGCCGCTCACCTCGGCGTGGAACACGTCGGGGTACTGGGTGGCGGAGTGGTTGCCCCAGATCGTCATGCGTCTCACGTCGCTCACCGCCGAACCCGCCTTGGCCGCCAGCTGCGCCTTGGCCCGGTTGTGGTCCAGGCGGGTCATGGCCGTGAACCGCTCGGGGGCGATGCCGGCGGCGTTGCGCATGGCGATGAGCGCGTTGGTGTTGGCCGGGTTGCCCACCACCAGCACCCGCACGTCGTCGGCGGCGCTGGCGGCGAGGGCCTTGCCCTGCACGGTGAAGATGGCGCCGTTGGCCTCGAGGAGGTCACCGCGCTCCATGCCCTTGGTACGTGGCCGGGAGCCGACCAGCAGAGCGACGTTCGCCCCGGCGAACGCCTCGTTGGCGTCGTCGGTGCGCACCGTGCCGGCGAGGAGCGGGAACGCGCAGTCGTCGAGCTCCATGGCCACCCCCTCCAGCGCACCGAGCGCGGGGGTGATCTCGAGCATCTGCAGCATCACCGGCGTCTCGGAGCCGAGCAGCCCGCCGCTGGCGACGCGGAACAGCAGGCTGTAGCCGATCTGGCCGGCGGCCCCGGTGACGGCGACGCGGACGGGCTCGTTCATGGGTCGCTCCTCGACGGCGCCGGATCGGACGGCGGCACCCTACCCAGGGCGCCGCGGGCGACCCAACGGTGCGCCAACGCGGGACCTACTCGTCGGCGACCGACGCCACCGGCAGGGAGAACCCGGGCAGGAGCGGCGAGGTGAAGTGGTCGTCACGACCCAGCTCGAAGGTGACGTCGAAGTCGGTTCGCGGGCCGGACCGGCGGTGGACGACGACGGTGGCCACGGCCGGGTCGACGAGCCACAGCTCGGCCAGGCCGGTGCGTTCGTACACGTCCCGCTTGGTGCCCCGGTCGTACCGCCAGGTCGATGGCGAGCGCACCTCCACGACCAGGTCGGGCGGGCCGATCAGGTACCCGGTGTCGAGGCGGGAGCGGTGGTCGTCGGCCAGCCACCACACGTCGGGGGCATAGACGTTGCGGTCGTCGAGGTGGGTGTCGACGGGCAGGCCGACGGTGCCTCGCCCAGGGCCCGACTCGGTCCAGGCCAGGATGCGGGCGTGGATCAAGCCGACCGCCCGCTGGTGGGCCCACCTGGGCTCGCTCACCACGATCTCCCCGTCGATGAGCTGGTAGTGGCCCTCCCCCTGGGGGATGGCGAGGAACTCCTCGGCGGTGAGCCGTTGGCCGGTCAGTGCCATGGCGACGGTCGCTACAGCTGGAGGGACTTGGTCTCGAGGAACTCCTCGAGCCCGTAGCGGCCGAGCTCGCGCCCGTTGCCGGACTGCTTGTACCCCCCGAAGGGGGCCAGCGGGTTGAAGCTGCCGCCGTTGATCTCGAGCTGGCCCGTGCGGACCCGCCGGGCCACGGCGGTGGCCCGGTCGGGGTCGTGGGCCCACACCCCACCCGACAGCCCGTAGGCGGTTTCGTTGGCGATGCGCACGGCGTCATCCTCGTCGTCGTAGGGGATCACCGAGAGCACCGGCCCGAAGATCTCCTCCTGGGCGATGGTCATGGCGTTGTCCACGTTGGCGAAGACGGTGGGCTTCACGTAGTACCCCGTGGGAAGGTCCTCGGGCTGCTCGGGCCCGCCGGCCACGAGCGTGGCCCCCTCCTCGATGCCCTTCTCGATGTAGCCCCGCACCCGGCTGCGCTGCGCGTCGGAGATGAGGGGCCCGAGGCGTGACTCCCCCGCCGCCGGGTCGCCGATCGTGTACACCTTCTCGACCTCGTCGCGGACGATGTCGACGATGTCGTCGTGCTTGGACCGGGGCACGAGCATGCGGGTGAAGGCCGTGCAGGTCTGACCGGAGTTGAGGTAGCAGCTCCCCACCCCGGCCCGGGCTGCCTTCTCGAGCTCGTCGTCGTCGAGGTCGTCGAGGAGGATGTTGGCGGACTTGCCACCCAGCTCGAGGGCCACCCGCTTCACCGTCTGGGCCCCCAGCTCGGCCACCCGCTTGCCGGCCCGGGTGGAGCCGGTGAAGCTGACCATGTCGATGTCGGGGTGACCGGCGATGGCCTCGCCCACCTCTGGCCCCGTCCCCGACACGAGGTTGAACACCCCGGCCGGTAGGGCGATCGAGTCGACGATCTCGGCCAGGATGAAGGCGTTGAGCGGCGCCACCTCACTCGGCTTGAGCACCACCGTGCAGCCGGCGGCGAGGGCGGGGGCCACCTTGGCGATGATCTGGTGCAGCGGGTAGTTCCACGGGGTGATGCAGCCGACCACCCCGACCGGCTCGCGCACCACGAGCGAGTTGCCGATGCGCTCCTCGAAGGCGAACTCGTCGAGCAACGACACGAAGCTGCCGGCCACGGCGGTCGGCAATCCGGCTTGGATGAGCTGGGCGAGGAACATCGGCATGCCGACCTCGCCGCAGATGGTCTCGGCGATCTCCTGGTTCCTCGCCCCCAGCCCGTCGGCCAGGGCCTGGAGGAACTTGGCCCGCTCCTGGGGGTCGGTCTGGGACCAGGACTCGAAGGCGGTGCGGGCGGCGGCGACGGCACGGTCGACGTCGGCCGGGGTGCCCTCCGGGATGCGGCCCATGACGTCCTCGGTCGACGCGTTGATCACGTCGATCGTGCCCGACCCGGTCGATGGGACCCATTGACCCTCGATGTAGAGCTTGTCGCAAACCTTCTCGGGGACCTTCACGGGCCTACCTCCGGTGTGTGCTGGGGATCGTGGCCACGGTACCGGGGCCGGCGCCGGTCTGCGTTGGCACCGGCAAGGATGGGGCGATGGACGAGTTCAGCATCGACATCGACGCCCCGCCCGACCGCGTGTACGACCTGGTCGCCGACATCCCGGCGATGGGCCGCTGGAGCCCGGAGACCTACCGGGCCGAGTGGCGCCGCGGGGCCAGCGGACCGGCCGAGGGCGCCCGCTTCCGCGGGTGGAACAAGCGGGGGCCGCTGCGCTGGTTCACCGACTGCACGGTGGAAGAGGCCGACCCGGGCCGGGCCTTCGCCTTCCGGGTGGCGGGGACCGGCGCCCGCTGGAGCTACCGCCTCGAGGCCACGAACGGCGGCACCCGGCTGACCGAGACCCGCGACCTGAGCAACTCGCCGGCGCTCGGGCGGTTCGTGAACCGACTCATGGGCCAGGACGAGGGCCTGCGCAAGGGCATGCAGGAGACGCTTGAGCGCATCAAGGCGGCGGCCGAGTCGGGGTCGAGCTGATCCCCCGTTCCGCCGGCGCAGGCCGGTCGCAGGTGGAGTCGGTCGTGTTCCAGCCGTCCCCACTGGCCCGGGCGGGGGTGCAGGCGGTGCTGCTCGTGGTGGGCGTGGTGGTGGCCGGCCGGGCGCTCGTGGTCCTCGACCAGGGGGCAGGGGTGCTGGTGGCCTTCATCGCCGTGGTGGCGGCCGTGTTGGCCCCCATCGGGCTCGACCTGTGGGCGGTGGTCCGAGCCGACCGGGAGGGCATCACGTGGCGCAACCGGCTCGTGTCCCACCGCCTGCCCTGGAGCGAGGTCGCGGGGTTCGAACAGGGGCCGACGACGATGGTCCTGCGTCGCACCGACGACCGCACCGTCGCCCTGCGAGCCCTCGGCCTCCGCTACTTCGGCTCCAAGCGCCTGGCCGCCGAGCGGGTGGCCGTCCTCGACCGCCTGCGCACCGGCCGCTGAGCCGGTGCGCAGGCGGACCGGCGCCGTCATGGGAAGCTCGGGATCAGAGGCGGTCGACGATGGCGCTGGCGAACTCCGAGCACTTGACCTCGGTGGCCCCGTCCATCAGGCGAGCGAAGTCGTAGGTCACGATCTTGTCGGCGATGGTGGCCTCGAGGGCGGCCACGATGTCGTCGGCGGCGTCCTGCCAGCCCAGGTGCTCGTACATCAGCACGCCCGACAACAGCACCGAGCCGGGGTTCACCTTGTCCTGGCCGGCGTACTTCGGCGCCGTTCCGTGGGTGGCCTCGAAGATGCCGTGGCCGGTGACGTAGTTGACGTTGGCGCCCGGCGCGATGCCGATGCCCCCGACCTGGGCCGCCAGCGCGTCCGAGAGGTAGTCGCCGTTCAGGTTCATGGTGGCCATCACGTCGAACTCGGCCGGCCGGGTGAGCACCTGTTGCAACGTGATGTCGGCGATCGAGTCCTTCACGAGGACCTTGCCGCCGGGGTCGCCCCCGCAGTCGTCCCAGCCCACGGCCACGTCGGAGAACTCGTCTCGGACCAGCTCGTAGCCCCAGTTCTTGAAGGCCCCCTCGGTGAACTTCATGATGTTGCCCTTGTGCACGAGGTTGACGCTCTCGCGGCCCTTGGCCACGGCGTAGTTGAGGGCGGCCCGGATCAGCCGCTTCGAGCCCGTCTCGGAGATGGGCTTGATCCCGATGCCGGAGTCGTCCCGGATCTCCCACCCGAACGAGTCGTGAAGCAGGTCCCGCAGCTTGGCCGCCTCGGGCGAGCCGGCCGCCACCTCGAGGCCGGCGTAGATGTCCTCGGTGTTCTCCCTGAAGATCACCATGTCGACCAGCTCGGGCGTCCGCACCGGCGAGGGCACGCCCTCGAACCAGCGCACCGGGCGGAGGCACACGTACAGGTCGAGGATCTGGCGCAGCGCCACGTTCAGGCTGCGGAAGCCGCCGCCGATCGGGGTGGTGAGCGGCCCCTTTATCCCGATCAGGTACTCCTGGAACGTGTCGACGGTCTCCTGGGGGAGCCAGTCGCCGGTCTCGTCGAAGGCCTTCTGGCCGGCCAGGACCTCCTTCCAGGACACCGTGCGACCGTGCTTCGCGGCGGCGGCGTCGAGCACGAGCCTGGCCGCCGGCCAGATGTCGACACCGGTGCCATCGCCCTCGATGAACGGGACGATCGGCTCGTCGGTGACGTTGAGGGACCCGTCGGGGTTGGCGGTGATCTTGTCGGGCATCGCAGCAACCTACCGGCGACCGGCGTCGGCAGCGTCCCGTGGAGACGGCGGCGGGCCGGCCGCCGTCACCCGCCCCCGGACAGGGCGCCGGTGGCCGGCACCAGCCCGAGGTTGGCGTAGATCTCCCGGGTCGCGCTGGAGCGGTTGAGCGTGTAGAAGTGCAGCCCCGGGGCGCCCTCGTCGAGGAGCCGGCGACACAGGTCGGTGGCGCAGTCCACGCCGACCTGGCGCACCGCTCCGGGGACGTCGCCGGCCCGGTCGAAGCGCTCGACCATCCAGTCCGGCACGGCCGCTCCCATCTCGGCCATGCGGGGGACAGAGGAGCGGGCGGTCACCGGCATGATGCCCGGCAGCACGGGCTTGTGCATGCCGAGGCCGGCCAGCTCGTCGACCAGGCGCAGGTAGTCGTCGGCCTCGAAGAAGAACTGGGTGACGGCGAAGTCGGCCAAGGCGAGCTTCTCGGCCAGGTACCGTCGATCGAAGTCGAGGTCGGGTGACCGCGGGTGGCCGATGGGGTGGGCCGCCACCCCGATGGAGAAGCCGCCGATGGCCCGGGCCAGCTCGACGAGCTCGATGGCGTGGGCCAGCTCGCCCTCCCCGGCGTCGGGGTCGGTGGGGGGGTCGCCGCCGAGGGCCATGAGGTTCTCGACCCCGGCCCGGCGCAGCTCCACCAGGATCTCGGCCAGCTCGAGGCGGGTGTGGGCCACACAGATGAGGTGGGCCATCGGGGTCAGCGCCGTCGTGCGCAACATGGACGTGACCAGCGCCGTCGTGCGCCCCCGCGAGGATCGACCGCCCCGATAGGTCACCGACACGAACGATGGCTCCAACGGCTGCAGGTCGAGCAACGTGCGGACCAGCGTGGCCTGCTCGGCGTCGGTCTTCGGCGGGAAGAACTCGAACGAGAAGGTCGGCCCCTCGGCCAGGAGATCGGCGATCCGGGTCATGCTGGCCGCGAGGGTAGCGACGAGCCGAGCCGGTCGAGGAGCCGACCTGTCGGCCAACGGGTCACCCGTCGGCGGCGTGCTCGGCGGCCCGCACGGCGTTCTCGAGCAGCATGGCCCTGGTCATCGGCCCCACCCCGCCCGAGATCCGTGGCGTCAGCCACCCGGCCACATCGGCCACCCCGTCGGCGACGTCGGAGACCATGCGGCCGTCGCGCATCGCCACCCCGGCGGCGACGACGGCCGAGCCCGGCTTCACCATGTCGGGGGTGACGATCCCAGGTGAGCCGGCGGCGGCGACGAGGATGTCGGCCCGGCGGGTGTGCTCGCCGAGGTCGGCCACGCCGGTGTGCACCACGGTGACGGCGGCGTTGGCGTTCGGTGCCTTGCGGGCCAACAGGATGGCGAGCGGTCGACCGATGGTGAGCCCGCGGCCCACGACCACCGCGTGCCGCCCTTCGATGGGCACGTCGTGGTGGACGAGCAAGGCCTGGATGCCGGCGGGCGTGCACGGCAGCGGGCCGGGCAGACCGAGCAGGAGCCGCCCCAGGCTCACTTCGTGCAGACCGTCGGCATCCTTGGCGGGGTCGACCCGCGCCTGGATCGACTCGTAGTCGAGGTGGGCGGGAAAGGGGTACTGGAGCAGGTAGGCGTCGACGGCGGGATCGGCGTTGAACCGCTCCACCACGGCCACCACGTCGGCCTCGGTGGCGTCGGCAGGGAGGTGCTCGTGGAAGGAGGCGATGCTGAGCTCCGCGCAGTCCCGGTGCTTCATGGCCACGTAGTTGGCGCTCGGTCCGTCGTCGCCGACGAGCACGGTGCCGAGCCCGGGGGTGATGCCTCGCTCGGCGAGGGCACCGATGCGGTCGGCCAGCCCCGCCTTCAGCCCGTCGGCGACGACTTGGCCGTCGAGGCGAGTGGCGGTCATCGCCGTCTCGACTGGCAGGGCCGGTCGAGATCTGCCTGGAACACCATCCGGCCCGCAGCCTAGGTCGCCGTGCGCCAGCGTCCGGGTACCGCCGGTGCGCCGGCAGCGTCTCTTGTAGATTCACACCAGCCGAGACGATTGGGGCCCAGAGCTTGCAGGCGATCTCCGACGAGCGGTTGATCGGGAGCGACCACCTGCTCGAGCTGTCCAACGTGCAGAAGCACTTTGGGCCGCTCCACGTGTTGAAGGACATCAACCTCACCGTCGACCGCGGTGAGGTGGTGGTGGTGATCGGGCCATCAGGGTCCGGGAAGTCCACCCTGTGTCGCGCCATCAACCGGCTCGAGCCCATCGACTCGGGCACGGTGAAGGTCGACGGCGAGCCGCTTCCCGCCGAAGGCAAGGCCCTGGCCAGGCTCCGCTCCGACGTCGGCATGGTGTTCCAGAGCTTCAACCTCTTCTCCCACAAGACAGCCCTGGAGAACGTCACCCTGGGGCCGGTCAAGGTGCGGGGCCTGCGCAAGGCGGAGGCCGACGAGCGGGCCCGTGAGCTGCTCGACCGGGTGGGCCTGGCCGAGAAGGCCGATGCCATGCCGGCGCAGCTCTCCGGCGGTCAGCAACAGCGGGTGGCGATCGCCCGCGCCCTGGCCATGGAACCCAAGCTGTTGTTGTTCGACGAGCCCACCTCGGCCCTCGATCCCGAGATGATCAGCGAGGTGCTCGACGTGATGGTCGAGCTGGCCGGGAGCGGGATGACGATGATCGTGGTGTCCCACGAGATGGGCTTCGCCCGCAAGGCCGCTCACCGTGTCGTGTTCATGGACGAAGGCGAGATCGTCGAGACGGCCACCCCAGCCGACTTCTTCGACAACCCCACCAGCCGGCGGGCCAAGAGCTTCCTGTCCAAGATCCTCAGCCACTGACCCCGAAAGGAACCACGATGAAGCACCACCTGCGTCTGGTCGCCGTGCTGTGCGCGGCACTCGCCATGATCGTCACCGGCTGCGGCGACGAGGAGGAGTCGGGCGGTCCCGACGTCGAGGTCGAGGAGGACCCCGAGTTCGCGAGCGGTTCGGTCATGGCCGAGCTGGCCGAGGCCGGCACCATCCGCATCGGCACCAAGTACGACCAGCCCGGGCTGGGCAACATCAACCTGGAGACCGACGAGCCGGAGGGCTTCGACGTCGAGATCGGCAAGATCGTGGCCGGTGAGCTCGGCATCGAACCCGACCAGATCGAGTGGGTCGAGACCGTCTCGGCCAACCGCGAGAGCTTCATCGCCAACGACCGCGTCGACATCGTGATAGCCACCTACACGATCAACGACGAGCGCAAGGAGCAGGTCGACTTCGCCGGGCCGTACTACGTGGCCGGCCAGGACCTCCTCGTCGCCGAGGACGACGAGTCCATCAACGGCCCCGACGACCTCGCCGGCAAGCGGGTGTGCGCGGCGAGCGGGTCGACGCCGATCGAGAACATCCGTGAGAACTACCCGGAGGCCGAGCCGGTCGAGTTCGACACCTACACCGAGTGCGTCGACCAGCTCGAAGCGGGCCAGATCGACGCGGTGAGCACCGATGACATCATCCTGGCCGGCTACGCCGCCGACCCCAAGTACGAGGGCAAGTTCCGCGTGGTGGGCGAGACCTTCAGCGAGGAGCCGTACGGCATCGGGCTCGAGAAGGGCCAGGACGACTTCCGCGACTTCCTCAACGACACGCTGGAGGAGGCCTTCGAGGACGGGAGCTGGGAGGAGGCCTTCGAGGCCACCCTCGGAGCGAGCGGCGTGGAGGCCCCCGAGCCGCCCGAGCTCGACCGGTATTGACCCGGCCCCGCTCGGAAGACCCGGCCGGGCACTAGGCGCCGCCGGTGGACTTCGTCATCGAGCAGCGCACCGTCATCCTGGAGGGGTTCTGGATGACGGTGCGGCTGACGGTGCTGTCCGGCGTCTTGTCGCTGCTGTTCGGCACCGTGCTGGCGGTGATGCGGGTGTGCCCCATCCCACCCCTGCGGTGGGCGGGAGCGTTCTACGTGACGGTGGTGCGCAACACCCCGCTCACCCTGGTGTTCGTCTTCTCCACGTTCGGGCTGCCCCGGCTCGAGATCCGGTTCTCCTTCGTCACCTTCGCCATCATCGCCCTCACCGTCTACACGTCGTCGTTCGTCTGCGAGGTGGTGCGGTCCGGCATCAACTCGGTGGCCGCTGGTGAGATCGAGGCCGCCCGCGCCATCGGCCTGCCCTTCGGCCAGACACTGGGCCAGGTGGTCCTCCCGCAGGCCTTCCGGGCCGTCATCCCTCCGCTGACCAGCGTCTTCATCGCGCTCACCAAGAACACGTCGATCGCCGTCGCCTTCAGCGTGGCCGAAGCCACGAGCATCCTCCGGCGCCTGCAGAACCAGGACGCCAGCGCCACCTTCCCCCTGCTGCTCACCACCGCCGCCGGCTACATCGTCCTCACGCTCTTCCTCAGCTTCTCGTTCAGCCGCCTCGAGCGGCGGGTGGCGGTGGCTCGATGACCGTCGCCCTCTACGACGCTCCGGGCCCCCGCTCCCGTCGCCGGGTCCTCATCGGCAGTGCACTCGGGGCCTTGGTCCTGCTCGCCGTCGTCGGCGTGGTCGTCTGGCGACTCAGCGACACGGGCCAGTTCCGCAGCATCTTCTGGGAGCCGTTCACGCGGTCAGGTGTGCAGCGGATCCTGCTGCGGGGCCTGGGGGCGACCCTTCGGGCCGCCGGGGTGGCGCTGGTGCTGGCGATCGCCCTGGGGCTGTTGCTGGCGGTGGGACGCCTGTCCGAACGGCGACTGCTCCGGCAGGCCAGCGGGGTCGTCGTGGAGTTCTTCCGGGCCCTGCCCCTCGTCCTGTTGATCTTCTTCGCCTTCCTCGGCCTCCCGCAGCTGGGCATCGACATCGGCGCCTTCGGTGCCCTCGTGATCGGCCTCACCCTCTACAACGGCTCGGTGCTGGCCGAGATCTTCCGGGCGGGCATCAACGCCGTGCCGAGGGGCCAGACCGAGGCGGCCTACAGCATCGGCCTCCGCAAGGGCGCCGTGACCCGGCTGATCCTCATCCCCCAGGCCGTCCGAACCATGCTGCCCACCATCGTCAGCCAGCTCGTGGTGCTGTTGAAGGACTCGGCCCTGGGGTTCATCGTCGCCTACCCCGAGCTGCTCCGCAGCGGGCGGCGCATCTACACCAACATCGGCAACGTCATCCCCACCGCCATCGTGGTGGCCACCATCTACATCCTCATCAACCTCGCCCTCTCCCAGATCGCCTCGTGGCTGGAGCGGCGCCAACGGGGTGAGCGCCGCCGCCACGACGAGGTGCCGGTCGAGATCAGCACCGGCCAGCTGTGAGGTTGGGCCATTCGCTCCTCCCGGGTTGGTGCGCTCGGTCGGGTTGGTGCGCCGGGTCGGGCTATGCCCGCTCTAGCGCACCAGCCTTAACCCACAACCCGGCGCCTCAGTGGAGGAAATGCCGTTCCCCGGTGAACAGCATGGCCAACCCGAGCTCGTCGGCGCGAGCAATGACCTCGGCGTCGCGCACCGACCCGCCGGGCTGCACGACGACGGCCACACCGGCGTCGGCGGCGGCGTCGATGCCGTCGGGGAAGTAGAAGGCGTCGCTGGCGCAGGCCCCGCCGGCGGCTCGGCCGGCCGCCTTGTGGGCGGCGATCTGGCCGGCCTCCACGCGGTTCTGCTGGCCGGCGCCGATGCCCCAGGCCACGCCACCGTGGGCGAGGACGACGCTGTTCGAGCGCACCCAGCCACAGATCCGGAAGGCGAGCGCGGCGTCGGCCCGCTGGTCGGCGGTGGGCGGGCGAGCGGTGACCACCGGCCAGGTGGCCGGGTCGGAGGCGAAGTGGTGGGGGTCCTGCACGAGGAAACCGCCGGTGATCGGTCGGAGGTGGACGGGATCGGGGACCGGTGGGGGCGCCTCCAGCAGGCGGGTGTTCTTCCGCTTGGCCACGAGGGCCTCGACCACACCGTCGCCGTATCCCGGGGCGATGACCACGTCGGCCTGGGGGCCGGCGACCATGCGCTCGACGGTGACGGTGTCGATGGGCCGGTTGAGGGCGACGATTCCACCGAAGGCCGAGCGGGGGTCGCACTCGAGGGCCCGTCGGTAGGCGTCGGCGAGCGTGTCGGCCACCGCCGCCCCGCAGGGGTTGGCGTGCTTGACGATGACGCAGGCGGGCCGGTCGTCCACGGTGCCGGCGATGTCGTGCACGATCACCCAGGCGGCGTCGGCGTCGAACAGGTTGAGGTAGGACAGGTCCAGGCCGGCGTGGCGGGTCATCGCTGTCCACCACGGCGAGACGCTGCGGGTGCGGTAGAGGGCTGCCCGCTGATGGGGGTTCTCGCCGTAGCGAAGGGCCAGATCGACCCGGTCGGCGGTCACCTCCAGCGTCGTCGGAAAGGGCTGGTCGGCGGGGCCGGACCCTGCGTTCGGCATCGCACCCGAGGGGGCTGCTCCCTCGAGCCAGGCCGTGACCGCAGCGTCGTAGGAGGACGTGGTGGCGAAGGCCTTGCCCGCCAGCCGTCGCCGAGTGTCGTCGGACAAGCCCCCGGCCCGGCGGAGCTCGTCGAGCACGGGCCCGTAGTCGGCGGGATCGACCACCACGCCGACGTGGGAGTGGTTCTTGGCCGCGGAGCGCACCATGGCCGGGCCGCCGATGTCGATCAGCTCGATCGAGGGGTCCGACGAGAAGGGGTAGAGGTTCGCCACCACCAGGTCGATGGGGTCGATGCCGTACTGCTCCATCTCGGCCATGTGGTGGGGGTTGCTCCGGTCGGCCAGCAACCCGCCGTGCACCTTGGGGTGGAGGGTCTTGACCCGATCCCCGAGGATGGCCGGGTACCCGGTGAGCTCGGCGGTGTCGGTGACGGCCAGGCCGGCGTGGCGGAGGGCGGCCGCCGTGCTGCTGCTGGCCACGAGGTCCCAGCCGAGGGCGGCGAGGCCTCGGGCCAGGTCCACCACGCCGGTCTTGTCGTGCACCGACAGCAGGGCCCTCACCCGACCGATCCCCGTTCGAGGATGGCGCGGAGGGTGCGGGGGTAGAGCCGCCGCTCGACCTCCTTGATGCGCTCGTGCAGGCTCGACACGGTGTCATCGGGGAGCACGGGCACGGCCTCTTGGGCGAGGATCGGCCCGCTGTCGACCTCCAGGCCGGCGAGGTGGACGGTGCACCCGGTGACCTTGACCCCGTAGGCGAGGGCGTCGGCCACAGCCCGTAGGCGTCCTGCATGGCGGCGCCGAAGATGGTGCCGAAGCCGGCCATGGCCACCAGGTCGACGTCGCGCTCGGTCAGCGCCCGGACGACGCGCTCGGTGTAGGCGTCACGGTCGAAGCCCGGACCGAAGCAGTCCCGTTCGACGAGCAGAGCCTCGATGCCGGCCGCGTCGGCCCGGGCCAGCGCGGGGCAGGGCCGGTCGGCGAGGACGAGGGCGACGGGAAGATCGTCGGCCACGATGGCATCGAGGATCGTGCCGCTGCCCGACACCAGCACCGCCATCCGCACCGGATGCGACGCTACCAGCCGCCATCTGGAGCCCGGCTCGGCGGAGATGGCGGCGCGGCGGCCGCCGAGGGACCATGATGATCGGCAGGGATCGGCCCGATCCCGTGCCTGAACCCAGCTCGAGGAGGCCGTCTTGGCTTGGCCCAACCCCGCTCCGTCGCCTCAGCCGTCGTCGGCGGCATCAGCCGCTGACCCGTCGCCCGGGAAGCTGGTCGTCGCCATCAGCGGCCTGCTGATGTTCCTGTTCTCGTTCTTCGAGTGGGTCGGCAACGACGACTTCGACATCTCCTGGTCGGCGTGGACGACCAACTTCGGCCTGTTCCCGGTGTCGACCCTCGTTCCCCTCGGCGGGCTGGTGGCAGCGGCGCTGGCCGTCCTGCTCATCGTGGCCCGCAAGGGACTGCCCAAGAAGGCGTGGGACCTCGACTGGGAGCACGTGCTGCTGGCACTGTCGGTCTTCACCTTCCTGCTCGCCGTCGGCTACCTGCTCATGGCCCGCGACTTCGGCGCCGGCAGCGAGTCGCTCTCGCTCGGTCTGGGCTACTGGATCAACCTGCTCGGATCCATGGGCCTGGTCGTGGGCTCGGTCCTCGCCGTGCTCGAGAAGCAGAAGCGCGAGCGCGGCGGCGGCCAGGGCTGGTCGGGCGGCCAGGGGCTGGGTCAACCGGCGCCGGGGATCGGCGCCCAGATGCCCCAGGGCTACGGCCAACCGCCGCAGTACCAGCAGCCACAGCCCCAGCCGCAGCAGCCACAGCCCCAACCTCCGCCGCAGCAGGGCTATCCCCAGCAGCCGCAGCCGCAACCGCATCCGCAGCAGCCCTGGAGCCAGCCGCAACCGCCGCCCGGACCCCAACCCCCACCGGCTGGCTACCCGCCGCCGCCCCCACCGCAACCGCCGCCACCGGCGGGCAGCCAACAGCAACCACCCCCGGGTAGCAGCCAGTTCTAGGGGCTCCCACGGTGCGAGCGGGAGGGCGGATCGCCGCCGCGCTCGTGTTGGCGGCCGCCGTCATCGGGTGCGCCCAGCCGCCCTCCACCCCTCCCCGCCCGGGCTGTGATCCAGTGGCGGCGATCCACCGCTGGCCACTCCGGGCCCGTCTCGGCCAGCTCCTCATGGTCGACGTCGAGCCCGGCGGGGTGACCGGCGCCCGCGCCGCCGTGCGCGACCACGGCGTCGGCGGTGTGTTCGTGGGCGGCACCAGCACGACACTCTTCACCAGCGGTGCGCTCCGGTCGCTCGCAGGACCCGGCCAGGTCCCCCCGATGGTGGCCGTCGACGAGGAGGGCGGTCGGGTGCAGCGCATCGACGGGCTGGATGGTCCTATCCCGAGCGCCCGGGTCATGGCCGCGACGATGACCATGGCCGAGGTGCGGACGCTGGCCCGGGAGCGGGGCCTGACCCTGCGCCGGTACGGCGTGACCGTCGACTTCGCCCCCGTCGTCGACGTCTCCGCGCAGGCCGACCGGGAGGTGATCGGTGACCGGTCCTTCTCCGACGACCCGGCCACCGTCATCCGCTACGCCCGCGCCTTTGCCGCCGGCCTGCGGGACGCCGGTGTGCTCCCGGTGCTCAAGCACTTCCCCGGCCACGGACACGCCGTTGGTGACTCCCACCAGGGCAAGAGCACCGCCCCACACTTCGAGGCCCTGGGCCCGGACCTCGCGCCCTACCGGACCCTGCTGCCCGAGGGCGGAACCGCCGTCATGGTCGGGCACCTCGACGTGCCAGGGCTCACCGGCGGTGTGCCGGCTTCGCTGTCGGCGGCCGCCGTGGACGGTCTGCTGCGCCGGGACATGGGCTTCGGGGGGCTCGTGTTCACCGACGAACTCGGCGGCATGCGAGCGGTCACCGATCGCTACGGGATCGCCGAGAGCACCCGCCGGGCGCTGGCGGCAGGTGCCGACGTCGCCCTCTTCGCCCAGGCCGGGTCACTCGTGGCGGTGCTCGATCGGCTGGTCGCCGACGTCGGCGCCGGTCGTCTGAGCGAGGCCGGCGTGGACCGGTCCGTCCAGCGGGTGCTGGACGCCAAGGGCTTCGACCCCTGCCGACCGGCCGGCGGCTGACCTAGAGGGAACGAACGATCTCGACCATCAGCTCTCCGGCCTCGGTCGGGTTGTTGCCCACGGCCACCCCGGCGCCGACCAACGCGTCCATCTTGGCCTTGGCCGTGCCCTTGCCGCCCGAGACGATGGCCCCGGCGTGGCCCATCTTCTTGCCTGGCGGGGCGGTCACGCCGGCGATGTAGGACGACAGCGGCTTGGTCATCTTGGCCTCGATGAACTCGGCCGCCTCCTCCTCGCCGGTGCCGCCGATCTCGCCGATCATCATCACCGCCCGGGTCTCGGGGTCGGCCTCGAACGCCTCCAGGCAGTCGATGAAGGAGGTGCCGGGCACGGGGTCGCCGCCGATGCCCACGCACGTGGTCACGCCGATGCCCTGGAGCTTCAGCTCGTAGAGGGCCTGGTAGGTGAGCGTCCCGGACCGGCTGACGATCCCGACGGGACCGCCCGGCGTGGCGATCTCACCGGCGGTGATGCCGATGTTGCACCGGCCGGGGCTGATGATGCCCGGGCAGTTGGGACCGAGGATGCGGGTGCCGGGGAAGTCGCGCTTCACCTTGTTGTAGAACCACGCCTCGTCGTGGGCAGGCACGCCCTCGGTGATGACGACGACGAGGTCCATGCCGGCCTCGGCCGCCTCCATGACCGCCGCCCTCACCCCGGGCGCCGGGATGAACACGCACGACGTGGTGGCCCCGGTGGCGTCCCGGGCGTCGGCCACCGACGCGTAGATGGGCACCCCGTCCACGTCCGTCCCGGCCTTCTTGGGGTTCGTGCCGGCCACCACCTGGGTGCCGTAGTCCCGGTTGCGCAGGCCGTAGAACCGGCCCTGCGAGCCGGTGAGACCCTGGTAGACGACCTTGGTCGTCTCGTCCACGAAGATCGACATGGGTTCCCTTCCCTACCGGTTGGCGAGCTCGACGGCGCTGCGGGCGGCCTGGACCATGGTGGGCTCGGTCACGACGCTGGCGTTGTCGGCCAGGATGGCCCGGCCCTGCTCGGCGTTGGTGCCGTCGAGGCGGACCACGATGGGCGAGGAGATCTCGACCCGCCCGAGGGCGGCCACGATGCCGTTGGCCACCTCCTCGCCCTTGGTGATGCCACCGAAGATGTTGATGAAGATGGCCCGCACCTCGGGATCGTTGTTGATGACCTCGAGGGCGCCGGACATGACGTCGGCGTTGGCACCGCCGCCGATGTCGAGGAAGTTGGACGGACGGCCACCGACCTGGCTGACGATGTCGACGGTGGACATGGCCAGCCCGGCGCCGTTGGCGATGATGCCGACGCTGCCGTCCAGGCCGACGTACTGCAGGCCGCGGGCGTGGGCCGCCGCCTCCCGCTCGTCCCGTTCCTGGGTCTCGTCGTAGGTGGCGTACTCGGGGTGGCGGAAGACCGAGCTCCCGTCCAGGGTCACCTTGGCGTCGAGGGCGTGGACCCGGCCCTCGGGGGTGAGGATGAGTGGATTGATCTCGACCAGGTCGGCGTCGCCCTCGACGTAGGCCCGGTAGAGCTTCACGAGGATGTCCACGGCGCCCTCGGTGGCGGCCGGGTTCAGCTTGGCCGCCTCCACCCACCGGCGGGCGACCTCGGTGGTGAGCCCGTCGACCGGGTTGACCCAGACCTTGGCGATGGCGTCGGGGTCGGCGTCGGCCACGGCCTCGATCTCCACCCCGCCCTGGGCCGACAGCATCCCGAGGTGCTGCTTGGCCGACCGGTCGAGGGTGAAGCTGGCGTAGTACTCCTCGGCGATGTCGGAGGCCTGCTCGATCCAGACCCGCTCGACGACGTGGCCCTTGATGTCCATGCCGAGGATGTTGCCGGCGTGCTCCCGCACCTCGTCGGCGGTGGCCGCCAGCTTGATGCCGCCCGCCTTGCCCCGGCCGCCCACCTGCACCTGGGCCTTCACCACCACCGGGTAGGCGGCGAGGCGTTCGGCCGCCCACCTGCACCTGGGCCTTCACCACCACCGGGTAGGCGGCGAGGCGTTCGGCCACGGCCACGGCCTCGTCGACGGTCGTGGCCACATCACCAGGGGACACGGGGATGTCGAAGGTCGCGAAGAACTGCTTGCCCTGGTACTCGAACAGGTCCACGGTCGTCTCCGGGGTGGGGGTCTAGGAGAGCTGGGTCTCCCGGGCCTCGAGGGCCTCGGTGAGCCAGGCGCAGATGACGTCCATGGAGGCGCCCGGGGTGAAGACCTCGGCCACGCCCCGCTCCTTCAGCTCGGCGATGTCGGCACCGGGGACGATGCCGCCGCCGAACACGACCACGTCGTCGAGGCCCCGGGCCGACAGCTCGTCGACGACCCGGGGGAACAACGTCATGTGGGCCCCCGAGAGCACCGACAGGCCGACGGCGTCGGCGTCCTCCTGCAGCACCGCCTCGGCGATCTGCTGGGGGGACTGGAACAGGCCGGTGTAGATGACCTCGAACCCGGCGTCGCGCAGCGCACGAGCGATCACCTTGACACCACGATCGTGTCCGTCGAGGCCGGGCTTGGCCACGACGACTCGAAAGCGGCGCTGCACGGCAGGGATACTAGGCAGGTGCCCCCGACCGCCCCGCAATCGCCGGCACCATACCGATGAGCCCTGTCGCCCGGTCGTCGGGGCACGCCGGCCGGGCCCTCGCCGTCGGCACGGCGGCGGTGGCGCTGGTCATGGGTGGCCTGTTCGTGGTCAGCGTCGTCCTGGCCGATCGCACCAGCACCGAGCTGCGCATCGGAGACCAGACGTTCCAGGGCGGGAAGGCCGAGCGCCTCGCCGCCGAGATCGCCGACCGGGGCCCCATCCTCTACGGCGACGTATCCGGCGAGCGCAGCCGGGACCTGATCCTGCAGCACATCGGCGACGACCCCGACACCGGCTGGTACGCCTTCCGCGCCCAACCGCCGGACAAGCCCCGCTCCTGCCCGTGGCAGTGGCAGGAGGAGCAGCGGCGGTTCCGGGCCGAGTGCGACCACTCCCTCACCGCCCCGGCCGACGGCAAGGGGTTGGAGCGCTACCCGGTCCGGGTGATCGACGGTCGCATCGACGTGGACATCAACGCCGACGACCGCCCCACCACCACGTCGACCACCACCACGGTGATCGAGTCCGGCGAAACCCCGGAGTGAGCGCGCTCAGGACGGGGGCTCGAAGAGATCGACCAGATCGGCCCGTTGGACCTTGCGGGTGCCGGTCCTCGGGAGCTCGTCGACCGCCACCCATCGCACCGGCACCTTGTACTCGCTCAGCCGCTCGTCGGCCCAGGCCCGCATGGCGGGGGCGTCGAGGGTGGCGCCGTCGCGCAGGCGGACCACGGCCGCAGGCACCTCCCCTTTGCGGTCGTCGGGCAGGGCCACGACCACCGCCTCGGCCACGTCGGGGTGTTGCTCGATCACATGCTCGAGCTCGACGGCGTAGACCGAGTACCCGCCGTGCTTGATCACGTCCTTCTTGCGACCGACGAAGAAGACCGTGCCCAGGGCCCCGAGGCGGGCGAGGTCACCGGTGCGGAGCCAGCCGTCCTCCGTGAGTGCTCCGGCGGTCGCACCGGCGTCCCCGTGGTAGCCACGCAGGACCCCAGGCCCCCGCACCAGCAGCTCGCCCACGGAACCCAGCCGGACCTCGGCCCCGTCGTCGTCCACCACCTTGAAGCGGTAGCCGGGTAGGGCCACCCCCATCGACGCCCCCCGCCCGAACCCCACCATCGGCGGGGAGAGGCGGGCCGCCACCCCGCCACCGGTCTCGACCATGCCGTAGCCCTCGGCGAAGGCGGCCTCGCCGACGGCTCCCAGAAGGGGCAGCTCGGCCGTCGCTCCCATCTTCTTGAACCGGTCGGCCAGATCGGGAGGCATGGCGTCGGCTCCCGAAAGCCAGAGCCGAACGGAGCGCAGGTCGCGGTCGCCGGCCCCGGCCTCGAGCAGCATCCGGTACATGGCCGGGACGCCGATGAACAGCGAGGCCCGGCGGGACTCGATGGCGTCGAGCACGGCCACGGGGTGGAAGGACGGCAAGAAGTACACCGGGATGCCGGCACAGGCCAGCCCGAGGGTGGCGGCGAAGCCCATGATGTGGGCGATGGGCAGCGACATCACGGCCTCGTCCCGCCGCAGGCCCGAGGGGAGGGCCACGCCGGCCATGAGCTGGCCGAGGAGGCTCCGGTGGGTGAGCTCCACTCCCTTCGGCGTGCCGGTCGTGCCCGACGTGTAGAACAGGGCGGCCACGGCATCGGCGGGGACGGCGACGGCGGCGCCGAGGGGAGCGGCTCCGCGCAGGTCAGCGCTCTCCCGCACCACCAGGGCGGCATCGGAGTCGGCCACCACGTGGTCGATCTCCTCGGCCCGCATCTGGGGGTTGACCGGCGCCGGCACGGCACCGGCCCGGGACACGGCCAGGCAGGCGAGGAGCTGCTCGTAGCCGTTGGGCAGGGCGACGACCACGACGGCGCCAGGATCGACGGCGGCCGCCACCGAGCCGGCCCAGCGGTCGACGAGGGCGGCAGCGTCGCCGACGGTGAGATGCGGCCCGCCGTCGGACTCGGTCACCATCGTGCGATCGGGCCGCACCTCGGCCAGCCGCTCGAGGACCACACCGAGCGTGGTGTCCCGCTTCAGCAGCAGACCGGCTCGCCGGATGGCTCGGGTCACGGTGGGCATGGGTGTGTGCTACTCGACAACCGGTGGTCGGCTCAATCGGAGCCGACCGTGCTACCGGCCCGCAGCGAGCTTCTCGACCGGGGCCCACGCCAGCAAGAGCCGCTTCTCCCCCACCGTCGGGAACCGGACGACGGCCTCTGCCTTGTCGCCCTGGCCCTCCAGGTCGAGCACGACCCCCTCGCCCCACTTGCGGTGGCGCACGTCGTCGCCCACCCGCAGCCCGAGCGATTCGGCCCCGCTGGGAGCGGGGACGGCTGGACGCAAGGCCGATTCCACGATGCGGTCGCGGCTGGAGCCGATGCTCCTGCCGCCCCACGATCGGTCCTCGCCCCCGTGGGCACCAGGCCCCCGGGACGAACGCCGGCGACGTTCGATCTGGTCCACCAGCGCGGCCGGGATCTCGTCGAGGAACCGGCTGGGCGGGTTGTACTGGGTGGTGCCGTAGAGCATCCGGCTCCAGGCGTGGCTGACGTGGAGGCGCTCTCGAGCCCGGGTGATGCCGACGTAGGCGAGCCGGCGCTCCTCCTCGAGCTGGTCGGGTTCGCCGAGCGCCCGCAGGTGGGGGAAGACCCCGTCCTCCATCCCGATGATGAACACCACCGGGAACTCGAGACCCTTGGCCGAGTGCAGCGTCATCAGCATGACGGCCGAGTCGTCGGCGTCGATGTCGTCGGTGTCCGAGACCAGGCTGACCTGCTCGAGGAACTCGTCGACGGCCTCGAGCTCGCTGGCGGCGCCGACCAGCTCGGCCAGGTTCTCCAGGCGGCCCTCGGCCTCGACGGAGTGCTCGGCCTGGAGCTCGGCCACGTACCCGCTGCGCTCGAGCAAGGCCTGCAGCAGGGGCCCCGGCCCCTCGTCCACGAGGTCGGCGACGCCGTCGACGAGGGCCAGGAAGGCCTCGATGCCCTTCACGGCCCGGCCGCTCACGCCGGCGTCGTCGGCTTCCCGTAGGGCCTCGGTGAACGGCAGGCCGTGGCTGGCGGCCCAGGCGTCGAGCCGAGCCACGGTGCTGTCACCGACCCCCCGCTTGGGGGTGTTCAGGACCCGCTTCACCGAGATCTCGTCGGCCGGGTTGACCACGGCCCGCACATAGGCCAAGGCGTCCTTGACCTCGCGCCGGTCATAGAAGCGGGTGCCGCCGATCACCTTGTAGGGGATGCCGGCCCGCATCAAGGAGTCCTCGAGCACCCGGCTCTGCGCGTTGGTGCGGTAGAAGACGGCCATGTCACCCCAGCGGTAGGCGTCGTCGTGGAGCTTCGACATCTGCTGGGCGACCCACTGGGCCTCGTCGGTCTCGTCGTCGGCGTGGAACCGGACGATGGCGTCGCCACCGCCCTCGTCGGTCCAGAGCTCCTTGGGCTTGCGACCGAGGTTGTTGGCGATGACGGCGTTGGCGGCGTCGAGGATGGTCTGGGTCGACCGGTAGTTCTGCTCCAGGAGGATGACGGTGGCCTCCGGGAAGGCCTGCTCGAACTCCAGGATGTTCGAGATGTCGGCCCCCGGAACTGGTAGATCGACTGGTCGCTATCCCCCACGACGCACACGTTGCGGTGGCCACCGGCCAGCAGCACGACCAGCTCGTTCTGCACGGCGTTGGTGTCCTGGTACTCGTCGACCAGCACGTACCGGAAGCGGCGGCGGTAGTGCTCGAGCACGTCGGGGAACTGCTGGAGCAGCGTGACGGTGACCGAGAGCAGGTCGTCGAAGTCCATGGCGCCGGCCTTGACCAGCCGGGCCTGGTACTCCCGGTAGACGTCGGCGATGCGGCGCTCGAAGATCACCCGGGCCCGCGCCGCGTAGGCGTCCACGCCGATGTGGTCGTTCTTGGCGGCGCTGATGGCGGCGTGCACGGAGCGAGGCGGGAACCGCTTCGTGTCGATGTTCAGGTCGCGCAGCACATAGCCGGTCAAGCGGACGGCGTCGGCCTGGTCATAGATGGTGAACGAGGACGGGTACCCGAGCCGGGAGGCGTCTCGACGCAGGATGCGCACACAGGCGGAGTGGAACGTCGAGACCCACATCTTGTCGGCCACCGGTCCGACGAGGGCGCCGACGCGGTGCTTCATCTCCTGGGCGGCCTTGTTGGTGAACGTGATGGCGAGGATCTCGAAGGGCGAGACCCCCTCGTCCCGGATGAGGTGGGCGATGCGGTGGGTGAGCACCCGCGTCTTGCCCGAGCCGGCCCCGGCGATGACGAGGAGCGGACCCTCGGTGTGGACCACCGCCTCTCGCTGCACCGGGTTCAGCCCGTCGAGCAGGCTGGGAGCAGAGCCGGGCGACGCCATCACGCCCACCCTACCGACGGGTTGCACGGTGGCCCCGGAGCCCCTCGAACAAGGCCCGGGCCGGCGGGGCCGCGCCCGGGGCGGTCCTCGCCGCCGGTAGCTGGAACAATCGCGCCATCGCACGTCACCAACCGTCGGAGCAGGGGACGCCGCCGGCGTCGGTCGATGGGGGCGGCCATGCCCAAGGACCGGACACGGCCGAGCGCCGGCGCATCGACACCCGCAAGCACCTGAAGCGGACGGCGTCGATCGTGGCCTTCCTGCTCGTGTTCAACCACCTCGTCCTTCCCCAGCTCGGTGGCGCCCGGCGGGCTGCCCACCTGCTCAGCCAGGTGAACCCCCTCCTGCTCGTGCTGGCCCTCGGCCTGGAGCTGGCGGCGTTCGCCGCCTACACCCGGTTCACGCGAGCCACGCTGCCCGGCGACGCCCCGGTGAGCCGGCTCACCTTGTTCCGCATCCAGTTGTCCACCAAGGCGGTGACCAACCTGGTTCCGGGGGGCAGCGCCGCCGGCGGCGCCCTCGGGTACCGCTTGCTCACCGAAGCGGGCGTGGCCCGCCCCGCCGCCGGGTTCACGCTGGCCACCGTGGGGCTCGGTTCCGCCGTCGTCCTCAACCTGTTGCTGTGGGTGGCCCTCTTGGTGTCGATCCCGGTCAACGGGTTCAACCCCGCCTACGGCTCCGCCGCGCTGGTCGGGCTCCT
Source organism: Acidimicrobiales bacterium (assembly GCA_030447445.1). Taxonomy (GTDB): domain Bacteria; phylum Actinomycetota; class Acidimicrobiia; order Acidimicrobiales; family Iamiaceae; genus JAUJOW01. The sequence continues at coordinate 56,543 of JAUJOW010000012.1, read as the reverse complement.
CCTGCTCGGAGCCTTCGGCGGGCTCGTCGTGCTGCTCATGCGGGGCCGGGACCAAGCCGAGCGGGTCATCCGGGCCATCGCCCGCCCCCTGCCCCTCGTGGAGGAGGACGCCGCCGCCCGGGTGCTCAACCAGATCGCGGCGCGGCTGCGGGAGCTGGCCAGCGACCCGCCCCTCGTCCGCCGCACCGTGTTCTGGTCGCTGACCTTCTGGCTGCTCGATGCCGCCTCGCTGTGGGTGTTCATCCGCGCCTTCGGCTCCACGATGGGCGTGGTCGAGCTCATCGTGGCCTTCGGCCTGGCCAACGTGCTCGCCGCCATCCCCATCACCCCCGGCGGGCTGGGCGTGGTCGAGGCGGTGCTCATCTCGACCCTCCTCGGCTTCGGGCTCGACCGGGGAACCGCCACCATCTCGGTGGTCACCTACCGGCTCGCCCAGTTCTGGTTGCCGATCCCCCTCGGTGCCCTGGCCTACGGCTCGCTCAAGGTGGGGCCGGTCTCGCTGGCCCGGCGTCGCCGCCTCCACCCCATCCGCCAGCTCACCGAGGACGCCGCCGAGGTGGCCGAGGTGCGGAAGTGGGACGTCGACCCCGTCCCGGAGGCCACCGTGATCCGCCGGGCCGGGCCGGCCGAGGGCGGCCCCCCGGGCTGCTGACCCCTCCTCGGGCACGGCATCACACCACCAGCCGGTCCCGGAAGAGCTGGAGAACCTGGTCGAGCGCCTCGCGGGTGGGATGGCCGGGCTCGTCGACCAGGTGCTCGGTGAGCACGGAGTGGGCGGTACGGGGGTTGCCGTGGGGATTGCCCCTCGAGGAGTCGATCTCCACGGCCACGAACCCGTCACCCAGCTCCTCGCGCAGGCGAGCGAACCGCTCGGCCGGGGCCAGCCGATCGGCGGTGAAGCGGAGCCCCAAGACGCACACGCCGTCCTCCACCCGCTCCTTGACCCGGGCCAGGTCGGTGTCGCTCACCCCGAGGTCCCGCTTGTGCTTGGGCGTGACGGCGAAGGGCAAGGACGGCTGGCTGAGCACCGGAGCCAGCACGGTGTCGTCGACCATCATGGCCAGCGCGAAGCCGCCGGTGAAGCACATGCCGACCACGCCCACGCCCGGCCCACCGCAGCGCTCGTGCTCCCGGCGGGCGAGTGCTCGCAACCACACCGTCACCGGTGACGTCCGCCCGGTGGCCAACACCGTGAACTCGCGGGACACACACGCCGGGACGATGGTCGAGAGGGCGGCGGGCACCGAGGGCGCCCGGCCGGAACCCCGAACAGGGACGGCAGCACGGCGGTGCACCCGATGGAGGCGGCGCGCCGGGCGAAGTCGGCCACCGCCGGGGTGATGCCGGGCACCTCGGCGATGACCACCACGGCGGGACCGGTACCGTGCCGAACACCCGACGCGTGGTGCCGTCGTGGGCGAAGGTGTCCTCGGCGAACCCCTCGAGCGGCTCGCTCACGGCGCCGTCCGGCAGTCGTGGCCGGTCACCGGACCTCCGATCACTCCCATCACTCCCATGGTCCCGGGTCCCGGGAGGCTTGGAGGTGATGTCGTAGGCGGCGCGGTTGATGCCGGGGACCTCGTTGATGATCCGGCTCGACATGCGTTCGAGCAGATCGGGCGGCAACCGGGCCCAGTCGGCGGTCATGGCGTCCTCGCTGGTCACGGCCCGGATGACGATCGGGTGAGCGTAGGTGCGCTCGTCGCCCATCACCCCGACCGTGCGGATGTCGGGGAGCACGGCGAAGGCCTGCCAGACCTCGCGCTCGAGGTCCGCCTTCTTGATCTCCTCCCGGACGATGGCGTCGGCGTGCTGGAGGGTGGCCACCTTCTCGGGGGTGACCGCACCGATGATGCGCACGCCCAGGCCAGGACCGGGGAAGGGCTGGCGCCAGACGATCTCCTCGGGGAGCCCGAGCTCTTCGCCGACCTTGCGGACCTCGTCCTTGAACAGTGTCCGCAGGGGTTCCACCAGCTCGAAGTCGAGGTCCTCGGGCAGGCCGCCCACGTTGTGGTGGCTCTTGATGGTGGCCGCGCCACTGCCACCGCCGGACTCGATGACGTCGGGGTAGAGGGTCCCCTGCACGAGGAAGCGGGCGTCCTCGATGCCACCGGCGGCGTCCTCGAACACCCGGATGAACACCTCGCCGATGACCTTGCGCTTCTCCTCGGGGTCGACCACGCCGGCCAGCCGGTCGAAGAAGCGGTCGGCGGCCCGGACGTGGATGAGCTCGATGCCCTGATGGCGTCGGAACGTCTCGACGACCTGGTCGCCCTCGCCCTGGCGCATGAGCCCGGTGTCGACGAACACGCACGTGAGCTGGTGGCCGATGGCCTTGTGCACGAGCGCAGCGGCCACCGCCGAGTCCACCCCGCCCGACAACCCACAGATCGCCCGCCCGGGGCCGACCTGGTCACGGATGGCGTCGACCGACGCCTCGATGATCGACGTCATCGTCCACGACGGCGGGCACCCGCACACGTCGTAGAGGAAGTGCTTGAGCATCTCCATGCCGTGGGGCGTGTGCACCACCTCGGGGTGGAACTGCACGGCGTGCACGCGCCGACCGACGTGCTCCATGGCCGCCACCGGCGCATCGGGCGTCCGGCCCGTGACGGTGAACCCGTCGGGCGGCGTGGTGATGGAGTCGAAGTGGCTCATCCACACCTGCTGGCGAGGTGGTGGGGCGTCCCCGAAGAGGACACCCTCGTGGACCACCTCGAGCTCGGTCCGCCCGTACTCGCCCCGCCCCGTCCTGGCCACCACGCCACCGAGCTGTGATGCCACCAGTTGGGCGCCGTAGCAGATGCCGAGCACCGGGACCCCGAGGTCGTAGACCGCCGGGTCGAGCACCGGCGCGCCTTCGACGTGCACCGACTTCGGTCCACCACTGAAGATGACCCCGGCCGGATGACGGGCAGCCAGCTCGTCGGCCGTGATCGTGTGGGGGACGATCTCGCTGTAGACGTGGGCTTCGCGCACCCGTCGGGCGATGAGCTGGGCGAACTGAGCGCCGAAGTCGACGACGAGGACGGGGCGGTCGCCGACCGGTGCAGGGGTCATGCCACAACCTATCCCGACGCCCATCGCCCCCAGCCCACCGCAGCCGGCGAGGCCGCCCGCTACGAGGTGACGACCAGCTCGGCCTTCTGGAGCTCCTTCAACGTGGCGTGCCCGCACAGCGCCATCGCCCGGCGCAGACCGCCAACCAGGTTGAGGTCACCCCTGTCGTCGGGCGCCGGACCGAGGAGGATCTGCTCGAGCGAGCCGCGGGTCCCGACCCGGACCCGGGTGCCCCGCGGCAGGGTGGGGTGGGCGGCGGCGAGGCCCCAGTGGTGTCCCCGGCCCGGGGCCTCAGCGGCGGCCGCCACCGGAGCCCCGAGCATCACGGCATCGGCCCCGCACACCACCGCCTTGGCGATGTCGCCTCCGGTGGACATGCCGCCCTCGGCGATGAGGTGGACGTACACACCGGTCTCGTCGAGGTGGCGCATCCGGGCGGCGCGGGCGTCGGCGATGGCCGTGGCCTGGGCCACGCCGGTCCCGAGCACCCGTCGGGTGCTGGAGGATCGCCCCGCACCCACGCCGACGAGCACACCGGCGGCGCCCGTGCGCATCAGGTGGAGGGCGGCCTGGTAGCTCGAGCAGCCGCCGACGATCACCGGCAGGTCGAGCCGGCGGACGAACGTCTTCAGGTTGAGAGGCTCGTCGGCCCCCTTGGTGACGTGCTCGGCCGAGACGACCGTGCCCTGGATCACGAGGAGGTCGAGCTCGGCCCCCACGATGGCCTCGGTGAGCTCCTCGACCCGGTGGGGGGTGACTGCTCCGCAGGAGACCACGCCGCCGGAGCGGATCCGGCGGACCCGCTCACCGATGAGCTCGGGACGAACCGGCTCGGCGTAGATCTGCTGGAGCCGGGCCACGACGGCGTCGTCGGGAAGGGAGGCGATCTCGGCCAGCAGCGGCTCGGGGTCCTCGTAGCGGGTCCAGATGCCCTCGAGGTTCAACACGCCCACCCCGCCCAGGTGGCCGAGGGCGACAGCCGTGGCCGGGCTGACCGCCCCGTCCATGGCCGAAGCCATGATCGGCAGCTCGAACCGGAACGCGTCGATCTCCCAGGAGAGGTCGAGGTCGTCGGGATCGCGGGTCCGCCGGCTGGGCACGATGGCGACGTCGTCGAGCTCGTAGGCCCGCCGCGCCGCCTTGCCCATCCCGATGTCGACCTCGGCCACCTGCCGACACTAACGGGGGTCGCAGAGGATCTCAGCGGGTCTTGAGCTGCCGAAGGATCTGTCGGGCGATGGTGGAGTTCATCTGGTAGGCCACCGACTTCCCGGCCTCCCGCGCCATCCTGACCACGCTCCCCCCGGTCATCTCCTCGACGCTGTCGAGCCCGTCGACGATGGCCTCCTTGGTGGCGTCGGTGGCCTTGTACCCCATGGCCGTCAGGGCCTTGACGAGCTCGCTCTGGGCAATGGGCTCGGGGGCGGACGAGGCGATGACCCGCAGCGCCTCCTTGGTCAGCTCGGCGCCCTGCTCGACAGCCTCCACCCGGGTGAGGGAGCCCTCGTCTCTCCCTTCGAGCGACGCCAGCCAACGGCGCACCTTCACCACCAGCTCGCCGTGGGTCTCACCTTCGAACGACAGCGTGGCCATGGCCGAACGGTACCTCTGTCCTCTTCCGGCGGGGGCGGATGCGGGTACCCTGACCGCATCTCGGAGCCGACGCTCCCTCCGATCAGCTCAACCCGATTCGAGGAAGCGATGGCCATCACCGAGGAGACCCGGCACCGCATGTACCAGAAGCTCGAGGAGACGCTCGGCCACGACGAGGCCACCGTCCTGATGGAGCACCTCCCGCCTGTCGGTTGGGCTGATGTCGCCACCAAGCGAGATCTCGACCATCTGGCCACCGTGCTCCGAGGCGAGATCCGTGAGCAAACCGCCGCGCTCCGAGGCGAGCTCCACGGCCAGACCGCCGAGCTCCGAGGCGAGCTCCAGAGTCAGACCACCGCGCTCCGAGGCGAGCTCGACAACCGGACGTCAGCACTCGGAGGCGAGCTCGAGGCACTTCGGCTGAGTGTCGAGGCGTCGCTGCACCGGGAGATCAGCTCGCTCAAGAGCACCTTCATCTGGATGCTGCTCGCCAGCAACGCCACGTTCGCGGCGCTCGTCCTCGCCGCCGTCAAGCTCGTCTGATCCCCAGGAGAGGTTGCGCGGTTCGGTCACGCGCTGTCCCCTATGTCAATGCGGCTTCGCCGCAACACCCACCGTGCTTGATGGAGGCCTCGCCTATCGGCTCGGCCTCTTAGTTCCGGCTCGGCCTCTCAGTTCGCTCGCAGGTTGGCGGGGAAGTGGGCGAACCAGGCGACGGTGCCACGCTGGCGGGCCACCACCCGGCGCCACAGGGAGCCCGGGTCGTCGGTGAAGGCGTCGTCGGCGTCGGCGTCGACCACCCACCACGCCTGCTCGGCCAGCTCGCTAGCGAGCTGGTCGGCGCCCCACCCCGCCGATCCGGCGAAGAGCCGCACGGCATCCGGTGGGTCGTCGGTGTCCTCGGGGGCCACGTTGAGGTCGACGGCGCCCCCTCGGTGCAGGCCGATGACGGCGCTCGGGGCCACCGGGCCACCGAGGAACATGAGCGGGGGCGGCACCGCCCGCTCACCCCAGCCCGGCACCAGATCGGCAGCGTCGGTCGTGCTTGGCCGGTTGAGGACCACGCCGAGGATGCCCTCCTCGCCGTGGGCCAGCACGAGCACGACGGTGCGCTCGAAGTTGGGGTCGGCGATGACCGGGGTTGCCACCAGCAGGCGCCCGACGAGGCTCGACTCCGGCATATCGACAGCATGCCCCTCCGTGCTCGCGGGCTAGGCGTCCGGGGTCAGGTCGGACAGGAGGCGCCAGAGGGCCTCGACGTGGCGCCGTTCGGTGGCGGTCTGGCCGATCGAGGCCCGCAGCACGAGATGGCCGTCGATGCGGGTGTGGGTGAGGAAGGCTCGTCCGCTGGCGTTCACGTCGTCGAGCAACCGCTGGGCCGCCTCCTCGCCGCCGGCGGCGGGCCGGAAGCAGACGAGGTTCAAGGGGGTGGGTTCGATGCGGGTGAACCGTGGGTCGTCGTCGATCCAGCTGGCCAGTTCCCGAGCCCACTCGACGTGGGCGGCGACGTGGTGACGCAGGCCCTCGGCTCCGTAGTGGCGCAGGACGAACCAGAGCTTGAGCGCCCGGAAGCGGCGACCGAGGGGGAGGTGCCAGTCGCGGTAGTCGATGACCGCTCCGGAGGACGACGCCGGGTTGCGGAGGTACTCGGGCATCACGCTGAGCGCGGCGACGAGGTGGCGGCGGTCGGCCACGTAGAAGGCATCGCACTCGAGGTTCGTGAACAACCACTTGTGCGGGTCGACGCAGTAGCTGTCGGCCCGCTCGAGCCCGCCGTTCACGATCGGCCGCAGCTCGGGGCAGACGGCGGCGGCGCCGGCGTGGGCGGCGTCCACGTGCAACCAGGCGCCGTGGTCACCGCAGGCGCGACCGATGGCGTCGACGTCGTCGATGGCGTGCGACGACGTCGAGCCCACGGTGGCGCACACGAAGAACGGTGTCCGGCCGGCGGTGGCGTCGGCGGCCATGGCCGCTGCCAGCTGGTCGACCCGCATGGCTCGGGTGGCTCGGTCGGCCTCGACCAGGTGGAGCTGAGCGGAGCGCAGACCGGCCACCCGAGCCCCCTTCTCCACCGAGGAGTGGGCCTCCTGTGACGTGTAGGCGACGAGGCGGTCGAGCGCCTCGACCCCGCCGGCCCGCTCGCGGGCGGCGAGCAGGGCGCAGAGCGTCGCCCCGGAGGCGCCGTCCTGGATCACTCCACCACCAGGGCCGGAGGAGCGGAAGCACTCGGGAAGCTCGAGGAGCTCGGCCAGCCAGTCGAGCACCACGGTCTCGACCTCGGTGCCCGCCGGGCTCGTCGACCAGAGCATCCCCTGCACGCCGAGCCCGGCGGCCACCAGCTCTCCGATGATCGAGGGTCCGGAGGCGTTGGCCTGGAAGTAGCCGAAGAAGTTCGGCGACTGCCAGTGGGTGATGCCCGGTAGGACCACTCGGTCGAGGTCGGCGAGGATGCGGTCCCACGGCTCCGGTTCGACCGGTGGGTGCGGGGGCATTGCCGCCTGCACGCCACCGGGAGCAACCGGGGAGCGGACCGGCAGGTCCTCCACCTGCTCCATGTACCTCGCCACCCACTCCACCGCCTCGTGACCCCACCGGCGGAACTCGTCGGGGGTCATGGTGTACGAGGGGTCGCCTTCGGCCATTGCCGGGACCGTAGACTCCCTCCATGGAGCGCCGACCCAGCCCCTTCCCCGAGGATGCCGGCACCGGCTCCTACCCGGAGAAGTTCGCCAAGCAGGGGCTCACCTTCGACGACGTCCTCCTGATCCCGGCCGAGTCGTCGGTCCTGCCCACCGAGGTCAGCACCCGCACCCGGCTGACGCCCCGCATCGAGCTCGCCATCCCGCTCGTGTCGGCGGCCATGGACACCGTCACCGAGGGGCGCTTGGCCATCGCCATCGCCCGGGCCGGCGGGCTGGGCATCGTGCACCGCAACCTGTCGATCCCCGACCAGGTGGCCGAGGTGGACAAGGTGAAGCGCTCGCAGTCGGGGATGATCGTCGACCCCGTCACCCTGCCCCCCGACGCCCCCGTCACCCGGGCCCTCGAGCTCATGGCCCACTACCGGATCTCGGGCATCCCCATCACCGATCGGGCCGGTCGCCTCGTCGGGATCCTCACCAACCGCGACCTGCGCTTCGTGGAAGCCGTCGACCAGGCCATCGAACACGTCATGCGGCGACCGCCGCTGGTCACCGCCCCCGTCGGCACCACCCTCGACCAGGCCAAGGACCTGCTGTGGCAGCACCGCATCGAGAAGCTTCCGGTGGTCGACGACGACGGGCAGTTGCGGGGGCTCATCACGGTCAAGGACATCAAGAAGAAGATCCAGTACCCCGACGCCACCCAGGACGACCGCGGCCGCCTGCGGGTCGGCGCCGCCATCGGGGTAGGTGATGATGCCCTCGAGCGGGCCGCCGCCCTCGTCGAGGCCGGGGTGGACGTGCTCGTGGTGGACATCTCCCACGGCCACTCCCTCGGCGTCCTGGAGGCCGTGAAGGCCATGCGGGACCATCACGCCGACGTCGACGTGATCGCCGGCAACGTGGTCACCGCCGACGCCACCCTGGCCCTGCTCGATGCCGGGGCCGACGCCGTGAAGTGCGGCGTGGGCCCGGGTTCGATCTGCACCACCCGGGTGGTGGCCGGGGTCGGCATGCCCCAGGTCACCGCCATCTACGACTGCGCCGAGGCTGCCGCCCGGCGGGGCGCGACGGTCATCGCCGACGGCGGGGTGCAGTTCTCCGGCGACATCGCCAAGGCTGTGGCCGCCGGGGCCGACGCGGTGATGCTCGGGGGGCTCCTGGCTGGCGTGGACGAGAGCCCCGGCGAGGTGGTCTTCCATGAAGGTGAGCGCTACAAGGAGTACCGGGGCATGGGCTCGCTCGGAGCGATGAAGGCCCGGTCGTTCTCGAAGGACCGCTACTTCCAAGGCGAGGTCACCGAGGCCAACCAGCTCGTGCCGCAGGGCATCGAGGGACGGGTGGCCTACAAGGGCCCGGTGGCCAACGTGTTGCACCAACTCGTCGGAGGTCTGCGGGCGGCGATGGGCTACTGCGGCGCCGACTCGATGGAGACCATGCAGCAGCGAGCCCGGTTCGTCCGCATCACCGCCGCCGGCCTGCGCGAGAGCCACCCCCACGACGTCCACATCACCGCCGAGTCCCCCAACTACGGCGGACGGGGCTGACGCGAGGGCGAACCGAGGGGCTAACCGGACACCTTCATCGCCTCGTCGAGGCGGCGGTCCTCCCGAGCCTGGCGCCGCTCGTCGGCCTTGATCCACTGGATGACGACGATGGCGCCGGCCACGAGACCGAACAGGTCGCCGAGCGCCCACAGCACGGCCGCTCCCGTGCGCTGGTCGACGGCCAACGTCGGACCCCAGTCCCGGGCCACTGCGCCGTACACGTCGGCCCCGAGAGGCTGCTCGGCCGCCGACAGCACGGCCAGGCCGAGGAAGGCGTGGAAGGGCACGGCCATCAGCACGTAGAGCAGCCGGCCCGGGTGGGACAGGCGTCGCCGTTGCGGGTCGAGGCCAACCGCTGGCCAGGCGAACAGGAGCCCGGCGGCCACGAAGTGGACGTGCACGGCCTGGTGGACGAGGTCGTTGCGCAGTGACTGCTCGAACAGCGGCGAGAAGTACAGGGCGAAGAGCGTGCCCCCGAACAGGCCCCACGCCACGAGGGGGTGGGTCAGGGCCGCCACGACGGGATGGTGGACGACTCGCAGCAGGGTCCGATGGGTGGGGCGGGCCGACGCTTGCAGTGCGAGCGTGATGGGGGCGCCGAGGGCGAGCAGCACCGGCGCGACCATGCCGAGCAGCACGTGCTGGACGGTGTGCAGGCTGAACAGCACGGTGTCGTAACGGGCGAGGCCGGACTGGGTGGCGAACACCAGGGTGAGGAGACCGGCGGCAAAGGCCAAGGTGCGCGGCGGGGGCCAGCGGCGAGACCGCCGGTCACCGCCCGGGCGGCGCCGGGCCAACCGCCGCACGCCGAGCAGGTAGAGGTAGGCGGCCAAACCGACGAGCAGCGCCATGGCGGGGTCGACGCTCCAGTCGAGGACCACGGTGCGAACCGACGGCGGCGGCATCAGCCCGACGGTACGCCGCCTGCGGTTCCCGTCGAGAGCGCAGGCGGCGATCGACCGTGCGGAGCGTCCGGTTCCTCGCCACTGCATTCGCCGGACGGCTCCGACCCGGCCGGGGGGAAGGGGGAGCCGTACAGTGCACCGCGATGGCCGCTGCTGCCGAGACCGTCCGTCGTCCGTCGTTGCTCGGCGTCGGCACGGTCGTGTGGCTCTCGTCGGAGCTCATGTTCTTCGCCGGGCTGTTCGCCGCCTACTTCACCCTCCGGGCCGAGAACCTGGTCTGGCCCCCCGAGGGTGTCGAGCTGGCCACCCTGCGGACCACCGCCGCCACCGGGGTGCTGGTCGGGTCCAGCTTCACCATGCACGTCGCCGTGCGGGCGGCGGAGCGGGGAGACCGGTCGCTGGCTGTCCGGTGGCTGCTAGTCACCGCCGGGCTGGGGGCCCTGTTCCTCACCAACCAGGCCGTCGAGTACGTCGAGCTGCCCTTCTCCATCTCGACCCACGCCTACGGCTCGATCTTCTACCTCATGACCGGCTTCCACGGCCTCCACGTCCTCGGGGGCATCGCCTTCATGCTGGCCGTCATCGGCGCCGTCGGTGGCCGATCGGCGGCCCCGGTCGGGCCCGGCGTGACCGTGTGCGCCTACTACTGGCACTTCGTCGACGTCGTCTGGGTGGCCATGTTCGCCACCATCTACCTCTTGCGATGACCACCCGGTGACCCTCCGTCGACTGCGCCACCCCGCCCTCCTCGTGCCGGTCCTGGCGGCGGCGCTGTTCCTGGTCCTCGGAGCGGGATCGGCAGCCCAGGAGGAAGACCCGCCGGGGCGGCCCGGTGGCGACCTGGTGGCCCAGGGCCGTGAGCTCTTCGTCGTGGGCTGTTCGAGCTGCCACGGTCTCGACGGCGAGGGCGTTCGAGCCCCTGACGGGGCCGACCGGGGCCCATCGCTCGAGGACTCGGGCGAGGCCGCCGCCTACTACTACCTGACGACCGGACGCATGCCCCTGGCCAGCTCCGAGGAGATCCCCCAGCGCAAGGAGCCAGCCTACGAACCGCACGAGATCGCCGCCCTCGTGGCCTACGTCGGCACCCTCGGCGACGGGCCCGACGTGCCGGACGTCGATGCCGCCACCGGCGATCTGTCCCTGGGCGGGGAGCTGTTCAGAGACAACTGCCAGGCCTGCCACAGCGCCACCGGGGCGGGAGGGGCGCTCAGCTACGGGCGGGCGGCGCCCTCCCTCGGCCAGGCCACCCCGACCCAGGTCGGCGCGGCGATGCGGATCGGCCCCGGCCAGATGCCCGTGTTCGGCCGCGACGCGCTCGACGACGCCGAGGTGGATGCCATCGCCCGCTACGTCCGCTACCTCGAAGACCCCGACGACCGTGGGGGCATCGCCCTCGGCCGGCTCGGCCCCATCCCCGAGGGGTTCCTCGTGTGGGTGCTCGGCATGGGTTTGTTGCTGCTCGTCTCATACGTCATCGGCAAGCGGTCCTACCACCGCCGGAAGGCCGAGGCGGGATGACGACGACCGAAGGACGACGGGACGAGGCCGGGGACGCCCCGGAGGTGCGCCCGGAGCAGGCCCGGCAGGGCGAGCGCCTCACCGCCGTGGCCTTCGCCGTCAGCATCCTGGGGGCCGTCGGGCTCGCCGTGGTGTTCTCGACCGGCGGCCAGCCGCAACTGGAGGGCATCCTGCTCGCCCTGGCCCTCGGTGGCCTCGGGGTCGGGCTCGTGGTCTGGGCCCGCTACTTCATGCCCCACGGCCCGGCCATCGAGGAGCGCAAGCCCCTCGAGTCGAGCGAGGAGGACATCGCCGCCTTCACCACCCAGTTCGAGCAGGGCGAGCACGTCCTGGCCCGTCGGGGGCTGCTCGTCAAGATGGCGGGGGCCGCCGTGGCCGCCCTCGCCGCCGCCCTCGTGTTCCCCATCCGCTCCCTCGGTCCCCGGCCCGGCAGGGGGTTCAAGGGCACCCCGTTCCGGGCCGGGGTCCGCCTCGTCGACGAAGCCAACCGGCCCATCCGGGCTGACGAGGTGGCCGTCGACGGCCTGTTGACCGCCTTCCCCGAGGACCACACCGACGCCGCCGACGCCCCCACGTTGCTCATCCGGCCCGGCCGCTCCCGATCCGACGACGGGGCGGCGGGGGCCGAGACCAGCGACCGAACCAGCGAGGCCGCCGAGCTCCTCGCCTACTCCAAGCTGTGCACGCACCTCGGCTGCCCGGTGGGCCTCTACCAGGCTCCCGAGCACCTCCTCCTCTGCCCCTGCCACCAGTCGACCTTCGACGTGCTCGACGACGCCCGGCCCGTGTTCGGCCCCGCCACCCGGGCGCTGCCCAGCCTCCCCATCCGCATCGACGACGAGGGCTTCGTGGTGGCCACAGGCGACTTCGAGGCGCCGACCGGCCCGGGCTTCTGGGACAGGGGCCGCTGACGTGGCACCGCTTCGCCGTCGCCGCCACTCCAAGCCCGACCGCCTGGTGACCCGGCGCACCGCTCGCTGGCTCGACAGCCGCCTCGGCGCCGCCAAGTTCGCCCGGTCGGCGCTCGGCAAGGTGTTCCCCGACCACTGGTCGTTCCTCATCGGGGAGCTGGCCCTCTACTCGTTCGTCGTGCTGCTCGCCACGGGCGTCTACCTCACCTTCTTCTTCTCGCCGAGCCAGGAGGAGGTGATCTACACCGGCAGCTATGAGCCGCTGCAGGGCGTCGAGATGACCGAGGCATACCGGTCGGCCCTCGATCTCAGCTTCGACGTGCGAGCCGGTCTGGTGATGCGACAGATCCACCACTGGGCGGCGCTGCTGTTCCTCGCCGCCATCGTCGTGCACCTCATGCGGGTCTTCTTCACGGGCGCCTTCCGCCGCCCGCGCGAGCTGAACTGGATGATCGGGGTCACCCTCCTGATCCTCGGCATCTTCAACGGGTTCGCCGGTTACTCGCTGCTCGACGATCAACTCTCCGGCACCGGCCTGCGCATCGCCTACTCGATCGCCCTCTCGATCCCGGTGGCCGGCACCTGGGTGGCGTCCCTGCTGTTCGGGGGCGAGTTCCCCGGGCCCGACATCATCTCCCGCCTCTACGTCATCCACATCCTGTTGGCGCCGGCCGCCATCATCGCCCTCCTCGGGGCCCACCTGGGCCTGGTCGTCCGCCAGAAGCACACCCAGTTCGGCGGCGGTGAGCGCCGCGAGGACAACGTGGTGGGCGAGCGGGTGTGGCCGAGCTTCGCCTTCAAGTCCATCGGCCTGATGCTCATCACCGCCGCCGTGCTCTCGGCCATGGGTGGCCTGGCCCAGATCAACCCGGTGTGGTTGTACGGCCCGTTCGACCCTGCGGAGGTGTCGGCCGCCTCGCAGCCCGACTGGTACATGGGCTGGCTCGACGGCGCCCTGCGGGTCTGGCCGGCGTGGGAGATCCGGGCCTTCGGCTTCGAGGTGCCGGCTCCGTTCTTCCCCGCCGTGCTCCTGGCCGGGCTCACCTTCGCCGCCCTCTTCGCCTGGCCGTTCCTCGAGGCTCGTCGCACCGGCGACCGGGCCGAGCATCACCTACTCGATCGCCCCCGCGACCGGCCCGTGCGCACGGCCCTCGGCGTCGCCACCCTCGCCTTCTACACGGTGCTGACCCTGTCGGCGTCCACCGACGTGACGGCCACGACCTTCGGGCTGTCGGTGAACGCCGTGCTGTGGGCGTTCCGCATCCTCTGCCTGGTCGCTCCGCCGGTGGCCGGGTGGATCGCCTACCGGCTGTGCCGTGACCTCGTGGACCGGGAGGTGGCCCGCGGCGAGACGGTCCCGAAGCCGGTCCCCCCGCCCCGTCGCACCCGAGACCGACCCCGCCCCGACCCCCGCCCCACCCCGGCCGACTAACTCAGGCCCGGCGGCGGCTCTGGAGCACGAAGCCGGCCACGGCGTAGGCGAGGACGACCACGGACGGGGCCAGGAGCCACGTGCCGAGCAGCAGCCCGTTGGCCACGAGGGCGGCACCGGCGCCCACCGCGAAAGGCCAGATGCTGGCCGACGGGAACCAGGGCTCGTCGTCGGCGTGCTCGGCGTCCTCGACGGTCCCGTGGCTCGGCTTGCGCCAGCCGAGGTAGGCGCCGGTGAGGAAGGCCAGGCCGCTGGTCAGGGAGAGCATGACCGTCCCCGCCCACTCGTAGCTGATGAACCCGTAGACGATCGAGACCACGGTGACGAACACGCCGATGGCGGTGAAGATGCGGGCCTGCACGTCGAAGCCCGGGCTGTCGTCGGTCCGCCCGGCGTCATCCTGGAAACTCACCGGTGCCCGGCCTTCTCGCCGTCGGGAGGGCCGCCGGGGTCGTACTCGGTCTCGCCGGACCGGTGGTCAGGGCCGACGGGGTGGTTCAGGTCCCACACCGGCCGGTTCGACCGGATGGGCGGCAGCCGGTCGAAGTTGTGCGGCGGCGGCGGGGAGGACGTCGCCCACTCGAGGGTCTGGCCGCCCCACGGGTCGTCGCCGGCCGGTCCGCCTCGACGATGAGTCCGCCAGAGGTTCCAGAGGAACGGAAGCGTCGACATCCCGAGCAGGGCCGAACCCACCGACGAGACCCGGTTGAGGTCGGTGAAGCCGTCCGACGGCAGGTAGTCGGCCACGCGGCGGGGCATGCCCTCGAGCCCGAGCCGGTGCTGGACGAGGAAGGTGAGGTTGAACCCGATGAACATCAGGGCGAAGTGGAGCTTGCCCCAGCCCTCGTGCAGCCGCTTGCCGGTGAACTTCGGGTACCAGTAGTAGATCCCGGCGAACAGGGCGAAGGCCGAGCCGCCGAAGAGCACGTAGTGCATGTGGGCGACCACGAAGTAGGAGTCATGGAGGTGGTAGTCGACCGGAGGCGAGGCCAGGATCACGCCGGTCAGACCGCCGAGCAGGAACAGGAGGAGGAAGCCGATGGCGAACAGCATCGGCGTGGGAAACGTCAACCGCCCCTTCCAGAGGGTGCCGATCCAGTTGAAGAACTTGACCCCCGTGGGCACGGCGATCAGGTAGGAGAGCCCGCTGAAGAAGCCGACCTCGACGGCGCCGGTGGCGAACATGTGGTGCGCCCACACGCCCACCGACAGCGACGCGATGCCCAGCGTGGCGAAGACCAGGCCCTTGTACCCGAACACCGGTCGCCACGAGAACACCGCCAGCACCTCGGTGATGATCCCGAAGAACGGCAGCGCGGCGATGTACACCTCGGGGTGGCCGAAGAACCAGAACAGGTGCTGCCACAGGATGGGTGAACCGCCGGCCCCGGCGTCGAAGATGTGGGCTTGGAGCATCCGGTCGGCCAAGAGCATGAGGCAGGCCGCCGTCAGCACCGGGAAGGCGATCAGCACCAGCACGCTCGTCACCAACATGTTCCAGGTGAAGATGGGCATGCGGAACATCGACATGCCCGGGGCCCGCATGGCCGACACGGTGGCCACGATGTTGACCGCCCCGAGCACGCTCGACAGGCCGGTCAGCACGATGGCGATGAGCCACAGGTCGGCGCCGACCGACGGTGTGCGGATCGAGTCCGACAGCGGGGCGTAGGCCGTCCAACCGAACGCGGGAGGCCCGTCGGCGGTGAGGAATCCGGTGACCATGGTGAGCGCGCCGAACAGGTAGAGCCAGTAGCTGAGCGCGTTGAGGCGGGGGAACGCCATCTCGTCGGCGCCGATGTGCAGGGGCACGATGAAGTTGGCGAACCCGAAGGCGAAGGGGACGATGAACAGGTACATCATGACGCTGCCGTGCATCGTGAAGACCTGGTTGTAGGTGCCTTCGCTGACGAGCTGGGAGCCGGGGCTGTAGAGCTCGGCCCGCACCACGAGGGCGAGGACACCACCGAACATGAAGAAGCCGAAGGCGGTCACCATGTAGCTGATGCCGATCTTCTTGTGATCGGTTGTGGTCAGCCATCCGAGGAGCCCGGTGGCGGGCGCCGCGGGGGGGTGCTCGGGCTCCTCGGGCGCCGACCGGGGTGCATCGAGCACGGTCATCCGGGGGTCTCCTGCTGGTCGGCCAGCCAGGCCTCGTAGGTGGACGGGTCGACCACCCGCACCGAGAAGTACATGCGCCAGTGGTCGAGTCCGCAGAACTCGGCGCAGCGCCCGACGAAGGACCCCTTCTCGGTGGTGTCGATGTCGATCACGTTGCGGATCCCGGGGATCAGATCGCGCTTGGACAGGAAGCGGGGCACCCAGAAGGAGTGGTTGACGTCGGCGGCGATCAGCCTCAGGCGGACGGTGCGCCCCACCGGCAGGACCATCTCGGGCCGGCCCGAGGGGCGGCCGGTGACGATGACGTCCTCGCCCGGGTAGCGGAACTGCCACTGCCACTGGAACCCGACCACCTCGACGGTGACGTCAGGGGAGGCGTTCGTCTCCCTGACGTCGACCTGGGTGCGCAGGGTGAAATAGAAGAGGACGGCCACGATGAGCACTGGCACGATCGTGTACACGGCCTCGATGGGCACGTTGTAGGGGCTCTGGTCGGGCACGTCGTCGTTGCGCTTGCGGTAGCGCACGATCGACCACAGGATCAGGCCCCAGACGATGGCGCCGACGACCAGGGCGGCGACCACGGTGCCCCGCCACAGGTTTTCGATCTCACGGCCCTGCTCCGAGGCGGGATCGGGAGCTCCGAGCGACGGGGCCTCCGAGCATGCCGTCAGGAGCGTGAGGCCGAGGAGCCCGAGCAGGCCGAGCAGCCGGGTGGCACGTCCAGCAGGCACCGCCGGCCAACCTACCGGCCACCCGTGGCACCGTCCTGGTCGGACAGGCACCCGACACGCACTCAATCGTGGCCCAGCTCGCCGCGGGCGACGGTGCCGGTGACGAGCCCGAGGAGCTGGCGCAGCATCGCTGCGGTCGCCCCCCACACCGTGTCCCCCACCAGCTCGAAGAACACGATCGGCCGCTGGACGGCTCCGAACCCCCAGCGCTCCTCCCTGAACACCCCCTCGAGCAGCAGCTCGGACAGGGGCACGTGGAGGATGGCCTCGACCTCCTCGGCGTGGGGTGTGAGCCGGGGGCGGCCGGGCACCACGCCGACGAAGGGCACGATGAACGACCGGCTGGTGACGGTGGCCAGGTGGTCGAGCTCGCCGATGATCTCGACCGACTCCCGGTCGAGACTGGTCTCCTCGTAGGCCTCCCGGAGCGCGGTGGCGACGAGATCGACGTCGCCGGGCTCCTGACCGCCGCCGGGGAAGCTGACCTCGCCGCTGTGGGACCGCATGTGAGCGGCTCGCCGGGTGAGCACCACCCATGCCTCGCCCTCGTGGTCGTAGAGGGGCACGAGGACGGCCGAGGGTCGGGGACGCACCGCTCGGCTGGCCGAGCGGATCCGCTCGGGGACGGCCATCCCGCCGAAGCCGAGCTGCTCGACGATCGAGGGACGGGCCGGGCCGGCAGCGGCGAGGGCGGCCCGGACATCGTCGACCCCGACCCGGCCCAGGGTGGCGACCATGTCCGCCCACGGCGCCGGTTCGCCGGGTCCGACCCCAGGCGGCCTCGGGATGCGCTGGGGCCCACCCCGGCGGACGGGTTCGGGCCGCTCAGCGGCCAGCGGGGTCGGCCTCCCGCGACTCGTCAGCGAGCTGTTCGAGGACCTCCCGGAGCCCGCCGGTCTTGAGGTTGCTCATCACCCGTCCCGGCGGGGTCTCGCCTCGCTCCCACTCCATCCAGTGGGCCAACAGCTTGGCGGGGTCGGCGATGAGCGGCTTCATCGTCGCAGCGTACCGACCACCCGCCGGCCGGTCAGCGACCGCGGCCGGTGCGTTCCTGCAGCTCGTCGATGCGCTTCGAGGCCTCGGCCTTGGACAGCTTCTCGTCGAAGGGCTCCCCGGCCTGGTCCGAGAGGGTCCTGAGGTAGGAGGCCTGGGCGCCGGTCATGGCCTCGTCACCGGTGACCCAGGAGTCCGGGTCCTTCTCGAGGTTGGACCCTTCGAGGGACGGATCGATCTCGGGGATGCCTTGCTGATCGCTCATGGCTCCACCATACCCGAACGCACGTTTCCCGACGCCTCCCGGGCCACGCCGCCCGACGCGGCACCGAAACGAAGAAGGACCGGGCTGAGCCCGGTCCTTCTCATTCGGGATCGGCGGAGCCGACCTCGTCACATCATGCCCATGCCACCCATGCCGCCCATGCCGCCGCCACCAGGCATGGCCGGAGCAGCCGGCTCGGGCTCGGGCTTGTCGGCCACGATCACCTCGGTGGTGAGCATGAGCCCGGCGATCGACGCCGCGTTCTGGAGGGCGGCCCGGGTGACCTTGGCCGGGTCGATCACGCCGGCCTTGAACAGGTCCTCGAACTCACCGCTGGCGGCGTTGAAGCCGATCGAGCCGGTCTCGCGCTCGATCTGCTGCACCACCACCGCACCCTCGGCACCGGCGTTGTCGGCGATCAGCCGAGTGGGCGCCTCGAGGGCCTTGTGCACCGAACGGGCACCGGTGGCCTCGTCGCCATCAAGCTTCTTGGTGGCCTTCTCGACCTTGGCCCGAGCCCGGAGCAGGGCGGTGCCACCGCCGGCGACCACGCCCTCCTCGATGGCGGCCCGGGTGGCCGACAGGGCGTCCTCGATGCGGTGCTTCTTCTCCTTGAGCTCCACCTCGGTGGCGGCGCCGACCTTGACCACGGCCACTCCCCCGGCCAGCTTGGCCAGACGCTCCTGGAGCTTCTCGCGGTCCCAGTCGGAGTCGGTGTCGTCGATCTCCCGCTTGATCTGGGCGATGCGGCCCTTCACCTCGTCCTCGGACCCCGCCCCCTCGATGATGGTGGTGTTGTCCTTGGTGATCACCACCTTGCGGGCGCGGCCCAGCAGGTCGAGGGTGGTGCTGTCGAGCTTCAGGCCGACCTCCTCGGAGATCACCTGGCCACCGGTGAGGATGGCCATGTCGGCCAACATGGCCTTGCGACGCTCGCCGAAGCCCGGAGCCTTGACCGCCGCCGAGTTGAACGTCCCGCGGATCTTGTTGACCACCAGGGTGGCCAGAGCCTCGCCCTCGAGGTCCTCGGCCACGATCAGGAGCGGCTTGCCGCCCTGCATCACCTTCTCGAGCACCGGCAGCAGCTCTTGGACCGAGGAGATCTTGCCGTTGTTGAACAGGATGTAGGGGTCGTCGAGGACGGCCTCTTGACGCTCGGGGTCGCTCACGAAGTACGGCGACAGGTAGCCCTTGTCGAACTGCATGCCCTCGGTGAACTCGAGCTCCATCCCGAAGGTGTTCGACTCCTCGACGGTCACCACGCCGTCCTTGCCGACCTTGTCGATGGCGTCGGCCAGGACCTCGCCGATGGCCTGGTCGTTGTTGGCCGAGATGGTGGCCACCTGCGCGATCTCGCTGCGGTCGTCCACCTCCTTGGACTGGTCGGCGATGGCCTCGACGGCGGCGGCGACGGCCCTGTCGATGCCCCGCTTGAGGGCCATGGGGTTGGCCCCGGCGGCCACGTTCCGCAGGCCTTCGTGCACGAGCGCCTGGGCCAGGACGGTGGCCGTGGTGGTGCCGTCGCCGGCGATGTCGTTGGTCTTGGTGGCGACCTCCTTCACCAGCTGGGCGCCCATGTTCTCGTAGGGGTCGTCGAGCTCGATCTCCCGGGCGATGGATACGCCGTCGTTGGTGATGGTCGGCGCCCCGAACTTCTTGTCCAGGACCACGTTGCGACCCCGTGGGCCGAGCGTGACCCTGACGGCGTCGGCCAGCTTGTTGACGCCGGCCTCGAGGCCTCGTCGAGCGTCTTCTTCGAACTTCAGGATCTTCGGCATGTGGCCTCCTACTTGGACATCTTGGCCAGGACGTCCCGACCGTTGAGGATGAGCACGTCCTCGCCGTCCACGCTGATCTCGGTGCCGCCGTACTTCGAGTAGACGACCGTGTCGCCCACGGCGACATCGAGCGGGATGATCTCCCCGGTCTGGTCGGAGCGGCGACCCGGGCCGGCAGCCAGGACCTCACCCTGCTGCGGCTTCTCCTTGGCGGTGTCGGGGATGACGAGACCGCTGGCCGTGGTCTCCTCGGCATCGTTCGGCTTGACGACGATGCGGTCGTCGAGCGGCTGCAGGTTCATCAGCGCCTCCGTGGTGGTCGTTGGCGAGCGGCTCGCCGTATCGGCGTTAG
The DNA here is from genome assembly GCA_030447445.1 of Acidimicrobiales bacterium. Classification (GTDB taxonomy): domain Bacteria; phylum Actinomycetota; class Acidimicrobiia; order Acidimicrobiales; family Iamiaceae; genus JAUJOW01. The sequence goes on along the minus strand of JAUJOW010000012.1, from coordinate 36,686 downwards.
CACTCTCGATTGGCGAGTGCTAACGGTAGACGAGGTCGGTGCCGGTCGCAACAGCGAGTCCGAACTGCCATCCGGTGACGGGTGGAGAGCCCGACCAGCCCCGACGAGCCGTCACGGGCCTCCGATCCCCGTCACCCTCAGCTCTCCGACCGGGCGGCCACCCCCGAGGACCGGCACGGTGGCCAGGTCGGCCACGGCAGCGGTGTCCACCCCCCGGCTGGCCAGCGTGGCCACGAGGACGGGCACCGCCGCTCGCTGGGCCCCGTCGGCGATCTTCACGGCTACCGCCGTCCCGTCGGCGGTGGCCCCGGCCATCACGCCCTCGGCGCCGTCCTTGGCCACCAGACCCGGGACACCTTCCAACAGCCGGGTGACCGGACGGCCCGTGCCGCCGGACCACCGGGGGTGGGTCTTCATGGCCGTCGCCACCCGGCCCTCGGGTGTGGATGCCGGTGCCAGGGCGAGCGCCCGGAAGGCGCGGGCCAGCCCGATGAGCGTGAGCGCGTGCTGGGGAGCGCCGCAGCCGTCGACCACCAGGGCGGCCACGGCCTCGCCGGCGAGCCGCTCGATGCCGGCGGTGATGTGGCGCTGCACGGGGTGGTCCGGCGCCAGGTAGCCGCCAATGGGCCACCCGGCCCGCACACAGGTGGCCAGCATCCCGGCGTGCTTCCCCGAGCAGTTGTGGAGCACCGGCTCGGGCCCGCCCCCGGCGGCGATGGCGGCCCGTTGCGCATCCTGGTCGAGGGGCAGTCCGGCCACGTTGTCGAGGTCCTCGGCTCCGAGCCCGGCGGCGGCCAGGACGCGGAGGACCCCATCGACGTGGAACTGCTCGCCGGAGTGGCTGGCGGCGACGAGGGCGAGCAGCTCACCATCCAGCTCGAGCCCGGCGCCCACCATGGCCGTCGCCTGCAGCGGCTTGTTGGCCGACCGGGGCAGGATGGCGGCGTCCACCTGGCCGACGGCCAGGGCCACCTCCCCCGCGCCGTCGAGGGCCACCACCGAACCGGTGTGGCGGCTCTCGACGAACCCGGATCTCACCACCTGGGCCACGACGGGCAGCGCCGCCGTCAACGGGCGGTGACGGGCAGACCGAGGCCGGGGACGGCGCCCGTGTCGAGGGGGCTCGGCCCGTCGGCCCGGAGGCGCCACCAGCCGGCGGCGGCGACCATGGCGGCGTTGTCGGTGCACATGGCTCGGCTGGGCAGGAAGCCCCGCCGGCCGTCGGTGGTGCAGGCGTCGAGGAAGCGCTCGCGCAGCAACGAGTTGGCGGCAACGCCACCGCCGAGGCACATCCCCTTGGCGCCGACCTCCGCCGCCGCCCGTCGCAGCTTGTGCACGAGCACGTCGACCACGGCGGCCTGGAAGGAGGCGGCGACGTCGGCGGTGGCGACGTCGGGGTGGCGGCGGACGTGGTTGACCACCGCTGTCTTCAGGCCCGAGAACGAGAAGTCGTACCCCTCCTCGAGCATGGCCCGAGGAAAGGCGATGGCCGTCGGGTCACCGTGCATGGCCAACCGGTCGATGGCTGGGCCGCCCGGGTAACCCAGGCCCAGGTAGCGGGCCACCTTGTCGAAGGCCTCGCCGGCGGCGTCGTCCACGGTCGAGCCGAGCACCCGGTAGCGGCCGTGCCCCGTCATCTCGACGACCATGGTGTGCCCGCCCGACACCAGCAACACCACCACGGGCAACTCGAGCGACGGGTCGTCGAGGAGGGTGGCGTAAAGGTGGGCCTCGAGGTGGTTCACGGCCACGAAGGGCACGTCCCAGACGAGGGCCAGCGCCTTGGCCGTGCTCACGCCCACCAGCAGGGCGCCCACCAGGCCGGGACCGTAGGTGGCGGCCACGGCGTCGATGTCGCCGTCCTCCACCCCAGCTTCCACCAGCGCCTCGGCCACCACGGGGGTGAGCAGCTCGGCGTGGGCCCGGCTGGCGATCTCGGGTACCACGCCGCCGTAGCGGGCGTGCAGGTCGACCTGGCTCGACACCACCGACGAGCGGACCACGAAGCCGTCGTCGACCACGGCGGCGGCCGTCTCGTCGCACGACGTCTCGATCCCGAGCACCGTGACACCGGCGTCTCTCCCTTCCCCGCCGGTCGGCGGCCCGTTGGGTGGCCGGTTCGGTGGATGGGGCCCGGTCACTCGAAGCCCTCGAGCGTGGTCGTGCCGACCACCGCCGCCTCGATGGCGAGGAGGCGGTCGGCGTGGTCGGCGAGGTCGACGTCGTGGGCCCACATGACGAGGGCGTCCTCCCGGTTGTCGACGTAGTAGCCCCTGCGCACGCCGGCCGGGGCGAAACCGAAGCGTCGGTACATGGCCTGGGCCCCCTGGTTGGTCATCCGCACCTCCAGCGTGAGCTGGCTGGCCCCTCGCGCCACGCCGCCACGCACGAGGCACAGCAGCAGCCGGGTGGCGATGCCCCGCCGGTGCCAGGCCGGGTCGACGGCGACGGTGGTGATGTGGCCGTCGTCGCCCACGAGCATCATCCCGGCGTAGCCGACGACCCATCCACCCACCCGGGCCACAACGTAGAAGCGGCCCGTGCGCATGGCCAGCTCGGTCATGTAGAGGCCGAGCGACCACGGTCGCGGGTACACCTGCTGCTCGATGCGCAGGACGCCTCGCAGGTGGCGGCGACGCATCGGTGTGAGCACCACGTCGAGGGCGGCCGGTTCGACGGCGTCGGCTCGGGCTGCCATCACGCCCCCTCCCTGACCGACCAGTTGATCTCGGCGTCGGGGCGGCGCAGGTAGAGCGGCGCCAGATCCCATGGCTGCACCCACTGCTCACGGAGGGCCCGGGCGTGGGCCAGCTGCACCAGCGATCGGGCCGACGGGTAGGCGAGGCCCTGCTCGGCCATCTCGATGTGGCTACGGTCGGCGAACCGGTCGGCATAGCGCAGCGCACCGTCGCCGATGAGCAGCACGTCCTCGCCCGTAGCGAACAGGTCCGAGGCGAGGTCTTCGGGGGTGGCCGCCGCAGGTCCGCTCACCCGCTGCACACCTCCGGGCACGTGGCGGTACCCGGCGGCGAACACCTCCCCCCGTCGGGCGTCGATCACGGCGGTGATGAGCCGGCTGCTGAACCGGGCCGGGAAGGCCAGCAGGTCGAGGCTGTTGATGCCGATCATCGGCACTCGCAGGGCCTGGGCGATGGCCTTGGCGGTGGCGACGCCCACTCGTAGCCCGGTGAACAGCCCCGGGCCCAGGTCGACGGCGACGGCGCCCATCTCCCGCAGCTCGACTCGAGCCTGGCGGCAGACGAACTCGATCGAAGGCACCAAGGTCTCGGCGTGGCGGCGCCCACGGGCCGAGTGCGTGGAGGCCAGCACGCCCTCGTGGCCACCGATGGCGCAGCCGACCTGCGTGGTAGCGGTCTCGATGCCGAGCACCAGCATCAGCGATCGACCCAGGGAGCCAGTGCGTCGGCCAGGGCCCGGGCGCGAGCGCTCCAGCGGCGACCGACGGGACGCAGCTCGATGAGGCGGTCGTCGTCACCGTCGCCGAACGTGAGGCGGATCTCGCAGAAGTCGGCGGGGAGGGCGGGGACCACGACATCGCCCCACTCGATGACCACGACGGCCCCCTCGTCGACGATCTCGGGCAAGCCGATGTCGAGGGTCTCGCCGAGGTGGTCGAGGCGGTACACGTCGAGGTGGTGCAGGCGGAGCCGGCCGGTGTACTCCTGGGCGATCGTGAAGGTCGGGCTCGTGATGCGGTCGGTCACACCGAGGGCCCGGCCGAAGCCCTGGACGAAGGCCGTCTTGCCGGCCCCGAGCTCGCCGGCCAGGAGCACGATGTCACCGGGCTGGGCCAGCTCGGCCACGGCTGCGGCCAGGGCGCGGGTGTCGTCGACGGTCGTCGTCCGAGCGGTGATCACGGCACCGTGGCCGTCGGGGTGGGGTCGGCCAGCGCCAGCTTGGCCCGCACCAGGTCGGCCCGCATCTGGGCGAGCGGCGTACCCCCGCCTCGCAGCACGGCGGCCGGGTGGAGGGTCGGTACCACCACGCCCCGCCGGAACCGGTAGGCGTGGCCGCGGAGGCGGGTGATGCCCACGGTGGTGCCGAGCAGCAGCTTGGTCGAGAAGTTCCCGAGCGTGACGATCACGGTGGGGTCCACGAGGTCGAGCTGGGTCTCGAGCCAGGGCTGGCAGGCGGCGATCTCCTCTGGCCGTGGGTCGCGGTTGCCGGGAGGCCGGCACTTGACGATGTTGGCGATGTAGCAGTGGTCGCGGGTCAAGCCCGTCTCTTCGGCGAGCAGCCGGTCGAGGAGCTGGCCGGAGCGGCCCACGAACGGCAGCCCCTGGCGGTCCTCCTCGGCACCGGGACCCTCGCCGATGAACATCAGGTCGGCGGTGGCGTTGCCCATGCCGAACACGACCTGGGTGCGTCCCACCGCCAGCGGGCAGCGGGTGCAGGTGCTGGCTTCGGCGTCGACGTCGGCCAGTGCGGGAAGCACCTCCGCATCGTAGAGGGGGCGGTTCAGGCCGATGCCAGGGAGCGCACCGCTCGTTCGGTGGCCACGACGGCGAGGAGCCGGACGACCTCGACGTCGGTCCCACCGTCGGGATCCAGCTCGCCGGTGGCCATGGCGACGAGGGCGTCGCCGTCGTAGCCGGTGTGGGGAGGAACGATGGCGCGCGCCAGCCCGTCGTGGCCCCCCTGGGCCACCCGCAGGCACTCTCCCTTGGTCAGGCGGGCATTGGTGGCGATCACGCCGATGGTGGTGTTGCCGAACGCCGGCCGGAGCCCGTCGCCGTCCACGGCGCCCTCGGTGGCGGTGCCGTCGGTGGCGCTGCCGTCGTGGTCGATCGAGCCGAAGGCGTTCACGGCCAGCAGGGCGGCCACGGTCAGCGGGCCGCGGCGCACGGTGGCCGAGCCGATACCACCGGGACCGGCGTGGTCGGGCCCGAGCCAGGTGCCGACGGTGGCACCCGTGCCTGCCCCCACCGCTCCCACCGCGGCGGGGCCGGAGCCGGCGGCGTCACAGGCCGTGTAGCCCTCGGCCGGCCCGGGGCGGACCGACCCGTCACCGACGGCGAGATCGAAGAGGGCGAGGGCAGGGACGATGGGCACCGGACCGACCCTGGTCGGGAACCCCACCCCCCGCTCTTCGCACCATCGCATCACGCCGTCGGCGGCGGCCAGGCCGAAGGCCGACCCGCCCGCCAGCACCACGGCGTCGATGCGGTGGACGAGGCGTTCGGGAGCGAGCACGTCGAGCTCCCGTGTGGCCGGGGCACCGCCCCGCACCTCGGCGGCGGCCACCGTGCCGGCCGGCGGCAGCACCACGGTGCAGCCGGTTCGGGCCACCTCGTCGGTCCAGTGACCGACCCGGACGCCGGGGACGTCGGTCAGCACGGCCCGCTCTCAGTGCACCGGTAGCGACGAGGGACGCGGGGACCGATCCCGCAGACCACCTCGTAGCCGATCGTGCCGAACCGGGTCGCCCAGTCGGTGGCCGTGATCCGCTCGCCGCCCTGGGTCCCGATCAGCACCACCTCGTCGCCCGGTGCGACGCCGCGGTCGTCGCCGCAGTCGACGGTGATCTGGTCCATGGTGACGGTGCCGGCGACGGGCCGGCGGCGGCCGCCGATCAGGACCTCACCCCCGAGGGCGGACAGGTCGCGGCGCACCCCGTCGGCGTAGCCGATGGGCACGGTGGCCACGACGCTCGGCCGCTCCAGCCGGTACCGCTGCCCGTAGCTGAGGGCCTCGCCGGCGGCGACCTCCTTGACCATGGCCACGTGCGACACGAGCTGCAGCGCCGGCTCGAGGCCGGCCATCCCGGCCAGCTCGGGAGAGGGGTCGATGCCATAGACGGCGATGCCGCAGCGGACCATGTCGTAGCGGGCGGCGGGATGGGCGATGGCGGCGGCCGAGTTGGCGGTGTGGCGCAGCGCGGGGTCGATGCCGGCGTCGCGCAGCGTGGCCAGCGCGGCCTCGAAGCGGCGGAGCTGCTCGCCGGTGAAGGGATCAGCGGGCTGGTCGGCCACGGCGCAGTGGGTCCACACCGAGACGAGGGCCAGCTCGGGCCGGGCGGTGACCGCCTTGGCCACCCGCACGATGTCGGCCGGCTGGGCGCCGACCCGGTGCATGCCGGTGTCGACCTTGACGTGGACGCCGAGCGGCGCCCGGCCCGGGGCGGGCGGGCCAGAGCGGGCGGTGCCCACGCTCGCCACCGCGTCGGCGACGGCGTGCACCGCGGGCTCGCTGTAGACGGTGGGCTCGAGGCCCAGGGCCACGACGTCGCCGATGGCGTCGCGGGGGGCCTCGGAGAGCACCAGCACCGGGGCGTCGATGCCGCCGGTCCGGAGGTCTGCCCCTTCCTCGACCAGTGCCACCGCCAGGCGGTCCGCTCCCGCCGCCAGCGCCGCCTGCGCGACCTCGACGGCGCCGTGGCCGTAGCCGTCGGCCTTGACGACGGCGCACAGCCCCGCTGGGGCGGCCACGGCCCGCAACGTGGCCACGTTGCGTCTGACGGCGTCGAGATCGATCTCCGCCCACGTGGCCCGCACCGAGCCCCCTACGGAGATGAGTCGGCGACGATGGCCCGCACGATGTCCCGCCTGGTGATGATACCGACCAGGACCCCGTCCCGCACCACCGGGAGGCGCGACACCTCATGATCGTGCATCAGTGTGGCGGCCGTCTCCAGCGTCTCGGATTCGGTGATGGTCAGGGGGTCGGGCGACATGACGTCGGCCACCCGAGCGCCCAGCGCCCGGCGGATGTCCTCGTCGAAGCGGTGCGAGGACGTCGGCAGCTCGATGCTGGCGCCGAGGATGGAGATGACGGTGGGGAAGTGCAGCCGGCTCTCCTGCACGATGAGGTCACCGGTGGAGAGCAGGCCGAGCACACGGCCGTCGCCGTCGACCACGGGGGCGGCGTCGACGTCCCTGTCGACCATCGCCTGCATCGCGTCGTGCACGGTGTCGTCGGGCGACAACGTGAGCACTTCGGTACTCATCACCGTGTGAACGGCGGTGGAGCGGGGCATCCGACCTCCGGGAGCTCGGCGAGGGTGAGGGGCAGCAGGTCGACCAGGTCTCCGGCGACCAGGCCCCGGGGCAAGGCTATTGCTCCCGCCCGGCCGTGCAGGAAGGCGGCGGCGGCGGCGGCCTGGAGTGCCGGCACCTGCTGGGCGAGCAGGGCGCAGACGACGCCGGTCAGCACGTCGCCGGTGCCGGCGGTGGCCAGGCGGGCGTCGCCGGTGGTGGTGACGAGCACGGTGCCGGCGGGGTCGGCCACCACCGTGGTCGAGCCCTTCGCCAGCACGATGGCACCGGTCTCGGCGGCCAGCGCCCGCACCGCCCCGAGGCGGTCGGCAGCCGGCGGTCCGCCGATGAGGCGGGCGAGCTCTCCGTCGTGGGGTGTCAGCACGGTGGGAGCCGACCGCCCGGCCAGTACGGCCGCCGCCCCGCCGGGAGCGCTGGCGAGGGCGGTTGTCCCGTCGCCGTCGACCACCACCGGGACCGCCGCCCCGGCGACGGTGGCCCGCACGGCGGTGACGGTGGCCTCGCCGGTCCCCAGGCCGGGACCGACGGCGAGGGCCCCGAAGCGGTCGCTGCCAGCCAGCACGTCGGCATCCCAGCCCGCCTCCTCGACGGCCACGAGCACGGCCTCGGTGGGGGCGACGGGATCGTGCTCGACGCCCGGCGAGCTCAGGCGGACGTAGCCGGCGCCGGCCCGCTGGGCGGCACGGGCGCAGAGGTGGGCGGCGCCGAGCATGCCCGTCGACCCCGCCACCACCCAGGCCGCCGTCTGCCACTTGTGGGCCTCCCGGGCCCGGGCCGGGAGCCACGCCGCCACGTCGGTGGCTTCGACGAGGTGGGCGCGGGCCCCGGTGGTGTCGAGCCCGATGTCGGCCACGGTGACGTCTCCGGCCAGGTCCGGTCCGGCCCCCAGGAGGAGCCCGGGCTTGAGCGCCGCGAAGGTGACCGTGCGGGTGGCGGCCAGGGGCTCACCGGCGGCCGCACCGGTGAGCCCGTCGACGCCCGAGGGGATGTCCACGGCCAGCACCGGCGTGCCCCGCGCCGGACGGACGGGGTGGTGCTCACCCCGGAAGCCGGTGCCGTAGGCGGCGTCGATCACCAGGTCGCTGCCGGGCAGCGGGGACCGATCGCCGGCGTCGACCACCAGGGGCCGCACGCCGCGCCGATCGAGGCGCCGGGCTGCCGCTCGGCCGTCGTTGCCGTTGTTGCCCTTGCCGGCGACCACGACCACCCGTCGGCCGTAGGTGCCGCCGAGCAGGTCGGTGGCGGCCCGGGCCACGGCGGCGCCGGCCCGCTCGATGAGGACCTCGACGGGTTCGGGCGACGACCGGTCGACCTCGGCCATCTCCTCCGGCGTGACGATCGGGATCACCCGTGGTCGGTCACAGGGCGAGGGCCACGGCCTCGGCCATGGTGGCGGTGTGGGTCAGCGACAGCCGCCAGCCGGTCACGGCCCGGCGCTCGGCCAGCGCCGCCGCTCCACCCGTGAGCCGCACCGAGGGCTGACCCGACGCCGCCCGGACCACCTCGATCTCCCGCCACTTGCAAGCGCCCACCCCGACCCCGAGCGCCTTCATCACCGCCTCCTTGGCGGCGAAGCGGGCAGCGAACCGCTCGGTCGGGTCCCGCCGCCGCTCGGCATAGGCCCGTTCACGGTCGGTGAACAGCCGATCGAGCACGCCCGGCGTGCGGGCCGCCACCCGCCGGAACCGGTCCACCTCGACGGCGTCGATCCCGACGCCGATCACGGCGATGGCCGGGTGGCCCGCCAGCGGTCGGCGAGCACGTAGACGGGCTCGGTGAGCAGGTCGATGAGGGGGACCTCGGCGAGGAGGTCGTCGCGGAAGGCCGGCTCGGTCTCGGTGACGGCGTCCTTCAGGGCCGAGTACCGGTTGCGGTACTGCTCGAGCACCGAGCGGGCCTGGGTGGCCGACAGGCGCTCGGTCACCGCCACGTGCAACAAGGTGAGTCCGGTGCACTGGTTGCCCTTCACCTCAGGGACGATGACCACGTGGCGTCCGTCGCTCCGGCCGACGGCGACCGTCACCTCCCGCTCGGTGGCCACCCGGTGCTTGGTGCCCCGCAGCACGGGGTTGCGTTCGGTGCGCAGCGGGAGGTCGCGGGCGATCCCGCCCCGGTCGACCACAGTGATGGTCGCGTCGTGGGCTTCGACGTCTCCCTCGATGCGGTAGCGGGTGAAGCCCCGCACCTCGGCCACAGCCGGATCGAGCCCGGCCAGGGTGCGGAGCGAGCGGTAGCTGAGCCGATCCCGGGCGGCGCCCACCTCGAGCACCTTCCGTACCAGCCCCACCTGCAGCAGCCCCTCGTCGCTGCGGGAGATGCCGACGGTGACGGTCTTGGCTTGGTGCTTGATGGCGTCCACGGGCCGGGTCAGCTCCTCGATGCCGGCCGTCAGCGCGGCGGTGAGGTCCTCGATGAGCACGCTCGGCGATCCCATCCGACCGTGTTCGGCCTCGTAGCCCTCGAGCGCCGATATCCCGATCCCGTAGCGCAGCAGCGACGCCAGGCGGGCGGCGTTGGACGCCCCGAGGTGGCCGTCGTAGGCGCCAGCGCGCAGCCCGTCGAAGAACCGGGCCGCCGGCGGCCCGAACTCGCCCCGCAGCTCGTCGAGGAGGCGGTCACCGTCGGCGGCGGCGCCCGGGGTCGAAACCCGCTCCTCGATGGCGGCGCGGGCCAGGCGGAGGGGCACGGCCTGGGCGTCGATGGCCAGCGCCGCCTCGTACCCGAAGAGGTGGCCGACCACCGTGGCCAGCACGAAGGCCAGCTTGGGGTGCACGGCCGGCACGGTGAGCGCCTGGAGGGCAGCGCTGAAGCGCTCCTCGCCCTCGGTGGCGATCACGATGGGGGTGGCCTTGTGGGCCCGGTAGATGGCCACCTCCTTGGCCACGTCGTCGGCGTTGGAACCCTGGAGCCCGGTGGCGCACACGAGGATGAGCGGCTCGGCCGAGAGGTCGATGTGCTTCTTGTCCTCGGTGGCGTCGCAGGAGATCGACTTGTAGCAGAGCTCGCTCAGCTTGATCCGCAGCTCCATGGCGGCGATCCGGTCGGCGCCGGAGCCGACCACGGTCCAGTTGCGCTTGGGCGGAGCGAGCTGGCGAGCGGCAGCGGAGATGGCGTCGCGCCGCTCGAGGGTGGCGACCATCGCCTCGGGCACCTCCCGCAACGCAGCCAGGAGCTCGGACCGCTCCCTGGCGGCGTCGGGGTCGGTGGCCGGGTCGACCACGATCTCGGCCACCGCGAAGGCGAGGAGGAAGCCCGCCGCCACCTGTGCATAGAAGGCCTTGGTGGAGGCCACGCTCATCTCCACGTCGCGCCCGTCGGAGGTGTAGAGCACGCCGTCGGACTTGTCGGTGAGGTCGCTCCCCCGGCGGGTGACGATGGCCACGACGTGGGCTCCCCGGGCCCGGACGAGGTCCACGGTGCGGTTGGTGTCGGTGGTGGTGCCCGACTGGCTCACCGCCACCACCAGCGTGTCGCTCATGTCGGCCTTCAGTCCGAAGCCCGACAGCTCGGTGGCCAGCCTGGCCTCGACCCGCAGCGGCGTACCGGAAGCGGCGTCCTCGAGCGCGCCGACGAGGGCGTGTCCGGCGACGGCGGCGGTGCCCTGCCCGATGACGACCACCCGCCCGACCGACCCGTCGGCCAGCCCCGCCCGGAGGGTGTCGGGGATGGTCTCGGGCCCGAGCACGACCCGCAGGCCGCCGTCACCGTCATCGGCGATCTTGCCTCGCAGCGTCTTGCGGAACGACGAAGGCGCCTCGCCGATCTCCTTCAAGAGGAAGTGGGGGGCCGACCCCCGGTCGATGTCGCGGGTGGTGATCTCCCCGACGGCAAGCTCGTCGGGGAGGACGGGCAGGACGGTGCCGTCGTAGGAGAGGCGGTGGATGCCCTCGACGGTCCCGGCCTGGGCACCCCGGACGTGGACGACCTGGCCCCGGCTGCCGGCCGGGTTCGTGGCGTCGGCGGGCGTCTCGCCGTCCATGCGCAGGTACGTGTCGCACTCCTCGACCACGCCGTAGGGCTCGGAGGCCACCACGGTGAGGTCGTCGGCCACGCCGACGTACAGGGCCTGGCCGCTCCCTCGCAGGGCGAGGAGCAGGTCGGCCGGGGCGTCGGCGGCGCTGGCGGCGATGGCCACCGAGCCTTCGAGGGTGGCCACGGTGCGGCGGAAGCCCTCGACCAGGTCGTCACCGGCGGCCAGCCGCCGGGAGATCAGGGTCGGGATCACCTTGGCGTCGGTGGTGATCTCAGGAGCGATGCGGAGCGCTTCGGAGGCCTTGAGGTCGGCGAAGTTGTCGACGTCGCCGTTGAGGGCGGCGGTGACATAGGGCCCGTCGGTGCGGTCGAGCTCCTCGGCGTTCAGGGGGTGGGCGTTGGGTTGGGAGATGATGCCGACGCTGGCCCACCGGGTGTGGCCGAGCACCACCACCTCGGCTCCGTCAGCGGCGAGGGCCCGGTGCAAGAGCGCGTCGTCGGTGATGGCCGCCCGCAGCACCCGCGTGTTGTCGCCCAGCTCACCGATCTCGGCCGCCGCCTTGTAGACGAAGCTGAGGCAGTCGCCGACCACTCGCACCGAGGTCGAGCCGAACAACGGGTCGGCGGCTCGGTGGTCGAGCAGCGCCGCCAGGCCCGAGCGGCCGAGGTCGAGCTCGTGACCCCGCACGAGCAGGTGCAGCCCGGCCGAGTCCCGACCCCGCACCTCGAGCCGGTCGAGGGCGGACAGCGCCAACTGGACCGACGCGAAGGCCTCGACGGCGGCCACGCCCCGCTCCGACCCGGCCAGGTCGGCGACGCCGGCGGCCGCCCGTAGCCGGTCGCATTGCACGGCCCACGTCTTGTCGCGCAGGCGCAGGAGGGCGGCGTTGACGGCTTCGAGGTCGGCCGGGGTGCGGGCGGAGGTACCGGCGTCGAGGCCGGCTTCGATGACGTCGGCGGCCTCCCCCACCTTGCGGAGGACGGCGTCCACGGCCGGAGCCAAGGACGGGTCGGCGAGCAGGGTCCGCAGGCCGGCGGTCCCCCGCAGGCTCCGGTCGGCCCGGTCGATGCGATCAGCAGCGACGCCCACCCGGTCGGCCAGCCCATCGGGAGAGGTGTCGGCCAGCTCGTCGGGCACGCCGTCGAGCAGGTCGAGGATCTCGGCCGAGGTCGGTGGTCGCCGCCGGCTGCGCCGCCGGGCGACGGCGATGATGCCGCACATGCCGTCGTAGCGTAGGCACACACGGGGGCTGTGCCCCCGTGGACCCCCAAACCGCACAGGCACACACGGGGGCCACGGCCCGTGGACCCGCACATACGGTGAGCCCACCCCGATCCCGGCCGTCACCGTGGGTGGACACCCACCGGCGCGGGTAGTGACACTGGAGTCTCCTCCAGCCGACCGAGATCATGCCGGAACCAGCCACACCGACCAGTATCCCGCCACCGACGATCCCGGGCATCGTCGACCTCTCCCGCGTCGGGCGGGGCGGATTCGGGACGGTGTACCGAGGCCGCCAGACCGAGTTCCACCGGGACGTGGCCATCAAGGTGCTCGACGGGGTCACCGATGACCCCACCTCCGACACCCGCTTCCGCCGGGAGGTGGCAGCCATGGGGGCGGTGTCCCACCACCCCAACGTGGTGCCGGTCTACGCCACCGGGGTGACCGCCGACGGTCACCCGTACCTGGTGATGCCGTACCTGCCCGGTGGCACGTTGGGCGACCGCTTCCGACGCCAGCCGATGGACTGGCGGGAGGTGACCACGGTCGGCACGAAGTTGGCCGGTGCCCTGGCCGCCGCCCACGGCATGGGCGTGCTGCACCGCGACGTCAAGCCCTCCAACATCCTCTACTCCGCCTACGACGAACCCCAGCTGGCCGACTTCGGCATCGCCCGCCTGGCCGACGCCACCCGCACGACCACCGGGCTGGTCACGGCCACGGTCACCTACGCACCCCCCGAGATCCTCTCCGGCCAACCGGCCAGCCCCGCTTCGGACCTGTACTCGCTGGCCGCCACCCTCCACGCCGCCCTCACCGGTCGTCCGCCGTTCGCCGCCACCTCCGGTGAGCCCCTGGCGGCGACGGTGGCCCGGGTGGTGACCGAGGACCCACCCGACCTGCGGTCCTTCGGTGTCCCCGGCGCGGTGGCCACCGTCATCGACGACGCCATGGCCAAGCACCCCGCCGACCGCCCGCCCTCGGCGGAGGTGTTCCAGCGGGAGCTGGCCGCGGCCGGGCGGCTCCCGGCCGCGGTCATCGAGGACAGCCCGCCCACGGCTCGCATCAACACGGGCGACCTGGCCGCCATGCCACCGCCGCCCGGCGTGGTGGTCGGCCCTGACGATGAAGACCCCGAGGTGCTCGAGGAACGGCCCGAGGAGGCCGACGATCCCGCCGGACGGCGCAAGGGCCCGCTGTTGGCCGCCGTCCTGGCCGGCCTGGCCGTGCTCACCGTGCTCGGGCTGCTCGTCGCCGGCGCCATCGGTGGTGACGACGACCCCCCTTCCGCCACCGCTGAGACCACCACGGCACCGACCAGCCCCTCGACCTCGGCACCGTCCTCGACGACGGCGTCCAGCACCCGGCCCGAGGCGACCACCACGACGCCGACCTCCCAGGCACCCACGTCGGCGACTTCGTCCACGACCTCGACCACATCCACGACGACCACATCGACGACGACGTCAACCACCGCCCCGACCACCACCGCGCCACCGCCCACCACGGCGCCGGCGCCGACCGGGGCGGGGCCGGGCGCCCCCACCATCGAGGAGACCGTGACCCAGTACTACGCCCTGACCAACCAGGACCGCCTGGACGAGGCGTACACCTGGCTGAGCCCGGACTACCAGGAGCAGACCGGCCGCAGCTCCTTCGACCGCTTCTGGGTCGGCGACATCCAGTCGGTGAGCGTGTCCGACGTCCAGCCACGAGGCGAGGACAGCGCCACCGCCACCCTGGTGTACGTCCGCACGGACGGCTCCCGGTCGACCGAGCGGGTCAGCCTGGAGTTCGTCCGCGACGAGGCCACCGGCAACTACCTGATCGACGGCTACCAGTCCGGCGCCTGAGCGCCGACGTCAGGCCGAGGCGGTGACCCGCTCGACGGCGGCGGCGAGCTGATCGGCGACGGCGGCGGCCTCGTCGGCCGTCGGCGCCTCGACCATCACCCGCACCAGAGGCTCGGTGCCGCTCGGGCGGACGAGCACCCGTCCCTCGTCGCCGAGGGCCACCTCGGCGGCGGCAATGTCGCCGGCCAGGTGCTCGACCACCGCTGGGTCCCGGCGGGCGACGACCACGTTGCGAAGCTCCTGGGGCAGGCGGGTCATCACCGCCGCGAGGTCGGCCAGCGGGCGACCGGTCCGCGCCATCACGTCGAGCAGGACGATCCCGGTGAGCAGCCCGTCGCCGGTGGTGGCGAGGTCGGCGAAGATGACATGGCCGGACTGCTCGCCCCCGAGGGAGTAGCCGCCCCGCTCGAGCGCCTCCAGGACGGCCCGGTCACCCACCCCTGTCTCCACCACCCGGACGCCTCGCGATCCCATGGCCCGGCGGAAGCCGAGGTTGGTCATCACCGTGACCACGACGGTGTCGTCGGCCAGGCGACCCTCGTCGTGCAGGTCGACAGCGCACACGGCGATCACGTGGTCGCCGTCCACCACCCGGCCGTCGGCGTCGACGGCGATGAGCCGGTCGGCGTCGCCGTCGAGGGCCAACCCCACCTGCGCCCGTCGCGCCACGACGGCCCGCTGCAGGGCGGTGGGGTGGTTCGACCCGCACTCGACGTTGATGTTGACGCCGTCGGGATCGGCGTGCAGCACGGTGACCTCGGCCCCGAGAGCGGTCAGCACCCGAGGAGCGACGGTCGACGCGGCGCCGTTGGCGCAGTCCACCACCACCCGGATGCCGCCGAGACGCCGCCCGTCCAGGACCGCCCGCTCGAGGTGGCTGGCGTAGCGCTGCCACGCATCGGGCTCGCTCCCGATCACGCCCACGTCGGCCCCGCTGGGTCGAGGGCGGCCGTCGGGCTCACTGCGCACCCGGTCGAGCTCGGCCTCGAGCGACGCCTCGGCGTCTCCCCCCAGCTTCCGCCCACCCGGCGAGAAGAGCTTGATCCCGTTGTCGGCGAACGGGTTGTGGGAGGCCGAGATCATGGCTCCGGCCACGCCGTCGACGGCCGACAGGTGCGCCACCCCGGGTGTGGGCAGCACCCCCAGGTCGGCCACGTCGGCGCCCTCCGAGGCCAGCCCGGCGGCCAGCGCAGCCACCAGCAGCGGGCCCGAGCGGCGGGTGTCGCGGCCGACCACCCACCGCCGACCGCTCACCACCCGGGCCGCCGCCCGCCCGAGGGCCAGTGCCAGCTCCGGGGTCAGCTCGGCGTTGGCGACGCCGCGCACGCCGTCGGTGCCGAACCGCAGCGTCATGCCCGCACCACCGACCGGCTCGGCCGGGTCAGCGCTTGGAGTACTGCGGCGCCTTGCGAGCCTTCTTCAGCCCGTACTTCTTCGATTCCTTCTCCCGGGCGTCGCGGGTGAGGTAACCCGAGCGCTTCAGCAACGGCCGGAGCTCCTCGTCGAGCTCGATGAGCGCCCGGGCGATGCCGAGGCGCAGGGCGCCGGCCTGCCCCGACACGCCGCCACCGTCCATGGTGGCGTCGATGTCGTAGCGGTCGAGGGTCTCGGTGGCCCGCAGCGGCTCGGTGAGCACCATCCGGTGCGTGTCGGAGGGGAAGTACTCGGCCACGTCGCGACCGTTGACCGTGATCCTGCCTTCGCCGTCGCGGAGCCGCACGCGGGCGATGGCCGACTTGCGGCGACCGGTGGACTGCACGAGCGGCTGGGGCACGGGTCGGGTTCTCCTGCTCAGGCGCCGGGCCGGTGGTGGGCCAGGTCGAGGTTGGTGGGCCGCTGGGCGGCGTGGGGGTGCTGGGGACCGGCGTAGACCTTGAGCTTGCGCAGCATCTGGCGCCCGAGGCGGTTCTTGGGCAGCATCCCCCGCACGGTGCGGCGCACCGCTTCCTCGGGCTTCTTGGCCAACAGGTCGGCGTAGGTCTGCTGCCGGATGCCACCGGGGTACCCGGAGTGGCGGTGGACGAGCTTCTTGTCAGCCTTGGACGCCGTGAGCACCACCTTGGCGGCGTTGACGATGATGACGTGGTCGCCGGTGTCGAGGTGGGGAGCGAAGATGGGCTTGTGCTTGCCCCGCAGCAGCCGAGCCACCTCCGAGGCGAGCCGACCCAGCACGACGCCGTCGGCGTCGACGACGACCCAGCTCCGCTGGATCTCACTGGCCTTCGGTGAGTAGGTGGGCACGCTGGACTTCCGTGTCGGGGAGCAGGCAAGGCTAGGGGCGGCCCCTGACCACCGGCAAATGGCCCGAACGGGTCGCCGTCACCGGTCCCGTCAGCCCGCCGTGAGACGGTCGAACAGCTCGACGTACTGCGTCAGGTGCCGTGGGCCGAGGAACTGCCGGCGCACCCGCTCCTTGGCCGCCGCCCCCATCCGGGCCGCCGCCTCGTCCTCGAGGAGCCCCCCTACGGCCTCCCCGTAGGCGGGGAGGTCGTTGGGGTCGTCGAGCAGCACCCCGGAGATCCCGTCGTCGATCTGGTCCTGGATGCCGCCGATGCGCGAGGCCACCACCGGACGGCTCTTCCACATGGCCTCGGCCACGGTGAGCCCGAAGCCCTCGGCCAGGCTCTTCTGCACGACCACGTCGGAACGGCGCTGCAGAGCGTTGACCATCGCCGCGTTCTCCTCGCCGTCCTCCATCGGCAGGCAGACCAGGTGGACCCGGGACCGGGCCGGGCCCGGCAGGTTCTCCCATGCCTCCCGGGCCTCCTGCAACACCTCGGCACCTTCGGGGTCGTCAGCCACCGCCGCCACCGCCGGGCCGGCGTAGACGAGGTGGGCGCCGAGGGCGGGGTCGACGTGATCGGCGAAGCCGGTGATGACCCCGATCGGGTCCTTCAGGCGATCCCAGCGAGACACCTGGGTGACGATGGGCGCGCCCTCCGGCACGGGGCCGTCCTGGAACAGCTCGGCGGGCCGGTCGACCCGCCCCGGCGTGCCGTCCTCGCGGGTGAACGTGGCGTGGATCCGATCACCGTCGGCGATGATCCCGGCCACGCCCAGGATGGCGGTCACGGCTTGGTCGGACAGCTCCTGGTTCTTGGCCGAGAAGGCATCGATCGACGGGGCGATCACCTCGACCCGGTCCTTGTCGAGCCCCTCCCAGACGAAGCTCTCCCGGGAGAACACGTAGGCGTGGGCCGGCTCGACGGCCGGGCGCAAGAAGTCCCACGCCCGCCGCATCACGTCGTTCGGACGGTCGAGGCCGATGTGGCAGCGCCACACGACGTGGGCCCCGGCCTCGACGAGGGGGCCGGCCAACCCCGCCGGCTGAGGATCGTGGACCATGACGATGTCCCCCGGGGCGACGAGGGGGACGAGCTCGGCGGCGGCGGCCTCGAGCACCCGGGCGTAGACAGCCCGCTCGCTGTCGCCGAGGGGCCCGCCGTCGCCGGGCACCCCGTGGAGTTGGTTGTGGAGCCGCTTGGTGAGCCGGAAGAACTCGGGCTCGCCGCCGATGGCCACCCAGCGGGCGTCCACCCCACCGCCGCGGGCGTAGGCCAGGAGGGACCGCAGCATCTCGGCCACGCCCCCACCGGTGGCCGTGGAGTTCACGTTCCACACCACCCGCCCTTGGAGGGCTCCATAGGCCCGCGTCGCCGCCTGGAGGAAGGCCTCGCCGTCACTGCCGGCGAGGACCTCGGCGAAGCGTTCGGGGGGGAGCGACCCGACGGGGACGTGGGTGAGCGAGGTCATGGGCGCTTTCTAGTTGAGCCCGGCCGGTGCGGGGCGGTGGATCGCCGGCCGGGCGGCTGGGACCGCTGCCGTCGGCGTCACGGCGAGCCCCATGCCCCGTGGACCCGTTCGGCCACGCTGGCCACCAGGGTGAGCGCCGCCGAGGTGGAGTTACTGCGCAGCTCGGTGAGCTGGTCGCACATCACGGCCAGCACCCACCGGGCGCGGTCGGTGGCGAACAGACCGGCCTCGCCGCGAACGGTCGGGTAGGAGCCGCTCTTGGACCAGATGCGCACCGCTGGCGTCAGGCCGAAGTCGGCGGCGTGGGGGTTGTGGGGAAGGAACCGGGCGAAACCCTCGAGGTGCTGGTGGCGGGCCACGATGGTGAGGGCGTGGTCGGCGGCGGCAGCGGGGTAGCCGTGGTCGGACGGATCGGCCAGCACGGCGTAGATGCCGGCCAGGTGGCGGGGCGACGCCGTACCGAAGCGGCCGGGTGGCATGACCCACACCGTGTCGGCGGTGATCTCGGCGTCGGCGAGGCCGAGACGGCGACAGACGGCGTTGACCGCGGCGGGACCGCCGACGGCGTCGAGGAGGAGGTCGGTGGCCACGTTGTCCGAGACCGTCATCATGAGGTAGGCGCAGTCGTCGAGGGTCGGGCGCAGGCCGGGCCGGCAGAACCGCAGCACACCGCTACCCAGACGGGTCAGCCACTCGTCGGTCAGCTCCACCCGGCGGGCCGGGTCGAGGCGACCCTCGGCCGCCGCTTCACAGTACGCGGCCAGCACCAGCGTCTTGGCGGCGCTGCCGGTCGACAGGCGGCGGTCGGGGTCGACAGCGGCCTCCCGACCGTCGCCGAGGTGCCGGGCGTAGACGGCCACCCGACCCTCGAAGCCGTCGAGCAGGTCGCCCAGATCGACGGTGGCGGCGGTCACGAGCTCCACCCCTCGTAGCGGACCGTCCACAGTGTGAGCCCGTGGGGTGGAGCGAGGTCACCAGCGCCGGCTCGGTCCCCGGCCCTGATGATCCCGGCCATCTCGCCGGCCGCGCGCCGCCCGGCCCCGACGTCCACCAGCGTGCCCACCAAGCTGCGCACCATCTGATGGCAGAAGGCTGTGGCCTCGATCTCGAAGCGAAGTACGCCGTCGCCGTCGTCGCTCCAGCCCGCCTCCACCACGCGGCGAACGAGCGAGGCGTCCGGCTCCCCGTGCCGGCGCTTCGGGCGGCGGCAGAAGGCGGTGAAGTCGTGTTCGCCGATGAACGGGTCACAGGCCAGGACCATGGCGCAACGGTCGAGCGGGCGCTCGATGTGCCACGCGGTGCGGGCGAGAAAGGGGTCGGGGTCGGGCCGATTGAGGACGAGGTAGCGGTAGCGGCGAGCGGTGGCCGAGAAGCGGGCGTCGAAGTCAGCGGCCACCACGGCGGCGTCGCGCACGGCCACGGCCGGACCGCACATGTGGTTGACCGAGCGGGCCAGGGCCGGCAGGTCCAGCCCTTCCTCGCGGGCGTCGAAGGTGACCACCTGCCCTCGGGCGTGCACGCCTCGGTCGGTGCGACCGGCACAGGAGAGCTCGATGGGGTGGCCGAGCACCCGGCCCAGCGCCTCGGCGAGCACGCCGGCCACCGTGCGGACCCCGATGTTGGCGGCGAAGCCGTGGAAGCCGGTGCCGTCGTAGGCCACGGTGATCCGCACCCGCACCGTCGGGCCGGTCACCATGTCGGCGGCGGCAGCCTCGAAGAGGGTCACAGACCCGTGGCGGCCTCGTGACGGCGGAGCTAGACGAGCTCGATGCGGGCCATCGGCGCGTTGTCGCCGTGGCGGGGGCCGAGCTTGAGGATCCGGGTGTAGCCGCCGTTGCGGTCGGCGTAGCGAGGGCCGACGTCCTCGAAGAGCTTGGCCGCCACCTCCTTGTCGCCGAGGTAGGCGACGACCTGGCGGTGGCGGTGCAGCCCGCCCTTCTTGGCCTTGGTGATCACCTTCTCGGCCACCGGGCGCAGGGCCTTGGCCTTCGCCTCGGTGGTCACGATGCCCTCGGCGGCCACGAGCGACGCAACGAGGTTGGCCATCATCAGGCGCTGGTGGGCGGCATCACCGCCGAAGCGGCGACCCCGCCTCGGGGTGGCCGGCATCAGTCACGCCCCCGCAGCGACAGGCCCCGCTCGTCCAGCTTGGCGATCACCTCGTCGAGGGACTTCTGGCCGAAGTTGGTGATGGCCAGCAGGTCGTCCTCGCTCTTGCGCAGCAGCTCGCCCACGGTGTTGACCTGCGCCCGCTTGAGGCAGTTGCGGGGTCGCTCGGACAGGTCCAGCTCCTCGATGGGCAGCTCCAGGTCCGGCGAGCCGGCGGCGGCGCTGGTCGTCTCACCCAGCTCCAGGCCCCGGGGCTCGTCGCTCATCTCCTCGACGAGCTGGACCAGCGCTCGCAGCGTGGCCCCGGCCGACGCCAGGGCGTCGCGGGGCGAGATGGAACCGTCGGTCTCGATGTCGAGCACGAGCTGGTCGTAGTTGGTGTCCATCTCGACCCGGGTCGGGTTGACCTCGAAGGTGACCCGGCGCACCGGCGAGAAGATCGAGTCCACGGGGATGGGCCCGATGGTGGCCCCCTGCTTGTTGCGGTCGGCCGAGACGTAGCCGCGGCCGCGGGCGATGGTGATGTCGCAGGCCAGCCGCCCCTTGCTGTTGAGCGCGGCGATGCGGAGGTCGCGGTTGAGGATCTCGACGTCGGCGGTGGTCTGGATGTCGGCGGCGGTGACGTCCTTGGCACCACGCTCGTCGAGGCGGAGGGTCACCGGCTCGTCGGACTCACAGGTGAGCACGAGGTCCTTCAGGTTGAGGATGATGTCGGTGACGTCCTCGGTGACCCCACCGATGGTGCCGAACTCGTGCAGGGAGTCGTCGAAGTGGACCTGGGTGACGGCGGCGCCCGGGATGGACGAGAGCAGGGTGCGTCGGAGCGAGTTGCCGATGGTGTGGCCGAAGCCGGGCTCCAGCGGTCCGATGGAGAACCGCTGGCGGTTGCCTTCCGCATCGCCGAGTGCCTCGACCGTCGGACGCTGAATGATCAGCATGGGTGCCTTCCTGGGGTGGTCTGCACTGAATCTTGTGGGGGGACTGCCTGGGGGGACGAGCTGGGGGACTACTTCGAGTACAGCTCGACGATGAGCTGCTCGCGCACGGGCACGTCGATGTGGGCCCGCTGGGGGAGGTCCCGCACGGTGACGCTGAGACCGCCCTCGCCGGTCTCGAGCCACGGGGGGGTCTGGCGGTCGAGCGTGTCGAGGTTGTGGCGGACCACGATCATCGCCCGGGCCTTCTCCCCGAGCTCGACGACCTGGCCCCGCCGCACCTGGAAGCTGGGGATGGTGACCCGCCGGCCATCCACCTTGACGTGCCCGTGGCGGACGAGCTGGCGGGCCTGGGCCCGGCTGGCTCCCCACCCGGCCCGGAAGACGACGTTGTCGAGGCGTTGCTCGAGCATGCGCAGGAGGTTCTCCCCGGTCACGCCCTGTTGGCGGTTGGCCTCGACGTAGAGGTTCCGGAACTGCTTCTCCATGAGGCCGTAGATGCGGCGAGCCTTCTGCTTCTCCCGGAGCTGCATCAGGTACTCGGAGCCCTGGCGCTGCCGGGCCCGGCCGTGCTCGCCGGGCGGGTAGGGCTTGCGCTCGATCGGGCACTTCATGGTGTCGCACTTGGCACCCTTGAGGTACAGCTTCATCCGCTCCCGGCGGCAGAGCCGACAGACCGGACCGGTGTAACGAGCCATGCGTTCCTCTTCCTCTGGCTCAGACCCGGCGCCGCTTGGGCGGACGGCAGCCGTTGTGGGGGACAGGGGTGACGTCCTTGATGCCGGTGACCTCGATGCCGGTGTTCTGGATGGACCGGATGGCGGTCTCCCGCCCCGACCCGGGGCCCTTCACCACCACGTCGACCTTGCGCACCCCGTGCTCCATGGCCCGCCGGGCGCACTGCTCGGCCGCCATCTGGGCGGCGAAGGGTGTGGACTTGCGGGAGCCCTTGAAGCCGACGTTGCCAGCCGACGCCCACGCCAGGACGTTGCCCTCGAGGTCGCTGATGGCGACGATGGTGTTGTTGAACGAGCTCTTGATGTGGGCCACGCCGTGGGAGACGTTCTTGCGCTCCCGCTTGCGGGGACGACGGCCGCCGGGCTTCGGCTTGGCCATTACTTGCGCACCTTCTTCTTGCCGGCGACGGTCTTCTTCGGGCCTTTGCGGGTGCGGGCGTTGGTGTGGGTGCGCTGGCCGTGGACGGGGAGGCCCCGGCGGTGACGGAATCCCTGGTAGCAGCCGATCTCCATCTTGCGCTTGATGTCCTGTTGGACGTCGCGCTTCAGGTCGCCCTCGACCTTGAGGCTGGCGTCGACCCACTGGCGGATGCGGTTGACCTCCTCGTCGGTGAGGTCGCGTACCCGGGTGTTCGGGTCGATCCCGGTGCCCTGGCAGACCTGCTGGGCGGTGCTGCGCCCGATGCCGAAGACGTAGGTGAGCGCGATCTCGAGCCGCTTCTCGCGGGGGATGTCGACGCCGGCGATACGTGCCATGGTTAGCCCTGCCTCTGCTTGTGACGGGGGTTCTGACAGATCACCTGCACGCGCCCGTGACGGCGGATGACCTTGCACTTCTCACAGATCGGTTTGACGCTCGGTCGGACCTTCATCGGATGGGCTCCGGCTTACTTGTAGCGGTAGGTGATGCGACCACGGGAGAGGTCGTATGGGGTGAGCTCAACCTGGACCCGATCGCCGGGCAGGATGCGGATGTAGTGCATGCGCATCTTCCCGGAGATGTGGGCGAGCACCTTGTGGCCGTTCTCGAGCTCGACCCGGAACATGGCGTTCGGAAGCGGCTCGACCACGGTCCCCTCGAGGACGATCGCGTCTTCCTTGGGCTTGGGCAGCGGACGACTCCTGAGCGCAGATCTGTGCTTCCTGCTCGGCGGCGGCGCGCGTCGACGCGTCAAGCCCGCCCGAGCCGGAGAGCCATGCTATCTGGGCGTCTCTCCCCCGGCCAACCCGTGATGCGGTGGCGCATCCCTCTCCGCTGTCGTCTAGGCCCGGGTGAGTATCTCGGGACCGTCGGGGGTCACGGCGATGGTGTGCTCGGCGTGGGCTGACCACGAGCCGTCGGCGGTGACCACGCTCCAGCCGTCTTCGAGCACCTCGGTGCCGGGCCCGCCGGCGTTCACCATCGGCTCGACGGCCAGCACGTTCCCCGGCCGCAGGTGGAGCCCGGTGCCGCGCCGGCCGTGGTTGGGGACGGCCGGAGCCTCGTGCATGGCCCGGCCGATGCCGTGCCCCGTGTACTCCCGCACCACCGAGAAGCCGCCCGCTTCGACCACCTCGGACACGGTGTGGCCGATGTCGCCCACCCGGCCGCCGTCGACCATCGTCGCCACGGCCGCCGCCAGCGCCGCCTCGCTCACGGCGATGAGCCGGTGCGCCTCCTCGGCCACCGTCCCGACGGGCGCCGTGAAGGCGGCATCGCCGTGCCAGCCGTCGACGACGGCACCACAGTCGATCGAGACGATGTCACCCTCGGCGAGGACCACGTCCTCGGCCGGGATGCCGTGGACGATCACGTCGTTGGGCGAGGCGCAGATGACCGCGGGGTAGCCGTGGTAACCGAGGAAGTTGGACCTGGCCCCACGCCGGTCGAGCACGTCACGGCCGATGCGGTCGAGGGCGGCGGTGGAGACGCCCGGGGCGATGGCGGCCCGGATGGCCTCGTGCATCTCGGCCACCACCCGCCCGGCCCGCCGCATCACCGCCACCTCGGCAGCGGAGCGGATCGGAGGGGTACGGGCGCCGAGCATGGTTCGGTTCATCCCGGCGTGCTGGCGGCGGCGACCCGCTCGTCGACCACGGCGTAGAGGCGGGTCGAGACCTCGTCGGCCGTGCCGATCCCGTCGACCTCCACGGCGAGGCCCCGCTCGGCGTACCAGGCGATGAGCGGGGCGGTCTCGCGCTCGTACAGGTCGAGGCGGTGCAGGATCGCCTCCTCGGTGTCGTCGTCGCGCTGGATCACCTCGCCGCCGCAGTTGTCGCAGTGCCACCCGTACTTGGGCGGCGCTGCGGTGGAGTAGATGGCGCCGCAGTCGGCGCACGTGCGCCGGCTGGCGATCCGCTCCACCACCACCTCGGTCGGCACCTCGAGGTCCACCACCACGTGCAGCGGCTGCGCGGCGGTGATCTCGGCCAGGGCCTCGGCTTGGGCGACGGTGCGGGGGAACCCGTCGAGCACGTAGCCCCGCCGGGTGGTGCCGCCCTGGTGGAGGCGCTCGTCGACCACGCGCACGATGAGCTCGTCGGGCACGAGGTCGCCAGCGTCCATGATCGCCTTGGCCCGCCGTCCGAGCTCGGTGCCCCGCTTCACGGCGGCCCGCAGCATGTCACCGGTGGAGATGTGTGGCACCACGTAGTGACGGGCGAGGCGCACGCACTGGGTTCCCTTTCCTGCCCCCTGACGACCCAGCAACACCATCCGGACCCCGGAGATCACCAGGATGCGCCGACCAGCAGGCTGAGGGTCACGACTTGAGGAAGCCCTCGTAGTTCCGCATCATGAGCTGGCTGTCGATCTGCTTCATCGTCTCGAGGGCGACGCCAACGGCGATGAGGATCGAGATCCCGAAGAAGCCGAGAGCCTGGCCGCTCCCGCTGTCACCGAGGGTGCGGCCCAGGATGAAGGCCGGGATGAGGGCCACGGCGGCGATGAAGAGGGCACCCGGGAGGGTGATGCGGTTCAGGATCTTGCCGAGGTAGCGCTCGGTCTGCGGGCCAGGGCGGATGCCGGGGATGAAACCGCCCTGCTTGCGGATCTGGTCGGCCTGGCGGTGCGGGTCGAACTGGATGGCCGTGTAGAAGTAGGCGAACCCGATGATCAGCACGCCGTAGGTCAGGAGGTACACCGCGGTGCCGCCGCCCTGGAAGTTCTTGTCGATGAACTGCTGGACGTCGTAGGCCCAGTTGCCGGGCCGGTCGCCCACCGGAGGGTTCACCGGCAGCACCTGGGAGATGATGATCGGGAGGTACAGCACCGAGCTGGCGAAGATGATCGGGATCACCCCGGAGCTGTTCACCTTCAGGGGGATGTAGGTGCTCTGGCCCCCGTACATGCGCCGGCCCACCACCCGCTTGGCGAACTGCACCGGGATGCGGCGCTGGCCCTGCTCCATGAACACGATGGCCACGAGCACGACCGTGAACATGGCCACGATGGCGAGCATGACGAGCGTGCCCGATTCGGCCCGGACGCTCGCGAAGTTGGCCGGGAGCTGGCTCACCACGGAGGCGAAGATCAGCAGCGACATGCCGTTGCCGATGCCTCGTTGGGTGATCAGCTCGCCCATCCACATCAAGAGCGCCGTGCCGGACGTGAGCGTCAGGACGACGAGCAGGACCCGGGGGATGGTGAAGTTCCCGGCGAAGAGGTCCAGGTTGGTGGGGTTGCCGCCGGCCTGCCCGTAGCCGCCGTTGTGGAACAAGAAGGTGAGGCCGGTGGACTGCATGATGGCGATGGCGATGGTCAGGTAGCGGGTCCACTGGGTGATCTTGCGCTGGCCGACGGCGCCCTGTTGCTGCCACTGCTCCAGCTTGGGGATCACCACGGCCAGGATCTGCATGATGATCGAGGCGGTGATGTACGGCATGATTCCCAGCGCGAACACCGCGAACTGGGTGATCGCCCCGCCCGAGAACAGCCGGAGGAAGCCGAGGACGCCGCCGTTCTCGGCTTGGCGCTGGAGCTCCTGGAGCGCCCCGACGTCGATCCCCGGGACCGGGACGTGGGCGCCGAACCGGTAGAGGAACATCATCAGCAGGGTGAACAGGATCTTGTTGCGGAGGTCCGGGACCTTGAACATGTTCCGCATGCTGGACAGCACGGTGCGGCTCCTCGAGCGAGTGGGCGGGTGACCCAGTTCGTCAGCGGTTGGTGAACTGGTTGCCGGACGCCGGGGGGCGGCGGTCACCCCAGGGCAGGGGCAGGACCTCAACCGTACCGCCTGCTCCGGTGATGGCTGCCTCGGCGGACTTGGAGAACCCGTGGGCGGTGACGTGCACGGCGCGGGTCAGCTCGCCCCGGCCCAGCACCTTGACGAGCGCCCCCTTGTGGACGAGGCCACGGGCGTGCAAGTCGGCCGGGGTGACGGTGTCGAGGCCGGTGGCCTCCACCGTGTCGAGGTTGACGGCCTGGTACTCGATGCGGAACGGGTTCTTGAACCCCTTCAGCTTCGGTACCCGCATGTGCAGCGGCATCTGGCCGCCCTCGAAGTTGACCGGCACCTTCCCCCGGGCCTTCTGGCCCTTCATGCCGCGACCGGCGGTCTTGCCGCCCTTGCCCGCGATGCCCCGCCCGACCCGCCGGCGGGGCCGTTTCGAACCGGGGGCGGGCGCCAGATCGTGGATCTTCACGAGTCGACCTCCTCGACGGTGACGAGGTGGGGCACCCGAGCCAGCATGCCCCTGATCTCGGGGCGGTCCGGCAGGGTGTTGGACCGACCGATGCGGCCGAGCCCGAGGGCCCGCAGCGTTCCCCGTTGCTTGGGCTTGGACCCGATGGCCGAACGGGTCTGGGTCACCTTCAGAGACTCGGTCATCGCACCTCCTCGACCTTGACCGGCCCTCGCTGGGACTGGCGGTAGGCGTCGAGCAGCCCGGCGGGGACGAACTCCTCGGCCGACAGTCCTCGCAGGCGGGCGATCTCGTCGGGTCGCTTGAGGGCCTGGAGCCCGGCGATGGTGGCCCGGGCCACGTTGATGTGGTTCGAGGAGCCGAGCGACTTGCACAACACGTCGTGGATGCCGGCCTCCTCGAGGATCGCCCGGGCGGCGCCGCCGGCGATCACCCCGGTACCGGGAGCGGCCGGCTTCAGGAGCACCCGCCCCGCCCCCATCTGCCCGATGACCGGGTGGGTCACGGTGGACCCGGCCAAGGGCACGGCGAACATGTTCTTCTTGGCCTCCTCGGTGCCCTTCTGGATGGCAAGGGGCACCTCCTTGGCCTTGCCGTAACCGAGCCCGACCCGGCCGGCGCCGTCGCCGATCACCACGAGCGCGGTGAACGAGAACCGGCGGCCGCCCTTCACCACCTTGGCGACCCGGTTGATGTTGATCACTCGCGAGTCGCGCAGCTGCACGTCGCTGTTGGCCATCAGAGCTCCAGTCCGCCCTTGCGGGCACCTTCGGCCAGCGCCGCCACCCGGCCGTGGTAGATGAACCCGCCGCGGTCGAAGACCACGGTCGTGACACCGGCCTCGACGGCTCGGGCGGCGAGACGCTCCCCGACCCGGGTGGCGCCGGCCACGGTGGCGGCACCGTCGCGCAGGTCGGCTTCGACGGTCGAGGCGGCGGCGAGGGTTCGCCCCGAGCGGTCGTCGATCACCTGGGCGGTGATGTGACGGTTGGACCGGAACACGGCCAGACGGGGCCGCTCGGCGGTGCCCCGCACCTTCTTGCGGACGCGGCGGTGGCGGCGGATCCGCGCCTCGCGCTTCTGCTTCGAGTGGTCACTCATGCCACGGTCCTCTACTTCGCCGTCTTGCCGGCCTTGCGGACGACCTGCTCACCCAGGTACCGCACGCCCTTGCCCTTGTACGGCTCGGGCTTGCGGATGGCCCGGATGTCGGCCGCCACCTGGCCCACCTGCTCCTTGTCGATGCCCCGCACCACGACCCGGTTGGGGGCGGGCACCTCGAAGGTGATCCCCTCGGGAGCGTCGACCCTGACCGGGTGGCTGAAGCCGAGCGCGAGGTCGAGGGTCGAGCCTTGCAGGGTGGCGCGGTACCCGACGCCGATGATCTCGAGCTCCTTGCGGAACTCCTCGTTGACGCCGAGCACCATGTTCTGGACGAGCGAGCGGACGAGGCCGTGCAGCGAACGGTTCTCCCGTTCGTCGTCGGGCCGCTCCACGAGTAGATCGCCGCCCTCCCGGCGGATCGAGATGTCGCCGGGGATGCGCCGCTCCAAGGTGCCCTTCGGGCCCTTGACGGTGATGCCGCGGCCCTCGACGGTGACGTCGACGGCGGTGGGCACGGGGATGGGGGTCTTGCCGATGCGGGACATCGCTCAGCCTTCCTTCGCTCTCACGCTCACCAGACGAAGCACAGGATCTCGCCTCCGACCTTGCGCCGGCGAGCTTCCCGGTCGGTCATGAGCCCTGTGCTGGTGGACACGATGGCGACGCCGAGCCCGCCGAGCACCCGCGGCACCTTGTCGGCCTTGGAGTAGACCCGCAGCCCGGGCTTGGACACCCGGCGCAGGCCAGAGATCGTGCGGGACCGCTCCGGTGAGTACTTCATGGTCACCGTCAGGGTGCGGCCCGGGCGGGTGTCGTTGTTGGCGACGGCGAAGTCCTCGATGTAGCCCTCCTGCTTGAGGATGGCGGCGAGGGCCTCCTTCTGCTTCGACGACGGCATCCGCACGTCGTCGTGCATGGCCACGTTGGCGTTGCGCAGCCGGGTCAACATGTCGGCGATCGGATCGGTCATCGTCATCGTTGCGCTCCCCTCACCAGCTGGCCTTGGTGACACCGGGGATCTCCCCGGCGTGGACCATCTCCCGCAGGCACACGCGGCACAGCTTGAACTTGCGGTACACCGAGTGCGGTCGACCGCAGCGCTGGCACCGGGTGTAGGCCCGAACCTTGAACTTGGGCTTGCGGTTCGCCTTGTTGATGAGTGCCTTCTTGGCCATCAGATCACCTCACGGGTGAATGGGAAGCCGAAGGCGGCGAGCAGCGCCTTGCCCTCGGGGTCGGTGCGGGCGGTGGTGACGATCGATATGTCCATGCCCCGAGTGGTGTCGATGCGGTCGTAGTCGATCTCGGGGAAGATGAGCTGCTCGGTGACGCCGAACGTGTAGTTGCCTCGCCCGTCGAAGGCGTTGGGTGGCAGCCCCCGGAAGTCACGGATGCGGGGGATGGCGACGCTGATGAGCCGGTCGAGGAACTCCCACATGCGATCGCCCCGCATGGTCACCTTGGCCCCGATGGGGTTGCCCTCCCGGAGCTTGAAACCGGCGATCGACTTCTTGGCCCGGGTCACGAGCGGCTTCTGGCCGGTGATGACGGTGAGGTCACGGACGGCACCCTCGAGCAGCGACGGCTGGGCCACCGCCGCCCCGACGCCCATGTTCACCACGATCTTGGAGAACCGTGGGACCTCCATGACGTTGGCCAGGCCGAGCTGGTCCTGCAACTGGGCCCGGATCTCGGCGTCGTAGCGCTGCTTCAGCCGGGGCACCGTGGCGCCGGCGGTGGTCGTGCCGGGGGTGGTCGTGTCGGTCATCAGAGCTCGGCCCCGCACTTCTTGCACACCCGAACCTTGTCGGCGCCGGTGCCCTTGTAGCCGACCCTCGTGGGCCCGCAGCTCGGGCACAGCAGGGCCACGTTGGGCACCGGGATGGGCATGTCCTTGTCGATGATGCCGCCCTGCATGGTGGCCGTGCGGGCCTTCTGGTGCTTCTTGGCCACGTTGACGCCGTCGACGATCACCTTGTTGGCATCCGGCAGCGCGCGCATGACCACGCCCTCCTTGCCCCGGTCCTTGCCGGTGAGCACGCGAACCCGGTCACCCTTCTTGATCCTCAGCCCAGCCATCTAGAGCACCTCCGGGGCGAGCGACACGATCCGCATGAAGCGCTTGTCGCGCAGCTCCCGGCCGACGGGGCCGAAGATGCGGGTGCCGCGGGGTTGTTGCTGGTCGTTGATGAGCACGGCGGCGTTCTCGTCGAAGCGGATGTAGGACCCGTCCGGCCGCCGCTTCTCTTCTTCACCCGGACGACGACGCACGCTGACGACGCCCCTTCCGACGCCTGCTCCGGGATGGCGTCCTTCACGGTGGCCACGAAGATGTCCCCGATGGGCGCGTAGCGCCGCTTGGAGCCCCCAGCACCTTGATGCAGAGCACTTCCTTGGCGCCGCTGTTGTCGGCCACCCGCAGCCGGGTCTCCTGCTGGATCACAGGATCACTTCTGCCCGTTCCAGCACGTCGGTGACCCGCACCGCTTGAGCTTCGACGGGGGGCGGGTCTCCTGGACGAGGACCCGGTCGCCGACGCGCAGGTCGTTGACCTCGTCATGGGCATAGAGCGTCTTCGACCGCTGCATCGTCTTGCCGTACAGCGGTGGCGGACCCGGTCGGTGGTGCGGACCACGACCGTCTTCTCCATGCCGGCCGAGGTGACCACCCCTGGCGCACCTTGTGGGGGTTGGGCCGGCGCTCGTCGGTCTCGGCCATCAGGCACGCTCCTCGGAGAGGCTTCGGCGGCGATCTCTCGAGGCCCCGCAGCCTGGTGGTGATCCGCGCCACCTGGCGCCGCATCTGGCGCAGGCGCGGTGTTCGCTGTCGAGCTGACCGGTGACGTGCTGGAAGCGCAGGTTGAACAGCTCTGGCGGGCCTCGGCCAGACGCTCACTGAGGGTGGCGTCGTCGAGGTTGGCCACCGAGTCGGCGCGGGCCATCAGAACCCCTCGGTCCGGGTGACCAGGCGGGCCTTGATGGGCAGCTTCTGGATGGCCCGGTCGATGGCCTCGCAGACCCCACCGATCGACACGTAGACGACTCGAACAGCACCCGGCGGGCTTGACCACCGCCACCCACCGCTCGGGTTCCCCTTGCCCGAGCCCATGCAGGTCTCGGCCGGCTTCTCCGTGACCGGCTTGTCCAGGAACACGTTGATCCACACCTTGCCGCCGCAGCGGATGGCGGCGCGCCATGGCGATCCGGGCCGCCTCGATCGCCGGGCGGTGACCCAGCCCGGTTCGAGGGCCTGGATCCCGTAGTCGCCAGCGGTGACGGTGGTGCCGCCTTGGCGTCACCTGGAGGCGGCGGTGGTGCTTGCGGTGCTTGACCTGCGTGGCATCAACATGGCTACTCGTCCCCCGGACGGAAGTGGGGGATCTCGTGGTGCTCGCGGACCGAGCGCTCCGATCTCCTCCTCCTCGGCGAGGAGCTCTCGAACTCGGGGTCGGCTTCGTGGACCAGGGCTTGGCCTCGTCGCCGGGCTCGGCGGCGGTGTCGACGGCTTCCACCGGAGCCGACTCGGCGACCAGGCGACGGCGGCGGTCGAGGACTCGACCTTGCGGGGCGTTGCCCTGGCCGGAGGCCTCGCCGACGGCCATGGCCGCTTCGCGGCTGATCTTGTCCTCGGCCTGGGTCTTGTAGGGCAGTATGTCGCCCTTGTAGATCCAGACCTTGACCCCGATGCGGCCGGCGGTGGTCTTGGCCTCTCGGAACCCGTAGTCGATGTCGGCCCGCAGGGTGTGCAACGGCACCCGGCCCTCGCGGTACCACTCGGTGCGGCTCACCCCGCCCCGCCCAGGCGACCCGAGCACTCCCACCCGATGCCGAGCGCGCCGGCCTTCTGAGCGTTCTGCACGGCCCGCTGGCGGCCCGGCGGAAGACGCCACCCGACCGGCCAGCTGGTCGGCGCCCTGGGCGATGAGGGCGGCGTCGAGCTGGGCTGCTTGATCTCTGGATGTTCAGCTGGACCTTGTGGCTGCCCGTGATCTTGGTGAGCTCGCTGCGGAGGCGGTCGGCCTCTGTGCCCCGGCGCCGATGACGATCCCGGGCCTGGCCGTGTAGACGTCGACCCGCAGGCGGTCACGGGTGCGTTCGACCCGACGGCTGATGGCGGCGTGGGGTAGGTCGGTCATCAGCCGATCGCGGATCTTCCAGTCCTCGATGATGAAGTCGGCGTACTCCTTGCGCCCCTCGAACCACCGCGACTTCCAGTCGGTGGTCACGCCGAGGCGGAACCCGTAGGGGTGACCTTCTGGCCCATGGGTTACCGGTCCTCCTCGGCGTCGAGGTCGTCGGCGACGTCGAGGTCGTGGTCGACGGCAGCGTCCTGTTCGGCCAGCTCGGCCTCGGCCCGCCCGGGCCGGACGGGCCGACCTCGTCGACGCCTTCCACGGTCGCACCGGCGGCGGCGGCCGAACCGTGTCGGACGTCGGCCGGTCGGCGTCATCGCCGCCTCTCGGCGTGGACTCCTCGGCTTCCTCGGCCGCCTCGAGGGTCTCCTCGGTGGGCTCGCCCGGCACAGGGGTCGATGGCTCGTCGGGCATGCTGGTCTCCTCGGTGGTTGCGGCGCCTCGGTCCCGCTGGCGGCTGCGGGCCACCCGGGAGCGGCGATCGGCGACGGCACCGCCGCGGCGGCGGGCCCGGCCAGACGGGGCGGCGGCGGCCTGGCGCTCCTGGCGGCGTCGCAGCTCGGCGTCGGGCAGGCGGCTCACGATGATGGTGATGTGGCAGGTGCGCTTGCGGATGCGGTGGCCCGGCCCCGTGCCCGGGGCCGCCACCGCTTGAGCGTGGGTCCTTCGTCGGCGAAGCAGGCCGAGACGAACAAGGTCTCGGGGTCCTGCTCGTCGTTGGTGGCAGCGTTGGCCACCGCCGAGGCCAGGCACTTGCGGACCACGATGGCGGCGTCGCGCTCGAGGAAGCGCAGCACCTCGTCGGCCTCGGCGACGTGTCGACCGCGGATGGGTCGAAGCGGCGGCGCGGGCCTTGGACGCCGACATGCGCACGTAGCGCACCTGGGCGGGTACCCGGGCGCTCGTTGGTCTTGACGCCGAAGGTCATCAGCGCCGACCTCAGGCGTTCTCCTGGCCGGCGTGGAACCGGAAGGTGCGGGTGGGGCGAACTCGCTCCAGCTTGTGGCCGACCATCGACTCGGTGACGTACACCGGCACGTGCTTGCGACCGTCGTGCACGGCGATGGTGTGGCCCACCATGTCGGGGATGATCGTGGAACGGCGGGACCACGTCTTCACCACCCGCTTCTCGCCCTTGGTGTTCAGGTCGTCCACCTTCGACAGCAGGTGGTCGTCCACGAAGGGCCCTTCTTGAGCGAACGGGGCACCGCTACCTCCTCGAGCCGCGGTGCGGCGGCGCCGGACGATGAGCTTCTGGGACGGCTTGTTCTTGTCCCGGGTGCGCCCTCGGGCTGACCCCATGGCGACACGGGGTGGCGACCGCCGCTCGTCTTGCCCTCGCCGCCACCGTGGGGTGGTCGACCGGGTTCATGGCCACGCCGAGAGTCTGGGGCGCACGCCCTTCCAGCGGTTCCGGCCGGCCTTGCCCACCTTGACCAGCTCGGCTTCGGCGTTGCCGACGGTGCCGACGGTGGCCCGGCAGTCGATGGGCACCCGCCGCATCTCGGTGCTCGGCAGCCGCAGGGTGGCGAAGTCGCCCTCCTTGGCCACGAGCTGGACGCTCGAACCGGCGCTGCGGGCCATCTTGCCGCCGCCGCCCGGCTTGAGCTCGACGTTGTGGACGGTGGTGCCCACCGGGATGTAGCGCAGCGCCAGCGCGTTGCCGGGACGGATCTCGGACCCCTGCCCCGACTGCAGCCGGTCGCCGACCTTCACCCCGTTGGGAGCGAGGATGTAGCGCTTCTCGCCGTCGAGGTAGTGCAGCAACAGGATGCGGCAGTTGCGGTTGGGGTCGTACTCGACGGCGGCCACCTTGGCCGGCACGCCGTCCTTGGTGCGACGGAAGTCGATCAGGCGGTACTGGCGCTTGTGGCCACCACCCTTGTGCCGGGCCGTCTTGTGGCCGTGGTTGTTGCGGCCGCCGGTCCCACTGCGGGGAGCCAGCAGCGACTTCTCGGGCCGGTCGCGGGTGACCTCGGCGAAGTCCGAGACGGTCTGGAACCGGCGCCCGGGGCTGGTGGGCTTGCGCTTGCGGAGGGCCATGGTCCTATGCCTCGAAGAGCTCGATCGAATCGCCGGCGGCGAGCGTGACGATCGCTCGCTTGGTATCGGCCCGCTTGCCGACCTTGCCGGTCCGACGGTTGCGGGTGGTCTTGCCCTTCCGGTTCAGCGTGTTCACCTTGAGCACGTTGACCCCGAAGATGGCCCCCACGGCGTCGTGGATCTCTGGCTTCGACGCGTCGGGGTGCACGACGAACGTGTAGACGTTGGACTCGAGCAGGCCGTAGGACTTCTCGCTGACGACCGGACGCAGGACGACCGTACGGGGATCCTTCACGCCGGCTCACCTTCCTCGTCCTCGGTGGCCACGGTCGTCTCCTCGATCAGGTCTTCATCGCCGATGAGGCCCTCGTCCTCGGCCCCGACCTCCTCGTCCGCCCCCACCGTGACCGGCGTGCCCACAGCGTCGTCGTCACCGGCCACCGGGGCGGTTGGGCTGGGCGTCGAACTGGGCAAGGTGGCCTGGGTGAAGATCACCCAGTCGGCACACAGCACGTCGTAGGCGTTGAGCTCCCGGACGTCGCAGAGGTGGACGTGGCCGAGGTTGCGGAAGCTCTTCCACACCGCCTCGTCCTCGGCGTCGAGCACCACGAGGGCCCGACCGGTCACCCCGAGAGCGGCCAGCGCGGCGGCAGCAGCAGCGGTCTTGGGAGCGTCGAACCCCCAATCGACCACGAGCACGCGACCGTCGCCGGCCCGGTCCGACAGCGCCGACCGGAGAGCCAGGCGGACCATCTTCTTCGGGGTGCGTTGGGCGTAGCGGCGCGACTTCGGGCCGAGGGCCACGCCTCCGCCCCGCCACTGTGGCGACCGGATGGAGCCCTGACGAGCTCGCCCCGTGCCCTTCTGGCGCCACGGCTTGGCGCCGCCGCCGGCGACCTCGGCTCGAGTGAGGGTGTGCTGGCCCCCCGCCCGTCGCGCTGCCAGCTGGGCCGTCACCACCTGGTGCATCACGGCCACGTTGGGCTCGATGCCGAAGATGGCGTCGTCGAGCTCGACCGACCCCGACGTGGCCCCGGTGGCGTCGCGAACGTCCACGGCGGCCATCAGCTCGCCTCCGCCTTGACCGCGTCCCGTACGAGCACCAGCCCACCTTTGGGTCCGGGGACCGCGCCCTTGACCAACAGGAGGTCGCGCTCGGCGTCGGCCGAGACGACCGTGAGGTTCAAGGTCGTGACCCGCTCACCGCCCATGCGTCCGGCCATCCGCTGGCCCTTGAAGACCCGGGCCGGGGTGGCGCAGGAGCCGATGGCGCCGGGCATGCGATGGATGCGGTGGGCACCGTGGCTCGCCTTCTGGCCGGAGAACCCGTGGCGCTTCATCACGCCGGTGAAGCCCTTGCCCTTGCTCACGGCGGTGACGTCGACCCGCTCACCGTCGGCGAGAACGTCGACCTTCAGCTCCTGGCCCACCTCGTAGTCACTGACGTCGTCGAGACGCAGCTCCACCAGGCGAGGCCCCGGCTCAACGCCGGCCTTGGAGAACTGGCCGGCGACCGGCTTGGTGAGCTTCGACGCCTTCTTGTGACCGAACGTCACCTGCAACGCGCTGTAGCCGTCGCGCTCGGGGGTCTTCACCTGGACCACACGGCAGGGGGCAACCTGGAGCACGGTGACCGGCACGACGCGGTTCTGGTCGTCCCAGACCTGTGTCATGCCGACCTTCTCGCCGACGATCGCCTTCGTTGCCATGTCTCTTCCTCTTCGCGCAGGAACGGCGGGGGCCGCTCACGCCGACGCTCCGCTCGGGAGGCCCGGCGGAGCGTCTGGTCCGGTTGTGCTGCGGGGTTCCTGGGCCGTGTCGGCACAGGCCGGCGCAGACGTCGATTTCGTGGGGACTGCGGGGACCGTGGCGTCGCAGGGAGGCCCGGACGCACGAGGTGGGCACTCTAGCGGTCGGGCCGAGCGGCGCCAAGCTCACCGCCGCCTCAGAGGGCGGGCCGGGCGGGGACCTTTCCGGCGCTGTCGGCCAGGAGGGCCTCGATGACGAGGTCACCAGCCAGCCTGCCGCCCGCCGGCGTGAAGTGCAGGCCGTCGCGGCGCACCCGCACCAGCCCGTCGGGAGTGGCGATCGACTCTCGGTAGCGGCCCGTGCCGTCGGTGAACGGGCCCACCCAGTCGATCAGCTCGAGGTCGAGCGGGCCGGCGTTGGCGACCGTCGTGGCGTTGATGGGACCGATGATGTTCTGGTTGAGCGCGACGTCGTGGGCCGGCGGGGTCAGCACCCAGAACAGATCAGCTCCGTTCCGTGCCAGCTCCTCACCGAAGGCCCGGGCCGCGGCCCCCCACGCCGCCGAGAACTCAAGCGTCCCGGGCTTGGGCGGGGGGGCCTCGCCCGCGGCCGCGTTCGGCGGTCGGTAGTTGCAGCAGAACTCGACGACGACGATGGTGGGGTCGAACGAGTCCACGAGCCGCGGTGCCTCCGTGGGCCAGTGGACGAACCCGAAGCTCCCGAACAACCCCGAGCCGGGGAACGCCCGCACCAGGTGCGGCACCCGCATGTCGGTGAGGCGCTCGGTGATCCGGTCGGCGGCGTCGGCCATGAGCGAGTCACCGACGAGCAGCACCCGCTCGGTGCGCAGCTGCTCGATGGGGCTGCGCCACTGCCGCCAGGAGGTCGCTTCCTCCGCGGGGATGTCGACGGCCGGCGATGCCGTCCCCGGCTCCCGCAGGGCTACGGCCATCCCGGCCCCGAGGGACAGCAGCACGACGGCCCCGGCCAACGGACGAAGGCGGCGACGCCACCGTGGGGGCGTCCGGCGGTGGGCGGGGGGCACAGCGCGACGATAGGAGAACGGCCCGGCTGCCCCGACGTCACTCGGTGGGGACGCCGAGCCAAGCGGTCAGGCCTGTTGGATCTTGATCTCGATGTCGACGCCGGCGGGGAGCTCGAGGCGCTGGAGGGAGTCGACCGTCTTCGGCGACGGTTCGAGGATGTCGAGGAGGCGCTTGTGGATGCGCATCTCGAAGTGCTCGCGGCTGTCCTTGTACTTGTGGGGTGAGCGGATGACCGTGTAGCGGTGCTTCTCGGTCGGCAAGGGGACGGGGCCGCGGACGGTGGCCTGGGTGCGGACAACGGTCTCGACGATCTTGCGGGTCGACTGATCGATGATCTCGTGGTCGTAGGCCTTGAGCCTGATCCGGATCTTCTGCTTCTCGGCCAT
>JAUJOW010000028.1 GCA_030447445.1 Acidimicrobiales bacterium | reverse complement strand
CGGTCGTCGCTGCGGGGACGGTCCGGCACCGAGCCCCCGAGGGTCAGCGTGGCGAGCACGTCCACCCCGCCGATGAGCTCGCGCAGGTTGCGGGGCGGAGGGAAGTACTCGTCCTCGTCGGTGACCTTGACCAGCTCGACCCGGTCCCGGTCGACGCCGAGGTGGTCGATCACCTGGTCGACGAGCGCCTCGTAGGCGGATGCCCCGGCGGTCACGCCGACGGTGCCGGCGAGATCTTGAGGCAGCTCGTCGGCGGCGTTGACCCGGTAGACCCGCGGGCACCCACCTTCTCGGGCCAGCTTCTCCAACGCTCTGGTGTTCGACGAGTTGGCCGACCCGATCACCACGATGGCGTCGCACCGGCCGGCCATCTCCAGGAGCGCCGATTGGCGGTTGGTGGTGGCGAAGCAGAGGTCGCTGCGGCCGGGCACCCACATGCCGGGGAAGCGCTCGAGCGCAGCGCCCTGCACGTCGGCCCAGTCACGATGGCTGAGCGTGGTCTGGGCGAGCATGGCCACCGGGCCTTCCAGCTCGGGCAGGGCGGCCACCTCCGAGGCGGTCTCCACCCGGTGGATCGACCCGGGGGCGACGGCCATCGTGCCCACCGCCTCCTCGTGCCCCTCGTGGCCGACGTAGACGATCTGGTACCCCTTGCCGGCCCGGACCTTCACCTCGTGGTGCACCTTGGTGACGAGCGGGCACACGGCGTCGACCACGTAGCCACCGCTGGCCCGGGCGGCCGCCACCACCTCGGGGGCCGAACCGTGGGCCGAGAGCATGACCGGAGCGCCCTCGGGCACCTCGGCGATGTCGTCCACGAACACCACGCCGAGGTCGGCGAAGCGCTCGACCACCAGCTTGTTGTGGACGATCTCGTGGTAGCAGTAGATGGGCGGCTCGAAGGCCCGCACCATCCAGGCCAGGGCCTTGATGGCCATCTCCACCCCGGCGCAGAACCCCCTCGGTTCGGCCAGCAAGACCCGTTCGACGGCCACAGGGCCAGGCTATCGACCCCCCGCCGGTACCCTGACGGGCCATGTCCAGCCCCCGAGTCCTCATCGTCGCGCCCGGGTCGCCGGCGGACCGGGCCGGGCTCGAGGTCGGCGACGAGATCGCGACCGTCGACGGCGAGGCACCCCGTGACGTCATCAGGTGGCGATGGCTCACCGACGAGGCCGACCTCACCCTCGAGGTCAACCGGGGCGGCCTCGAGCTGGCCCTCGAGGTGCCCAAGGCGGCCGGCCAACCCCTCGGCGTCGAGGTGCACTCGGCCCTCTTCGACCAGGTCCGGACGTGTGACAACCACTGCGAGTTCTGCTTCATCCACCAGCTTCCGCCGGGGCTGCGCACCAGCCTGTACCTGAAGGACGACGACTACCGACTGTCGTTCCTCTACGGGAACTTCACCACCCTGACCCGCTTCACCGAGGCCGACCTCGAACGGGTGGTCAGCGAGGGTCTCGGCCCGATCAACGTCAGCATGCACGCCTCCGACCCCGAGGTGCGAGCGGGCATGCTCCGCAACCGGCGCGGCGCCACCAGCCTGCGTTGGCTCCGAGCCCTGCTCGACCACGGCATCGAGGTGCACGGTCAGGTGGTGTGCTGCCCGGGCGTGAACGACGGCGCCGTGCTCGACGACACGCTGGCCGGCGTGCTCGACCGCTACCCCGAGCTGGCCACCCTGTGCGTCGTGCCCCTCGGCGTCAGCCGGTGGTCGCGGGAGCCCCGCATGCGTCCCCACACGCCGGCCGAGGCCGCTGCCGTGGTGGATACCGTCGAAGAATGGCAGGACGTGTTCACGGCCGTGCTCGGACGGCGCCTGGTGTTCGCCGCCGACGAGTACTACCTGGTGGCCGGCCGGCCGTTCCCCCCGGCGTCGTCCTATGAGGGCTTCCCGATGCACGAGGACGGCATCGGCATGGCCCGCACCTTCGAGCGTGAGTTCAGCGGCCTGGCCCCGGCCGCCACGGGTGTGGCCCACGGGTTCTTCGCCTGGGTGGACGGCGCCGCCGCCCGCCCGGACGGCTACCGCCAACCGACCCCCTGCCGTTCTGGGGCAGGAAGCGGGCTGCAGGGGGACCGGGATCTCCCCCAGAACGCCGCGGCGGTGGCCTTGCGACCTCGGCGGGGGGCGCCGGTGGCCATCCTCACCGGCGAGTACGGGGCCAAGGTCGTCGGCCCCCTGGTCGAGGGGCTGGACCGGATAGACGTGCGGGTCCTGCCCGTCGAGAACCGCTTCTTCGGCGGCAACGTCGGCGTCACCGGCCTGCTCGTGGGCGACGACCTCGCCCGGGTGCTGGCCGAGGAGCCCACCGGGCACCGCTACCTGCTGCCCGACGTCTGCCTCTCGGGCGGGCGCTTCCTCGACGGCACCACGCCCGACGACCTGCCCAGACCGGTCGAGATCGTGGCCACCGACGGCATCGCCCTGCGGTCCGCTCTCACGGCCCAGCCATGACGCTGCCGGTCGTCGCCATCGTGGGGCGGCCCAACGTCGGCAAGTCGACACTGATGAACCGCATCCTGGGTCGGCGCGAAGCCATCGTGGAGGAGCGTCCAGGGGTCACCCGGGACCGCAAGGAGGCGGTGGCCGAATGGCAGGGCAGCGAGTTCCGCCTCGTCGACACCGGCGGCTGGCTGGTCGGCGGTGACACCCTCGACGTCAAGGTGTCCCAACAGAGCGAGCGGGCCATGGCCGAGGCCGACGCTGTGCTGTTCGTGGTCGACACGGTCACCGGGGTGACCGAGGAGGACGCCCGGGTGGCCGCCGTCCTGCGCCGGCTCGATGTGCCCGTGCTGCTCGTCACCAACAAGGTCGACGACGTGAACCGCGAACCGTCGGTGTGGGAGTTCGTCCAGCTCGGCCTCGGCGACCCGTACCCGAGCAGTGCGTTGCACGGCCGGGGGACCGGCGACCTGCTCGACGCCGTCGTGGCCGCCCTGCCGGCGCAGGAGGAGCCAGCGCCCGAACCGGGGCCGATGACCGGCCCGACGAGGCCGGGCACCGAGGGAAGCGATGATGGAGGTGGGCCGACGACCGACCAGCGGGTGTTCTCGGTGGCCATCGTCGGCCGACCCAACGTCGGCAAGTCGACCTTGTTCAACCGGCTCATCGGTGACGAGCGGGCCGTGGTCCACGACATGCCCGGGACCACCCGGGACGCCATCGACACGGTGGTGGAGACCCCTGACGGGCCCATCCGCTTCGTGGACACGGCGGGTATGCGTCGCAAGTCCCGCATCGACCAGGGCACCGAGTACTACTCCTTCGTCCGGGCCCTGCAGGCCGTGGACAGCTCCGACGTGGCCTTGCTCGTGATCGACGCCACCGAGGGCGTCACCCACCAGGACCAGCGCCTGGCCGAGCGCATCGACGTGGCCGGCTGCCCGGTGGTGGTGGTCCTCAACAAGTGGGAGCTCCTCGACGCCGAGCAGCGGGCCGACGTCACCTACCAGATGTCCCAGCGCCTGGCCTTCATCGGCGACAGCGTCGTCCTGAAGATCAGCGCCTTGACCGGCAAGGGCGTCCAGAAGCTGCTCCCCGCCCTGGCCGACGCCATCGACGCCTACCACCGCCGGGTGCCGACCCGCCGCGTCAACGAGGTGGTGGCCGCCGCCCAGGCCGCCCAACCGGCGCCGTACGGGGCCCGGATCCTCTACGCCACCCAGGGCGCCACCGACCCCCCGACGTTCACCGTGTTCGCCAACAAGGAGCTGCCCCAGCCGTACCTGCGCTACATCGAGCGCCGGTTGCGGGAGGCGTTCGCCCTCGGGGCCACGCCGGTCAAGGTGCGGGTCCGTCGCCGGGCCAGCTGACCGCCAAGCGGTCCGAGGGCCGCCGCCGACGGCCGGCAGTACCATCTCCCAGGCATGGACAAGCCCATCCTGGCGTTCGTCGCCGTGGCCTGCGGCCTGGCGGCGCTGGTGTGGGGCCGATCGGCTCGGCGCCTGGAGAAGGTCTGGAAGCGCGTCGAGCGAGAGTTCGGTCACAGCTCCGATGCCACGGTCCTGGCCCGATCCAGCTTCCGCAAGGAGGTGCACACCACCGCCCTCTACGCCGTGCTGGCGGTGGCGGTGATGGTCACGGCGCTGTCCGACGCCCCCGAGGCCGACCTGCTGTTCGCCTTCGTGCTCGTCTCGGTGATCATCTCGATCGTGTTCGGCCGGGACTTCGTGCGCGAGTCCCGCCTCGCCGAGGAGCGGTTCAACCTGGAGCGTCGGGCCGAGGAGGTGCTGAGCCAGGACCACCTCGCCCCCCAGCGGTGGGCCGAGCGGCTGGCGCCGGAGATCCTGCTCGACGTGCCCGGCTTCGAGGTCGGCAAGGTCTACAAGGCGGGCAGCGGGCTCATGGCCGGCGACTTCTATGACCTCTTCCCGGTGACCTCCGACCGGGTGGCGGCGGTGATCGGCGACGTCACCGGTCATGGCATCGAGCCTTCGATCACCGCCCTTCAGGCCAAGTACCTGCTGCGGGTCTTCCTGCGCCAGTACCGGGACCCGGCCCAGGCCCTCGAGGAGCTGAACGACCGGATGTCGGCGTTGGAGCGGGGCGAGGAGTTCATCTCCCTGTGCGTCGTCGTCTTCGACGCCGAAGCGGGCACGCTGCGGTGGGCATCGGCCGGTCACCCCACGGCGTGGCTGTGGCACGAGCGGGAGCTGCGACCGCTGCGGGCGACGGGTCCCTTGCTCATGCTCGACCCCAAGGGCACGTTCGTCAGCCGCGAGGTCCCCCTCGACACCGGCGACCTGCTGCTCATGTATACCGACGGCCTGGCCGAGGCCCGCGACGGTGACCAGTTCTTCGGCGAGGACCGGGTGGCCAACGCCGTGCGACGCGACCCCGGCATCGCCCCCGATGTCCTGTGCAAGTCACTGCTGGAGGCGGCCAAGGACTTCGCCACCTCGCCGCTCACCGACGACGTCGCCATCGTGGCGATCCGTCGGACATGACCGAGGCGCCGCCCGAGCCCGGAACCGGATCCCCGCCACCCACCCCGTTGGCCCGAGCGGCCGAGCGGGCGCGGCAGGGCAACCTCGCCACCGGCGCCGAGAAGCTGGCCGGCCAGCGGAAGCTGTTCGTGCGGGACCGGTTGGCGCTCCTCCTCGACCCCGACTCGTTCGCCGAGGACGGCCTCCTGGCCAACGCCGCCGCCGGCGACCTGCCCGCCGACGGCGTCGTCACCGGGGTCGGACGGGTGGACGGGCGGCCGGTGTGCGTCATGGCCAACGACCCCACCGTCAAGGCCGGCTCGTGGGGTGCCCGGACGGTCGAGAAGATCGTACGGCTCACTGAGTACGCCCTCCGCCACGACCTCGCGGTGTTCTGGCTGGTCGACTCGGCCGGTGCCCGCATCACCGACCAGGTCGACCTGTTCCCCGGACGGCGGGGGGCCGGCCGCATCTTCTACAACCAGGTGAAGCTCTCGGGGCGGGTCCCCCAGGTCTGCTGCCTGTTCGGCCCGTCGGCCGCCGGCGGCGCCTACATCCCGAGCTTCTGCGACATCGTGATCATGGTCGAGGGCAACGCTTCGATGTACCTGGGGTCGCCCCGCATGGCCGAGATGGTGATCGGCGAGCACACCACGCTCGAGGCCATGGGTGGGGCTCGCATGCACGCCACCGTGTCGGGCTGCGGCGACAACCTGGCCGCCGACGACACCGACGCCATCGACCAGGCCCGGGCCTACTTCTCCTACATGCCCGCCACCTGGCGGGAGGAACCGCCCCGCTACCGGGCCGAGCCGCCGGTCCGGCCCCTCACCGGCGGCGCCGTGCCGGCCGAGGAGCGGGCCACCTACGACATGCACCAGGTGATCGACGGCCTGGTGGACGCCGAGAGCTTCTTCGAGGTGAAGCCCCTGTTCGCCCCCGAGCTCATCGTCGGCCTGGCCCGGCTCGATGGTCGTCCGATCGGGGTCGTGGCCAACAACCCGGCCCAGAAGGGCGGTGTGCTCTTCGTCGACTCGGCCGACAAGGCGGCCCGCTTCGTGGCCGGCTGTGATGCCTTCAACGTGCCGTTGCTGTTCCTCACCGACGTGCCCGGTTTCATGATCGGCACCCAGGTCGAGGCCCAGGGGATCATCCGCCACGGGGCCAAGATGGTCTCGGCGGTCTCCGAGGCCACCGTGGCCAAGATCTGCGTGGTCGTGCGCAAGGCCTACGGGGCCGGCCTCTACGCCATGGCTGGCCCGGCCTTCGAGCCCGAGTCGACCATCGCGCTGCCCACGGCCAAGATCGCCGTCATGGGGCCTGAGGCGGCCGTGAACGCCGTGTTCGCCAACAAGATCGGCGCCATCGCCGATCCGGCCGAGCGGGAGGCGTTCGTGGCCGAGCAGCGCCGCCTGTACGAGGCGGACGTCGACCTCCTGCGGCTGGCCTCCGAGCTGGTCATCGACGCCGTGGTCGAGCCCGAGGACCTGCGGGACGAGCTCGTGCGCCGCTTCGCGCTGGCCGAGGGCAAGGACCGCCACTTCTCCGACCGGCGCCACGGCGTCCCCCCGGTGTGAGCGTGCCATG
This sequence comes from Acidimicrobiales bacterium, assembly GCA_030447445.1. GTDB lineage: Bacteria > Actinomycetota > Acidimicrobiia > Acidimicrobiales > Iamiaceae > JAUJOW01. Next base: position 2,073 of record JAUJOW010000028.1, on the reverse strand, counting down.
AGGGCTGCGCCGCTGCCGGCCTCGGTCGACATCCGCGACGTCGGGCCGCGCGACGGGCTGCAGGCGGAGGCGCCGGTCCCGGTGGCCGATCGCGCCCGCCTGATCGACGTCCTCGCGCTGGCCGGGGTGCGCCGCATCGAGGCGGCGGCATTCGTGTCGCCCCGGGCCGTCCCGGCCATGGCCGGCGCCGGCGAGGTGATGGCCGCCGTCGACCGCCGGCCCGGGGTCAGCTACGCCGCCCTGGTCCCCAATCTGAATGGGGCCGAGGCCGCCCTCACCGCCGGGGTCGACGAGCTCACCGTGACCATCTCGGCCTCCGACGCCTACAACCGCCGCAACGTCGGGATGAGCACGGCCGAGTCCGCTCGGGTCGTGGCCGAGGTCGCCGCTCTGGCCGGGCCCGTGCCGGTGGACGCCGTCGTGTCCTGCGCCTTCGGCTCCCCCTACGAGGGCGACGTGGCCGCCGACGCGGTGGCCGGGCTGGGCGGCCGGGCGCTCGACGCCGGATGTGCCCGGGTCACCTACGCCGACACCACCGGCATGGCCACCCCCCGTCGGGTCGACGACCTGCTCGACGTCACCGGCACCGACGTTGCGCTGCACCTCCACGACACCCGGGGAACCGCCCTCGTCAACGCCTATGCCGCCCTCCAGCGCGGGGTGCGGCGGTTCGACACCGCGGTGGGCGGGCTGGGGGGATCGCTTTTCGCTGCCGGCGCCGCCGGCAACCTGGCCACCGAGGAGCTGGTGGCGATGCTCGACGACATGGGCGTGGTCACCGGCATCGACGTCGAGCGTCTCCTGGCCGTGGCCGCGTTCGTGTCGGAGCTGGTCGGTCGCCCGGTGCCCAGCCGGGTGGCTTCGGCCGGGCCTCGCAGCCGGAGGGCGGGCTGATGCCGTGGTGCGAGGGATGCAGCCGCTTCTACAACCCCAACTCGATGGCCCCCGACGGCACCTGCACGAACTGCGGCGCGTTCATCGCCGACCCCCCCGAAGGGGGCGAGCACGCCGCCCGCGTGCCGTGGCACTTCTGGATCATGGTGCTCGCCCTCACCCTCTACCTGGGCTGGCGGCTGGTCCAGGGCCTCGCCTGGATCGCTCAGAGATTCTGAACCTGCGGGCCCTCACCGAGGAGGGGAGACGACGCAGGACAACGGTGCGCTGGACTGCCCCTACCACCACCGCCTCCGGCACCGGGCTCGACCGACGGCGCCCCGGTGCCGGGGCCCAGGAGGGAGTTGGGTCTCGGCACCGCCGACTACGATGCCGCCCAACGGGCTGTGGCGCAGTTTGGTTAGCGCGCTTGACTGGGGGTCAAGAGGTCGGAGGTTCGAATCCTCTCAGCCCGACCGCAAAAGAGCAGGTCAGAGCCGGTCCGATGGGGCCGGCTCTTCTGCTTCCAGGGCCGATGGTCACTACCGGGTCACTACCGGCCAGGAACGGGAAGAGGGAGACGACAATGACCGACAAACAACAACCGCGACGAGCCCACCCTCGCCGAGCGGGTGGCGTGGCTCGAGCTGCAGCTCGCAGCCATGCGGGAGGAGGTGCGGACCCGGCGCCTGGTGGTCACCGAGGAGGACGGCTTCGAGCGCGTCGTGGCCCAAACCGAGTACGGCACCGGCGTCCTCCGGGTGAGGGGCCGGACGGTCCGCGGCGACGATGGGGTCGAGCGGGAGGCCTCCGTCGAGATGTACGTCGACGACGGTGGGTCCTCCGTGCCTGGATCGGGAGTGGCAGCGTGGGCCGGCGGCAACCCGGCGGCGTCCATGGACTCCGGTGGGACCTTCCTCGCCTACTCGCTCGGCGACGGCGGGCCGGGCATGGAACTCACCCACCGAGGTCTGGCGGTCCACGATCAGCAGCTCCTGGCCGCGAGGCGGTACTGGGAAGGGATCCGCTCCGGTCGCATCGACATCTACGACGAGTAGGGGCCCGTCGCCCCCCTCGCTGCGCGCCAGCGCTCGTGGCGGAGCGAGGCGTGCGCAGTCGAGATGCGGAGCCGAGCAGACGTGGCTGGATGTGGGTCCGGCTTCTACGCGTGGCGAGCGTGCCCGGTCACCGACCGGGCCC
>JAUJOW010000011.1:96715-103879 GCA_030447445.1 Acidimicrobiales bacterium | reverse complement strand
GACGAAGGTTCGGCACTGATGGTCGCCCGGCAACGGGGCGCACCGATCGGCGATCTCCTCGCTCGCTGGCGTGGCGGCGCCGCCGAGCTGCGGCGGGTGCTGCTCGCCGCCGATCACCACGAGCGGGTCACATGGGTGGCGGGCGAGCTCTCGATCCGGACCCTGGCCACCACCCGCTTGGCCGAGACCTGGATCCACACCGGCGACGTGGCCGACGCCCTCGGCACAACCGTCAAACCCACTGACCACCTCCGCCACATCGCCCGCCTCGCCTGGCGGACCCTGCCCTACGCGTTCGCCCGCGCCGGTCGTCCCGCACCGGGGCCAGTGGCGTTCCGCCTGGTCGGCCCGGACGGGAAGCCGTGGGACCTCCTCCCCGAGGAGCCAGCGGCCACGACGATCACCGGCCCTGGCGTGGATCTCTGCCTCGTGGCCGCCCGCCGAGTCGCCCCCGCCGACACCGCCCTCAGCGGTACCGGGCCCGACGCCGCCACAGTCCTGGAGCTCGTCCGTACTTACGCCTGACGCACTCGGTTCCGGCCCGCGGTGTGGCGGGCGAGGAGGACGGCGCCGACGCCGGCCACCACCAGCCCGGCGCCGGTCGCGGTGAGTGGGACGGTGCCCGAGCCGGTGCGGGCCAGCTCGGTGCCGGGTGGCGGACCGTCGGCCGGCGCGAGGTTCAGGTGGCGAACGAGGAACTCGGCGATGAGGCTCTGGATCTCCTCCTGGTGGTCGGGATAGAGACCGTGGCCGGCGCCGTCGTACGCGTGCAGCTCGCAGACGTTCCCGTTGCGGTGGTACTCGTCGCAGGTGCCAACGGCGAGGGCGTAGGGGAGCAACGGGTCGGCCGTGCCGTGGAAGAGCACGGCCGGGGCGTCGCCTGGGCTGTAGTGACCCCCGAAGCCCGAGATGGACACGGCCGCGCCCACGTCGGACCTGTAGCCGGGGTTCCCGCTCGCCCCTGGGTCCTCGGCGTGGTTGCCGACGAAGAGGGCGGTGATGGCGCCGGCGGAGGTACCGCCGATGGCGATGCGGTCGGGGTCGATGCCGTACTGGTCGGCGTAGCGGCGGAGCCAGCGCACCGCCGCCTGGGCGTCGTGCTGGGCGTTGGTGATGGCCTGGCCGACGTTGCCGCCGCCCAAGCGGTAGCTGATGGACACGGTGACGTAGCCCCGCTTGGCGAAGCTGGTGGCGTTGTCCGCCTCGCCGGACCTGTCGCCGCCGATGAACCCGCCGCCGTGCACCCACACGATGGCCGGCCGGCGACCCAGGGTGTCGCCCTTGGGCTGGTAGAGGTCGAGCAGCAGCTCCTCGACCTGGCCCTCTTGGTTCGGGGCGGCGCCATAGGCGAGGCCGGGCGTGATCTCCACCTCGCCGAACACCTCCTCGAGGTAGCGACCGGGAGGCTCCTCTGCCGCCGACGCCGCCGCCGACAGTCCCACCACCGCACTCACCAACAGCGCCGCCGAGACGATCCTCACCAGTGTCCGCATCAGCCCTCGCAAGGTCACGGGCCGCCACATGCGAGCCCAGGTGAGCCGCACTGTAAAGGGCTCGGCGGCCGGGCCGCCGCTGGGCCGTCTCAAGGGCCTCGGCACTGCTCACCGCTGGCCGCGGGCCATCGCCCGGCGGAGCCTGCTCACCGACCGCAAGTACGACTCGACTCCACAGCGCCTCGCCGGTAGGCGTCCGCTCGGCGTCCCAGAGCCGGTCACGCTCAGCTCAGGGCCGAGGCCGGGAAGATAGTCGCCATCGTGGCGACTTCTTGGTCAAGGTAGGGCGCTGAGCGACGGGCCTCGCTGCCGGCCATCCGCCCTTGACCTGGAGCCCGTTCGCGGCGATGAGGGCGACCGCCTGGTCGGGTGTGACGACATGCTCGGTCGGGCGTTTCGATCCGGCGCCGAGGAGTGCGAAGAGCCGCCAGGGGGGCGGGATGCCGCCGGCTGCGTCATGGGCTCGCCAGGCCTGCGACGGCTGGAGGTGGACGGCTGCGAGCTTGGTGGCCATGTAGCCCTTCACCTCGACCTGGAGCTCGGCGCCTGCAGCGTCAACGAATAGGAGGTCGAACCCGGCGTTGGCAACGTGCTGGTACCCGGCGCGCTTCACGTAGCCTTTCGCCCGGGCCCACGCCTCGGCCCGGCGTTCGGCGTCCCGCTCATGCATGCGGCGGACTCGGTCGACGATGCGGGCGTCGTAGCGGAGCCGGAAGAACAGCCGGTTGCCGGTGTCGGAGGTGCGGAGACGGGCGGCGAGGCGGGCGGTGTCGGGCTCGGCGACCGCGATAGGCGGGATGCCGCACACCGACAACAACTCGACCGCGTCCTCCCACTCGACGTAAGACAGCCCAAAGCCGAGTGGCCCCTGTCGGCCTGGGAGTTGTTGGCCAGAACTCATGCTCTTGACCCGGAGGCGCCCGTGGCGCAGGGCGACGCGACGGGGCACCGGATAGGTGAACTTGACGAGGGGAACGAGACAGACCTGATGCTCGCGCTCTCCAGTGTCGATGTCGTTCCAGGAATCGGTCATGCCGATCACGCAGATGCCGACGAGCATCCCGTCGCCCCGGCGGACCGGGTCGGTGCGCTGACAGATGACGAGGTCGCCGGTCGCGATCTCCTCAATGGCCGGCCGACCGGCCGGGGTGTTCTTCGTGCTCACCCACCAACCCTCGCGGGTCGCGGCCTCGGGGTGCTGCCATGGGAACTTGGCGTCGTCAGCGATGTCTGACACGTCGAAGTCCGGGTCGGCAGGGTTGTAGCGGGCGAGCCAGAGCCGCCGGTCCACCTGGATGACCTGCGGCTTGGCCGGCCGCGGCGCGTCAAACGGTACAGCCGGGGGCGCGTAGGGCTGGGCGGTGTTGCCGTACCAGCCAGCCTCCTCGAAGGTCGACTCGACGTCGCCCGAGGCCGCCTCCGTGGACTCACGCAGGCGAACCTCGAGCTCGTCGAGGGTCAGCTCGACGCCTTCCTCGAGGATGCCTCCGAGCGCCCGGTCGAGGTCCACCGCCATGAACGCACGCTAGGAGACGACGGTGTGGCAGTGATGGGGACGCCCCCCGGGCCGGGTCGGGGTAGTGAGGATTCCCCGAGGCGGGGTTAGTGACGGTGTTGGTGTGTCCTCTCGCGATTGGTGACGATCGACCTGCGGGTCGCGCACTCCACCAGCCGAGCTGTCGCCGTCGGGCCCGACTCGTTCGGCGGATGGCTGCCGGCGCCGTCGTGCGTTCAGGTCCGGCCGGCGATCGGGATGTCGCCGGGACCGGCGCCGTTGGCACGCAGGCTGCCGGCAGCCCGGTTGAAGTTCGCCGGTTGCGGCCCGCCAAAGCCGGGTCTGCGAGAAGGCGGTCCGGTGCACCGCTCAGCGCCCTTCTCGTCGACGTAAGGCGGGTATCCGTCGTGAAGACGTTTGACGAACAGGCCGTACCATGGGCGCCCGACGCCGGATCGATCGGGCCCGGAGGGGTTCTCACGTTTCGCGCCGGTCCCGCCCGAGTAGCTCAGTTGGTCAGATCAGACAGGCGCCTTGTAAGCGTCAGGCCGTGGGTTCGACTCCCACCTCGGGCTCGTCGGCCACTGGGCTGGTGGGGTTGTCCCCCCGCCGGGTCGGCGGCCCGCCGGATGGCTGGCCACTGGCGGGGTTCGTACCGTGGGAGCCGTGACCGCCCTCGCGCCATCGGCTCCTTCGCCGAGCCGGAGCGTCAGCGCCGTCCGGGCGGCGACCCGGCCGCTGGTGGCGCTGGTGGCTCCGCCGACGTGGGTGGCCCAGGTGCACCTGGTGCTGGAGGCGCTGTTCGCGCTCGTCACCGGCCCGGTGGTCGTCGGCTTGGCCGCCGTCACCGTGTTCTCCCTCCCGTTCCTGCCCGTGTCGGTCCTCGCCTTCGCCCTGCTGCTCGTGGTCTCCCGGATCGTCGGCCGGTTCGAGCGGGCCCGCCTCGCCGCCGTGCCCGGCCTCGTCCTCGGCGACCCGCACCGCCGACACCCCGGGAGCCGCTCGGCCCAGATCGTGGCTCGGGTGCGCAGCGCGGCGACCTGGAAGGAGATCGCCTACCACTTGCTCCACCCGCCGCAGGCCTTCCTGTTCGCCGTCGTCTCCATCGGGACGTGGGCCACGGCGCTGGCCCTCATCGCCCTCCCCTGGTGGGTGGGCCGGGTGCCGGCCGAGCGGGCCCGGCTCGGTCCGGTGACGGTCCACGCCGGCGCCGGCTCCTGGGCTCTGGCCGTCCTCGGCGTGGCGCTGCTCCTCGTCGCCCCGTGGCTGGCGCGGGGTCTGTCCCGGCTGGCCGCCGGGATGGCGACCGGCCTCCTCGCCCGGGACGAAGCCGACGCCCTGCGCGCCCGGGTGGACACCCTCGAGGTCAGCCGGGCCCGGGTGACCGACGCCGCCGGCGTGGAGCGCCAGCGCATCGAGCGCAACCTCCACGACGGCGCCCAGCAGCGGCTCGTGGCCCTCGCCATGGCCCTCGGGATGGCCCGCGAGAAGTTCGACCACGACCCGGGCGCCGCCCGGGCGCTGGTCGACGAGGCCCACCTCGAAGCCAAACGGGCCCTCGTCGAGCTGCGCGACCTCGCTCGCGGCCTGCATCCGCCCGTCCTCAGCGACCGGGGGCTCGGCGCCGCCGTGGCCGGTCTGGCGGCGCGGGCACCGATCCCGGTCGACATGGACGTGCAGCTCGCTCGCCGGCCCACGCCGACCGTCGAAGGCATCGCCTACTTCGTCATCGCCGAGTGCCTGGCCAACATCGCTCGCCACGCCGGAGCCACCCGGGCCTACGTCCGGCTGGTCGACACCGGCGACCGGCTCGTCGCCGAGGTGGGCGACGACGGGCGGGGCGGGGCCGACCCGGCCCACGGGAGCGGCTTGCGCGGGCTGGCCGACCGGGTCGCCGCCGTCGACGGCTCGTTCTGGGTCATGAGCCCTCCCGGCGGGCCCACCACCGTCCGCGCCGAGCTGCCCCTCCCGGTCGCCCCCGGCCTCGACTCCACCCTCACCACCGACTCGCTCCCCGGAGGGCCCCGTGCGCATCCTGATCGCTGAGGACTCGGTCCTCCTGCGTGAGGGCCTGACCCGGCTGCTCGTCGACGCCGGGGAGGAGGTGGTGGCCACCGCCGGCAACGCCGAAGAGGCCCTCGCCGCCATCGAGGCGCACCATCCCGACATCGCCGTGTTCGACGTGCGCATGCCCCCGACCCACACCGATGAAGGCCTGCGGGCGGCACTGGCCGCCCGGCGGCGCTGGCCAAACGTGGCTGTGCTCGTGCTGTCCCAGTGGGTCGAGGAGCGCTACGCCACCGAGCTGCTAGCCGGGACCACGGCCGGTGTCGGCTACCTGCTCAAGGATCGGGTGGCCGACGTCGGTGACTTCGTCGAGGCCGTTCGGCGCGTCGGCAGCGGCGGCACGGCGCTCGACCCCGAGGTGGTGTCCCAGCTGCTGGCCACGAGCCGCCGTCGCAACCCGCTCGAAGCCCTGACGCCGAGGGAGGCCGAGGTGTTGCGGCTCATGGCCGAGGGACGCAGCAACAGCGCCATCGCCGCCGCCCTCGTCGTCTCCGACGGAGCCGTCGAGAAGCACGTGTCGTCGTCTCCGAACATCGAACATCTTCATGAAGCTCGACCTGCCGCCCGCCGACAGCGACCACCGGCGGGTGCTGGCCGTGCTGCGCTACCTCGAGGCCGGATCATGACCGCGCCGGGCGTCGACCAACCATCATTCCCCCGGCGCCGGCCGTGGCTGCGGCCCACCCTGCTCACCGTGGGCTCCCTCCTGACCGCCGTCCTGTTGCTGTGGACCACGACCGCCGTGGCCGACACGCTGGCCCGCACCACCGACTCCTTCACTCGGACGGTCAGCGGTGAGATCACCGCCGTCGAGGTCGACAGTGACGGGTTCGTCGAGATCGGCCCCGGCACCGAGGTGGGCGCCCGCACTGAGGTCACGCGACGCTTCGGCCTGGCCCGTCCGTCGTTCACCCACCGAGTCGACGGCGACGGTGTCCTGCGCGTCGATGCCGGCTGCAGGGGCGGGCCGATGTGGTGCGACGTCGACCTCGACATCACCGTGCCGGCGGACGTGCCGGTGCGGGTGCGGGCCGATTCGATCCGCGTGGCCGACCTGTCGGGGCCGGTCACCGTCGACGCCCGGGCCGGCGACGTCGCTCTCACCCGGCTGTCCGGTGACCTGCGGATCAACCTGGGAGCCGGCGAGGTCGACGGTCGTGACCTCACGAGCGAGGAGGTGCAGGCCGGCACAGGGGCCGGCAGCGTTCGGCTCCAGTTCCGGGAGCCGCCGCGCGACGTGGAGGCCCGAGCCGGTGCCGGGGAGGCCGAGGTGCTCCTGCCCCGCGGACCCGCCACCTACGACGTGGATGCCAACGCCGGTGCCGGTGACACCGAGGTCGGCGTGCGCACCGACCCGGGCAGCCCACGAAGGGTGCGGGTCACCGCCGGCGCCGGGACCGCCCGCGTCGACTACAGCGACGGCTGAACCGCCGTCGGACTTCCCTCAAATACTCCGCCGTGCTGGTTCTCGGACACGGACCTGCTGATCTGGCGCACGCTGCGCCGAGCCGCCTCGTGCTGAGATCAGCCGACGTGGGCGGGCGTTCAGACACGAGACCAGCTGCCGTCGAGGCTCACGGAGCCGTCGCACCAGGTCACAGCGACTGACCGCGCTACTTCTTGCGAGTGGCCGCCTTCTTGGCGGACCTCTGCGTAAGCGCGCTCCCGGCGGCGCTCTTGGCCGCCTTGGTGGCCCTCTTCGCTCCGAGCGTCTTACCGGCGCTCGCGCCTGCCTTCTTGCCGGTCACCCCACTCGACTTCGTCTGTGACAGGGCGCTCGCATAGCGCTGACGAGCAGCTTCTCCTGATGTGCCCAACATTGCTCCGATCGCGGCCCACGAATGACCTTCGGCGCGCGCCGCGGTCACCGCGTCCAGTACGGCGGCGTCCGCCGCGGCACGTCGCGCGGCGGAGCGCGCGACCTCTCGAAGCGCAGAAGCGTCAGTCACAGCGCCAAGGTCCGGGTCGTGGCGTTCGAATCGATCTGCGAGGTCGTTGGCATTGGCGATGATCTCTGTGAGTGAACGGGGCATGACGGGTTCAACCTGGATCGGGTTCCTGAGGGCGTGGAGGATGTCGTCGTCCGGGATGCCGTGCCTCCGAGCCGTA
>JAUJOW010000011.1:71131-96615 GCA_030447445.1 Acidimicrobiales bacterium | reverse complement strand
GTTCCTGAGGGCGTGGAGGATGTCGTCGTCCGGGATGCCGTGCCTCCGAGCCGTAGCCAGGAGGATCGGCGTCTCCACGGATCACAAGTTACCTTGCGAGGAGCGTTCTTCAACCTGCTCGCGGACGCGTTCTTCGCCGAGCTCGAGCGGCGGTTCGTCGAGGCGTCATCGGGCCGGCAACCGGGGGTTGGCCCCACCCCTGAACGGGTGCGTCCGCCACCCCGGAGGGGGTGCCGACGGGACGCCTCGTTCGGGTGGCGGCGCCATCGATCCGAGCCCCCGGATGGCAGAAGGTGGGTGCAGCGGCGCAACGACGCCGTGGACCCGATCCGCCAGGAGGATCCGATGCCCACCGTGTCTCCCGTGTCTGCCGTCTCTCCCGCCCAGCCCGTGCGGGCGCCCGGCGCGACGACCGAGGCGGCGCCGAGCCCCTCGCCCGCGATCAAGGCCTACGCCGTGGCCAAGCACTACGGCGCGGGACCGAACACCGTCCGGGCCCTCGACGGGATCACCGTCGGCGTGCCCCGTCGCTCTTTCACCGCCGTCATGGGGCCGTCGGGCTCGGGCAAGTCGACCCTGCTCCACTGCCTGGCCGGGCTGGACACCGTCACCAGCGGCACCGTCGAGCTGGCCGGCGTCGACCTGGCCAAGCTGAGCGACCGGGAGCTCACCCGCCTCCGCCGTGACCACGTCGGGTTCGTGTTCCAGTCCTTCAACCTGGTGCCCACCCTCACAGCCGAGGAGAACATCACCCTGCCCGCCCTGCTGGCCGGCCAGCGCAAGGTCGACCAGGGCTGGCTGGCCGAGGTGGTGGCCGCCGTCAGCCTCGGCGACCGCCTGCGCCACCGGCCGAGCGAGCTCTCCGGTGGCCAGCAGCAACGGGTGGCCGTGGCCAGGGCCCTGTTCGCCCGGCCCGAGGTGACCTTCGCCGACGAACCCACCGGCAACCTCGACTCCCGGTCGGGCGGTGAGACCCTCGGCTTCCTGCGCCGGGCCGTCGACGAACTCGACCAGACGGTGGTCATGGTCACCCACGACCCCATCGCCGCCGCCCACGCCGACCGCGTGCTGTTCCTGGCCGACGGCCGCCTCGTCGACGAGATGTCCGAGCCCACCGCCGCCACCGTGCTGGACCGCATCAAGCGGTTCGAGGACTGAGGAGAGCCGCCAGATGTACCGCATCGCCCTTCGCAACCTGCGGGCCCACGCCCGCCGCTTCGCCTCCACCATCATCGCCGTGACCGTCGGCGTCGCCTTCCTGTCCGGCGTGCTCGTGCAGGTGGCCACGTTCCAGAAGAGCTTCGACGACATGTTCGCGGTCGGCACGGCCGGCACCGACGCCGTCGTGCGCAGCCAGTCCGCCGTCGAGCTCAGCTTCGGCGACACCGCCCGGGCCCGCCTCGACGCCGCCACCGTCGACCTGGTGGCCGACGTGCCCGGCGTGCGCACCGCCGTCGGCTGGCGGTCGGGCACGGCCCAGATCACCGGCGCCGACGGTGAGGTGCTCGGCGGCGGTGGCCCGCCCCAGGCCGGGGAGCAGTGGATCCCCGTGCCCGAGCTCAACCCCTTCCAGCTCGTCGACGGCCGCGCCCCGAAGGATGTCGACGAGGTGGTCATCGACCGCGCCTCGGCCCGGGACGGCGATCTTCACGTCGGTGACACCACCACGATCCTCACCCCCGAACCGGTCGACGCCCGCATCGTCGGCGTGGCATCCTACGGCTCGGCCGACTCCGCCGGCCCGGTGACCACGGCGCTGTTCAGCGAAGCCGGGGCATCCCGGCACCTGGGCACGCCGGACGAGGTCGACGAGATCCTCGTCGACGCCGACCCCGGCGTCAGCCAGGCTGGCCTCGTCGACCGGCTCGACGCCGCCGTCCCCGACGGCACCGAGTCGGTGACCGGTGCCGAGCTCACCGACGAGGCCCAGCAGGTGGGCAGGGACCTGGCCGGGTTCATCCGCCCGGCCCTCTTGTCCTTCGCCGTGATCGCGCTCGTGGTCGGGGCGTTCAGCATCCACAACACGTTCGCCATCGTCGTGGCCCAGCGCACCCGCGACGCCGCCCTGCTGCGAGCCATCGGCGCCTCACGCCGCCAGGTGATCGGCGGCGTGATCCTCGAAGCCCTGGTGGTGGGGGGCGTGGGAGCCGGTCTCGGCCTGCTGGGCGGGAGCGGCGGGCCCCCCGCGCTCGGCGCCCCCACCGACGGCCTCGGACCCTCGCTGCCCGCGGACGGGCTCGTCGTCGAACCGACGGCCGTCGCCGTGGCGCTGGTCGTGGGAATCGGGGTGACGCTGCTGGCCGCCGCCGTCCCCGCCTGGCGGGGCTCGAAGGTGGCACCCGTCGCCGCCCTGCGCGACGCCGCCGTCGACGGCGGCCGCAGCGGAAGGCTGCGCCTGGCCGGTGGGCTCGTCCTCCTGGCCGCCGGTCTCGGCCTCGGCCTCCAGGCGGCACTGACGGGCGGCGACGGAGCGGCCAACCGCGCCGGCGTCGGGGCCGGCCTGGTGCTGGTGTCGGTGATCGCCCTCGGCCCGCTCGTGGCGAGCGCCGTCGCTGGAGTGCTCGGCGCCCCGGTGGCCTGGCTGAAGGGGGTCACCGGCGTCATGGCTCGCCACAACGCCGTGCGCAACCCCCGGCGCACGGCCGGCACGGCCACCGCGCTCGTCATCGGCGTGGCCGTGGTGGTGCTGTTCACCGTCGTGGGCGCCTCGATCCAGGCGTCGATCGATCGGACCGTCGACCAGCAGGTCGCCGGCGACCTGGCCGTCCGCCCCGCCGAGTTCGGCATGGGCGGCGTCGACCAAGGGCTGGTCGAGGAGCTGGGCCGCCTGCCCGAGACCGGTGATGCCGTCGGCATCGGCATGGCCCCCATGCGGGTCGCCGGCGACGACCGGTTCGTGTCGGTGGCCGACCCGGTCGGCCTCGACCGGGTGATCGACCTCGGCGTCACCGAAGGGTCGGTGTCGGCGCTCGACGACGGCGAGATCGCCGTCTCGGAGAGCTACGCCGAGGACAAGGGCCTGGCCCGGGGCGACACCGTCCCCGCCCGCCAGGTGGACGGCACGGCCGAGCGTCTCACGGTCGGGGTCGTGTACCGCAACGAGACCCTCGTCGAGGACATCGTCGTGCCCACGCCGGTGGTGGCCGGCCACGTGCCCGACGTGGGCGCCCAGGTCGCCGTGCTGACCGCCGCCGACGGCGTCTCCGTCGGCCAGCTCGAGCGGGCCACCGAGCGGGCCACCTCCCGGTACCCGGGCCTGTCCGTGCAGGATCGTGACGAGTACGCCGACACCGTCGGCCGCACCGTCGACCAGATGCTGGTCCTCGTGTACGGCCTGCTGGCCCTGTCCATCGGGATCGCCCTCATGGGGATCGCCAACACCCTGTCGCTGTCGACGCTCGAGCGCTTGCGGGAGATCGGTCTCCTGCGGGCGGTGGGCCAGTCCCGCCGCCAGCTGCGGTCGATGATCCGCTGGGAGGCCGTCGTGGTGGCCGCCCTCGGCACCGTGGTCGGCCTCGCCGTCGGGGCGTGGTCGGCCTGGGTGGTGCTGCGGGCGGCGGACACGAGCGAGATCAACGTCGTGGTGTTCCCCGGTATCTCCCTGGCCGTGGTGCTGGTGGTGGGGGCGGCGGCCGGTGTGCTGGCCTCGGTCCGCCCCGCCCGCCGCGCCGCCCGCACCGACGTGCTCGCCGCCATCGCCACCGGCTGACCCGATCACGCTGTCCGCGCCGCGGCGGCGTAGGCGGTGCGGACGGCGGTGGCGTCGGCGGACCGGTCGGGCTCGGTCACCTCGGCCGGTGGGTCGCCCCAGCGGGCGGCGACGGTGTCGAGAGGCTCGCCGGCCAGCACGGCGGCGGCCTGCAGGGCGGCGCCGGTGCACACGTGCTGGTCGCCGGCGGGGACGAGCACGGCCCGGCCGGCCAGGGTGGCCAGGGTGGCTCGGTAGGCGGCCGACCGGGCGCCGCCGCCGGTGAGGAGGAGGCGACCGGCTCGAACCGGAGCGCCCACCGCCTCCAAGGCGTCGGCGGCGTCGAGGAGGCCGCACACGACGCCCTCGTAGGCCGCCCGAGCCACCTGCTCCCGGGCCACGTCGGCCCGGAACCCGGTCAGGTGGCCGGTGGCCTCGGGCCGGTTCGGGGTGCGCTCGCCGCTGAGGTAGGGGACGAGGACGACCCCGTCCGCCCCTGCCGGCGCAGCCGCCCACAGCGCTTCCAGGCCGGCGTGGTCCACGCCGAGGAGGCGGGCGATGGCGTCGGTGACCAGGGTGGCGTTCAGGGTGCAGGCCAGCGGGAGGTAGCGGCCGGTGGCGTCGGCGAAGCCGGCCACCAGACCGGTCGGGTCGACGACCGGGTCGGGGGCCACCGCGAACACGGTCCCCGAGGTGCCGATGGACACGGCCAGGTCGCCCGGTCGCAGCCGGATCCCGAGGGCGGCGGCCCTGTTGTCGCCGGTGCCGGGTCCGACCGGGATCCCGGGCACGAGGCCGAGCTCGGCGGCGGCGTCGGCTCGGAGCGTCCCCGCCGCCTCGGTCGGCTGGAGCACGCGGGGCAGGCCCGCCTCCCAGTCCCGGTCGGCCACGAGGCCGAGCAGGTCGACGCGCCACCTGCCCTCGAGCGGCGACCAGTACCCGGTCCCCGACGCCTCCCCCCGGTCGGTCACGAGCTCACCGGTGAGCCGGTGGGTCAGCCAGTCGTGGGGCAGCAGCATCGTCGCCAACCGATCGAAGCAGGCCGGCTCGGCTCGAGCCATCCAGGCCAGCTTCGTGATCGTGAACGAGGCCACCGGCACCGACCCGGCGCGGCGGGCCCACTCCTCGGGCCCCAGCCGGGCGACGAGGTCGGCGGCGTCGGGGGCCGAGGTGGTGTCGTTCCAGAGCTTGGCCGGGCGCAGCACGGCGCCGGCTCGGTCGAGGGCGACCAACCCGTGTTGCTGGGCGGCGACGGCGACGGCACCGACGGCGCCGCGCACGTCGGCGGGCAGGGTGGCACAGGCCGCCGCCAGCGCTGCCCACCAGTCCTCGGGGTGCTGCTCGCTGACCGGCGGGGCGGTGGCGGGGTGCGGGGCCGAGCCCGACGCCACGAGCGTCCCGTCCTCGACCCGCCGCACCTCGACCTTGGTCGACTGCGTCGACGAGTCCACCCCGAGCACCAGCCCGGTCAGAGGTACCTGCTCACGAGGTTCTCGAGCTCCTCCTGGTGGCCCGAGACCGGCTGGGGGTCGAGATCGTCGTCGACCGCTCGTTCCCGCAGCGACGCCAGGTCGGCCTTGCCAGCGAGGATGTCCCGTCCGAGGTCCCCGTCCCACCGCGAGTAGCGCTCCTGGACCCGGGCCGCCAGCGCACCGTCTTCGACCATGGCGGCGGCGACCAGCAGGCCGCGGGCGAGCGTGTCGAGGCCGCCGATGTGGCCGTGGAAGAGGTCGAGCCGGTCGCTGCTCTGGCGGCGGAGCTTGGCGTCGAAGTTGAACCCGCCGGGAGCGAGGCCCCCGGCCCGCAGGATCTCGTAGAGGGCCAGGCTCACCTCCTCGACGTTGTTCGGGAACTGGTCGGTGTCCCAGCCGAGTTGCGGGTCGCCCCGGTTGGCGTCGATGCTGCCGAGCAGCCCCAGGGCGGCAGCGGCAGCCACCTCGTGGTGGAAGCTGTGGCCGCTCAGCGTGGCGTGGTTGGCCTCGATGTTGACCTTGACCTCGCCGACCAGGTCGTAGCGCTGGAGGAAGCCGGCCACGGCGGCGACGTCGTAGTCGTACTGGTGCTTGGTCGGCTCCTGGGGCTTCGGCTCGATGAGGATCTGGCCCCCGAAGCCGATGCGGTGCTTGTGCTCGACGACCAGCGTCAGGAACCGGCCGTACTGGTCGGCCTCGCGTCGGAGGTCGGTGTTGAGCAGGGTCTCGTAGCCCTCCCGGCCCCCCCAGAGGACGTAGTTGGCCCCGCCCAGGCGGTGGGTGGCCTCGAGGCAGTAGCAGACCTGGGCGGCGGCCCGGGCGAACACCTCGGGGTCGGGGTTGGTGGCCGCTCCCGCCTGGTAGCGGGGGTGGGCGAAGAGGTTGGCCGTGCCCCACAGCAGGCCGATGCCGGTCCGGTCCATGTGGGCAGCGGCCTCGTCGACCATGACGTCGAGCCGGGCGCAGCTCTCGGCGTAGGAGTCGCCCTCGGGCACCAGGTCGTGGTCGTGGAAGCAGAAGAACGGCACGCCGAGCTTCTCGATGAGCTCGAAGGCCGCCGCCATCTTCCGGCGGGCCCCGGCCATGGGGTCGGGGTCGGTCAGCCAGGGCCGGTCGAAGGTGCCGACGCCGAACACGTCGCTGCCCGGCCAGTTGAACGAGTGCCAGTAGCACACGGCGGGGCGGAGGTGGTCGGCCATGCGGGTGCCGAGCACCAGTCGGTCGGGCTCGTACCAGCGATAGGCCAGCGAAGCGGTCGATGCCGGCCCCTCGAAGGGGATGCGATCGACCTCGGGGAAGAAGGGCTCGGTCACGGGTCGAGTCTGACCGATCGAGGTGGGGCTGGCACCCCCACCGATGCGCATGCCTGCGCGGTTGCCGCCGCGCTGCGAAAGGGGTTCGATGCGGTCGTGGGAGCGGTGTGGCTGCGGGCCCGGGCCGAGCTGCGGCGGCGATGGGGGTCGTCGCTGGTCCTCGTGCTGCTCGTCGGCCTGGCCGGAGGCACGGTCATGGCCACCGCCGCCGGAGCGAGGCGCACGGCGTCGGCCTACCCCCGCCTGCTCGACGCCGCCAACCAGGAGGACGTCCTGGTCAACCCCGACAGCGGTGCACTCGACTTCGACGCCATCGCCGACCTCCCCGGCGTGGTCGACGAGGCCCGTGGCTACGGCCAATACGTCGCCCCTCCCACCGCCGACGGGCAGCCGGACTTCTCGGTCGGCATGGTCCCGCTCGCCAGCGACGGGCGCTTCGGCTACGAGATCACCAGGCCGGTCCGGCTCGACGGTCGCCTCCCCGACCCCGATCGCCCTGACGAGGTGTTCCTCGACCGGGGCCTGGCCGAGGATCTCGGCGTCGGCGCCGGGGACGACCTCGACCTGTTGGCGTTCACCAGCGAGGAGACCCCGCCGGAGAAGGTGACGGTCCACGTCACGGGCACGGGGGTGTTCGCCGAGAACGCGCTGCGCAACGAAGACACCGAGGCCGCCTTCCCCATCTTCTTGCTGACCCCCGCCTGGCGGACCGCCCATCCTCAACCGCCCCCCTTCGTCGGCTCGGCGGTCAAGCTGGCCCCGGGGGAGGAGGTGCTCGAGCGTTTCCTGGCCGACGCCCAAGAGGTCGTGGACGGTCAGGTGTTCCTCCGCAACCGAGACCACGGCGAAGACCGAGCGGGCATCTTCTTGCTGACCCCGGCCTGGCGCTGTTCAGCCTGGTCACCGCGCTCGCCGCCTTCGTCGGCTCGGCGGTCAAGCCAGGTGAGGAGGTGCTCGACGGAGGAGGTGCTCGGGCGTTTCCTGCCGACCGGCCGTGGACGCTGGCGTTCCTCCAGGTGCGACGCCGAGACCACGTCGAAGACCAGAGCCGGCCTGGTGGTACTGGCAGGCACGGCGCTGTTCAGCCTGGTCACCGATGGGCCTGTCGCTGCTCATGCCCCATCGGACCGGCCCACGAAGGGCCAGGCCCTCGACCGCCTGGCGGCGCTGGGCTTCGACGGGGCCGACCGGCCGGTGACGGTGGGCATGTCTCCTGGCCGTCGACCTGGCCCGAGGAGCGGTGTCTGGCGCTGGCGATGGGCCTGTCGCCGCTCATGCCCATCGGACCGGCCCACGATTTCGACCCCGCCCCGGGCTTCGACGCCGACTGGACGGTGCTCGCCGTCGGAGGAGCGGTTCTGCTCCTGGCCACCGTCGCCTGGTCAGCGACGGTGGGCTGGTGGGTGCGACGCCAGGGCCGGGCGGGGCCCGCCGATCAGGCCCGAGCCTCCGCTCTCGGCGAGGCACTGGCCGGCGCCGGTGCCCCGGCACCGGCAACAGTGGGGATCCGCATGGCCCTCGAGGCCGGCCGAGGGGCGACGGCGGCACCCGTCCGCACCACGCTGGTCGGTGCCGCTCTCGGCCTGGCCGCCCTGGTGGCGGCGGTGACCTTCGGCGCCGCGCTCGACCACTTCATCGCCACCCCCCGCCTCTTCGGGTGGGACTGGGATGCCGCCGTCGTGGCCAGCGACGACCCGAACGGCGATCTGGCCGCCATCGAGTCGACCCCTGGGGTGAGGGCTGTCACGGGCGGGAACCACGGCCAGGTCAGCATCGACGGCGTCTCGGTGGCGGCCGTGGCCCTCGCCGCCCCACCCGACCAGCGGCCGACGGTCCATCCACCCGTCCTGGAGGGCGGCATGGCCACCGGGCCGGGAGAGGTCGTGCTCGGCACGAGCACCCTCCAACGCACCGGCCGTTCCGTCGGCGACCATGTGACGCTGTCGGTGGGGGACCGGTCGGTGGAGGCCACAGTGGTCGGGCGGGCCACCTTCCCCCGGTTCGCGGCCTACCCGGGAGCCGACAAGACGGGCCTGGGGGACGGGGCCATCCTGGCCCTCGACGACCTCGCGGAGCTCATCCCCGGCACCTACACGTCGTTCTTCCTGGTCCGTACCGACGACGTCGACGCCCTCGAGGCGGCGGTCGTGACCGACGATCCCGAGGAGAGCGCCATCGTCGTCCGGAAGCCGCAGCGCCCCGATGCCATCGCCGGCTTCGAGCGGGTCAACCGCACGCCGTTGGTCCTGGCCGGGTTGTTGGCCGTCCTGGCCGGCGCCGCCACCGCTCACGGGATGGTCACAACGGTGCGGCGCCGACGGCGAACCTTCGCAGTGCTCAAGGCCATGGGCTTCACCCGACGACAGGTCTCCTCGACGGTGGCCTGGTCCTCGACCACGGTGGCGGCGGTGGCGTTGCTCTTCGGCCTTCCGCTCGGGGTCGCCGCCGGCCGCTCGGCCTGGACCGTGCTGGCCGACCGCCTGGGAGCGCCGGCCGAGCCCGTCACCCCCGTCATGGCCGTGCTCGTGACCGTCCCCGCCGTGCTCGTCGTGGCCAACGTGGTGGCCTGGTTCCCGGGCCGCTCGGCCGCCCGCACCCGTCCCGCCGTCGCCCTGAGGAGCGAGTGAGCGTGCGACCACCCGGGGGGCACCGGTGACGGCCGCGGTGTGGCTGGTGGCCCGAGCCGACCTGCGACGCCGGTGGCGGGGCATCGTGGTGGTGGCCGTGCTCGTGGGGCTGGCCGGCGGCGCCACGTTGGCAGGGGTGGCCGGGGCGCGGCGCACGGCCTCGTCGTTCGACCGGTTCCGCGAGGAGGCCAACGCGCGGGACGTGTTCCTCCTGACCACCGGGGTCGACCGGGACGCCGTCGACCGGGCTCTCGCCCTGCCGCTCGTCGAACAGGCGGCGGAGGGGGTGGCGTTCTACGGCGGCCTCGAGGACCCGTTCGACTTCTTCGTCGTCGCCGGTAAGGACCCTAGGTTCGGGGCCACCATCGAGCGTCCTCGCATCATCACCGGTCGCATGTGGGACCCGGCGGCGGCCGACGAGGTGATCGTGACCGAGAAGACGGCCGACGCCCTGGGCCTCGGCGTCGGTGACACCGTCACCTTCCGGGCCTTCACGCCAGAGCAGTTCGAGAAGGCCGACTTCTTCGGTTTCGAGGGCCCGACCATCGCCTTGCGGGTGGTGGGCACCTACCTGCTGCCCCAGGACCTGCTCGGCGCCGACGACGTCCCGGCGATCGCCGGCCCCGCCTTCCACGAGCGCTACCGGAGGACCGTCGCCACCGAGGACGGCGCCTTCGCGATCACCCTCGACGGCGGTCCGGGCACCGCCCCTGCCTTCGAGCGCCGGGTGGGGGCGGTCCTGCCCTCCGACCAGGAGTGGGCGATCACGCCCTCCGGGGTGGAGAACCGGCCGGTCCGCACCTCCATCGCGCTGTTGGCGGTCTCCGTCCTGGCCTTCGCCGCCGTCGCCGGGGTGGCCGGAGGGGTGCAGGCCGGCCAGGCCCTCAGTCGCTCCGTGGCGGCGGCAGCAGGCGAGCGGGACGCCCTCGCTGCGCTGGGCCTCGGTCGCCGGCACCAGGCCCTCGTCGCCCTGGCGCCCGGGGCCGTGGCGGCGGTGGGCGGCGCCGTGCTGGCCGGGTTGGTGGCGTCGGCCACGTCCCCTCTCCTTCCCATCGGCCTGGCCCGGCGGGCCGAGCCCGACCCCGGCCTGTCGCTCGACTGGGTCGTGCTCGGACCGGGAGCGGCGGCGGTGGGAGCGCTCACGCTGGCGTGGGCGGCGGTGGTCGCGTGGCGGGTGAGCGGCGCCCCGGCCGCAGGGGCGGCGGCGGCGACCGCCGCCCTGCACCCCTCGAAGGTCGGTGCCGGCCTGGCCCGCCTGGGGCTCGGCCCCACGACGGTGATCGGCGCCCGGATGGCGCTGGAGCCGGGGCGGGGCCGCACGGCCGTGCCCGTCCGCTCGGCGCTGGTGGGCGCGGTGGTGGGGGTGGTCGGGGTGGTGGGAGCGCTGACCTTCGGCGCCAGCCTCGACCGTCTGGTCGACACCCCGGCCCGCTGGGGGTTCAACTGGGACCTGACCCCCGACGTCGCCGACGGGGACGAGGACTTCTACGCCGCCAACCCCGACGTGGCCGACCTGGCGCGCATGCACGCCGGTCCCATTCGCCTCGAGGGTCGGCCGCTCCAGGCCGTCGCCCTCGAGCCGCTCAAGGGGTCCCCCTCGCTGACGCTGCGCTCGGGCCGACCCCCCATGTCCGCTGACGAGGTCGTCCTCGGCCCCGAGACCCTCGCTGAGCTGGACGCCCAGGTGGGCGACGAGGTGGTGGCCCCCACCCGGTCGGGCGGCACGGAACGACTCCGGGTGGTGGGCACCGCCCTGTTCCCCTTCGGCGACGACGAGGGCTTCGACCGGGGCGCGGCGCTCACGGTGGAGGGCCTCGACCGGTTCAACGAGGGCGAGAAGTTCACCGAGGCGGTCCTGAGCTGGCGCGAGGGCGTGGATCCCGAGGAGGCGGAGCGTCGTCTCGAGCTGCCTCACCCCGAGGCGTTGCTCTACGCCCGGCCGGAGCCCCCCGGCGAGGTGGCCAACCTGGGCGATGTCGACACGCTGCCGCTCGTCCTGGCCGCCCTCCTCGCCGTCCTGGCCGTGAGCGCCGTGGCCCACGCCGTCGTGATGTCGGTCCGCCGTCGCCGCCGGGACCTGGCCGTGCTGCAAGCCGTCGGCTTCACCCGCCGCCAGGTCGTCGGGACGGTGTCGTGGCAGGCCACCGTGCTCGTGGCGGTCGGACTGGTCGGCGGCGTGCCCCTGGGCCTCGCCCTCGGGCGCTGGGCGTGGGCAGGGGTGGCCGCCCGCATGGGCGCCGCCCCCGACCCGGCCTGGCCACTCGCGGCGCTCGTCGTCCTGCCCCTCGCCGCCGTGGCCCTGGGCAACCTGGTGGCCTGGCACCCCGGCCGTCGGGCCGCCCGCAGCGGGGCGGCCGCCGCCCTGAGGACCGAGTGAGCATGCGCGAGCCAGGAGCGCGATGAGATGTGGATGATCGCCGTGCGGGACCTGCAGTGGCGTCGACGCCGGTTCGTGATCGCCGTGCTCGCCACCTCGCTGGTCTTCGCCCTCACCCTGCTCCTCGCCGGCGCCGGCTCCGGCCTCCGGGCCGAGGCGGAGACCATCGTCGACGTCGTCGGAGCCGACGCCTGGTTCGTGGCCGACGGCACCTCGGGGCCGTTCACAGCCTCCTCCGTCCTGCCCGCCGAGGCGGCCGACGACGTGGCGGCGCTCGACGGCGTGCACGCCGCCGACCCGTTCGTGTTCCTCCGCTACGCGGTCGACGCCGGCGGAGAGAAGGACGTGAACGTCCTCGGCTACCGGGTCGGAGGCATCGTGACCCCGCCGGCGGACGAAGGGCGGGCACCGGAGCGGGCGGGCGAGGCCGTGGCCGACCGCCGGCTCGGCCTCGACGTGGGCGAGGTGGTCGAGCTCGGCGAACGCCGGCTCTCGATCGTCGGCACGAGCGGCGGCATCACCTTCAACTTCGGCACCCCGACCCTCTTCGTGCCGATCGAGGACGTCCAGGCCGTTGCCTTCGCCGGCCAGCCGCTCGCCACCAGCGTCATGAGCGCGGCGGTCCCGACCCGGCCCCCGGGCGGCCTCGATCAGCTCAACGGCGCGGAGGTGGTGAAGGACATGCAGCGCCCGATGAGGAGCGGCCTCCAGACCATCGACTTCATCAACGCGCTCCTCTGGCTCATCGCCGCCGGCATCATCGGCTCGATCGTCTACCTGTCGGCTCTGGAACGCTCCCGGGACTTCGCCGTCCTCAAGGCGGTCGGCGCCGGCAACGGCCCCTTGCTGGCGGGGCTGGCCCTCCAAGCCGTGGTCCTGGCCCTCACGTCGGCGGCGGTGGCGGTGGTGCTCTCCCGTCCGCTCCGGGCCGGGTTCCCGTTCTCGATACGCATCTCCACGGGCACGCTGCTGCTGCTGCCCGCCGTCGCCGTCCTCATCGGGCTGGTGGCCAGCGTGGCCGGTCTGCGCCGGGCGCTGCGGGTGGATCCCGCCCTCGCGTTCGGCGGGGGTGGGTGATGGACGACCTCCGGATCGAGCAGTTGGTGATCGAGTACTCGAGTGGCGGCTACGCCGTGCGCCCCCTCGACGGCTTCGACCTCCACGTGCGCTCCGGCGAGCTGGTCCTGCTCCTCGGGGCCAGCGGGTGCGGGAAGACCACGTTGCTCTCCGCCCTGGCCGCCATCCTCACCCCGACGGCGGGCACCATCGCCTTCGGGCCGACCGATGTGACCGCCCTGTCGGGTCGAGCGCTCACCGACTACCGCCGCCACACGGTGGGCGTGGTGTTCCAGGCCTTCAACCTCGTCCCCAGCCTCACCGCCCGCGAGAACGTCGAAGCCCCCCTGCGGGTGGCTGGCATCCGAGCCCGGGCCGCCCGGACTCGGGCCGATGCCTTGCTCGAGCGCTTCGACCTCGTCGAGCGGGCCCATCACCACCCGGCCGATCTCTCGGGGGGCCAGCAGCAGCGGGTGGCGATGGCCCGGGCGCTGGCCCATGACCCCCCGCTGCTCCTGGCCGACGAGCCCACCGCCCACCTCGACTACGTCCAGGTGGACTCGGTGCTCTCCGCCTTGCGGTCGTTGGCCGCCCCCGGCCGCTGCGTCGTCGTGGCCACCCACGACGAGCGCCTCGTGCCGTTGGCCGACCGCGTGGTCGATCTCACCCCCCGCCAGGAGGGGACGAGCCGCCCCCCCGAACGGGTGGCGCTCGACCCCGGCGAGGCGCTCTTCCACCAAGGTGACCCGGGCGACCTCGTGTACCTGGTGGACAGCGGCGAGATCGAGATCGTCCGGGCCCTGGCCGGCCCCGACGGGGGTGAGGAGGTGCTCGAGCGGGTGAGCCCCGGCCGGTACTTCGGTGAGCTGGCGCCGCTGTTCGGGTTCCCCCGCTCGGCCACCGCCCGGGCCGGAACCGAGGGTGCCACCGTCACCGGTTCGAGCGTGCGGGACTTCCGTTCCCGGGTCGACGGGCGGGCTGGTGCGGGGTCTCCACCTTCTCGAGGGTGACGACGGCGCTGTAGTCGGGGGTCTGGGAGCCGGGCTCGCGGTGCTCGGGCCCCGACGGCAACAAGACGTTGCCCTCGGGCCAGTGGACCTGCAGCGAGCGGGGCGGCAGTCGGACGATGCGGGCCGCTCCCTCGTAGGCCCCGACCTCGGAGGTGAGCCGCACCCGGTCGCCCTCGTCGACGCCGAGGGCGGCAGCGTCGGCCTGGTCGAGGTAGACGGCGTCGCGCCCGGCGCCGGTCAGCGGGTCCTTGGCGTCGAACACCATCGAGTTGAACTGCTTGCCCCGCCGGGTGGTCACAAAGAAGCTGCCCTCGGGCAGGTCGGGGGGCCGGGCGTGCACCACCGAGAACCTCGCTCGTCCCGACGGCAGCGGGAAGATCCCGCCTTCGCACAGGTGCCGCCCGCCCCACTGGACGGCGTCACCCGTGCGCTGGAGGTGCTCGATGCCGGCGTAGCTCGGCACCACGCGGGCGATCTCGGCCCGCAGCGCCCGGTTGTCGGGCCAGGCGAACGCGGAGGCCAGGTCCGGCCGGACCCGCTGGGCCAGCTCGGCGAAGATGCGCCACTCGCTGCGGGCCTCGCCGACCTGGCGGGGGATCTCGGGACTGAACGCCACCCGCCGCTCGGTGGTGGTCTCGGTCCCGCCGCCCTCCTGCTCGTACCGGGTGGCGGCCGGCAGGAGGATCACGTCGTCG
This sequence comes from Acidimicrobiales bacterium, assembly GCA_030447445.1. GTDB lineage: Bacteria > Actinomycetota > Acidimicrobiia > Acidimicrobiales > Iamiaceae > JAUJOW01. Next base: position 82,377 of record JAUJOW010000011.1, on the reverse strand, counting down.
CCGGGGACGAGCATCTGGGTGGACACGACGATGTCCTGGTGCACCCGCAGGGGTACCCGTTCGAGGGCGCGGCCGACCCGGGTGGGGTCGGGCAGCACATCGAGGAAGTTGCCGCCGTCGACGTAGAGGACGTCGATCTCCCCCCGCTCGGCCGCTTCCACCTGCTCGGGGGCGGTGAGGCCGGGCCGGTCGGGGACCGGGAACCCCCACTGCTCGGCGAGGGCGGCGGCGTGGTCGCCGTCGATGGGATGGCCGCCGGGGAAGGCGGTCGAGTAGGCGCCCATCTCGGCCCCGCCCTGCACGCCGGAGTGCCCGCGGATGGGCATGAGGCCGGCCCCGTCGCGGCCGACGTTGCCGCGGGCCAGGGCCACGTTGACGATGGACCGCACCCCGTCGACGGCGTCGCGGTGCTGTGTGATGCCCATGCTCCACACCAGGACGGCCGAACCGGCCCCGGCGTAGATGTCGACGAAGTCGTCGACCACCGCTGCCGTCACCCCGGCGTCGGCGAGGAGCTGGTCGTCGTCGGCCGCGGCCAGGGCGCCCTCGAGGTCGTCCCAGCCCTCGGTGTGGGCGTCGACGAAGGCCCGGTCGACCGCCCCCCGGGCCGCCAGGCGGGCGAGGACGGCGTTGGCGAAGGCGGCGTCGCCGTTCGGTCGCACCGGGACGTGCAGGTCACAGAGGCGGGTGCCGAACAGCGCTGACTCCACGCTGGAGGGCACCCAGTAGTGCTCGAGGCCGGGCTCGAGGTACGGGTTGACCACCACCACCTTCGCCCCGCGGGCCTTGGCCAGGTACAGGTACTTCATGAAGACGGGTTGGTTGTTGGCCACGTTGGTGCCCCACAGCACGACGAGGTCGCTCTCGATCACGTCCTGGAGCGAGCAGGTGCTGGCGGCCACGCCGATGGTGGCCTTCAGCCCGAGGGTGGACGGTGCGTGGCACACGCGGGCGGCGGAGTCGACGCTGGCCACCCCCATGGCCCGAGCCGCCTTGCCGGCCACGTAGTAGGCCTCGTTGGTGATGCCCCGGCTGGTGAGGTAGATCGCCGTCCGCTCGCCCCCGGCGGAGCGGATCCGCTTGGCGACGGCCGTGAGCGCCTCCTCCCAGGTGATGCGGTGGAACCCCCGGTCGTCCCGCCGGCGCCGCATCGGGTAGGCCAGCCGGCCGAGGTCCCGCAGCTCGGTGCCGGTGCGGCCCTCGAGGGCGCCGACGTCGGCCAAGGCCTCGGGGTCACCGGCGCCGGCGGTGTTCACCGCCAGCAGCCGGAGCCGGGTGGTGCACAGGTGGACGCCGTCGATGGTCCAGTCGTGGAAGCCGGCCACGCCCAGGGCGCAGCCGTCGCACACCCCCTCGCTGAGCACCTTCCAGGCGTAGCGGAGGTTGTGGCGGTTGTCGGCCACCACCTTGGCCATCTCCCGGTAGTGGTTGGGCTTCTGGCGGCCGATGCCGTTCGGCGACAGGCTCACCCACTGGTTGCGGTTCCAGCGACCGCCCACCCGCTTCAGGTCACCCATGGTCGGTCCTCATGCCGGTGCGTACAGGTTGATGCGCCCGTGCCTGGCGAACCCGGCCAGGGTGATGCCGGCGGCACCGGCCGTCTCCACGGCCAGCGACGACGGAGCGCTCACGGCCACGATCGCCGCGAAGCCCGCCGCCCACGCCTTCTGCACGATCTCGAAGCTGGCCCGGCCGCTCACGAACAGGGCCAGGTCGCCGACGGGCAGGCGCCCGTCGAGGAGCAGCCGGCCCACCACCTTGTCGACGGCGTTGTGGCGGCCGATGTCCTCCCGTACGAGCACCGGCTGGCCTTCGCCGTCGACGGCAGCGGCGGCGTGCACCGCACCGGTGGCCTCGAAGAGGCCCTGCGCGGCCCGGACCCGCTCGGGCACGGCCGCCAGCACCTCGGCGGCGAAGGGCGCGAGACCGGCGAGCGGGCTGAGGCGGCCGCGCAGGTCGTCGAGGGAGGCCGACCCGCACAACCCGCACGACGACGTGGTGGTGGTGAGGCGGGCCACCGGGACGGGCGCCACCCCGCCGGTCTCCACCGTGACCACGTTGTACGCCGACTCGTGGGCCGGACCGGTGGCGCAGTAGCGGACCTGGCGCACCGGTGCGCCGGCCAGGTGACCGTCGGTGAACAAGAAGCCGGCGGCCAGCTCGTAGTCGTGGCCCGGGGTCCGCATCGTGGTGGTCACCAGGTGGTCGTCGAGGCGGATCTCCATCGGTTCCTCGACGGCCACCTCGTCGGGCCGGCGGCGCAGGCCCGAGCCGTCACCCGTGCGCACGAGCACCGTGACGGTGCGCCCTCGGCCGGTCACCGCCTCACCGTATCGGCGGCCCTCGTCGGCCGTCCGGCCCGTGGCCGTCACAATGATCGCCATGGCCCCCGCCCCCGAGCGCACCGTCCACTGCTACGACTGCGGGGCGGCGTGTGCGACCGCCGGGGCGGTGCCGGTCTGTGCCGACCACGGTCCCCGTTGGATGCTCGTCCGCAACGCGCCCGGCGCAGCGGTGGTCATCACCGACGAGCGGGGCGTGCTCCTCGGTCGCCGGGCCCGGGAGCCGTGGCGGGGGTGCTGGGAGGTCCCCGGCGGGTTCGTCGACCTCGGCGAGCACCCCGCCGACACCGCCCGGCGCGAGGCCCGGGAAGAGCTCGGGGTCACGGTCACCCTCACGGCACTGCTCGGCGTCTACGTCTTCCGCAACCCCGACGGGCAGTGGATCCAGAGCACCGACTACCTCGGCGAGACCGCTGATGAGGCCGTGCCCGACGGCGGCGAGGTGCTCGAGTGCCGGTGGTTCGCCCCCGCCGACCTCCCCGGGCCCATGGCCGGTCCCGTCGAGCGCCGGATCGAGGACTGGCGGGCCGGGCGGGCCCGACCCCTGCCGGGCTCCTGAGCAGTGCGCCGGGCCGAGCCGGCGACGCTCACCGTGCACGTCCACCGACCCCACCCACCACCCTGGCTGCGACCGCCTTCGGCGGTCACCGTGCCCACAAGGCCGGGAACGCGACGCCGGTGACGGTCAGCCCGAGATCAGGCGACGGCCAGCTCCGCCACCAGGGCGGAGGCGTCGGCCTCGGCCTCGGCTTCGAGGTGGTCCTCCAGCTTGCGCTTGATGCGCTGGAGCGCGTTGTCGATCGACTTGGCGTGGCGGCCGAGGCGGGCACCGATCTCCTGGTAGGAGATGCCGTCGACGTAGAGGCGCAGCACGTCGATCTCCAAGGGCGACAGCCGGTCGGCCATCATCCCCCGCACCGAGCACACCCACTCCCGGGACAGGATGGCGTCGAGGGGGTCACCGTCGACCGCCGAGGGCAGCAGCGCCTCGAGCGAACCGTCATCACCGTCGCCCCCGGCCGCCACCGCCGACGTGGAGCGGTAGTGGTTGAGGGGCTGGTGCTTCTGGCGGGTGGCGGTCTTCACGGCGGTGATGATCTGGCGGGTGATGCACAGCTCGGCGAAGGCCCGGAACGAGGCGAGGTGCTCGGGCCGGAAGTCCCGGGCTGCCTTGTAGAGGCCGATCAGGGCCTCCTGCTCGACGTCGTCGGCGTCACCGCCGACGAGGAAGTAGCTGCGGCCCTTGGCCCGGGCGAAGCGCCGGTAGCGCTCGATGAGGGTCCGGAGGGCGTCGTGGTCCCCGGCCTGGACGAGGGTCACCAGCTGGCCATCGGTGAGGCGGACGAGGAAGGAGGGGCGCATGCCGGCGGGTTCCCTGGTGGTCTGGTGAGTGGTGCGAGCTGGGGATGACTAGTCCAGTTGAACCACACCGCTACCGAGCGTGTCAACGGTCATGGATCAACTTTGGCCAGGTTCGAGCCAGAAAGCGTCCAAACCGGACGAAGTGCCTGGTCAGGCGGGGCTCACAGCTCGGCGGCGGGCGATCTCGAAGCAGGCCACGGCACCGGCGGCGGCCACGTTGAGTGAGGGAAGCCAACCACGGAGCGGGATGGCGGCCACCTGGTCGCAGCGCTGCCTCGTCAGCCGCCCGAGTCCCCTGCCCTCGGCCCCGAGCACCACCGCCACCGCCTCCCCGCCGAGGTCGACCTCCCAGACCGGTCGATCGCCGCCCTCGTCGAACCCCACGACCCACAGACCGGCCCGGCTCATGCGGGTCAGCGCCGCCGGGAGACCGCCGACCAGGGCCATGGGGAGATGCTCGACGGCTCCCGCCGCCGCCTTGGTCACCGCCGGGGTGACGTGCACGGACCGGTGCCGAGGCAGGACGATCCCGGTGACGCCGGCCCCCTCGGCGGTGCGCAGCAGGGCCCCGAGGTTGCCGGGATCGGTCACGCCGTCCAGGGCGAGGAGGAACGGGGCCGGGCGACCCTGGTGCGCGACGACCAGGTCGTCCAGGTCGGCCTCGGGCAACGCCACCGCCCTGGCCACCACCCCCTGAGGAGCCTCGGTGCGGGCCTGCCCGTCGAGGCGGTTGCGGGACACCTCCCGGACCGGCACCCGGGCCTCGGCGGCGAGCTGGCGGATGTCGTCGAGCACCGGTGCCCGGTCGAGGTCGGTGGCCAGGATCACCTCGTGGACCCGCCGGCGACCGGCCAGGAGCAGCTCACGCACCGCCTGGCGACCTTCGACCTGTTCCCCCCCGAGGCCCCGCTTCGGGGTCTGTTCGGCCCGCCCGGGCCGCCCACCGGCGCCGGGTCGGGGCGGTCGACCGGTGGCCGGCCGCGGCCCGCGGGCCCTGGAGTCGCCGGAGCGGGCGACCCCACGCCGGCGGTCGCCACCCCGGCCACCGCTGCCGCCGGTCCGGCGGCGCCCGCCCGGGGGGGTCACTGGTGCACCACCACGGCGACGGCCCAGCAGGCCACGCCCTCGGCTCGACCGATGGCGCCGAGGCCCTCCGAGCGCCGCCCGGTGACCGTGACCGGCGCCGCCACCGCCGCCGTCAGGTGGGCCTGCATCTCCTCCCGGTGGGGGGCGACGCGAGGGGCGTCGGCCACGAGGGAGACGTCGACGTTGCCCGGGGACCAGCCGGCGTGGCGGACCCGCCGGGTGGCCTCGGCCAGCAGGGCGATGCTGTCGGCGCCGGCCCAGGCCGGGTCGGTGTCGGGGAAGTGCTGGCCGAGGTCGCCGAGACCGGCGGCGCCGAGGAGGGCGTCGGCGCAGGCGTGGGCCACGGCGTCGGCGTCGCTGTGGCCCTCGAGACCGCGGGCCCCTTCGAAGGTGACGCCTCCGAGCACCAGAGCCCGGTTGGGGTCGGCGCTGAAGCGGTGCACGTCGAAGCCCATCCCCACCCGGATGGGCGAGGACGACCGGCCGGTCCCGCCCAGGAGGGCCTCGGCCACCTCCAGGTCGGCCGGCTCGGTGATCTTGCGGTTGCGGGGGTCGCCGTCCACCACCGCCACGCTGCCACCTGCAGCCTCCACCAGGCCGGCGTCGTCGGTGGCTTCGGGAGCGTCGCCGTGGACGGCCCGCAGGGCGCCGGCCCGGAAGGCCTGGGGGGTCTGCACGGCCACGAGCTGGTCGCGGTCGAGGACGCCGCCGTCGCGGCGACGGACGGTGTCCACGACGGCGGCGCCGGGCAGGGCGGCGTCGGCGCCGGCCACCACGGCATCCACCACGGCTCCGAACAGGGAGGACCCGGCGAGGGGGCGGGCGGCGTCGTGGACGACCACCACGGCGACCTCGGGGGGGCCCGCGGCCAGGCCGGCCCGTACCGACCCGGACCGGGTGCCGGCTCCGGCCACTACGGCGTCGACGGTGGGCTCGGGCTCGCCGGCCCGGTCCGGGGCGACGACGAGCACCACTCCCGCCGACACCGACCGGGCGGCGTCGATCGACCAGTCGACCACCCGCCGCCCGGCCAGGGGGGCGTACTGCTTCGGCCCCCCGAAGCGGACCGCGCCGCCGGCGGCGACCACGATCGTCCACACCGGTCCTGGCGCACCCACGGGCTCACCGTAGGCAGCGACCGACCGGTGTGACGACCGTTACGATGCGCTCGACATGGCCGACACCTCGCTCCTCCACGACGTCCCCCTCTTCGCCGACCTGTCCGCCGACGAGATGGACCGTCTGGCCGCCGCCAGCACGAATCGAGCGCTGCAACGCAACGACGTGCTCTTCGCCGAGAACGACGAGCCCGACGACCTGTTCGTGGTGCTGGCCGGGCGCATCGCCATCGCCAACAAGTCGATCGACGGGCGGGAGTCAATGGTGGCGCTGATGGAGCGGGGCGACCTGTTCGGGGAGATGGCGCTGTTCGACGGCCTGGGCCGGTCAGCCGAGGCCCGGGCCCTCGAACCGTCCGAGGTGCTGGCCATCCCCTTCGGTCCGCTGCGGGACATCTACGAGAGCCGCCCGACGCTCCTGTGGGGGGTGGTCAAGCTGCTGGCCGGCCGCCTGCGCAACACCGACACGGCGCTGGCCGACTCGGTGTTCCTCGACGTCACCGGCCGCACCGCCAAGCGCCTGCTCGAACTGGCCGACGGCGCCGACGAGTTCACCCTGCCCATCACCCAGGAGGAGCTGGCCGGCATGGTCGGGGCCTCGCGGGAGCGGGTCAACAAGGCCATCGCCAGCTTCATCCGCCTAGGTTGGATCGACCAGAGCGAACGCCGCTACCGCATCACCAAGCGCGAGGAGCTCGAGCGCCGAGCCCGCTGACCGGCCGCCGCCGCCGAGAGGGAGCGAAACGTCAGGTCAAGAAGCGGGCCACCCGGCGCCAGGCGTCGGCCGCCTCGGAAGGGCGGTGGGCGGGTCGGTCGGGGTCGTGCACGAAGCCGTGCTCGGCGCCCTCGTAGCGCACGACGGTGGCCCCGGTGGCCTCCAGAGCGTCGACGTCGGCGGCGGGCAGCCAGGCATCGGCGGTCCCACAGAGCGCCAGCACCGGTGCGACCGCCTCCTCGCCGCCCTGGGTGAGCCGGTCGAGCGGGTCGACCTGGCCCGGGCGGCGCCACTGCTCGGGCACCCGGATCATCCCGTAGAACGACACCGCCCGGTCGAACCGCCCGGTGCCGGCCACCTCGAGGGCGAACATCCCGCCCATGCAGAACCCCATCACGGCCACCGGCTCCACCCCGGCGGCGTCGGCGGCGGCCCGGCAGTCGGCCAAGAGGGCGTCGTCGTCGATGGTGCCGACCAGCTCCAGGCGCTCCTCGAGGGCCAGGTGCTCGCGGCCCGGCCACGGCTCGGGGGCGACCACCACCCATGCGTGGTCGCCGGCCAGGCGGGCACACAGGTCGTCGAACAGCGGCCGCAGGCCCATGATGTCGGGGATCAGGACCACACCCCGCGTGGGTGCACCGGCAGGCACGGCCCGCTCGGCGGGGGTGCCGCTCGGCAGCCGTATGCGCATGTTCAGCTGTAGTGATCGAGGATGCTGGCCTCGGTGAGCCGGGACAGCCCGTCCTTGATGGCCCGGGCGCGGGTCTGGCCGACACCGCCGACGTCGTCGAGGTCCTCGGTGGTGGCCCGGAGGATCTTCGGGAGGCTGCCGAAGCGCTCCACGATGGACTCGACCACGGCGTCGGGCAACCGGGGGATGCGGGACAGCAGCCGGTAGCCCCGGGGTGACAGCGAGGCGTCGAGGTCGGGGGCGCCGGGGCCGAGGTGAAGGGTCGCCGCCACCCGGCGCAGCTCGAGCAGGTCGTCGGTGCTCAGCTGGTCGAGGGCGTTGAGGGCCTCGGACAGGTGCCAGGAGGACTCCTCGTGGAAGTAGTCCCGCACCACCAGGCGGCGCTCGTCGGCCACGTCGCCGAGCAGCTCCTCGAGCTGGAGGCGCACCAACCGGCCGTCCTCGCCGAGCTCGACTATGTAGCCCTCGATCTCGGCGGCGATGCGGGCCACCATCTCGGTGCGCTGGAGCACGCTGACCACGTCGCGCACGGTGACGAGGTCCTCGATCTCGAGGGCCGACAGCGCGACGGTCACCTCGTCGAGCCGGCGCCGGTAACGCTCGAGGGTCTGCACGGCCTGGTTGGCCCGGTTCACCACCCGGGGCACGCTCTCGATCTGGTGCTTCTCCTCGCCCACGTAGACGCTGATGACGTTCATCCGCTGGGACACCGAGATCACCGGCACCCGGATCGACCGGGCCACCCGCTCGGCGGTGCGGTGGCGGGTGCCGGTCTCGGAGGTGGGGACGTTGGGGTTGGGGACCAGGTGGACGTTGGCCCGGGCGATGCGGCTGGCGTCGGCGGCCAGGATGGTGGCGCCGTCCATCTTGCCGAGCTCGGACAGCCGCTGGGGGCTGTAGGCGGCGTCGAGCAGGAACCCGCCCGAGCAGATGTTGAGCACCTCGGGCCCGTCGCCGACCACGATGAGGGCGCCCATGCCGGCCTGGAGCACTCGGTCCACCCCATCGCGGAGCGGTTGCCCAGGGGCCACCTGGGCCAGCGCATCGAGCATGGCGGCGCTGCGCCGGGGGTTCATGGGCGAATGGTACCGGTGACGCCGAGCCGGTGGCGTGGGGCCCGGTCAGGCCGGAGGTGGCACCTCCTCGACGGCGGCAGGGGCGCGGGGACGTTGCTGTTCGCTGCGGACCACGGCCAGGAACCGGTCCACGGCCCTCGAGGAGTGGGCCGCTCGCACCGATCCGAACACCTCGAAGGCGTGCTGGGCTTTGGGTAGCTCGGCGTAGACGACGGGCTTGGTGGACTCCTTGCGCAGCATCTCCACGAAGGCCCGGGCCTGCTCGACGGGTACGAGCGTGTCGTTGGTGCCGTGGATCACGAAGAACGGCGGGGCGTCGGGCCGCACGTGGCTCATCGTCGAGGCCTGCTCCCACCGCTCCCGGTCCTCGGCCAGGCTGGACTTGAGCACCTGGGCCTCGAGGAAGTCGGGGAGGTCGGCCCGGCCGGTGGCGTCGCGGTTGGTGAAGTCGTAGACGCCGTAGAACGGCACCGCCGCCTGGACCGACGTGTCGGCGTCCTCGAAGCCGGGTTGGAAGGCAGGCTCGTTCGGGGTGAGCGCCGCCAGCGACGAGAGGTGCCCTCCGGCGGACCCACCGGTTATGGCCATGAATCCGGGGTCACCGCCGTGGGCGGCGATGTTGTCCCGCACCCAGGTGATGGCCCGCTTGACGTCGACGATGTGGTCGGGCCAGGTCGACCGGGGGCTCAGCCGGTAGTTGATCGCCACACAGACCCAGCCTCGTTCGGCCAGGTAGCCCATCAGGGGGTGGGCCTGGCCCTTCTTCTGGCCGAGCACCCACGCCCCGCCGTGCACCTGGAGGAGCACGGGGGCCCCGGCGTCGTCGGGCAGGTCCTCCCGGCGCCAGATGTCGAGCAGGTTCCGCTTCCCGTGCTCGCCGTAGGGCAGGTCGCGGGCCCGGGCGTAGCGCCGGCGCAGGAACGACGTGGGCAGGACCACCTGGCGACGGGTGAGGGCCAGGTCCTCGGGCGGGGCCAGCTCGGGGGTCATGCGCTGGAGGTAGTCGCCGCCGAGCTCCTCGCGCAGCGCCTGCTCGAGCACGTCACGGGAGCGCTGGGCCTCCCGGTGCAAGCCAACCAGGCCCACGGCCGAGGCCGCGCTCAGGGCCAGCCCGAGCTTCCCGGCCGGGCGGCGCAGCGCCCCTCGGCTGGCCAGCGCCGCGCCCACGCCGGCATGGCCGGCGGCGGTCAGCAACGGCAGCTCGGAGACCGGCAGCCCAGATGCGAACGCGATGAGCGACGATCCCCCGGTCCGCGAGAGGGGGCGGTGGGCGTTGACCGTGCCGAGCGCGTGCAGCACGCTCGCGGCCAGGTAGGTGGTCCCCGGGTCCATGACGCTCCTCGTTGTGCGACGGGATCGGTCGTCTCGGTTGACCATAGGCCGCCCCTCCGGGGCGAAACGAAGCCGTGCCTTCTGGTTCGCTCGCCCCCTGCTCGCTCACCGCACCGACAGCCCGGCCGAGGTGATCGCATCGCCGAGGGTGGCGGCCCGCACGGCCTCGACCCCGGGGGGCGCCAGGGGGGCCGAGAAGGGCAGGATGGCCCGGGTGAAGCCCAGACGGGCGGCCTCGGCCAGGCGACGTTCGGTCTGGGCCACCTGGCGCAGCTCACCGCCGAGGCCGACCTCGCCGCAGGCGACGAGGTCGGGAGGGAGGGCGGTGCCGGTGACCGCCGACGCCACCGCCAACGCCACGGCGAGGTCGGCGCCCACCTCGGCGATGCGGACACCGCCGACGGCGAGCGCGTAGACGTCCGCCCCGCCGGTGGAGAGGCCGGCCCGAGTCTCGAGCACGGCCAGCAGCAGCGAGAGCCGCCCACCGTCGAGGCCCTGCGCCGACCGCCGGGGTGTGGGGAGGCGGGACTGGGTGACCAGCGCCTGGATCTCGACCAACAGCGGCCGGTGACCCTCCATGGTGGGCACCACGGTCGAACCGGGTACCCCGGGCCGCCGGTCGGCCAGGAACAGGCCCGAGGCGTCGGGTACGGCGGCCAGGCCAGCGTCGCCCATCTCGAACAGGCCGAGGTCGTGGGTGGACCCGAACCGGTGCTTGACCGCCCGCAGCAGCCGGAGGGCGTGGTGGCGGTCCCCCTCGAAGGCGAGGACGGTGTCGACCACGTGCTCGAGCACCCGAGGCCCGGCAAGGGCGCCGTCCTTGGTGACGTGGCCGACGAGCACCGTGGACATGGCCCGCGACTTGGCCTCCTGCACCAGGCGGTGAGCCGACTCCCGGACCTGGCCCACGCTCCCAGGGGCCGAGCCGAGGACGGGGTCGTACACCGACTGGATGGAGTCGACCAGGAGGAGGTCGGGGGCCACCTCATCGACGTGGGCCACGAGACGCGGCACGGCCGTCTCCGACACCAGCCACAGCCGGGGGCGCAGCGCGGCCAGGCGCTCGGCTCGCAGCCGCACCTGTGGACGGGACTCCTCGGCCGACACGTAGAGGACGGTGGCGCCGGCCGCGGCACCGGCCGAGGCCATCTGCAACAGCAGTGTGGACTTGCCGATGCCCGGCTCACCCCCGAGGAGGGTGACCGAGCCGGGCACGAGGCCACCGCCCAGCACCCGGTCGAGCTCGGAGACACCGGTGGGGCGGTGCGACCACTGGGCGACGTCGACCTCGGCGATGGGCACCGGCCGCTCCATCGCCCCCGCCGCCACCACGCCCGGGCGATCGACCGGGGGGCGCTCCGCCTCCTCGGCCAGCGAGTTCCACGCCTCGCAGACCGGGCACCGGCCGACCCACTTGGGCGACCCCGCGCCGCACTCCCCGCACCGGAACACCGTCCGCACCTTGGCCACGGACCGACCATACGAAGCACATATGACAGTGGCCGCCGGAGGCGGTCGCAGCCA
>JAUJOW010000011.1:0-71031 GCA_030447445.1 Acidimicrobiales bacterium | reverse complement strand
GGGGCGGAGGCCCCCGTTAGGTTGAGACGCCGATGACCTCCCCGACTGCGCTGTCGAGGCGTCCCCGGCTGGTGACCACCTCGTTCGTCTTGGTGACGCTCTCGACCTTCGCCTACTTCCTGACCCTCGGCGTGCTCCTGCCCGTCGTCCCCCTCTACGTGGAGGAGGACCTCGGCGGCGGGGCCATCGCCGTCGGCCTCGCCGTCGGTGCCTTCGCAGCATCGGCGGCCCTGTGCCGGCCAGCCGTCGGCCGGCTGGGTGACGAGCGGGGCCGGCGCCTGCTCATCGTCGGCGGCGCTCTGGTGGTGGCCGTCTCGGTGGCCGGCTACGCCGCCGCCTCCACCGTCGTCGTCCTCGTCCTCCTGCGCCTCGTGTCGGGCATCGGCGAGGCCGGCATGTTCGTGGGGGCGGCCACGTCGATCCAGGACATGGCCCCCGACGACCGCCGCGGTGAGGCAGCCTCGTACTTCTCCCTGGCCCTCTACGGCGGGCTGGCCCTCGGCCCGCCCATCGGGGAGGCGCTCTTCCGCCGGTACGGCGCCGACACCGTCTGGCTGGTCGCCGCCGGCGCCGCCCTCGTCTCAGCGCTCCTGGGCGTGCGGGCGCCGGTCGGGCGGATCGTGCCACGGGGGAGCCGGGAGCGGCGGGCCTTCCTCCATCCCGACGCCGTGCTCCCCGGCGTCGTGCTCTTCCTCGGTCTCCTCGGCTTCGCCGGCTTCGGGGCCTTCGTTCCCGGCTACGCGAAGGACGTGGGCCTATCGGGCACGGGTCCGCTGTTCTCGCTCTACGCCGGGCTCATCCTCGCCATCCGCCTCGCCGGTGCTCGGCTCCCCGACCAGCTCGGGACCCGGCGGGCGACCACCCTCTCCCTCGTCACCATCGCCGGCGGCTTGTGCGTCATGGGGGTGTGGGCCACGCCGCTCGGGCTCTACGCCGGCACGGTGGTCTTCTCGCTGGGGATGGCGTTGCTGTTCCCGGCCATGTTCTCGGCCGTCATGCACGCCGCCCCCGAGGAGGAGCGCAGCCACGCAGTGGGGACGTTCTCGTTGTTCTTCGACCTCTCCCAGGGCCTCGGCGCCGTGGTGCTCGGGGTGGTCGTGGCGCTGTCCAGCGAGCGGGGGGCGTTCCTCGTCGGTGCGCTCGTGGCCGTGGCCGGCCTGGTCCTGTTGCGCCAGCGGGTCGCGCCCCGGCCGGTCCCGGGGGGCTGAACATGGCGACACCGCCCCCCATCGCCGAGCTCAGGCTCTACGACACCCGGCGTCGGCGGGTGGAGCGGTTCGAGCCGCTGGTGCCCGGCCAGGCCGGCGTCTACAGCTGCGGACCGACGGTCTATGCCCCCCAGCACATCGGCAACCTGTGGTCCCAGCTCTTCGCCGACCTCGTGCGCCGGGCCCTCACCGCCGCCGGGCTGGACGTCACCCACGTCGTCAACATCACCGACGTGGGCCACCTCACCGACGACAGCGACGACGGCGAGGACAAGATGGAGCTGGCGGCCAGCCGCACCGGCACCGACGCCGGCGAGATCGCCGCCCGCTACACCGCCCAGTGGGAGCGCGACCGCGCCCTGGTCGGCTGCCTCCCCCCCAGCGTGATGCCCCGGGCCGCCGACCACATCGACGACCAGATCGCCATGATCCAGCGGCTCGAGGCCGCCGGGGTGACCTACCGCACCGACGACGGCCTCTACTTCGACGTGGCCCGCTTCCCCCGCTACACCGAGCTGGCCGGCCTTGACCTCGACCACCTCGAGACCACCGGACGGGTCGTGGCCACGACGGCCAAGCGCCACGCCGCCGACTTCGCCCTCTGGAAGCTCTCCCCGCCGGGAAAGCGGCGCCAGCAGGAGTGGCCGTCGCCGTGGGGGATCGGGTTCCCGGGCTGGCACATCGAGTGCTCGGCCATGGCCACCCGCTACCTCGGCGCGCCGATCGACGTGCACACCGGCGGGGTTGACCACATCGGTGTCCACCACACCAACGAGATCGCTCAGAGCGAGGTCGCCCTTGCTGTCCACCCCTGGGTCCGGTGGTGGATGCACAACGAGTTCCTGGACCTCGGTGGCGAGAAGATGGCCAAGTCCACCGGGAACCTCCTCGTGCTCGACGATCTCGTGGCCAAGGGCTACGAGCCCATGGCCTTCCGCGCCTTCTTCCTCCAGTCGCACTACCGCCAGCAGCGGGACTTCAGCTTCACCGCCCTCGATGCCGCCGCCACCGGCCACCGCCGGTTGCTGGCCCATGCCCTCGCCGCCCGCGACGCCGGCGGTCGATCCGACGAGGCGCGCACCGCCGCGCTGCGACAGCGGTTCTGGGCGGCGGTGGCCGACGACCTGAACCTGCCCCGGGCCATGGCCGTCGCCTGGGACGCTGCCCGCAGCCCCGAGCTGTCCCGGGCCGACCGTTGGTCTCTCCTCGCCGACTTCGACGCCGTGCTGGGGTTCGGTCTGGCCGAGCTGCCGTCCCCCGAGGCCGGTGGCGGCGACGGCACCGGCGATGGTGCCGATCCCCGGGTTGACGCCCTCGTGGCCGAGCGGGAGGCGGCCCGGTCGGCGCGGAACTTCGCCGAGGCCGACCGCATCCGCGACGAGCTCGCCGCCGAGGGCATCGAGATCACCGACACCCCCGCCGGGCCCCGCTGGCGCCGCTCCCGACCCTGACAGACCGTTCTCCGTGCCCAGAGGACCGCTGGGTGGTCGTCTCAGCACGCAGAAGCGCCACCGCACCCGATCGGTCAGCGGCGAGAGCGGCGGCGGTTGAGGCGGAGGATCAGCACGAGGGTGGCCAGGAACCCGACGGCGGCCAGCGCCGAGGCAACGGCGAACAGCCACGCTTCCGGCTGGCGTCGGGTGCTCGAAGCCTCGACGGTGAGCGGCTCCGCGCCGAGCTCGGGGGACCAGACGGCCGCCCCGTCGCCGCCGTCGCCGTTGTGTTCGACCGAGCCCGGTAGGCGGACCCGCACCCGGAAGCGGAAGGCCTCCTCGGGGGGGACGCCCAACTCGGCGGCCAGCTCCTCGGGTGACCGGCCGAGCATCTGGCCCCCGAGGGTGTCCCGCAGCGCCTCGTCGCCGAAGGCGTCGAGCCCGCCGCTCAGGTCCACGGTGCCCTCGAGGCGGTAGTGGGTGGCGCCGAAGGAGTGGTCCCGGGTGAGCTGGAAGTCCCGGATCGGCCCCCCGTCCACGGTGAGCTGGCCGACCACGTCGTCAAGCTGGTCCGGGTTGGCGAACCGCCGGCTGGCCACCACCCGGGCTCCGCCCCCCGGCTGGGGCTCCGGCCCCCGCACCGTCCACCCGGTGGCCTCTAGGTCGTCGACCAGGAGGCTCTGGTCGAGGTCGGGGACCTCGGCTGCAGCCTCGCGGTCGAGCGTGACGGTCACCACCACGGTCCCACCGCCGTCGGGTTCGACGGTGACCGCCACCTCGGTGTCGACCCGGCAGCCAGCACAGACGGCCAGCGTGAAGGCAATGAGGACGGCCAACCTCAGGCGGCGCACGGCCGCCGAACCTACCGTCGCTGGGACCCGCTACTCGGCGGGACCGGTCTCGGCCAGCTCCATGGGCGGCGGCTCGAAACCCTCCACCGAGCGGAACACGATCATGCGCTCGCCCTTCGGCGACTCGGGGTCGTCCTCGGCGTCGACGATCACGATCTCACCGGCTCGGAACTTCTTGTAGAGGAGCTGCTCGGAGAGCGGGTCCTCCACCAGCCGTTGCAGGGCCCGGCGCAGGGGACGGGCGCCCAGGGTGGCGTCGTAGCCCCGGTCGACCAAGAGGACCTTGGCGGCGTCGGTCAGCTCGATGCCGATGCCCTGGGACTCCAGCTGGACGCTCGTGCGCCGCACCATGAGGTCGACGATCTGGGTGATCTCGGGCTTGGACAGCTCGTGGAACACGATCGTCTCGTCGATGCGGTTCAGGAACTCCGGGCGGAAGTGCTGCTTCAAGGCGTCGTTGACCTTCTCCTTCATCTTCTCGTAGGAGACGGCCTCGTCGGCCTTGCCGAAGCCCACGTTGGCCTTGCGGAGATCCTGGGTGCCGAGGTTGGAGGTCATGATCAGCACGGTGTTGCGGAAGTCCACCGAGCGGCCCTGGCTGTCGGTGAGGCGGCCCTCCTCCAGGATCTGCAGCAGCGTGTTGAACACGTCGGGGTGGGCCTTCTCGATCTCGTCGAAGAGGACCACGCTGAACGGCTTGCGCCGCACCGCCTCGGTGAGCTGGCCGCCCTCCTCGTAGCCGACGTAGCCCGGGGCGAGCCGACCAGCCGGCTCACCGTGTGCTTCTCCATGTACTCGGACATGTCGAGGCTGATGAGGCTCTGCTCGTCGCCGAAGAGGAACTCGGCGAGGGTCTTGGCCAGCTCGGTCTTTCCCACCCCGGAGGGGCCGAGGAAGATGAACGAGCCCGACGGCCGCTTCGGGTCCTTGAGCCCGGCCCGGGTGCGACGGATGGCCTGGCTGACCGACTTGATGGCCTGCTCCTGGCCGATCACCCGCTTGTGCAGCTCGTCCTCCATGCGGAGGAGCTTCTGGGTCTCCTCCTCGGTGAGCTTGTACACCGGGATGCCGGTCCAGATGGAGAGGACCTCGGCGATGGACTCCTCGTCGACCTCGTCGAAGAGGTCGACCCCGGAGGCCTTGATCTCGGCCTCCTTGGTGTCCTTCTGGCCGAGGAGCTCCTTCTCGGAGTCGCGCAGGCGACCGGCCTCCTCGAAGCGCTGGGCCTCGACCGCCTCCTTCTTCTGGCGGACCACGTCGGCGATCTTGTTCTCGATCTCCTTGTAGTCCGGCGGGGTCTCCATGCGCTTGATGCGCAGCCGGGACCCGGCTTCGTCGATGAGGTCGATGGCCTTGTCGGGGAGGTGGCGGTCGCTGATGTAGCGGTCGGCCAGGTTGGCCGCCGCCACCAGGGCCTGGTCGGTGATCGTGACCCGGTGGTGGGACTCGTAGCGGTCCCGCAGCCCCTTCAGGATCTCGATGGTGTGGGCCACGGTCGGCTCGTCCACCTTGATCGGCTGGAAGCGGCGCTCGAGGGCGGCGTCCTTCTCCAGGTGCTTGCGGTACTCGTCGAGGGTGGTGGCCCCGATGGTCTGCAGCTCGCCGCGGGCCAGCATGGGCTTGAGGATCGGCGCGGCGTCGATGGCCCCCTCGGCGGCGCCAGCCCCGACCAGGGTGTGCAGCTCGTCGATGAACAAGATGATGTCGCCGCGGGTGCGGATCTCCTTGAGCACCTTCTTCAGGCGCTCCTCGAAGTCACCCCGGTAGCGGCTGCCGGCCACGAGAGCCCCGAGGTCGAGGGTGTAGAGCTGCTTGCCGGTGAGGGTCTCGGGCACGGTGTCGGCGGCGATGGACTGTGCCAACCCCTCGACGATGGCGGTCTTGCCCACCCCGGGCTCGCCGATCAGCACCGGGTTGTTCTTCGTGCGCCGGGACAGCACCTGCATCACCCGCTCGGTCTCGCGGGTCCGCCCGATGACCGGGTCGAGCTTCTTGTCCCGGGCCAGCTGGGTGAGGTTCCGGCCGAACTGGTCGAGCACGAGGCTGCCCGACGGGCTCTGCTCACCGCTGCCACCAGCGGTGGCGCCGGCCTTCTCGCCCGAGCCGGACTGGCCCGGGCCCGAGTACCCCGACAGGAGCTGGATCACCTGCTGGCGGACCCGGGACAGGTCGGCCCCCAGCTTCACGAGCACCTGGGCGGCCACGCCCTCGCCCTCCCGGATGAGACCGAGGAGGATGTGCTCGGTGCCGATGTAGTTGTGGCCGAGCTGGAGGGCTTCCCGGAGCGACAGCTCGAGGACCTTCTTGGCCCGAGGGGTGAACGGGATGTGACCGCTCGGGGACGACCCGCCCTGGCCGATGATCTCCTCCACCTGGCTGCGCACCGCTTCGAGGGAGATGCCGAGCGACTCGAGGGCCTTGGCGGCGACCCCCTCGCCCTCGTGGATCAGGCCGAGCAGGATGTGCTCGGTCCCGATGTAGTTGTGGTTGAGGAGGCGAGCCTCCTCCTGGGCGAGCACAACGACGCGTCGTGCCCTGTCGGTGAAGCGTTCGAACAACTGGTCCTCCCCACATGGGATTCGTGGAGCGAGTCTACCCGTCGCCTCTTCCGAACCACGGTCGCAGCCGGCGGCGGTTTCTCCGCCCGGGAGGCCCTCCCCTAGCGTCGACCGGGCATGACCGAGGCCGGAGCCAGCATCCGATCCACCGAGCACGGGCACCCGCTCCTCGGCCTGGCCGGCATGCCCGCAGACCTCGAACGGGTGGAGACCGAGCTCCTGGCCGCCGTGCGCACCGACGAGCCCGCCCTCGACGAGATGGCCCGGCACCTCGTCGTGGCCGGCGGGAAGCGCATCCGGCCGCTGTTCGCCGTGGCCGCTGCCGCCTGCGCCGAGGGCCACGACGGCCCGGCCGCCCTCGACGTCGTGCGGGGCGGGGTGTCGGTCGAGCTGGTGCACCTCGGCTCGCTCCACCACGACGACGTGATCGACGAGGCCGTGACCCGGCGAGGCGTGGAGAGCGTCAACGCCCGTTGGGGCAACCTGCGGGCGATCATCTCGGGCGACCTCCTGCTGGCCCGGGCATCGCAGATCGCCGCCTCCCTCGGCACCGAGGTGGCCGGCCTCCTCGCCGCCACCATCGCCGAGCTGTGCGAGGGCGAGGTGCTCGAGCTGGAGACGGCCTTCCGGGTCGACCGCAGCGAGGAGTCCTACCTCACCTCGATCGAGCGCAAGACGGCGTCGCTGTTCTCCGCCGCCGCCCGCATCGGTGCCCTGGTCGCCGGCCTGCCCCGCGACCACGTGGAGCGCCTCACCCGCTTCGGCTCCCGCTACGGGTTGGTGTTCCAGATGGTCGACGACGTGCTCGACGTGGTGGCCAGCGACGAGCAGCTCGGCAAGCCGGCCGGCCACGACCTGGTCGAGGGCGTGTACACGATGCCGGTGCTGCGAGCGCTGCGGGGGCCGACCGGCGGCGAGCTGCGGGAGCTGCTCGGGGGCCCGATCGACGGGCGAAGCTGGAGCCGGGCCCGAGAGCTCGTGCGCGGCAGCGGAGCCGTCGACGAGACCGTGGCCGTCGCCCGCCGGTACGCCGACTGGGCGGTCACCGAGCTCGAGCCGGTCGCCCACCGGCCCGCCGCCCAGGCCCTCGCCGCCGCCGCCGGCCACCTCCTCGGCCGGGTCGACGCCGTCCGGGCCGCTTGAGCGAGGCGGGCCAGCCGCTGCTTCGGCCATCTCGGGACATCGGGACGGCGATGGCCGTGCCCATGTCCCGAGAACCGTGACTCAAGCGGTCAGCCGACCGTCACCAGACCGTTGCTCACCGCTTCCCGGCCGTCGACGGCGGTGGTGGTGCGGAGCAGGGAGGCGCTGAGCTCGGCCCGGCGGCCGGGGTCGAGGGCCGGGTCGTCCAACGCCGCCTCCACCGCGACCACCCGGTGGCCGGCCAGGTCGACCCAGGTCGGCACGGCCTCGAGGGCGCTCACCCCGAGGCGCCCGGCCACCTCGCTGACGGTGACGACGACGACGAGCCCGTCACGGCGCTCGGGCTCACTCTGGTTGGAGAGCTGGTTGCCGAGTCCGTACACCACCCACTCGCCGTCGACCCGCTCGATGGGCTGGACGACGTGGGCGTGGTGGCCGATGAGGAGGTCGATGTCGGGCGACGCCAGCAGGTCGGGGGCGAGGTCCTCTTGTTGCGGGTCGGGGTCGGGGCGGTACTCGGTGCCCCAGTGGAGGCTGACGACCACGAACCCGGCGCCGGCCCTGCGGGCGGCGGCGGCCTCGAGGCGGATGCGGTCCTCGTCGATGCGGTTGGCCACCCATGGCGCGTCGGCGGGCGGTTCGATGCCGTTGAACCCGTAGGAGTAGCTCAGGTGGGCGATGCGCACCCCGCCGGCCTCGTACCAGGCCGGGGCGACGGCCTCCTCCTCGGTCCGGCCGGTGCCGGCGTGGCCGAGCCCCAGGAGGTCGAAGGTGTCGAGGGTGGCCTCCACGCCGGCCCGGCCCTGGTCGAGGCTGTGGTTGGACGCCGTCGAGCAGCCGTCGTAGCCGGCGGCGGCGACGCCTTCGAGCAGTTCGGGCGGGGCGCCGAAGGCGGGGTAGCCGGTGATGCGCTCGGGGCTCGGCGCCACCGGCACCTCCATGTGGCACAGCGCCACGTCGGCGGCCGAGATCACGGGACGGATGCCCTCGAGGAGGGGCCGGAAGTCGTAGGTCCGGCCCGAGGCGGTGCCGGCGGCCGCCGCCGAGCGGTCGACGGGGAGGTGGGGCAGCAGGTCGCCGGCAAAGGCCATGGTGAAGGGGCGACGAGGAGCGGTGGGAGGCGGTGCCGTGGAGGCGGCCGTCGATCCCGGCGGCTGGGTGGCAGCGACGGCGGTCGTCGCCGTCGCTGCCACGGCGGTCGTCGCCGTGCCCGCCCCGGACCGGGACGTCGAGGTGGCGGCCTGGTCGTCGAGCGGGCCACCGTCGCCGTCGATCCCTCCCGAGCAGGCGGCCAGCACCAGCGCCGCCACCGCCCCCACCCGGCGCCACCATGACCGTCCCGTCGCCCCCACCGGAGGTCGAGGCTAGGCGAGTGCGACACTGCCACGGTGGCGTGGGGCCGACCGATCCCGAACCCGGCCGAGGCCCGCCTCGAGCGCAGCGTGCTCGCCGGGGTGGCCACCTTCCGGTGGGCCGCCCTGGCCTGGCTGGCCACCGTGCTCGTGGTGTCCCGGGGCGACCTGTCCCGGCCGTTCGTGGCCGGTGCGCTCGCCGCTGCCGCTCTCGCCTTCACGGCGGCGGCCACCGTGCTGCTACGGCGGTCGTCGGCCTGGCTGCTGCGAGCGCCCGTCGCCGTCGCCGAGCTCGGGTTGGGGTTCGTGCTGCTCGCCGCCGATGGGTGGGTCTACGGCGGCGAGCACCCGCAGTCGCTCGGGTCGGCGTGGCCCCTGGCCGGCGCCATGTCCATCGGCATCGTGGTCGGCCCCACCGGCGGGATCGTCGCCGCCATGGTGCTGGGGGCCGGCCGGATCGTGGCCACGCTCCTCGACGAACTGCCCCCGCCGTCCACGCTGTCGCTCCTGTCGACAGGGGTGCTCTACGGGCTGGCCGGGGCCGTGGCCGGGTTCGCCATGCGCCGCCTCCGAGCGGCGGAGATGGAGATCTCGGCCGCCCGTGCCCGCGAGGAGGTGGCCCGCACCCTGCACGACGGTGTGCTGCAGACCCTCGCGGTGGTGCAGCGCCGATCCACCGACACCGACCTCGCCGCGCTGGCCCGCGACCAGGAGCGGGAGCTGCGCGACTTCCTGTTCGGCCTGCCCGACGACCACCGCGCCTCCGGTGACCTCACCACCGAGCTGCGGGCCGCCGCCGGGCGCTGCGAGCGTCGCCATGGGGTCCGAGCCGAGGTGATCGTGGTCGAGGACCCCGGGCGGCTGCCGTCGGCCACCGTCGCCGCCCTGGCCGGGGCGGTGGGCGAGGCGCTCACCAACGCCGCCAAGCACGGCCATGCCGATCGGGTGGTGGTCTACGCCGAGCCCGAGGACGACGAGGTGTTCGTGTCGGTCAAGGACGACGGCGACGGCTTCGACCCCGCCGTCGTGGCCGAGGGCTCGGGTCTGCGCCGGTCGGTCCGAGGACGGATGGACGACGTCGGTGGCCGGGTGGAGGTGGTCTCCCAGGTCGGCCGGGGCACCGAGGTCCGCCTCTGGGCTCCCATCTGAGGTGGGAGACTCGAGCGGTGGACGACCCCGGGGGCAAGGGCAGCGGCACCAGCCGGACGCGGGCGGTGCGGGTGGTCATCGCCGACGACCACCAGATCTGGCGGGCCGGGATGCGCACCGACCTGGGTGAGAACTTCCACGTGGTGGGCGAAGCGGCCGATGCCGACGAGGCCGTCGCCGTCATCGCCCGCACCCGTCCGGAGCTCGTGGTGTGCGACCTGCACATGCCCAACGGCGGTGGGCTCAAGGTGGCGCGGGAGTGCGGTGACGTGGCCGCCATCGTCATGCTCACCGTGTCGGAGGCCGAGCGCGACCTGCTCGACGCCATCGCCGCCGGGGCCCTCGGCTACCTCGTGAAGTCGACACCTTCGGACCAGCTCCGTCTGGCGCTGTGGAAGGCGGCCCAGGGCGAGCCCGTGTTCTCCCCCAGCCTGGCCGGCCTCGTGCTCGGCGAGTTCCGCCGGCTTTCGAAGTCGGGCGGCGGCACCCAGACCCTGTCGGACCGTGAGCGGGAGGTGCTGCAGTACGTGGCCCGCGGCCACACCTACCGGGAGATCGGCGAGCAGCTCTACATCGCCGAGAAGACGGTGGAGAACCACGTGCGCAACATCCTCGGCAAGCTCCACCTGAACCGCAAGCAGGAGCTCATCCGCTACGCCGTCGAGCACGGGATCGAGTAGCGGGCAGCTCTAGGACGGGTCGGCCTCCGGCCGCAGGGTCGGGAACAGGATGACGTCACGGACCGAGGGGGCGTCGGCCAGGAGCATCGCCAGGCGGTCGATGCCGATGCCCAGCCCGACGGTGGGGGGGAGCCCGTACTCGAGGGCCCGGAGATAGTCCTCGTCGACGGCCATGGCCTCCTCGTCACCGCCGGACCGGCGCCGGGCCTGGGCCTCGAAGCGCGTGCGCTGTTCGTCGGGGTCGACCAGCTCGCTGAAGCCGTTGCACAGCTCCCGCCCGGCCACGATGGCCTCGAACCGCTCCACCAGGCCGGGCACCTCGCGGTGGGCCCGCGAGAGCGGCGACACCTCCTCGGGGTAGTCGGTGACGAACACCGGCTGCCACTGGGCGGCCTCGGTGGTCTTCTCGTAGATCTCGAGCAGCAGCATCCCCGGCCCGTCGCCGTCGTGCCAGGGCAGCTCGTACTCGTCGCACACCGCCCGCAGCTCGTCGGTGGGCGTGGCCGCGTCGAGCCGGCGGCCGATCTGCTCGTCGACGAGATCGGTCATGGTGGCCCGCCGCCAGGGGACGGCGAGGTCGAGCTCCCGGCCCTGGTAGGTGATGGTGGTCCCGCCGCACAGCTCGGTGGCGAGGTGGGCGACGAGCTCCTCGGTGAGGGCCATGTGGTCGTGGTAGTCGCCGTAGGCCTGGTAGAGCTCGAGCATCGTGAACTCGGGGTTGTGGCGCGACGAGAGGCCCTCGTTGCGGAACACCCGTGCCATCTCGAACACCCGCGGGAACCCGCCCACCACCAGCCGCTTGAGGTACAGCTCGGGGGCGATGCGCAGGTAGAGGTCGGTGCCGAGGGCGTTGTGGTGGGTGGTGAACGGGCGGGCATAGCCACCGCCGGGGATCGGGTGGAATACGGGGGTCTCGACCTCGATGAAGCCGCGGTCCTCCAGCCAACGGCGGGTGAGGGAGACGAGCCGGCTGCGCAGGAGCATGGTCCGCCTGGCCTCCTCGGTGACCCAGAGGTCCACGTAGCGCTGGCGGTACCGGGTGTCGGTGTCGGAGAGGCCGTGCCACTTGTCGGGGAAGGCTCGCCGGGCGGCGGCGAGGAGCGTCCAGGCGTCGACCCGCACCGACAGCTCGCCCCGGCGGGTGGTCATGACCTCCCCGGTGACCCCGATCCAGTCGCCGAGGGCGGGTGCAGAACCCTCGAAGTCCGGGGTGGTGGCGGCGGGGGCGAACAGCTGGATGCGTCCGTCGGCGCCGGGCCCGGAGTTGTCCTGCAGGGTGGCGAAGGCCAGCTTGCCCTGCACGCGGCGCAACATGAGCCGCCCGGCGACGGTGACGGTGACGCCGGACTCGGTGCCGGCCTCGAGCTCGCCGAAGCGCTCGGCCAGCTCGGCGGCGCTGGCGTCGGGCTCGAAGCGGTAGGGGACGGTCGCCGCCGTCGGTTCCGGCGCCTCCTCGGTGGTCACTGGTTCCTGGCGAAGATCAGTCGCAGACCATGGAGGGTGAGCCACGGTTCGAGGTGCTGGATGCACGACGTGTACGGCGCGATGACCGCCGCCAGCCCGCCGGTGGCGACGATGGTGGCGGCGCCCAGCTCGTCGGTCAGGCGGGCGCAGATGCCGTCTACCTGGCCGGCGAACCCGTAGACGGCCCCGGACTGCAGGGCGTCGACGGTGGTG
Organism: Acidimicrobiales bacterium; assembly: GCA_030447445.1. GTDB lineage: Bacteria > Actinomycetota > Acidimicrobiia > Acidimicrobiales > Iamiaceae > JAUJOW01. Next base: position 58,980 of record JAUJOW010000011.1, on the reverse strand, counting down.
CGCCCGATCACGTTGCGGGGCTCGACCAGCTCAACCCGGCGGAGGGCGTCGGCCCGCTGGTAGAGCGCGTCGAGGCTGATGTCGATGCCGGGGGCGATGGCGCAGCCGAGCAGCTCCCCCTTGCCGGAGATGGCGTCGTAGGTCGTGGCCGTGCCGAAGTCGATCACCACGACCGGTCCGCTGTAGAGATCGATGGCGGCCACGGCGTTGGCGATGCGGTCGGCGCCCACCTCGCGGGGGTTGTCGGTGAGGACGGGCATCCCCGTCTTGACGCCGGGCTCGAGCACCACCGGGCGGAAGCCGAAGTAGCGCTCGGTCATCTCCCGGAAGGCAGCGGTGCAGCGGGGCACCACCGAGGAGATGGCGATGCCGTCGACCTCCTCGTCGAAGGAGAACCCGTGGAAGCCGAGGAACTCCTGGATCGTCAGGGCGTGCTCGTCGGAGGTGCGCTCTGCGTTGGTGGCGATGCGCCAGTGGTCGACGAGGCCCTGTTCGCAGGGGCGGCGGTTGCCGTCCCGCCCGTCACCGTCACCGTCACCGATTCCACTGTCGACGGAGTCGTCGCTGAACAGGCCGATGACGGTCTGGGTGTTCCCGATGTCGATGGCCAGGAGCATCCCGGCGAACGCTAGGCGACGTCGATGTCGAGCCCGATGTCCAGGGCCGGCGCCGAGTTGGTCAGCGCCCCGCTCGACACCTGGTCGGCGCCCAGGTCGGCGTAGCGCCCGACGGTCTCCATGGTGATGCCGCCGGACAGCTCGACCAGCGGGCGCCGGCGCTGGCGGGAGGCGGCGTGCTCGTCGGCCAGGGCGACGCCCCGACCGGCCTCCTCGGGGGACATGTTGTCGAGCAGGACGGCGTCGGCGCCGGCGTCGAGCGCCTCGGCCAGCTTGTCGAGCGTGTCGCACTCCACGTGGATGGTCCGGGCCGGGTACCACGCCCGGGCCCGGCGGACGGCCTCGGCCAGGTCGAGCACGGCGAGGTGGTTGTCCTTCAGCATCACCCACTCCGACAGGTTGCCCCGGTGGTTGACGCCGCCTCCGGCCCGCACCGCCGCCTTCTCGAGGGATCGCAGGCCGGGCGTGGTCTTGCGGGTGTCCCACACGCCGAGGCTCGGTCCGGCGGCGGCGACGAAGCGTCGGGTCAGCGTGGCCACCCCCGACAGGTGGGACACGAAGTTGAGGGCGGTCCGCTCGGCGGTGAGGATCGAGGCCAGCGTCCCTTCCACGGCCCCGATGACGTGGCCGGCCTCGACGGGATCGCCGTCGGCGGCGACCCACGTGCAGTCCACGTCGGCGTCGACCTGGGCGAAGGTCTCGGTGGCGCAGGCGGTGCCGGCGAGCACCCCCGCCGCCCGGGGCACGAAGCGGGCGGCGGCGGCCTCTGGGGGCAGGAGGGCGGCGCTGATGTCCCCGAGGGGGGTGAGGTCTTCCTCGAGGGCCCGGGTTACGGCGGCCCGCACGGCGGTGGGAGGCGGGTCGAACCGGGTCATCGAGTCAACGGGTCAACGGGTCAACCGGCGCGGACCAGGCCCAGGTTGGCGATGAAGAGCAGGACCCCGGCGGCCACCCCGAAGGTGTGCCACACCTCGTGGTAACCGAACCAGCGGGGCGACAGCACCGGCTTCCCGAGGGCGAAGAGCACGGCCCCGGCGGTGTACAGCACCCCTGCGGCCACGACGAGGACCAGCGAGCCCGGGCGGTGGATCAGGCCGGGGAGCGCGGCCAGGCCGGCCCACCCGAGCACGATGTAGAGGGCGAAGCTGGTCCGGACAAGGCGGTCGAACACCGCCACCTTGAGGACCACGCCGACGATGGCCCCGGCCCACATGGCGCCGAGGGCCACCCAGCGCCACGAGCCGCCCAGGGCGAGGATGAAGATCGGCGTGCAGGTGCCGGCGATCAACACGTAGATCATCGAGTGGTCGGCCCGCTGCATGATGCGCCGAGCTCGCGGGCTGCGAACGAACACGTGGTAGGTGGTGCTGGTCAGGTAGAGGAGGATGGCGGCGAGGCCGTAGATCCACGCCGCCACCGTGGCCCGCGTCGTCGGCGCCACCCGGACCAGGTGGACCAACGCCGGGAACGACGCCAGGCAGGCCAGCAGGTGGATCCGCCCCCGCAACCGCGGCCTGTCCCCGATGGCAACTTCTCGTGTCATGGGTCCTGCTCTGCTCCGGCGAGGTCCAGCGGTGTCGAACGGCATCAGCGTAGGGGGCAGGCCGACCGCCGCCTCGACAGGGACTCACCGGCGAGCCGGCGGGCCGGCGGGTCACCGCTCGGCCACGATGTCCTGCACGAGGAGAGGCTCCAGCGCCATCATCGCGGCAAGGGCCAGTGACCGCAGCGGCTCGGGCAGCGGGCGCAGCACCTGGACGACGTAGGTGTCGGCCCGCGTGAAGCGGGTGCGGGCCAGCACCTCCCAGGTACGGGAGGTGCGGGCCACCAGCTCGCCGGAGGGGAGGTGGACGGCCACGGCCCGGTCGGTGGGATCGTCGCCGTCGAGGGTGCCCTGGAGCTGGTGGCCGGCCTCGAGGGGTGAACCGCAGCCGGCCGTAGAGCTGGCGCTGGACGATGGTGCCGATCAGGCGTCCCCCGCCGTCGTGCACGGTGACCCTCGGGCGCAGGTGGCGGACGGGGCGGGTGAGGGTGAGGAGGACACCTCCGGTGGCGTCGAGCACCACGACGGAGGTGATCTCGGCGTGGCGGTCGGCGGTCGGGAGGCGGAGGACCTTGTGGACCACGCGCTCGGGGCGGATCCGGAGCGTGCCGATGCGCTGGTCGTGCTGGTCGTGCACCGCGCAGTCGAGCCCGGCGGGCCCGGGCGAGCCGAGGACGGGTTCGTCGACGACCAGGATCGGCGCGCGAGCAGGTCGCCCTCGAGCCCTCGAACTCGGGCACCACCCGGGCGTGCTCCTTGCCTTCGGCCGGTGCCCGCAGGCGCAGCCCACCGGCCCCGACCGGCGGCCGGGACCGGGGCAGGGTGGCCACGGGCACGGTGTCCACGCCCGGCAGGCCGCGGTCCGAGACGTGCTCGGTCCACAGCTCGCCGTCGTGGTAGCGCAGCTCGTGGCGCCGGTACGGGTCGGGGTGCCAGCCACCGGGGGCGGGGTAGCTCACTGGTGCACACCCCGCCCCCTGACCGTGCACCCACGGCCGGAAACCGGACGCCACAGCACGGTCACAGCGCCGCCACAGGGGGTTCGAGGAGCGCGGCGACCGAGTGAGAGCGACACATCGTCAGACGAGGACGTGGCGGTGGCGGAAGGCGTCGACGGTGCGAGGGAAGTCGAGCCGGGTGTGGGCCCCCCGGGACTCCTCCCGGGCCGCAGCGGCGGCCACGAGCCCCCAACCGACCTCGACCAGGTTGCGCAGCTCGGCCACGGCGGACCCTTCGCCGGCGGTGCTGGCGGCGGCCCGGGCCACGGCCTGCTCGACCTCTCCCAGCGAGGCAGCCGAGCGCAACACGCCGGCCCCGGCGGTCATGGCCCGCTGCAGGGCCGACCGGGCGGCGCTGGGATCGCTCCCGCCGGCCGACGCCGGGGCCGCCACCCGGTCGGCGGAGGACGGGCGCGACACCGGACGGGCCCCGATCGATCCCCCGGCGCCGAGCACCGCCCGCATGGCGCCGGTGGCCGACGGCCCGGACACGCCATGCTCGATGGCCTCGACCACCCGGGGCGCGAACACCATGCCCTCGAGCAGCGAGTTGGAGGCCAGCCGGTTGGCGCCGTGCACCCCCGTGCAGGCCGCCTCGCCAGCCGCCCACAGGCCGGGCAGGGAGCTGGCCCCGTCGAGGTCGGTCACGATCCCACCGCAGGTGTAGTGGGCGGCCGGGGCGACGGGCAGCCAGTCGGTGGCCGGGTCGAGGCCCAGCTCGACCAGTGCGGCGGCGATGGTCGGGAACCGCTGGTCGAACTCGTCGAGATCGGTGGCGTCCAGCCACACGTGGTCGACGGCCTGGGCCTGCATCACCTTCGTCTCCGCCCGGGAGACGACGTCGCGGGGTTCGAGCTCGTCGACGAAGCGCTGCCCGCGCGCGTCGCGGAGGAGGGCACCGTGGCCCCGGAGCGCCTCGGAGAGCAGCGGGCGGGGCATGGCCTCGTGGTGGAGCGCGGTGGGATGGAACTGGACGAACTCGACGTCGGCCACGGCCACCCCGGCCCGGAGGGCCATGGCGATCCCGTCACCGGTGGCCTCGACGGGGTTGGTGGTCACGGCGAAGAGCTGGCCGGCTCCACCGGTGGTCACGAGCACGTCGCTGGCCCGCACCTCGAGCCGCTCCCCGCTGGGTCCCATCGCCGTCACCGCTCGGCAGCGACCCCCCTCGACGACCAGGTCGAGAGCGAAGTGGTGCTCGTAGACCGCCGTCGCCGTCCGCTGCACGGCCACGACGAGGGCCCGCTCCACCTCCGCTCCGGTGGCCGCTCCCCCGGCGTGCACGACCCGAGCCAGGGTGTGGCCGCCCTCCCTCGCCAGCTCGAGGCGGCCCTCCGGGTCGCGGTCGAACATCGCTCCCAGGGCGATCAGCTCCTGCACCCGTGCCGGCCCTTCGTCCACCAGCACCCGCACGGCGTCGGCGTCGCACAAGCCGGCGCCGGCGGCCAGCGTGTCGGCCAGGTGGAGGTCGGTCGAGTCAGGGTCGTGGTGCAGCACCGCCGCCACCCCGCCCTGGGCCCACCGGGTGGTCGACTGCGGGAGCTCTCCCTTCGTGAGGACGCCCACCCGCATGCGATGGGTCTCGGCCGCCCGCACCGCCGCCGACAACCCGGCCACCCCGGACCCGAGCACCAGCAGGTCGAGGTCGTCGGTGGGCACCGCCTGCTGGTCTAGCGCGGCCGTGGCGCGGTCAGGCGGTGGCAGGAACCTCGACGTAGTGACTCGGGGTGGGGGTGTCGACCCCGGCACGGGCGGTGGCGTCGTCCACGATCCGGTTGGCGGTGTCGACGTGGACGACCCGCGGCGAGTAGCCGTCGAGCTCGGAGGCCTCGTAGTCGGCGTAGCTGATGACGATGACCTTGTCCCCCCGTGAGACGAGGCGGGCGGCGGCGCCGTTGAGGCAGATGTCTCCCCGGCCCGGCTCGCCGGCGATCACGTAGGTCTCGAGCCGGGCACCGTTGTCGATGTCGACCACGGCGACCTGTTCATGCTCCACCAGGTCCGCCGCCTCCATGAGCCGCTGATCGACGGTGATGGACCCCACGTAGTGGAGGTCGGCGTCGGTCACGGTGGCGCGATGGATCTTGGACTTCATCATCCGACGGCGCATGGTGCCGCTCCTTCCTGGTGGACGCCGGCTCGGCCGGTCGCCCCCTGTACGACCGCCTCAGTCTGCCAGGACGCCGACGTTGTCGATCAACCGGGCCCGGCCGAGGCCGACGGCGGCCAGGAGGCGCAGCTCTCCGGTCAGGGGGTCGACGGGGTCGAGCGTGGTGGCGTCGACCACCTCGGCGTAGTCCAGCTCGGCCAGGGGTTCGGTCCCGACCACCGCTGCCATGGTCGCCCGCACCTGGGCCGGGTCCCGCTCGCCGGCCTCCACGGCAGCGACCCCGGCGAGCAGGGCCCGGTGGAGCACCGTTGCCGCCGCCCGCTCGGCCGGATCCAGGTAGGCGTTGCGGCTGGCCATGGCCAGCCCGTCGGGCTCGCGGACCGTGGGGCAGGCCACCACCTCGACCGGGAACGACAGGTCGGCGGCCAGGCGGCGGACCACGGCGAGCTGCTGCCAGTCCTTCTCCCCGAAGTAGGCCCGGCAGGGGCCAACGATGTTCCACAGCTTGGCCAGGACGGTGGCCACGCCGGCGAAGTGGCTGGGACGCGATGATCCCTCGAGGCGGGTGGTGAGCCCGGACACCGACACCGTCGTGCGCACGGGCTCCGGGTACATCTCCTCCACCGAGGGGACGAAGAGGAGGTCGACCCCGCTGCGGCTGACCACCTCGGCGTCGGCGTCGACGTCTCGGGGGTAGGCGGCGAAGTCCTCGCCGACGCCGAACTGGAGCGGGTTGACGAACACCGAGACGGCGACCACGTCGCAATCGGCGGCCGCCCTGGCCATCAGCGACGTGTGCCCGCCGTGCAGCGACCCCAGTGTGGGAACGAGGCCGACGGTGGCTCCACCGGCCCGGGCCCCGTCGAGGAAGGCCCGGGTCTCGGCGATGGTGGTCGTGGTGCGCATCAGCGGGGCGGCGGGCCTGGCTCGGAGCGGCAAGCCGCCCCGGTCACGGCAGGGCGGGCGGGACAGCGGGAAGGGCGAAGGTCCTCTGCAGCAGCCGCCAGGCCGAGCCGGCCACGGCCACGCAGACGGCGTGGCCGACGGCAAGCACCACCACGAGGGTGACCACGGCGACGGGTGCCAGCCGCCAGCCCAGCGTGGACAGGGAGCGCTCGAGGCTTCCGACGGGTTCGGTGAATGGCTCCCAGCTGTTCAGTCGGGCCACGCGGCCGAGCACGATGCCGACGGCGCAGAGACCATGCAGCCCGCCCACGACACCGAGACGGAGGTGACCGAGGCCCCGACGGCTGAGCTCGAGGCCCACGCCGGCCAGGGCGATGGTGTAGGCGACGAAGCCAGCGGCCACGAAGGCGCCGTAGAGGGGGAGCACGCCGACGAGCACCACGCCATCGGAAGACGCCTGGACGACGTCGCCCCGCAGGTGCACGAGGTCGGTGACGAGGTAGGGGGCGTTGGGCAGGAACAGCACGAAGAGGGCCACGCCCACCCACCACCAGGCCCCCCGGCGCCCGGGGCGGGCGAACAAGGCCACGGCCAAGGCGGCCGGGAGGGCGGCCAGCGCGAGGTTCCAGCCCATCCAGGAACGGTTGTCCCGGGCCATCCCGACCACCTCGATCAAGAGCGTCCGCACGTCACCTCCGTGCCGGGTCCCAGCGCCCGGTCCGGTCACCGTTGCCCAGTGGGACCCATGCGCGGACCCGCACCCCCGGATACCGACGGCCCCGGCCCACAGGTCGGGCGCGGCAGGCGTCGTGCGGGCTCGCACCCCCGGATCCCGAGGGTCCCGGCCCAGAGGTCGAGGAGGCGCCGGTCGCAGTTGGCTCGAGCCCCACAGATATCGGACTCACCACGACACCAGTGTCGCGCCGGCGACGGTGACTCCTCGTTCGCCTCAGGCGGCGGGTTGCCGGCGTAGCGACCGAGTGAGAGCGAAAGTCGATCAGAGGGTGCCGACCCGGCGGACCCGACCCTCGGCGCGGTCCTCCCAGCCGTGAGGCACGACATCGGGAGCGAGGTCGGCCAGCGGGGCCATGACGAACCGCCGCTGCCACATGCGCGGATGGGGTACCTGCAGCTCGGTGGTGTCGACCTCGTGCCCGTCGATCCAGAGGATGTCGACGTCGAGGGTCCGGGGCCCCCACCGCTCCTGGCGGGACCGGGCGGCGGCCCCCTCCAGCCGGCGGCAGAGCCCGAGCAGCGCGCCGGGTTCGAGGTCGGTGTCGACCTCGACCACGACGTTGAGGAAGGATCCCTGGTCGGGCCCGCCGAGCGGTTCGGTCTCGTAGACGGGCGACACCGTCCGCACGGTGGGGCCGAGCGTGGCCACGGCGTCGCGCAGGTACGACCACCGGTCGCCGAGGTTCGAGCCGAGACCGAGGAAGGCGCGGGTCACCCGCCGGGAGCCTCCCCGGGGTCGCCCGGGCCCCCGCCCCGGCGGCGCTCGATGCGCACACCAGCGGTGGCCAGCTGCTGGGGGACGGGAGGCCGCAGCTTGCGCACCGACACCCCCACGGAACGGACACGGTCGTCGCTCAGGACCACCTCGGTGATGCGCTCGGCCAACCGTTCGAGCAGGTGGAACCGCTCGGTGCTGACCACCCGCTCGACCACGGCGCACAGGGCGCCGTAGTCGACGGTGTCGTCGAGGTCGTCGCTGCGTCCGGCCGGGGCCAGGTCGGCGACCACGTCGAGGTCGACCTCGAAGGGTTGGGGCCGGAGCTGCTCCTCGGGCAGCAGGCCGCAGACGCCGAGCGCCCGCAGCCCCCGCAGCTCGATGACGTCGGTCACGCCGCCTCAGCCGGCGCTGGGCAGGGAGGCGGCCACCGCCACCAGCTCCCGGCCGAAGGGACCGATCTGGCGGTGCAGGATCCGCTCCGTGAGCGAGGTGGCCTCGGGGCCGTGGGGCACCAGGCCGCTCCAGAGCAGGTAGCCGGCCATGATCCCCGAGATGCGGTCGCCCAGCTCGTCACCGTGCACGAGGACCCGGCCGCCGTCGGCCACGAGCTGGCGCAGCGCCGGGTACAGCTCGGCCAGGCGCTCCCGGGCGTCGTCGTGGACGCCGAAGGGCAGGTGGCGCCAGCCGACGTCGAGCTCGGTGTAGTTGTGGAGGTTGTGGGGTGAGGGGATCAGCGAGACGACGCAGGTGAAGCCCTGCTCGCGGATCCAGATGATCTCCTCCTGGCGGCGCACCCGGCGGTGGTTGGCGCCGTAGCCGCCGGGCCGCTCGCACACCGCCAGCTTGTCCTTGATCACCCAGGAGAAGTTGCGGGGCCGGATGCCCTGGGCCCACTTGCCCTTCATCGCCACCGAGATCGTCCTCCCGGCGCGATCACGCCGCCACCACCCGGGCCGCCTCGGCGGTCATCCGGACGTCGTGGACCCGCACCATCCGGGCGCCGTTGGCCATCGCCCAGGTGGCGGTGGCGAGGGACCCCTCGACCCGGTCGTCGGCGGGCACCTCGGGCCCGTCGGCGGCGGCCATCAGCTGGCCGAGGAACCGCTTCCGGCTGGTGGCGACGACCACCGGGTAGCCGGTGGCGACCAGCTCGTCGAGGTGGGCGAGCAGGGCGAGGTTGTGGGCCGTGGTCTTGCCGAAGCCGATGCCCGGGTCGATCCACACGTCGTCGACCCCGGCGGCCCGACCGGCCTCGGCCCGGGCGACGAGGAAGTGGCGGACCTCGGCCACGACGTCGTCGTAGCGGGGGTCGTCCTGCATGGTGCCGGGCTGGCCCCGCATGTGCATGGCCACCCAGCCGACCCCGGCGGCGGCGGCCACCTCCTGCAGCGAGGCGGACACGTCGTTGACGAGCGTGGCCCCGGCGGCGATGGCGGCCTCGGCCACGGCGGCGCGGCGGGTGTCGATCGAGACTCTCCCGTGAGGGGCGAGCGCCTCGACCACCGGCACCACCCGGCGCAGCTCCTCGGCCACCGGGACGGGCTCGGCGCGTGGTCGGGTGGACTCGCCGCCCACGTCCACGATGTCGGCTCCCTCGGACAGCAGCTCCCGCCCGTGGGCCACAGCGGCGGCGGGATCGAGGAACCGTCCCCCATCGGAGAACGAGTCAGGGGTGACGTTCACCACCCCCATCACCAGCGGAATCACAACCGTGAAGTCTACGGCGCCGTCAAACCGGCCCCGCCGGACCACCGGACGGGGACCCCTCCCAGGTTCCCTCGGCAGCGATCGGGTGCACACTCCGAACCATGACCTCCACCGCATCGCCCGCCCGGTTCGTGCTGGCGGCCGCGGCCGCCCTGCTGGTCGTCGTGACCGGGCTCTTCGCCCAAGGCGTTGACGTCGCCGCCGGGCCCCGATCGACCTCGCCGGCCGTGGTGGGCCGCCCGCCGTCGTCACCGCCGTCCACCGACGCCGAGGACCCCGGGCCCCTCGTGCCGCTACCCACGGTCGTACCAGGCTCGGGCGGGTCCGACGGTGGCTCGTCGGAGGGCGACGGCTGCCCGTCGCAGGGCACTCGCCCCCTCGTCGGTGTGGCCTGCGACTCCGACCTCACCGACCCTGGATGAACCGCATGGCCTCTTCCCGGGTGGCCACGCTGGTGCGGAAGAGGCCTCGCACGGCGGAGGTGACCGTGGTGGTGCCCGGCTTGCGCACCCCCCGCATCGACATGCAGAGGTGCTCCGCTTCGACCACCACCATGGCCCCCTGTGGCTCGAGGTTGCGCACCAGCGCGTCGGCGATCTGGGAGGTGAGCCGCTCCTGCACCTGGGGCCGGCTGGCGTAGCCGTCGACGGTGCGGGCCAGCTTCGACAGGCCCACGACCCGGCCGGCCTGGTTGGGGATGTAGGCCACGTGGGCCCGGCCCACCCAGGGCAGCAGGTGGTGCTCACAGGCCGAGTACATCGGGATGTCCCGGACCATGATCATCTCGTCGTGGTCGGCTTCGAACAGGGCCACGAGGTGCTCGTCGGGATCGTGGTGGAGGCCGGCGAAGATCTCCTCGTACATGCGGGCCACCCGAGCAGGGGTGGCGACGAGGCCTTCCCGATCGGGGTCCTCCCCGATGGCTTCGAGGATCTCGCGGACGGCCTTCTCGATCCGGCCCAGGTCCACTAGTGCGCTGCTCCCTTGTAGACACAGATGTACGGGAGGTTCCGGTAGCGCTCGCCCACGTCGAGGCCGTAACCGACCACGAAGTCGGGGGGGATCGAGAAGCCGACGTAGCGGAGGTCGGGGTCGTGCTTCTGGAGGCCTTCGCGGAGCAGCATGGCACACACGGCGATGCTGGCCGGGTGGCGGGCGAGGAGGTTGCGGCGCAGGTACTGGAGGGTGAGGCCGCTGTCGACGATGTCCTCGACGATGATCACGTCACGGTCGGACAGGTCCATGTCGAGGTCCTTCACGATGCGGACCACGCCGCTCGTCTTGGTGGCGCTGCCGTAGGAGGAGACGGCCATGAAGTCGAACTCCACGGGCAGGGCGACGGCCCGGGCGATGTCGGACATGAACATGAACGCGCCCTTCAGCACCCCCACCAGCAGTGGCGTCCGACCGCGGTAGTCCTCGGTGATCTCGGCCCCCAGCTCGGCGATGCGGGCGCGGATCTGCTCCGCGGTCACCACCACCGGCCCGAGGTCGGGGTCCTGAAGCTGCGGGCCGGGCCCGTCGACGGACGTCAATGGCCGATGGCCAGGGCGTGGACGTGGGGGAACTCCATGGCCGGGCGGCCGTCGCGCTCCTCGCAGATGTCGGCGATGGCCCGCCACAGCTCGGCGACCTCGGGATGGTCCGGGGCCTTGGCCTCGGCCTCCGGGTCGTGCCACGTGAAGAGGTGGAGGTAGAACGGCTGGCCGCCGTCGTCGTCGCCTCGGAAGAGCTGGGGTGGTATGTCGGCGACCAGGCCGAGCTCGTGCAGCGTGGACCACTCACGGCGAAGGAGGGCGACCAGCTCCTCCTCGTGACCGGACCGGACCCGATACGTGGCCATCACGGTGGTGGGGGTGGCAGGCATGGCGCACTCCTACCCGATCGGGGGTGAACCGTGCTCGACTCGGAGTCGCCCGCCCGAGCGGGCTACCCGCCGACCCTGCCCGACATCGGTGGCCGCCGCCTCTCCGCGGGCCACGGCGAGCACCCGGGCCACAGCGGCGGCGTCGGGCGGCGGTCCACCCCCGGCCCTCGCAGCCACGTGCGCACCGCCACCCGGGCCAGGGCCAGCGGCTGCGCGGCGAGCGTCCGGGCGTCGGTGACGTCGATGGTGGCGGCGAGCGAGGCCAACAGGTCGGCGTCGTCGGCGAGGAGGGCGGCCTGGCGGACCAGCACGGCGGTGACGTCACGCTCGGCGATGGCGTCGAGGAGGGGAAGCAGCTCGTGGCGCACTCGGTTGCGACGGAACGCCGGGTCGATGTTGGACGGGTCGTGCACGACGTCGAGCTCGGCGGCGGCGCACAGCGCTCGGGTCTCGGCCCGGCGCAGGTGCAGCAGCGGCCGCCGGCCGTCGTCGCGGATGCCGGCCAGTCCGTCGAGCCCGGCGCGCGCGCAGGAGGTTGAGGAGCACGGTCTCGGCCTGGTCGTCGGCGGTGTGGCCGGTGAGCACGTCGACGGGCAGCGCAGGCGTAGCGGGCAGCCCGGGCTCGGGCCTCGAGGTTGGGTCCGGGCGCCACCTCGGCCCGCTCGGCCCGGAACCGGGCGCCGACCCGCCGAGCGGCGCCGGCCACCACGTCGGCCTCGGCCGCCGACCCGGCCCGCAGCCCGTGGTCGACGTGGACGGCGGTGACCGAGCAGCCCGCCTCGGCGGCGAGGAGCAGCAGCGCCAGGGAGTCGGCCCCGCCCGACACGGCGCAGGTCACCTCGGTGCCGGGGCGGGGAACCGGCACCGGCCGAGGAGGGCGCTGGCTGCCCCTCGCCGGTCGGCTGCGACCGTCACCCGACGCCGTTCACGGGACGGCGAGGGTGGCGCCGACCCGGGCGATCCAGCGGTCGGGTTCGCGGATCTCGCCGATGGTGGGCAGGTGCTCGGGACGCTCCCACGCCCGGTCCAGCAGCGCTGTGCCGCCGCTGGCCTCGACCTGCTCGATGAACCGCTCGCCTTGCTCGTACTGCTTGAGCTTGGCCTCCAGGCCGATGAGCTTCTGGAGGAGCTTGGCCGCCGGGTTGGCCTGCTGGCGACGCTGGCGGAGCACCTGGCCGAAGCGCACGGCGTTGGGGATCTCGTCGGCACCGGCCCGGTCCATGGTCACGTCGCCGTGGCCCTCGAGCAGGCTCATGAGGCCGCTCACCCGCTCCAGCACGACGCGCTGCTCCACCGAGGAGAACACCGTGACGAGGCCACCGTCGTCGAGGGGGTTGTTGCCCTTGCGGATCTGATCCAAGGCCCTCGTCAGCGCGGCGAGGAAGGCCTTCGGATCGGTGTCGACGGCCTCGACGGTCTCGTTGACGAGCCCGAGGAAGTGCTCCCGCATCCACGGCACCCCGGTGAACTGGGCCCGGTGGGTGACCTCGTGGAGGGCCAACCACAGGCGGAACTCCCGGGGCGGGAACCCGAAGCGCTTCTCGAGGGACAGCACGTTGGGGCCGACGTAGTAGACGATGTCCTGGTCCTCTGGGTGCTCGTCCTCGATCACGAGCAGGTCGTACTGCCCGAGGACCCGCGTCGACATCCAGCCGAGCAGGGCGCCGACCTCGGCCCCGGCCAGGCGACGGGCCACCGGCGAACGGCCCCGACACCTTGGCCCCGAGCCGGTCGGTGATGGGTCGCAACAGCCGTTGGAAGGAGGCGATGTTGGCCTGCACCCAGCCGGCCCGGTCGGTGACCCGGGCCCGGGCCGGGCCGGCCGTGCTCCGCATCCCGGTGACGTCACCGACCCGCCGTTCTGCGACGGCGGTCAGCTCCTCGAAGTCCGGCCCCAGCGAGTCGTAGTGGTAGGAGCCGGCGAAGGGATCGCTCCCGGCCGCCTTCACCGCCACCCGCTCGGCCAACCCCCAGTCGACGGCGGTCAACGGTCGGCCTGATGGGGCGGGTACTTCAGCTTGACGACCTTGGCCAGGTAGCCGGCCACGGTGGCGACCAGGGCGAGGACGGCCAAGCCGGTGATGGCGACGGCCATCCAGAAGGTCCAGACGACAGCGGCGAGCACGGGTCGATCCTAGGGTCGGTCCCCGGCCGGTCCGCCATCAGGCGGGGTCGCCGAGCTCTGACCTGTCGAGACCGAGCGCCTCGGCGATGCGCCGCTTCAGATCCTCGGGCACCTCGTCACGGCACTTCTGGGCGATCACCATCCGCACCTCGGCGTTGAAGTCGAACGCCTCGAGGCAGGGACTGCAGTCGTGCAGGTGCGACTCGATGTGGTGACGGCGCTGGGGGTCAGCTCACCGTCGAGGAACTCGTACAGAACCCGGAGTGCGTCTTTGCAGTTGGACATGGTGGTGGGCGTGCGTCCTCAGTCGTCTCCTCCGGCGGCCGGGGTGGTCGCCGGGGCGGGTGGGTGCGCTGGTACCGGGTCGACGAGCCCCCGAGACACGGCGAAGTCGTACAACCGCTTCTGGAGGCCGGTTCTTCCCCGGTGGAGCCGACTCATCACGGTGCCGATCGGGATGTCGAGGATCGAGGCGATCTCCTTGTAGGAGAACCCCTCGACGTCGGCCAGCAGCACGGCCATCCGGAACTGCTCGGGCAGGTCCTCCAGGGCCTCCTTGACCTCGGCCTCGCTGAACCAGTCCATCAGCTCGTCCTCGGCGCTGCGGCCCAGGTTGGCCGCCTCGAGCCCACCGAGGCGACGGTAGAGGTAGAGATCCTCGACCTCGTCGAGCTCGGTCTCGTCGGGCCGGCGCTTCTTGGCCCGGTAGGTGTTGATGAAGGTGTTGGTGAGGATGCGGTACAGCCAGGCCTTGAGGTTGGTGCCCTCCTGGAACCCGCCGAAGCCCCGGTAGGCCTTGAGGTAGGTCTCCTGCACGAGGTCCTCGGCGTCGGCCGGGTTGCGGGTCATGCGCAGGGCGGCCGAGTACAGCGAGCCCATCAGGGGCATGGCCTGATCGGCGAAGGTGGCCTGGTCCGCCATGCGCGCACCCTACCCAGGGCTCGCGTTATACCCCGAAATCCTCCCGCAGCCCTTCCACGAACCGGTGGAAGGCGATGTGGTCGGAGCTGAACCGGCGCTCCTGGCCGTCCTTGGCCACCACGACGGTGTCACCGGCGGTCGACTCGTCGACGGAGGTCGGTCGCCAACCGTCCTCGTACACCAGGCCACGCAGCTCGGCGAGCGTGGGATCGTCCCCCCATCCGGCCATGGACCCAGTGTGGCGGTTAGGTGGACTGGCGGACGGACACCTCGTCGCAGTCGTCGTCGCCACCCTCGACCACCCGAGCCAGGCCATCGTCCACGGCGGGCTCCTCCCGCTCGGTGGCCAGCTGGTCGCTCACCCCGACGGGGATGCTGGCGAAGTAGTAGACCCGCCCGCCGTTCGGCAGGTAGAGGGCCGGGCTGTCGGCGCCGTCGCAGTCCCAATCGCCGATGAGCAGCTGGGCGGCCTCGTCGAGGTCGCCGCCACCGACGCCGGGCTCGATGAGCCGCTTGAAGTCGAACCGTCGCGGCGCCTCGTCGAGCGCCGACAGCCGCACCTGCATCACCTCGCCGTCCCACACCACCGGCAGGGGGCACCCGTCGCCGTTGAAGTCGGCCTCGAGCTCCCGACCCCCGGCCGGTACGGCGATCTGGGGGAGCACCGGGCACGGCCGGACGGTCCCCTGCCCGGTGTCGACCTCGGCCGAGGCCGGCTCGGTGGCCTGGTCGCGGTTGCGGACCACGAGGATCCCGGCCAGGGCCAGGGCCACGACGACGAGCACCGACACCACCGCCACCCGCCGATCGGGCTCCGGCTCCTCCCGGCCGGGCCGGGGTGGGCGGGGTCCGAAGAGGCGGGTGCCGTGACGGCGCTCGTCGCCCTCGTCGCCGTCGCCGGCGTCGCCCTCATGGCCGTCGTCGGCCGCGGCCGGAGCGGCGTCGTCCTCCACGACGGCCGACAGGGCCGTGCCGGGGAGCACGACCGATGCCGGTTCGACGGCCGCTCGCAGGGCCTGGGCCAGCTCCTCACCGGTGGCGGGGCGCTCGTCGGGGAACCGGGCCATCGCCGACTCCACCACCTCGGCCAGCGGGGCCGGCACCGACCGGTCCTCGAGCAGCGACGGGTGGGACCCGAGGTCGGCGGCCACCACGATGTCGTCGGGGGCGGCCCCGGTGAAGGGCAACCGGCCGGACAGGGCGAAATAGGCGACCACGCCCACGCCGTAGATGTCGTTGCGGGGCTCGTGTCTTCCGGTGGCCAGCAGCTCGGGGTCGAGGTAGGCGGCGGTACCAGCGACCTCGCCGGTGGAGCCGGGCGAGGCTGTGGCCAGGCTGCGGGCCACGCCGAAGTCGGACAGGAGTGGCTCGCCGTCGGAGGTGAACAGGATGTTGGCCGGCTTCACGTCGCCGTGGAGCACACCCCGACGGTGGGCCGACCCGAGGGCGGCCGCCACGGGCGCGAGGACGGCGACGACCTGGCCAGGTGCCAGCCGCCCCCGTTCGGCCAGCAGGTCCCGCAGCGACCCGCCGCGGGCGAGGGGCATCACGATGGCGACGTCGTCGCCGTCGTCGAGCACGTCGAAGACCCGCACGATGTGGGGGTGGTCGAGGTCGGCCAGCACGGCGGCCTCGTCCCGCAGCCGGTTGGCGCCGAGGGTCCCGGGGGCGATCCGGGCCCGCTTGACCGCCACCACCTGCGGGACCGGGCCCGGTCGCCGCGCCCGCCAGACGGTGCCGGCGGTCCCCCGGCCGAGGACGACCTCGAGCCGGTACGGGCCCACCGTGTCCATCGACCCCCCGTACCCCCCGTTCCAGGGGGAGAAACTCACGGGGGGTTGCGCTGCTTCGGCGGCGTGAGGGGTGCCGGTCCGAGCCGTGCCCGGTGGGAGGACCGGGCCCGGGTGCTGGTCACCGGGCGGAACCTCCGCCGCGTTCTCGCTGGTCAGGGCCCCTGAGCCCGGGCGGGGAATCGAACCCCGGACCTGCTCATTACGAGTGAGCCGCTCTGCCGACTGAGCTACCCGGGCGGGACGGGTCACGGTAGCAGTCGGGTCGCCGCGCCCCTGTGAGCACGGGGCGGGGCCTCGGTTTCCGAGGGTGCGAGCCCTCGGTTCGGCGCCGCTCGGATCGCGTGGGTCGGGGGCCTCGGTTTCCGAGGGTGCGAACCCGCACGTCGCGGGCCGTGACGCCCGGCGCGCGGGGGGCGACGGTCCAGGCGGCCTTCTCGGGACGAAAGGGCCAGACTGGTGCGGCATGCCCAACGACCCGGTCTCCGATGCGCCTCGCCACGCCGAGCTGTCGGCCGACGGGATCGAGGTGGCGTTCCGCCACGCTCCCACCGGCATGGCGGTGATCGACCTCGACGGCCGGGCGTTGACCGTGAGCCCCGTCTTCTGCACCCTGCTGGGCCGGCCCGAGACCGACCTGCTCGGCCGCTCCCTCGTGGATCTGCTCCAACCCCGCCAGGTCGAAGCCGTCCGCCAGTGGATCGATCGGGCCGCCGGGCGTGCGCCCGGGCGCCCGGTCCGGGCCGAGGCCTGGCTCACCCGGCCCGACGGCACCCGTCGCTGGCTCGTGGTCGACGCGGTGATGCTGGCTGACGTCAGCGGCCGGTCCCGTTACGGCCTGGTGCAACTGCACGACCGCACCGAGAGCAAGACCATGGAGGAGGCCCTCCGGGGGTCACAGGAGGAGCTGAGCGCCCTCGTGGACAGCGCGCCGGTGGCCATCTACATGGTGGACCTCGACGGGCGGGTCCTCTTGTGGAACCCGGCTGCGGAGAACACCTTCGGGTGGAGCGCAGCCGAAGCCGTGGGCGAGATCCTGCCCATCGTGCAGGAGGACCGCCTCGAGGAGTTCGCCGCCTTCCGACGGCGGATCCTCGACGGGCACCCGCTGATCGGGGTGGTGGTCGAGCGACGGCGCAGGGACGGGCAACCGATCGACTTGGAGCTGTGGACCTCAGCGGTCCACGACGCCGACGGCCGGCCGACGGCCATCATGGCGGTGGCCGTCGACGCCACCGAGCGTCTCCGGGCCGAGGCCGCGCTGCGGACCAGCGAGCATCGTTGGCAGGCCGTCTTCCGCAACATCTCCGACACCGTCACCATCATCGACCGGGACGGCGAGGTGAAGCTCACCACCGGCCAGACCAAGAAGATCCTGGGCTACCCCCGCGGCTACTGGCACGGGCGCAGCTTGTTCGACCTCGGCCACCCCGACGAGGCCGACCGCGCCCGAGACCTGCTGGCCGAGCTCCTGGCCGAGCCGGGCCGGGAGGTCGCATCCGAGCTCCGGGGCCGTCATGCCGCCGGCCACTGGGAACACCTCAGCGTCACCGGCGTCAACCTGCTCGAGGACCCCGACGTCGGCGCCCTGGTCATCACCACCAGCAACATCACGGCGGTGAAGCTGGTGGAGCGGTTGCTCACCGACCAGGCCCACATCCTGGAGCTGATCGCCCGGAACGCCCCGCTCGAAGAGACCCTCGGGTCCATCAGCACCATGGTCGAACAGCACGCCGACGGCAGCCGGGCCGGGATCCTCCTGCTGGAGGGCGAGCGCCTGGTGCCCCGGGGGGGCCACAGCCTGCCGCTGGACCTGCTGCACCGCATCACCACCCCAGAGATCGCCGAGCCGGAGGGGGCGGCGGTCCTCGAGGTCACCCAGCGGCCGGTGGAGGTCCGGGACACGAGCACCGATCCGCTGGTCCGCCACTGCCGCGACGTGCTCCGCGCCCATGGGCTCTTGGCCATGTCGTCGGTGCCCATCGTCGAGCAGGCCAACGGCGACGTGCTCGGCGCCATCACCACCTTCTACGACTCCAACCGGGGCCCGACCGACCACGAACGGCGGGTGGTCGAGGTGGCCGCCAACCTGGTGTCGATCGCCGTGAAACGCCAGGCGGCCGAGAGCCGTCTGGCCCATCAGGCCCTCCACGACGACCTCACCGGCCTGCCCAACCGCACCCTCCTCATGGACCGCCTCGAGCAGGCCGTCACCCGGGCCGAGACGTCCGGGCGCAGCGTGGCCGTCCTGTTCATCGACCTCGACCGCTTCAAGGTGGTGAACGACAGCCTCGGTCACGGCCCCGGAGACGAGCTGCTCGTGGCCTTCGCCGACCGGCTCCGAGCGGCGGTCCGCCCCGAGGACACCATCGCCCGCTTCGGGGGCGACGAGTTCGTCGTGCTGTGCGAGCAGCCGGCCGGCAGCCGCACCATCTTCGCCATCGCCGAGCGGCTCGATCGGGCGCTGACCGAGCCGTTCAACCTCGACGGCGGTGAGGTGTTCCTCACCGCCAGCATGGGCCTGGTCATCGGGGCCGAGCCTTCCCCCGATGCCCTGTTGCGCAACGCCGACGCCGCCATGTACCGGGCCAAGGAGCGGGGACGCAACCGCCTCGAGGTGTTCGACGATCGGATGCGGGCGGCGGCGGTGGCCCGCCTCAACCTCGGGAACGACCTCCGCCGCGCGCTCGAGCGCTCGGAGTTCACCGTGCTGCACCAGCCGATCGTGGACGTGGCCACCACGGCGGTGGTCGGATCCGAGGCCCTGGTGCGCTGGAACCATCCCACCCGTGGGGTGCTGAAGCCCGAGGACTTCATGGCCGTCACCGAGGAGACGGGCATGGTCGTCACCCTCGGCGAGTGGGTCCTCGACGAGTCCCTCCGCCAGATCCGGGCGCTGGCCGACCGGGCCGCCAGCCCGTCGTTCTCCCTGTCGGTGAACCTCTCCGCCCGTCAGCTCGGCATCGCCGGGATGGCCGACCGGGTCGCCGAACGACTCGCCGCCCACGATTGGCCGCCGGATCGGCTGTGCCTCGAGCTCACCGAGAGCGTGCTGATGGACGACCTCGACGTCACCCTCGGGGCCTTGCTGGAGCTGAAGGCGCACGGTGTCCGGCTGTCGATCGACGACTTCGGCACCGGGTACTCCTCACTCACCTACCTCCAGCGGTTCCCGGTCGACCTCGTCAAGATCGACCAGAGCTTCGTGGCCGGGATCGACTCGCCCCGCAAGGACGACGACGAGCGAGGCACCATCGTGCGGGCGGTGGTGAGCATGGCCCACGCCCTCGGACTGAGGGTGGTGGCCGAAGGGGTCGAGCGGGCCGAGCAGCTCGCCCTGCTACGGGCGCTCGACTGCGACCTGGCCCAGGGGTACCTGTTCTCCGAGCCGGTGACCGCCGACGCCTTCGTGGCGCTGCTCGACGAGCCACCCCGCTGGGGCTGAAGATGAGCGGAACGGCGTCAGCCCCCGGCCGGCGGCAGGCGGAGGAACAGGGCCAGCAACAGCAGCTCCTCGTTGGGGCTGCGCACGAGGGCCTCGTTGGCGGCGGTGATGGCGGCCAGGCCGTCGAGCACCGGCTCCGGTGAGGTGGGGGTCGCAGGCGGCTCGGTGGGGGCGGCCAGACCGTCCCGGTACGAGCGGGCGAGCTCGGCGAATCCGAGGCGGAGCTCGTCGGTGCGAAGGCGGCGGACCTCCCGGCGGTGGCGCTCCTCGAGCTCCCGGGCCCCCGAGCCCCGCTGCCCGTAGCGCTCGATCCGTCGTTGCAACTCGGCCACCTCGTCGGCGTGCCGGGCGACAAGGGGGCCGAGGGCGTCGTCGATGGCCGCCCGCAGCTCGTCGACCAGCACGCTGACGGCGTGCCCGCTGCCGTCGAGGCGGTGGGGGACGCTCCGCCAGACGGCGAGGCGGAGATCGAGCCGGTCGTCGGTGGCGAGCAGCCGGGCCCGGTCGAGATCGCCGCGGGCGACCGAGGCCACCTCGGCCGCTCGCTCGGTGGTGACCCCCTCGGCCACGAGGGCGGCGGTGACCGCCTCGTCGGTCGGCGCCGGGAACTCCACCCGCACGCAGCGGGAGGCGATGGTGACGAGGTCGGGGGTGACCTCCTCGGCCAGGACCACGAAGAAGGTGCCCGGCGGTGGCTCCTCGATGGTCTTGAGCAGGGTGGCGGCGGCGTCGGGCCGCACGAGGTGGAACTCGTGGAGGATCATCGCCTTGCGGTCGCCTTCGAGGGGGCTGAGGCTGGCCGCGCGCACGATCTCCCTGGCCTGACCGACGGTGACGGCCGGGCCGGAGCGCTCGACCACGGCGATGTCGGGGTGCTGGTCGGCGAGGGCGAGGCTGCGGTGGCGCTCGGCGGTGGCGGGGTCGGCGCCGGTGGTCCCGCCGGCGATCAGCTCGGCGCAGAACGCTCGGGCCGCCTCCCGGGCTCCGCTGCCCGACGGGCCGACGAAGAGGTAGGCGTGGACCGGCGCTGCCACCGCCGCCCGGAGCTGGCCGACGGCTTGGCCCTGGTCGGGCACCGCCGCCCAGACGTCGATCACCTGTGCTCCCTCCGTCGTTCTCGGGACTCGGGCACGGCGATGACCGTCCCTATGTCCCGAGAACGGGTGGGCCGCCGCCGCTCGATCACCGGCGCTCCGGAAGCCGGGTCTGCACAGCGGCGTGGACGGCGGCGGCCACCGCCCCCACCTCCCCGGTGCCGTCGACCACCACCCACCGCTCGGGGGCGGCGGCGGCCAGGGCCCGGTAGCCGTCGGCCACGGCCCGGTGGAAGGCCGGCCCGGCCGCCTCCAGACGGTCACGGGCCACGGCCAGACGGGCGCCGGCCACCGACTCGGGGACGTCGAGCAGCACCACCACGTCGGGTTCGAGGCCGGCGGCGGCCCACAGCGACAGCCGGCGGACCTCCTCCACCGGCAGGCCGCGACCGAAGCCCTGGTAGGCGAGCGACGAGCCGAGGAAGCGGTCGGTCACCACGTCTCGGCCCGACGCGAGGGCGGGACCCACCAGCTCGGCCACGTGCTGGGCCCGGTCGGCGGCCATGAGGAGGGCCTCGGCCCGGTCGGTGAGCCCCCCCACGTCCGGGTCGAGCACGAGGTCCCGGATGCGGGCACCGATGGCGGTACCACCCGGTTCACGGGTGAGTACGGCGCCCAGGCGTTCGGCCAGGATGCGGGCCTGGGTCGACTTGCCCGAGGCCTCACCGCCCTCGATGGCGACGAACCGCCCCTCGCGCCGACCGCCACGTCCGCCGAGCGACGGCCGGGACATGGTGGTCTCAGGCCCGCTTCCTGGCTGCCGCCTTCTTCCCCGGAGCCTTGGTCTTCTTCCTCGGGGCGGCCGCCTTCTTCGTCCGCTTCTTGGCCGGGCCCCGGTCGCGGCGGTCCTGCAGGAGCTCGGCCGCCCGCTCGATGGTGATCGACTCCTCGGCGTCGCCCTTGCGCAGCGAGGCGTTGGTCTCGCCGTCGGTCACGTAGGGCCCGAAGCGACCCTCCTTCAGCACCACGGGCTTGCCGCTGACGGGGTCCTCGCCGAGCTCGCGCAGCGGCGCCGTCGCCCGCTGCCCTCGTCGGCGCTTCGGCTCGGCGTAGATGCGCAGCGCCTCCTCGAGGGTGACGGTGAACAGCTGCTCCTCGTCATCCAGGCTGCGGCTGTCCGACCCCTTCTTCAGGTAGGGGCCGTAGCGGCCGTTCTGGGCGGTGATCTCCTCACCGGTGGCGGGGTCGACCCCCACCATCCGGGGGAGGCTCAGCAGCCGCAGCGCATCGTCGAGGGTGACGGTCTCGAGGTCCATGGTGGACAGCAGCGAGGCCGTCCTCGGCTTCTCCTTCGCCCCTTCCACGAGCTCGCCGAGCTGCACGTAGGGGCCGAAGCGGCCCGGCTTGACGATGACCGGCAGGCCGGTGGCCGGGTCCTTTCCGAGCACGGCGTCGGCGCGGGGGGCTTCGAGCAGCTCGACGGCCCGGTCGACGGTCAGCTCGTCGGGAGCGACGTCGTCGGGAACCGAGGCGGTGTCCTCCCCCCGCTTGACGTAGGGCCCGTAGCGACCGGGCTTGACCACGATCTCCGCGCCGTCGGCGTCGAGGCCGATGGGTATGGAGTTGACGGCGGCGGCGTCGATCTCCACCGGCGCCTCGTCGACGAGGGCCTTCAGCCCCGGCGTCCCGTTCCCGAACCAGAACTGCCGCAGCCACGGCTCCCGCTGGAGGTGGTGGGCGGCGATCTCGTCGAGGTCGTCTTCCATGCGGGCCGTGTAGGAGTAGTCGACCAGGTCGCCGAAGTGCCGTTCGAGGAGGTTCACCACCGCGAACGCCGTCCAGGTGGGGACCAGGGCGGTGCCCTTCTTCCACACGTAACCGCGGTCCTGGATGGTCGACATGATCGTGGCGTAGGTCGAGGGTCGACCGATGCCGAGCTCCTCCATGCGCTTCACGAGGGACGCCTCGGTGAACCGGGCCGGGGGGCTCGTGGTGTGGCCCCTCGCCTCGAGCTCGGGGGCGAGGAGGGTCTCCCCCTCGGCCATCGGCGGCAGGAGCG
Source organism: Acidimicrobiales bacterium (assembly GCA_030447445.1). Lineage (GTDB taxonomy): Bacteria > Actinomycetota > Acidimicrobiia > Acidimicrobiales > Iamiaceae > JAUJOW01. The sequence goes on along the minus strand of JAUJOW010000011.1, from coordinate 36,405 downwards.
TCTCACGGTCGTCGAGGCTGGCCTCGGGGTCATCGGAGCCCTCGACGTAGGCCCGCAGGTAGCCGGGGAAGGTCAGCGTGCGACCAGAGGCGGCGAAGGTGGCGTCGGTGCCGTCGGCGGTGGTGGCCCCGATCCGCACCGTGACGCTGCGACCCCGGGCGTCGGCCATCTGGGAGGCCACCGTGCGCTTCCAGATCAGGTCGTAGAGGCGGAGCTCGTCCCCTCGCAGCTCTCGGGCCACCTGCTCGGGTGTGCGGAAGGTGTCGCCGGCCGGTCGGATGGCCTCGTGGGCCTCTTGCGCGTTCTTGACCTTGCGGCTGTAGACCCGGGGCCGGTCGGGCAGGTACTCGACGCCATAGAGCTGGCGGACTTGGGACCGGGCCGCCGCCAGCGCCGTCTCCGACAGGGTCGTCGAGTCGGTCCGCATGTAGGTGATGTAGCCGTTGGCGTAGAGGTCCTGGGCCACCCGCATCACCTGGGTGGCACTCATCCGCAGCTTGCGCCCACCCTCCTGTTGCAGGGTGGAGGTCATGAACGGCGCCTTGGGCCGGGACGTGAACGGCCGCTCCTCCACGGCCCGCACCGTGAACGGCCGGTCGCCCAGGCGATCGGTGAGGTCACGGGCGGCCGGCTCGTCGAGGACGACCACCTCTCCTCCCCGGCCGTCCCGGTGGCGGGGGTGGCCGGACTCGTCGAAGTCCCGGCCCGTGGCCACCCGGGCCCCGTCCACCTCGACGAGGGTGGCGGTGAAGGCGGGGTCGGTGGGAAAGGCCGCTTCGAGGTCCCAGTAGCCGGCGGCGACGAACCGCATGCGCTCCCGCTCCCGCTCGACCACCAGGCGCACGGCCGGGCTCTGCACCCGGCCCGCCGACAGGCCGCTGTTCACCTTGCGCCACAGCACCTGGGACACCGGGTAGCCGAACAGCCGGTCGACGATCCGCCGGGTCTCCTGGGCGTCGACGAGCCCCGAGTCGATGTCGCGCCAGTTCTCGACGGCGTGGTCGATGGCGGACCGGGTGATCTCGTGGAACACCATCCGCTTCACCGGCACCCGGGGCCGCAGCTCCTCGAGCAGGTGCCAGGAGATGGCCTCGCCCTCCCGGTCCTCGTCGGTGGCGAGGTAGAGCTCGTCGGCCTCCTTGAGCGCCGCCTTGAGCCGGCGGATCACGTCGCGCTTGCCGGCGTAGACCTCGTAGGTCGGCGTGAAGTGGTTGTCGACGTCGACGCCGAGGCCCTTGGGAGGCAGGTCGCGGATGTGGCCGACCGAGGACTCGACCACGTAATCGCCCCCGAGGAACCCCGCGATCGTGCGGGCCTTCGCCGGGGACTCCACGATGACGAGGGGCTTGGCCATTGGGGCCAAAGGTAAGGAGCATCGGGCCGCACCTGTCAACACGGACCACCCCGGAGAGACCAGGCCGGAGCCGGGTACGGTCCCGGGCCATGGACTTCGCCTTCTCCCCGACGGCCGAGCGACTCCGAGAGACCCTGCTCGACTTCATGGACTCCCACGTCTACCCGAACGAGGCCGTCGCCCGGCGCCAGATCGCCGAGTCCGGTGACCCGCACACCCACCCGCCGGTGATGACCGAGCTGAAGGCCGAGGCTCGCCGGCGGGGGCTGTGGAACCTGTTCCTCCCCCACCGCACCCAGTGGACCGAGGGCCTGTCCAACCTCGACTACGCCCCCCTGGCGGAGATCATGGGCCGTTCCCACATCGCTTCCGAGGCGTGCAACTGCTCGGCTCCCGACACCGGGAACATGGAGATCCTCACCACCTTCGGGACCCCCGAGCAGCAGGAGCAGTGGTTGCACCCGCTGCTCGAAGGCGAGATCCGGTCAGCCTTCGCCATGACCGAGCCAGCCGTGGCCAGCTCCGACGCCACCAACATCGAGTGCCGCATCGAGCGCGACGGCGACGACTACGTCATCAACGGCCGCAAGTGGTGGATCTCAGGGGCGGCCGACGCCCGCTGCAAGATCTTCATCCTGATGGGCAAGACGGATCCGTCGGCCCCACGGCACCTCCAGCAGTCGATGGTGCTCGTGCCTCGAGACACGCCGGGGGTCAACATCGAGCGGGCCCTGCCGGTGTTCGGCTACATGGACCAGGAGGGCCACTGCGAGATCGAGCTCCGGGACGTGCGGGTGCCGGTGACGAACGTGCTCGGTGACGAGGGGGGCGGGTTCGCCATCGCCCAGGCCCGCCTCGGCCCGGGCCGCATCCACCACTGCATGCGGACCATCGGGGCGGCCGAGCGGGCCCTCGAGCTGATGTGCCGGCGGGTGACGTCCCGGGTCGCCTTCGGCAAGCCGCTGGCCGACCAGGGGGTGATCCAGGAGTGGATCGCCGACTCCCGCATCGAGATCGAACAGGCCCGCCTCCTCACTCTGAAGTCGGCCTGGCTGATGGACACGGTGGGCAACAAGGGCGCCCGCATCGAGATCTCGGCCATCAAGGTGGCCGTCCCCAACATGGCCCTGCGGGTCATCGACCGGGCCATCCAGGCCCACGGCGGTGGTGGGGTCAGCGACGACTTCCCGCTGGCCGCCATGTACGCCGGCATCCGCACCCTTCGCCTGGCCGACGGCCCCGACGAGGTCCACCGCATGCAGGTGGCCAAGCGGGAGCTGCGCCGTCAGGCCGGCTGAGCCCGCCGGCCGAGCGTCTCAGCCCGTCTCTCCGGCGATGACGCTGTAGGGGGACCCCCAAGAGGCCGAGCCGATAGGCGAGGCCTCCATCAAGCACGGCGCATGTTGCGGCGAAGCCGCACTGCTTTGGGAGACACGACGTGACCTATCCGCGCAACCTCTAAACCCGCTACGCCGACGGTACCCGCCCCCGAGCGTCTCGTCCGGCGACGACGAGCACCGTCGCACCGAGGACGGTGGCGATGGCCGAGGCCGCCAGGATGCCGATCTTGGACTCGTCCTGGACCGCTCCGGGGGCGAAGGCGAGGCTGGTGATGAAGAGCGACACGGTGAACCCGATGCCCGCCAGCGCAGCGGCGCCCACGAGCTGGGGCCAGGTGGTGGCCTCGGGCAAACGGCCCAGGCGGAGGCGGACGGCCACCCAGGACAAGCCCGTGATCCCAACCACCTTGCCGACCACGAGACCGGCCACCACGCCCATGGTCACGTCCGAGCCAGCGCTGAACGAACCCCTCGAGAGCTCGATCCCGGCGTTGGCCAGAGCGAAGACGGGGACGATGAGGTAGCTCGTCCACGGGTGCAGCATGCGTTCCAACCGCTCGGTCAGCGGGACCGACTCGCGGATGAGGAACGAGACCTGGCGGACCTCGTCGGCGCTGAGCTCGGACTCGTCCTCGAGGGTGTCGACCAGGGCCTCGGCCTCCAGCTCGGGCTGGAACGGTCGGGCCGGAGTGAGCAGGCCCATGACCACGCCTGCGATGGTGGCGTGCACCCCCGACTTGAAGGTGCACAGCCAGAGCGCGAGCCCGAGGCCGACGTAGACGATGTGGTAGATGACGTGGGCGCGATGCAGCACGACCACGGTGGCCACGATGCCCACGGCGGCGAGGAGCCAACCGCCGGAGATGTCGTCGGAGTAGAAGGCGGCGATCACCACGATGGCGCCGATGTCGTCGACGATGGCCAACGTGAGCAGGAAGACCTTGAGCGCCACGGGGACCCGCCGGCCCAGCACGGCCACCACGCCCAGCGCGAAGGCGATGTCGGTGGCCATGGGTATCCCCCAGCCCCGCTGGGCCGGGGTGCCGGCGTTGAAGGCCAGGTACACGAGGGCAGGCACGACCATGCCGCCGAGGGCGGCGACGGCCGGCAGCACCGCCGCCCGCCGGTCCCGCAGCTCACCGGCCACCCACTCCCGCTTGATCTCCAGGCCGACCACGAAGAAGAACAGGGCCATGAGACCGTCGTTGACCCAGTGGCCGACGTCGTCGGCCAGTCGAAAATCGCCGATGGTCAGCACGATCTCGGTGCCGAACAAGGTCTCGTATCCCGACCGCCACGGCGAGTTGGCCCACACCAGGGCGGTGACGGTGGCGAGGAGCAGGAGGATGCCGCCCGACGCCTCGACGTCGAGGAAGCGCTGGGCCGGCCGGGCCACGAAGCGAGCCAGCCGGCGGTCGCTGTCGAGCCAGGTGGGGCGGGTGTGCTCGGTTGCCGGGGAGCTCATGGGGTGTCTCGGGGTCGACGGCAGAAGCGCCGACCAGGCTTCCCGGCACACCCAACGGCCACAGGGCCGCAACCTCGGTTGCCCGCTCCAACGTAGCCCGAGCCGCGTCCCCGCCGAACCGGTTCTTCTAGGACGGGACCCGGGCGAGCGGCGACGCCCGGAGTGCTCAGAGGTTGCGCGGACAGGTCACGTCATGTCCCCGAGAGCAGTGCGGCTTCGCCGCAACACGCGCCGTGCTCGATGGAGGCCTCGCCTATCGGCTCGGCCTCTTACTCGAACTGGCAGATCTCCCCGTCAGAGGCCTCGATCACGGCGAACACGGCGGCGTGCAGCCGGCCGTGGAGGTCCTTGAACCGCTCGACCTCCGGGTCCTCCTCGTCGGCCGACTCCGGCGCCGGCGCCGGTGACGGGGAACCCGACGATGTGTGGCTCGGGGCCTCGGACAGGCCGGCCAGCTCCTGGTCCCAGTCGGTGGCTGCGGCCTGCCGCTTCAGCCGCATGGCCGGGGCCTGGATGAGGGCCCGGTCGAGGTCGCTGACCATGGCCACCACCACGTCGGTGGTGGTCCGAACGCCGGGCAGGGAAAGGAGGCGGAGGGCTTGCAGCTTCCGCATCGCGAGGGCGGCGATCATCACCGGGTCGCCGAGCTGGGTGACGGCGGCGTCGACGTCGGAGAGGTCGAGGGTGACCGACGAGGGGACCGAGAGCCAGCGGCGCAGCGTGGCGAACATCTCCCCGGTGACGTCGTGAAGCGCCAGCAGCTCGTCGGGCTTGGCGACGGTGCGGGCACCGGCGCCACCGTCGCCGCTCACCGGCCCCGTCGGACCGCCGACACCCGCAGCACCAGGCGAACCGTGGTGCCGTCGGTGGTCGATCGGAACTCGACCTCGTCGGTGAGCACCCGCATCAACGGGATGCCGAGGCCCCGTTCATGGTCCAGGCGAGCCGGGTCGGTGGCCGGCGGGTGGTCGACGAGGACGTCGGGATCGAAGCCGGCGCCGTGGTCCCGGACCTCCACCTCCACCTGCTCGGGCGAGAGCCGGCACTCGATGCGGATGTTGGACTGCTCGCTCCCGACCCGCTGGTGGGCCTCGATGGCGTTCGTACAGGCCTCGGACACGGCCAGGCGCAGGTCGTCGATGCGATCCTCGGGCAGGAGCGGGTCGGCGGCGGCGGTGGCGGCCACGATCAGCCGGGCCAACGCCAGGAAGTCGGGCCGGGCCGGGATCTCGAGAGCGACGGTCTCGGCCATCCGGTGGTCAGCCGGTGGTCAACCGGCGCCGACAGCCTCGTCGACCGAACCGAAGATCGAGAAGACCTTGGTGAGACCGGTGATCTCGAACACCTTGAGGATGCGGGGCTCGGCGCATACGAGGGCGAGCTCGCCGTCATGGGTCCGCACCCGCTTGAGCGCCCCCACTAGGACGCCCAGGCCCGTCGAGTCGAGGAACTCCACCCCGACGAGGTCCACGACGATGCGGTGATGGCCGCGGTTGACCAGCTCGATGAGCCGCTCGCGGAGGCGGGGGGCGGTGGCCACGTCGACCTCGCCCGACACGACCAACACAGCCCATCCGTCCCGTTCGACGAGGTCGAGACCGAGATCGATCAACGGAGGCTCCTGCACGGGGGACGGGCGCCGGAATCTACACCGCGTGCCCATGGCTCAACCGTATTGGCCACCCCCGTGACATGGTGGTAATTACGGGGAAGGAACTACGCTCGGGTGGTTCGGGTCGGACCGCCGCCCCGAACCGAGCGCCCATGACCCTTGCCACTGACGCCGCCTCCGACTCGCTCCTCCAGGCGCTCGCCGGTCGCGCCGGCGAGGCGGGGCTCGTCCACCTCGAGCGGATCCCGCCTCGACCGGCCCGCCACGGTGTCCTCGCCCGTCCCCTGCGACCCATCGTGGCCGAGCACCTCGCCCGCCGGGAGCTCTGGAGCCACCAGGCCGAGGCCATCGACCTGGCCCGGGCCGGCCGTTCGGTGGCGGTGGCGACGGGGACGGCATCGGGGAAGTCGCTGTGCTACCAGCTGCCGATCGCCGAGGCCGTCACCGACCCGGTGAGAACGGGCACGGCGCTGTGCCTGTTCCCCACGAAGGCCCTCGCCCAGGATCAGCTCCGAGCCCTCGGCACCTTGGCCGTCCCTGGCCTGTTGGCGGCCGCCTACGACGGCGACGCCGGCACCGAGGAGCGGGCGTGGGCCCGCCGCCACGCCAACGTCGTGCTCACCAACCCCGAGATGCTCCACTGTGGCCTCCTCCCCCACCACGAGCGCTGGTCGACCTTCCTCATGCGGCTGCGCTACGTGGTGCTCGACGAGCTCCACACCTTGCGGGGCATCTTCGGGAGCCACGTCGCCCACCTGTTGCGCCGGCTGCGTCGGCTCTGCGCCCGTTACGGCTCGGCCCCCACCTTCGTGTTCACGTCGGCCACCATTGGCGAACCCGGGCGGCTGGCCTCGGCGCTGTGTGGGCTGCCGGTGGCCGAGGTCGTCGACGACGGTTCCCCCCGTGGTGAGCGGCTCTTCGCGCTGTGGAACCCCCCGCTGGTCGACGCCGGCTCCGGGGCACGGGTGTCGGCCAACCGGGTCACGGCCGGGCTGCTCACCGAGCTCGTCACCCAGGGGCACCGAGCCATCGCCTTCTGCCGCAGCCGTCGTGGCACCGAGCTGGTGGCCGCCGAGGCCCGCCGCCGCCTCCCCCCCGGCCTGGCCGACGCCGTCTGCCCGTACCGGGGCGGCTACCTCCCCGCCGAGCGGCGGGAGATCGAGGCCGCCCTCTTCGGGGGCCACCTCCGGGGTGTGGTGGCCACCACGGCCCTGGAGCTGGGTGTGGACGTGGGTGGCCTCGACGCCTGCGTGCTCGATGGGTTCCCCGGGACCATCGCATCGATGTGGCAGCAGGCCGGTCGAGCCGGCCGGGAGCGCCAGGCGTCTCTGGCGGTGCTGGTGGCCGGCGACGACGCGCTCGACCAGTACCTGATGGCCCACCCCGAGGAGGCCTTCACCCGGCCGCCCGAGCCGGCCGTGGTGAACCCGTCCAACCCGTTCGTGCTCGATGCCCACCTGGCCTGTGCCGCCTTCGAGGCCCCCCTCACGCCTGACGACGAGGCCTGGTGGGGCGACGACCTCGATGACGGGGTCCGCCGCCTCGTGCGGGCCGAGCGGCTCCGGCTGCGGGTCCGGCTGGGCGGAGGGGAGGTTACGGAGACCGCTCCGGGGCCGGTCCGACGTGAGGTGCGAGAGGTGCGAGAGGTGCGGGCGGTGTGGGCTGCCCGCGGGTACCCCTCCCACGGGGTGGGGCTGCGCAGCGGCTCGTCGTGGGAGTACCGCATCGCCATGGCCGACGGCCGGCTGGTGGGCACCGTCGACGAGAACCGGGCCTTCGAACTCGTGCACCCGGGGCGGTGTACCTGCATGCTGGGCAGGCCTACCGGGTGCAGGCGCTCGATCTGGAGGACCGTGTCGCCGTCGTCGAGCCCACCGTGGCCGACGAGTACACCCAGACCCGGACCACCACCACCATCTCGGTCCTCAGCGACGAGCGGTCTCGAGCGGTGGGGCAGATCCGGCTCCACCTCGGCGCCGTCGAGGTCACCTCCCAGGTCACCGGCTACCAGCGCAGGGATGCGTTCACCGGCGAAGTGATCGGTCTGGTGGAGTTGGACCTCCCGCCCACCACCCTGACGACGCGCGTTCTGGTACGTCTTCGACCCTCATCTCCTGGGCGCCGCCGGGCTCGCGGCTGCCGCCGTGCCGGGCACGCTGCACGCCGCGGAGCACGCCGCCATCGGCATCCTGCCCCTGTTCGCGATCTGTGACCGGTGGGACGTGGGAGGGGTGTCGGTCCCTTGGCTCGACGACACCGGCGGGCCGACCATCGTGGTGTACGACGGCTACCAGGGCGGAGCCGGGGTGGCCGAGCTGGGCTACGACGCCGGCGACCGCCACCTCGCCGCCACCCTCGAGGTGCTCGAGGGGTGCTCGTGCCGTGGGGGTGCCCGTCCTGCGTGCAGTCACCCAAGTGCGGCAACCTCAACGAGCCCCTGGACAAGGGCGGGGCCATCGCCCTGCTGGCCACCGTGCTCGGGCGCGCTCAGCGGTCGGCGCCGTCGTCCAGCTCGGCCAACCAGCGCTCGTAGGCGGGCTCGGGTCGTGGCGACCGTGGCCGTGCCGCCGCCGACGCCACGGCCACGGGTCGGGGCGGAGCGGGGGTGGGGGCTGGGGAGGCCAGCGCCTCCGTGAGGAGGCCGGTGCCGGCGTCGGTGCCGTGGGCTCGGCCGGCTCGCTGGCCCGCTTCAGCAGGTAGCAGATCTGGGCGATGACGGTCAGCGCGAGCAGGGCGACGGCGATGGGCACGGTGAACCCCGGGCGCTCCCGTCCCTCGATGCGCTCCACCACCCGGCGGGTGGTCACCGCAGGAGTCCGCTCGGTGGTCTCCACCGGTGCCGTCTGGGCCCGGGTGGCCGGGGCGGCGGCCAGCGAGTGAGCCGACGTCAGGACCAGCACCCCGACCACGGCGGCGACGAGCCGCCGGGCGGTCACGCCCCCTCGATGCCCGACGTGACTCGAGCGGCCTGCACGATCAGGCGCTGGCGAGCCGATCCTTCCGGATGGCAGGTGGTCAACGTGAGGCGGGGGTCCAGGGTGTTGGCCACCACGTCGGTGGCCGACGGGGCCACGATGAACGGGTCGACCGACACCTCGTAGGTGCAGTCCCCGACGGGGGTCTCGAGGATGATGACGTCGCCCGGCGCCAGCTCGTCGAGCTCGTTGAACGGGCGCCCGTAGGTGGTCCGGTGCCCGGCGATGCTCACGTTGCCCTCGGCGCAGGGCAGGGGCGTCTCCGGGTAGTGGCCGGCCCCGGCCCGCAGCGCCGACTGGGTGGTGCCCTCGACGACGACCACGTCGACGCCGATGGCAGGGATCTTGAGCCGGGTGAGGCTGTCACCGTCCTCGACCCGGTCGGCCCGGAAGTCCCGGCGGATCTCGGAGCTGGCCAGCTGCTTCTCCAGCCTCACCTGGAGGCGGTCGGAGTACACGTCGGTCCAGAACGGATAGGTGAGGAACCCCAGAGCGCCCAGGGCGCAGATCACACCGACACCGGTGAGCGCCCGGCGGGCCCACCGCGTGCGGCGGAGCACGTCGATCAGGGCGTCGACGGGGTTGGCGGCCTGACCTCGGAGGGCCACGACCACTGCCGCGCCGGCCCCCAGGACCAGGACGGTGGCGAGGATCTTGACCAGCATCGGCGTGGGAGTGGTGGCTTCCGAGGGACGGCGGGGACCCCTCGACGTTACCGGCATGCACCACCCCGGGCACGGGCACCTCGCTCATCCCTCCACGCGCATGACCGCCGTCGCCCGGACCTCGACGTCGCCGATCAACGCTCCGACGAGGGGGACGTCGGTGGCCGAGCGGTGCCTGACCTCGACCCGCACCCGGCTTCCCGGCTCGCCCCGGTTCCCGACCGTGACGTGGGTGGCGTCCGCGGCCAGGCCGGTGCCGGCGAGCGCCGCGGATCGGGCGGCGCCGGGGCGACGGTCCACCGCCGCCGCCCGGGCCCCTTCCCGGGCGGCGTGGATGGTGAGCACGTGGTCGCGGACGACCAGACCGACCTGCACGACACCGAGCAGGAGGGTCAACACCAGGGGCAGGGCGAGGGCCAGCTCGACGGTCGCCTGCCCGCCCTCCCGGCGTCGGAGCCGGGGTGTGGCGATCACCCGGCCCGGTCCATGAGCTGGTCGAAGACGGCGTCGAACAGGTCCCCGACCTTGCCCGACCGGGCTGCCCAGGCCACGAGGATCAGCGCGATAGCGGCGGCCCCGAGCAGCACGAGGGCGTACTCGGCGGTCGCCTGCCCCGCCTCGCCTCGAGCACTGGGCGGGAGGTGGCGGGTGAGTATGAATGCCTGGATGGCGGTGACGGTGGTGAGCATGGGCCTCTCTTCTCTTCTGTCTGCTTCTGGTGTGCGCTCCGGCGGAGACCGGTGCGGGGCAGGGCAGCCGGCGAACCGGCCACCGATCAGAGGCGCAGGGAACCGAGGGCGCTGAGCAGCAGCGGGACCACGGTGAGCAGCGCGAAGGCCGGCAGCGTGCACAGCACGAGGGGGAAGAGCAGCTTGACCGGCACCCGGCGAGCAGCCGCCTCCGCCCGCCGGCGCCGCTGGACCCGCACGTCGGCGGCCAGCCGGGCCAGCGAGTCGACGAGGGGGGTGCCGTAGCGCTCGGCCGACACGAGCACGGCGACGAGACCCCGGACCGGTTCGCCCAGCGAGGCAGCCAGGTCGGCCAAGGCGTCGGGCAGGGCTCGCCCGAGCCGGGCGGCCTGGTCGGCGGCGGCCAGGCCGGCGCCGATGGGACCGGTGGCCCGACGGGCGACGGCGGGCACGGCCAAGGGCACGGTGAGGCCAGCGCCGGCGGCCAGGACGAACAGGTCGACCACTTCTGGGAGCTCGTCGATCACCGCATCGGCGGCTCGGCGCTCGCGGCGACGGTGCCGGAGCCGTCCCGTGACCGGCCCCGCTGCCACCACCCCGGCGGCCAGCGGCCAGGCTCCGGCGACGACGAGCACGGCCGACGCCACCACCGCCACCCCGAGCCGCAGATCGGCACCGGGATCGGCGGGACGGCCGGTGCGCCGGCGGAGAGCGCCACCCAGCCCGGCCAGGGCCGTTCCCACCGTCCATCGACCGGGCCCGCTTCCCCCTGCGGGCGCACCGGACGGAGACAGGTCGACCCCCGGAGGCCGGCGGGTGGGACGGGGCCGGCGCTGCCAGCCGGTGACGACGACGGCCGTCGCCCACGCCAGCGGGAGGACCGGGGCGAACAGACCAAAGGCATCGGTCACGGCGTGGCTCCGGTGATGCGGGCCATCCAGAGGCCGGCCACGGCGTCGAGGGCCAGGCCGGTGACGAGGCAACCGATGCCGAGAGGAGTGGCCAGCAGGACGTGGGCCACGCGCCGGTCGAGCGCCGTGGCGATCACCGCGAACAGGACCGGTGTGACGCCCATGACCGCCGCCGACGCCCGGGCCTGCGACGCGAGCGCGTGGGCCTCGTGCCGCACCGCCTCCCGGTCACGAAGGGTGGCGGCAACGGCGTCGATGGCTCGGGCCTGGGGCCCGCCCGTCTCGGCTCCCAGCGCCAGTGCGGCCACAGTTAGGCGTACCCCGGTGACCGGGCGCCGGACCGCCCACCGGTCGAGCTCGTCGGCCAGCCCCCCACCGCGGTCCACGGCGGTGACGGCGGTGGCGACATCGGCGCCGAGGCGACCGCCGACGCTGCGGGACGCGGCCCGCAGCGCCTCGAGGAGCGACGAGCCGGCCCGCAGCGCCCGGGCCACCTCCTCGAGCACAGCGGGGAGGGACGCTTCGATCCGCCGGTCACCCCGGCCCCGCAGCGCCCGTACCGCCGCCACCGGCCCACCGCCCACCACGAGCACGGCCACCCCGGCTGCCGCCGGGCCGGCGGCGATGAGGGCCACCACTGCTCCGGCGCCCACCGCCATCGCCCACCGTCGCCACAGCGGGCCCGGTGGAGTATCGATGCCGGCCTGTTCGAGCGCCCGAGCCACCACCGCAGGGGCGACCACACCGCGCCGGCCGCCGGTGGCCACCGGTGCCGGCGGGGCGAGGCGCTGCTGCACCGTGCCGGCCAAGGACCGGTGGGCGGCCCACCGGCCGATGGCACCGAGGGCCACCACGAGGAGGGCGACGACGAGGGCGGCGGCCGACGGCGGGCTCACGGCGTCACCCACCCAGGGTCGGGAGGACCCGCAGCCGGATCGCGACCGGCCCGGTGGGGCAGGGCCCGGACCGCCCTGTCGTCGGCAAGGGGCGGACCCGTTCTCCGGCGGGGCGCCGTCGATGACCTCGGCCACCGGTGATGCGGCGCCCACCGTGGGGAGCCCGGGCCACGTGGACCAACAGGTCGATCGAGGCCGAGAGCTGGTCGCGGACGGCGCCGAGGGGCAGGCCCACATCACCCATCAGGATCATGGTCTCGAGGCGGCGCATGGCGTCCTCGGGTCCGTTGGCGTGGCATGTCGACAGCGACCCCTCGTGGCCGGTGTTCATGGCCTGCACCATGTCGAGGGCCTCGGAGCCGCGGCACTCGCCCACCACGATGCGGTCGGGGCGCATGCGCAAGGCGTTGCGGACGAGGTCACGGATGGCGACGGCGCCCACCCCCTCGGCGTTGGCGGGTCGGGCCTCGAGGCGGACGACGTGCTCACCGGGGAGGCGCAGCTCGGCGGCGTCCTCCACGGTGATGATGCGCTCGCCGGCGGGGATGGCGGCGGCGAGGGCGTTGAGCAGGGTCGTCTTGCCGGCGCCGGTGCCGCCCGAGACGACGATGTTGGCCCTCGCCGCGACCGCCCATCGCAACATGGCCGTGACCGGTGGCGGCGCCATGGCGGCGAGCGGAACTGCCCGGGCCCCGAAACGCCGGATGGTGAGGCAGGGCCCGTCGACGGCGAGCGGGGCCACCACCGCGTTCACTCGGGAGCCGTCGGCCAGGCGGGCGTCGACCAGTGGCGCCGTGCGGTCGACCCTGAGGCCCAGGGGCGACGATGCGAGCGATCAACAACTCGATGGTGGGCGTGTCGAGCCTCGTGTCGGTGCGGTGGAGCTGGCCGGCCCGCTCCACCCACACCGGCCCGGGGCCGTTGACCATGACTTCGGTGACCGCCGGGTCGGCCAGGAGCGGCTCCAGCGGCCCGAGCCCACCGATCCGGGCCAGGACCCGGCTGATCACGCTCTCGACGTCGCTCGACGCCAGCAGCGGGGCGACGTCGCGCACCAGGCGCCCGACCGTGCCGGCGTCGACGGCGGCGCCGGCGGCCCGACCGGCGGCGAGGACGAGGCGGTGCACGGCGTCCTCCACCGGACCGAGCTGATCGCCGCCGGGCCGATCCCCGGCCTCGTCGGCGGTCGTCACCGTCGGTGCGGCGCTCATGCTGCCTTCCGGAGGGCGCGCTCCAGGCCTCGGGGGAGGCGGTTGGCGAGCACGCCGGCATCGACGGCTCGGGCCACCGCGGGGTCGACCGCCACCTCGGCTCGCACGGGGGCGCCGACCACGTGTTCCACGTCGGACCGGCCGAGGGCGCGCCCGGGCTCCGTCACGAGGACCACGCCGGAGGGCCGCACCGGCGCCGTGGCCGCCCGCCGTAGCGCGAGGTAGCAGGCCCGGGTGACGAGCAGGGAGTGGGTGGCACCGGCGGCGAGGGAGACGGTGGCGGCCCCGTCGACCAGCACGCCGCAGTCGGCCACGACGGGGCGGGGCTCGGCGGCCAGCAGCCCGGCCAGGACGTCGGCCCGGTCTGGCGCGGTGACCGCCCCCGTCCCCCGCGGGAGGAGCCCGACGCCGCCACCGACGTCCAGCTCGAGCCGGGCCAGCGCGTCGGCCGGCACCGACGCCCCCGCCGCCAGCCACCCGGTCAGGCCCGGGTCACGAGGGTCGGGAGCGCCGAGGGCAGCGGGCACGTCGCCGGCGAAGTCGGCGATCAGCACGCCGTCGGGATGGGTTGGGGCCAGCACGAGAGCGAGCGCCACCGACACCACGGTGGTGCCGGCACCACCCTTGACCGACCAACAGGAGATGAGCACGGGAGCCTCCCAGGCGCGACACGACAGGCGCGGGGGAAGCGACCCGGCCACCTTCCCATGCCCGACCACGGCGGGCAAGGGGCCGACGCGGAATCAAGTGGGCCCCCACCCTCGGAAACCGAGGGTCAGGACCGGGATGGCCGAGGCAGGGTCAGACGGCGCGGGCCTTCTTGGCGGCCACGGCGGCGAGGGCGACGAACACGGCGAGGAGCAGCAGCTTCTTCATGGGTCGCACCCTACCGACCCTCGGCCGGGCGCTCGCTCAGGGATGGAACGGGAGGGCGACGACGCCGGGACCGCCCACGACGAGCGTGCGCTCCCGTCCCCGCCCGGCCAGCGCAACCCAGGTGCCGGGCACGCCGAGATCGGTCGCCGTCCCGTCCGAGAGGTCGACGACCCTGACCCCCAGCTCTCTGTCGGGCAGCACCAGCCGGTCACCGGCCACCACGGCGTGGTCGAGGGACGCATCGCCCACCGGGAGGCGCCACCGTTCTCGGCCGTCGGCCATGTCGAGGGCCCGCAGCCAGCCGCTGCCCGGGTCGGCGACCAGCACGGTGCCTCCGTGGACGAGCGCCCGACCACCGAACCCGACCTCCGGGTCGAGGCCCTCGCCGTGCCCGGTGATCCGCCATGCTTCACGCCGCCGACGATCGACAGCCACCGTCACCACCACATCCCGTATGGGGACGAGGGAGGTGACGAGTCGATCACGGCTCGCCGCCGCCAGCCGGATGGCCAGGCCGGTGTTGGCGCCGATCAGGGAGAGGTCAGCCACGCGGTGGCCGTCGCTGCCGTCGATCACCCTGGCCCGCCCCGCCGACGAGGTGAGCATCGCCACCTCGCCGTGGCCGACCACGAGGTCGCGCACCGGCCGCCCTTGGATCGAGGACCAGCGCGACCTGCCATCGGCGAGCCCCAGCCGGTCGATCCGGGTCCTCCCGTCGGCCGCTCCGGTGAAGGCGACCACGACCGATCCCGGTTCGTGCGGGTCGGTGGCCATGCGGACCTCGCCGTCGACGCCGAGACTGTACGACCGGCACCAGGCGCCACTGCCGTCGGTCACGTCGAGGGCGGCGACCCAGCCGACGCCCTCGGTCGTGCCGGCAACGACGACCCGCCCGGGGGTGACGACGTGGTCGTCGAGCGTGTCGCCGACGTGGCGCCGCCACCGGGCCGATCCGCTCACGGGGTCGACGAGGCTGACCTCGGTGCCGGCCCCCTGCCGGGCATCGGTGGACCGACCGGCGACCACGACCCCTTCCTCTACGCCGGCCAGGATCACGAACGGGGCCGGCGCAGCCGCCGCCCAACGGGGCGGTCCCGCCAGCGCTCCCGTGCGGGCGGAGGCCTCGGCCGCCTCCACCATCGCCGCCGGTTCGGGCCCGCGGCGCCGAACGGCACTCGGGGGCTGGGCCTCGATCAAGGCGCGCCGGCCGGCCGCCGAGTCGATGGCGACGGCGCAGTCGGGCTCCTGGCCGAGCCGAGCGGCGCCCACCGCCACCGCCGCGACCACCACCACCGCGCCCACCGCCAACGCCAGCCGTTCCGGCCGTCTCACCATCCCCATCTTGCCGGTACCGCCCGCCCTTGGCACCCCCGATCATGATGGGGCCATGGCCACCGAGGACGACGTACGCCGGATCGCACTCTCACTCCCCGAGACCGGCGAGCACCCCTCCTACGGCGGGAGGCCGTCGTTCCGGGTCAGGAAGAAGGGCTTCACGTACCTGCTGCTCGTAGGCGCACGTGTTGACCGCGCAGCGCCAGTGACGCCACCTCGCGGACGACGGCGTCCCCGTCTTCGAGCGCTGCTCGTTCGACCGCGGCTCGCGCCCGGGGGTCGTGGTCTCCGAACCGGAGGAGCACCGGGATGGCCTTGTGGCGCAGCTCCACGGTCCGGTCACCGTCCACTTCCCCGAAGCCTCGTTCGCCCCTCATGGCTTTCCCTCTCGCAGCAGCCGAGGCCGGTCGAAGTGGGTGTTGTCGATGACCACATCGGCGAGCGAGATCGGATCCACCTCGTCGATGTAGATGGCCTCGGCGGCCAGGTACCGGTCGCGGTGTAGCGCCTCGGCCTCCTCGGCTCCCCCTTCCATCTCGGTGTCCCGAGCAACCCCGCGGCGCACAGAGAGTGCCGGCTCGATGTGCACCCAGATCCGCAGGTCCCAGCACGTGTCGAGTTGCGGTCGGAGGGCGAACACGCCGTCGACGATGAGCACACCGTCGGTGGGCATGGCAACGAGGGTCTCCGAGTGGTCGACCTGGGTGAGCGGGTCGATGCTGCACAACGCGACGGCGCCCGAGCCGTTCGGGGCTGCCGGGTCGAGCAGCAGCCGGCGCGTCGCCTCGACGTCGAACGCGTTGCGGTAGTAGCCCTCCCCGGACAGGCGCTCATAGAGGTGGGACTCCTTCCAAGGGCGCTTGAAGTCATCGAGCGATGCCCGCATCGCCAACCGCCCGGCGGCGGCCACCTGCTGGGCCAGCTCGTGGCCGAGGCTCGTCTTGCCCGCCGCAGTGAGCCCGTCGACGGCCACCCGGACACGGCGAGGACCGAACGCCAGGGTGCGCCCGGCGATGTGGTCGAGCACCGCTGCCCGCTCCGCGCTGGGCGCGGGCGGCATCGGCTGCTGCCACGTCGAGGTGGAGAGCTCGACGCGGCCGGAGCTCGCCATCGGGCCAACGTATCTGCCGACTCACAGCGTCAGCCGGGCTCGACGAGCACGTACGTCCGGTGAGGTCAGCCGACGGGCACACCGGCGAGGGCGTAGAACTGCGCGGCGCGTTGGCGAACGCTTCAGAGGGAGCGCCGAGTGTCCGATCGTTCAGGGCCGTTCTGGGATGCGATGGCTGGACGCGCCCCGATGCCTCCGGCGGCAGCCACGCTGGGATGGGAGCTCGTCGACGCGGACACCGATGCCGGCTCGATCGAGGTCGAGTTCGCAGCGAACCAAGGGCTGACGAACCCCATGGGCAACATCCAAGGCGGGTTCCTGGCCGCGATGCTCGATGACACGCTCGGCCCAGCGCTCGTGGCCACCCTCGATCACGGCCGGTTCGAGGTGACCTTGGAGCTCAAGGTCAGCTTCCTGAGGCCTGCTCGTGTTGGGCGCCTCGTCGGTCGAGGCCGCGTCGTTCATCGCGGCGGCTCCGTCGCCTTCCTCGAGGGCTCGCTCACCGACTCCGAAGGGGCGACCGTCGCCACGGCCACGGCGACGGCACGCATCATCTCGACCGAGCCGAATAGCGGCTGAGCGATGCTGCCCGAGAACGATCGGCGTTGAGTCTCGCGGGTCGCTGGGGCACGTCACTGCGTGCTGGCGGTCAGGAAGCGACGCAGCGTTGCCAACGTCTCTACGGACGCCTCGATGAACGGCTCGTGGCCGACGTCGGCCAGGACGCGCACCTCTCGGCGCGGAAGCGCCTCGGACAACATCTGGCCCCGGCGACGATCACCGCGTCTCTCGACCCGTACAGCACGAGAACCGGGCATGCGACGGACGCCAGAGTGCCCCGAAGGTCGAGCCTGGCGAGGGCCTTCATGAGATGGGGGGCGTTCTCCTTGTCGGCGGGCAGCTCGGGGTGGGCGGCGGCCACGGTCGCCGTAGCTCACTCCGGGGTTCCTGGGTGACCGACATCGGCGCGTACATCGCCCTCGTGCGAGCTGCGCTCACGGGCCGCCAACTCCACAGGACGAGGAAGCGGACCAGCAAAGCCACCGCCTTCGCGGTTCGGACGGTCCCAGCGCTCTCAGAACCGGCATGGCCATGGGCACCAAGGCCCCGCACGGCGTGGTGCCGACGAGGGCGACACGGGCCGCCGCCTCGGGGTGCCGAAGTGCGAACTCGAGGGCCACGAAACCTCCCATCGAGTGCCCGAGCACGGCCGCGGAGTCATGGTCGAGGTGCCGTCGAAGCTCGTCGAGATCATCGGCCAACTGGTCGAAGCGGTACGTGTCGACGGGGGCGGCGGCGGATCGGCCGCTGCCGCGGTAGTCATGGAAGACGAGCGTGCAGTGGTCCTCGAGGGGTGCGAGGTCCGCGATGAGCGTGTCGCAGATGTTGTTCGGACCGCCGTGGCACACGAAGACGGGTGGACCAGCGCCCCGCAGCTCGTACCTGATCTCCACGCCATCCGAGGTTCGGAACGTCGCCACCGTAAGCGAGCCTCGCATGCCGGGGATCCAGCGATCACGCGAGACTTCTCCTGTGCTCCGAACCGCCTGGAAGGTCTTCGAGGACGAGCGCGCTGGCTTCGTGGATGCCCTCGCCTCTTGTCCGGCGGCGAACGCTCGCAGGATCGGAGACGAAGCTCCTCCACTCCAGCTCCTACGCCGACCTGCTCGACTCTCTCCGGCGACCCGCCCCGCGAGTCTTCCGACTACCCGTCCTCGTCCTGACCCGACTCGTCGAGGTCTGGGTCCACCACGAAGACCTTCGCCGAGGCAAGCTCATCGCGCCGCGACCGCTCGACGAGGCGCAGCGCGCTCAGCTCTGGGCGGCAGTGCGGCTCTTGGTTCGACGCGCCACGGCCCCGCCCAGCGTTGGTCTGCGCCTGGTGACCGACGACGGTCGACAGCTGCAGCGCAGAGGCCCCAACCCGGCGACGGTCACCTTGCGAGGTGACCCCGGCGAGATCCTGCTGTACCTCATGGGGCGGCGTGCGACCAGCGCAGCGACGCTCCATGGCGACACGGCTGGAATCGGCGCCCTCGAGAACGGCTGGCAGCTTCTCTGAGCACTGTCGGCCAACGCCGCCGTTCAGGCGGTCTCGTTCCAGTCTCTGTCGAGCAGGGCGGTGTTGCAGTCGACGGCGGCGAGGACGCCGTCGGCGATCGCGATCGACATGTTCGACCGGAGGTTGGTGACGTCGCCGATCGCCCGGACATCGGGGACGGTGGTTCGTTTCGTGGCGTCGACGTGGACGTGTCCCAGTTCGTCGACGGCGCATCCGAGCTCGACGGCAAGCTGGTTCTCCGCTCCCTCGGCTTTGAGGCAGAGTTGCGCGAGGTCGCCTGAGCACTTTGCCACGTCGGGGCTCCGCCCCGAGTGGGGGCTCCGCCCCCACGCCCCCAGGCTGCTCACGTCCTCGCGGTCACGGTCACGGGGCATTTCTGGTCAGACAACCTCAGCCGGCCAGGAAGGCCGAGCCGAGAAACCAACCGAGGACGGCCGACTGGGTCACGGCGTTCGGGTCATACGTCCTGAGCGCCGATCGAGGCAGTGACCGTGGCGGGGGGCATGGGCCATTCCATGAGCCAGTACGGTTCGCGGTCTCCATCGCCCTGGACGATCTGGAGCGGGGCGAACCCCGCCTTCCTCCAGAAGTTGACGCCGCGTTCGTTGGCCACGTCAGGGTCAACCGTGAAGCGTCGCCACCCAAGACGCCCCCGGACGAAGTGGACCATGGCATGAACGACCGCCGAGCCAACCCCGCGTCCTCGCGCCGCTGGCAGCAGCACGAGGTCCATCCCGGCGCCCTCGCCCCCGTCGTCGGAAACGTGGTACTGCGCAAAGCCGACGACTCCGCCGCCCGCCTCGACGAAGAAGCACTCGACGGTCGGACTCCGCCGGCCGAGATACTTCTCGACGATCTCCTCGTCGCTGATGGGTCGGCCACCCCATCTCTCGTAGACGCCCGGGTCGGTGAAGATGGACCTGGCCAGAGCAAGGTCGGCGGCCGCCGTCGGCCGGAGTCGTACCCCCGCTCCCTCAATGACCAGATGCGGCACGGAACACATGATGCCCGTGGGGTGGCCGTCGGGGAGAACGCTGGCGTCGCCGCCGTCGACCTCAGAGCGACGCCGGTTGGGCGTCGTAGATCGCCATCTCGGGCGGGGCGGCGGCGAGGGCCGACGCCTCGTTCACGAAGGCGCCCGACGCCGGCACGCCGAAGTGGCTGCGAAGCGCGTCGGCGTCCTCCCAGTGCTCGAGGAACACCACCCGGAGCGGATCCTCGGCGTCGCGATGAACCGAGTGCAGGAGGCATCCCGGCTCCTGGCGGGAGCGGTGGACGTGCTCGAGGCTCAGGGCGAGCACCTGGTCGATGGTGTCAGGCCGGGCCCGGATGCTGCCGGTGACGATGAGCACGGACCGACGGTAGCGCCAAGGGCAGTCTCGCCCGGTGGGACAGCAGGCGATGCGGGAAGCGGCAGGGCGCCTTCGAACACCGACCCTCGTCACGGGTGATGCCATGACGCAGGTGGAGCTACGCCAACCTACGTGACTTCGACAGTGACGACGGCATGGCGTTCCTCGAAGTGGCGACCCGCTGTCTCTGACCGAACCGACGTCCATCAGCCGGCGTTCCGGGGGAAACGCGCTCACAGCTTGTGGGCCTCACTGTGGCTTGGTGGCCACGACGAGCACCCTGCTGGCGTTGGTCACGAAGGCGCCGTCGCGCTCGATTCGGTCATGGAGCGCCTGGAGCTGCTGGCGGTACCTCTCGACGGTGAACCCGGGAACGATCCAGACAACGAGCCGGAGGAAGTACACGACTGCGCCGATGTCGTTGAACACCGTGCGAGGTCGCTCCTGGCGGAGCTCGGTGATGATGAGACCGGCACGCTGCGCCGCTCGTCGCGCCGCTTCGGGTTCTCGCTTCGAGCTCGATGGAAGCGGTCCCATCAGGAGCTCGCTGAGCTCCCGGAGGCTGTGCGGTCCCACGTGCTGTGCGAGGTAGGTGCCGCCGGGCCGCAGAACTCTGGCGATCTCGTCCCACCAGGTGTCGACCGGGTGCCGGCTTGTGACGAGCTCGAACGTGTTGGCTGCCAGTGGCAGCGCGGCGCGGTCTTCCTGGGTCCAGATGAGGTGGGCGCCGCGGGTCCGAAGTCGGCTGGCCGCCACCTCGACGTTCGGCGGGTAGCCCTCTGTTGCAACCGTGAGCTTCGGAAGCGTCGGCAGGTCAACGATCATCCCGCCCGCTCCTGTTTGCAGGTCGAGCAGGCTCGACACGGCCCCTGCCCGCTCTGCGACCCGGTCGAAGTAGCGCCAGGTCGGGCGCTCCTCGATGGCCCGCCTTTCCAGCCAGCCGAAGTCCCAACCGGTGATCGGGGCGTGCTGTGCCTCATCGACCAGCTCCTCGAAGGACCGTCCCACGCTCAGATCCTGACAGCGGCGGCACATCGTCGACCTCCCGCTGCGGCGTTCCGGGACAGTCGGTGCGACGGTGGCACGCTTGCCGGCGTGTCCGATGACGTCCCCCTCGGGATGTGCTCGCGGCCGCTGGGCTCGACGACGCGGTGCTCTGCGAGCCGGTCGTGGCGCTCGGGTCTGGGTAGCCACCGCTCCCGAGGGTGCCCTCGTGCTCCGCCGCGGTGTTGACGAGGACGCTGCGTGGGTGCATAGCGCGCTCGCGGCGCTCGTCGGGAGGTTCCCGGTACCCGAACCGCTGGGCCTCTTCGCGGGTGAGTCGTTGCTGAAGCACCCCTCCGGAACGTGGGAAGCCCTCTCCTTCCTGCCCGGCCACGAGATCGGCTACGACGACAGGCCGTCACCCCACGATGTCGGAGCTTCCTGGCCGCCTTCCATCAGATCTCGGCCGAAGTCACGTCTGGATACGGCGCTCGCCCTTCGGCAGCACCGCTGGGGTGTTTGCACAAGATCGTCGACTGGACCGGTGCCGCGGCCACGATGGGATCGACGGACGGCGTCGAGCTCTTGCGGCAGCTGTTGGATCGCTTCAGGGCGGATCTCGAGCGGGTCAGGTATGCCGAGCTCGCGACGTGCGTGGTCCACGGCGACCCCACGACGTTCAACGTCCTCGCCGACGGAGACCCCCCGCGGTCCTTGACCCGGTGCGTAAGCGGCCCCAATGCACCCCAAGCCGGCGACTGCGGGAGTCCTTGGGCGTCCAGCCCCGAACGCCCGCGTCGACGTGACGCGCGCAGATCCAGGCCCCCGGGAGAGCCGGGTGTCAGCGGCGGGCTGTGGCCCACTTGACGTTGTCGAACAGTCCAGGCCCGAGCGCCGTCATACGCCATCCGAGCTCGGCCAGCCGGGCTGAAAGATCAGCGGGATCCCACAGATTGTTGTGCACGACCCGCCAACGGCGTCCGCCATGGTCGCGGATGCTGATCCCGTCCACCGGTGCGTAGAAGCTGTAGGCGACCGTGGGTTCATCTGGCACCTCGATTCGTCCCGACGACGGCACCCGAGCGTCGGGGAAGTCGAAGATCACCTCCCCTTCCTTGGTCAGCAGCCGCTCGATCCTCCGCCAGAACGACTCGAATCGGGAATGCGGCACGTGGTGGAGCCACGCAGCGAAGATGACCGTGTCGAAGGTTCGACCGTCGTCGTCCCATTCGAACACGTCCGCTTGGATGAGTGTGACCTCGGCTCTGGCAGGAAGGAGTCGCTCGCCGGCGAGATTCAGCATCTCCGATGACGAATCAAGGAGCACGATCGAGGAGGCGTGGGGCAGGTACAGCTCGGCGAGGCGGCCGGTGCCTGCCGCGATCTCGAGCACCCGGCCGAGTGGCGCTGACTGCTCGAACACACCAGCGATGCGTTGACGGCCGGTCCGGTAGGTGCGGGCCTGGAGATCCGCGTTGTCGTCGTCGACCAGCGTGGACAGCCAGTGGTCAAACTGCCTTGCGTCCGCTTGGTAGAAGTCACGCTGTTCGACGAGTAGCTCGTCGCCGGCATCGCCGCCGACACCCCGGTTCATCTCCTCATCGTGCCCGCACGGTGCGGCCACAGCGGTGCCAGTTCCTTCGTCGGCGGCCCTCCCGGCGGCGATGACAGACGAAGCCGGCGTTTGGGGGCAGGTAGTCAGCTGGCTTCGAGGTGATGTCGGAGCGCCTCTCGGATGACCTCTGAGACCGGGACTCCCTCCTCTTCGGCACGCCGAGCAAGCCGGTCCTTGAGCTCGGGATCGAGCCGCACGGACTCGACGGTCGAGGGGGCCGCACCAAGCCGCGGCCGGCCGCGCTTGCCCCGGCGAGCGATGATCTCTTCGACGTCGTAGCCATCCTCGGCTTCCTCAGCCAGCTTCTCGATGAGGTCGTCGTCGACGGGCTTGCCTGACTTGGTGTGTCCGTAGGTTCGCTTGGTCATGGTCCGAACAGCTTCCGGTAAACAGCCCGAAGGGGGATGCCGTGGCGGCGAGCGGACGGATGGATCTCCACACGGCAATACTGTACTACGAAAGTCAAGGTGTCAGCCTCCGGCGACGAAGGCGACCACCACGTAGGCCGCGTGGCGGTCGAAGTTCTGGCGGCGCCTGGCATAGACCGTCGTCGTGCCGGGTCGGCGTGACGGGCAGCGTCTGCATGT
The DNA here is from genome assembly GCA_030447445.1 of Acidimicrobiales bacterium. Lineage (GTDB taxonomy): Bacteria > Actinomycetota > Acidimicrobiia > Acidimicrobiales > Iamiaceae > JAUJOW01. The sequence goes on along the minus strand of JAUJOW010000011.1, from coordinate 13,365 downwards.
CCCGCAGCTCTCGCGGGGGTTTCGCGGGGTCCGACCAGTTGGTGGTCTCCCGCTGAGGTCAGGAAACCCCTGCTCCAGCTACGTTGCCCGGCGGAGGTGTCAGCTGACCTGGTGGCAGCCCCCGCCTTCAAAGCGGGTGGTGCAGGCGATCCCTGCACGGCGGGTTCGATTCCCGTCCACCTCCGCCACCCGTCCACCCCCGCCCAGGCGGCATCAGCCGGCGACACCGCGCTCGACGATCACCTTGGTGGGCGTCACCCGCACGAGGAGCTCACCGGGCACACCGTTGCGCCGTCCGAGGGCCTCGGCCTGATCGTCGCCCATGTAGCGGCCGCCGATCACCGTCGCCCACCGCAGCAGCTCGTGGGGATCCTCGCTGATCGAGGCCGTCCCTCCTACCAGCACGAAGGCGAACGGCGGGACCTCGTCGTCGAAGCACATCGCCACCCGCCGGTCACGGCGCAACGCCTGACCCTTGCTCGTACGTGCGCCAGTGGTGAAGAGAAGGTCGTCGCCGTCGAGGGCCACCCACACCGGGACCACGTGGGGGGCACCGTCGGCCCGGACCGTGGCCAGCTTGGCCGTGCGGGCGGGGAGGGCGGCGACGAAGTCACGCCACCACGGGTCGTCGGGGGCGGTCAATGAAGGTTCCTCACGGTGTGTCGTTCGAGTCGGCGACTCGGAGGGTGACGTCCTGCGTGGGGGAGGCCACCTCGATCCCCGCATGGCGCAGGCGGGCGAGCACCCGCCGGGTCAAGTCGTCCTTGGCGCTGCGAGCGGTGCGGACGGGGACGACGAAGCGGGCGGCCAGCTCGAGGTAGTTGTCGGTGGCTCGGGCGAAGACCCGGGGCTCCACCTCGGTCCGGGGGACCGGGTAGCGATTGGCCATCTGATCGATCGCCTGCCTCGCTCCCTCGCTCGCCGAGATCCGCCTCGCCTCTTCGAAGAGGATGCGCTCCGCCGCCTGCCAGTTGGAGCCGTGGGCGATCGGGAGGGTGAGCTCCTCCCAGATGAAGTCGAAGACCGCGCTGTAGTTGAAGACCGGCTCCGTGAAGGTGGCCTTGTTGGAGATGGCCACGATCCTTCCGGTGAACTGGCGGCCCTTCACCCAACTCTCATCCTCGGCGACCGAGCCGATCTCGAGGACCTTCGTGCGCAGTGGCGTGAGGTCGATGACGTCGCCGCGGACGCCTCCCATCTCGATGCGGTCGCCAACTCTGAAGATGCGCCCGCTCACGATGTTGAACCAACCAGCAAGGGCCCCGATGACCTCCTGCATGGCGAAGGCGACCCCAGCGGTGGCGAGGCCGAGCACCACGCCGATCCGCCCGGCGAAGGCCTGCCAGACCACGGCGAGGGCGATGAGTACCACCAGGGCGACGGCGTAGCGGCTCGCCTTGCGGGCATAGAAGCGGCTGTACGGGTCGGAGGTGCGCCGGGAGAACAGCCGCCCGAGCAGGGAGGCGAGGAGCACCCCGAACCCGACGACGACCGCACTCGTGACCAAGCGCCCGGCGACGCTCTCGCTATCGACCACGAGCTCCCACAGCCGCTCCACGGGACTTGTCTACCCGCCTTTCGGGTACGAGAGCCCGATGAGCTGGGGACGGCTGCGAGAGCAGGTGGCCGGAGCGTTCTGGCTGCTGCCCGCTCTCTGCTTGGCAGTCGCCGTCGCGCTCGCCCTCGGCCTCGTGGAGCTCGACGAGGCCCTAAAGCGCGACGGCGGGGGGTTCGCCTTCACCGGTGGACCGAGCAGCTCCCGGGAGCTGCTGAGCGCCATCGCCTCCAGCATGCTCACGCTCACCGCCCTTGTCTTCTCGGTCACCCTGGTCGTCCTGCAGCTCGCCAGCAGCCAGTTCTCGCCACGCGTGCTTCGCACGTTCCTGCACGACCGCCGGGTTCAGCTCACCCTCGGGATCTTCACCGCCACCTTCGTCTACGCCCTCGTCGTGCTCCGGGAGGTCCGGGGCGAAGAGGGCATCGCCGGGCGCTTCATCCCGGGCATCGCCATCAGCGTCGCCTTCTTCCTGGCCGTGGTGAGCGTCGGGCTGCTGGTGGCCTACATCAACCACATCACCCAGTCGATCCGGGTGGTGAACATCATCGCCCGCATCGGCAAGGAGACCGAAGCGGCCATCGGACGCGAGCACCCGTTCGACGCCGAACCGCTCCCCGTCCCCGCCCAGCCCGACCCCGTCGCCAGGGTGCTGACTGCTCCCGAGGCCGGCGTCGTGGTCGTCGTCCAGCACGAGCGGTTGGTGGACCTGGCCGAGCGAGCCGACGCACTGGTCCGCCTCGTCCCCCGGATCGGCGACTTCGTGCCGCGAGGCGCCCCGCTGTTCGAGGTGGCCGGCGGCGAAGACCTCGACGAGGAGAAGGTGCTGCGAGCTGTGCTGGTCGAGCGAGAGCGCAGCGGGCGCCAGGACGTGGCCTTCGGCTTCCGCCAGCTCGTCGACATCGCCGAGAGGGCGCTCTCGCCGGGCGTGAACGACCCGACCACCGCCGTTCAGTGCCTCGACCAGCTCCACGACCTGCTCCGTCAGCTGGCACAACGCCCCTACCCGACCGGCGCCCACCACGACGCCGATGGGCACCTGCGCCTCGTGGTGCCCTCGGCGAGCTGGGACGACCATGTGGCCCTGGCGCTCGACGAGATCCGCCACTGGGGTGCCAGCTCGCTGCAGATCCATCGCCGGATTCGCTCCTTGGTACTGGATCTGCTCGATGTCGTCGGGCCCGACCGCAGCGGGCCTCTCGAACGACAGCTCGAGGTGCTCGACGCCCGTGTCGAGGATCTCCCCGAAGTGGAACGAGGAGGGGCGACGAGAACCGGCCGGCGGGGCGCGAGCGAGGCCCGGGGCAGCTGAGGGCAGCCTCGATCCGACCGGCCTCGGCACCCGACGATTCCAGGGACCGGACCAGCGGCCGCGAAGCTGCCGCCATGCCCTTCGACGCCATCCTGTTCGACGCCGGTGGGGTGCTGGTCGTGCCCGACCCGGCCGTGCTCGGGCCGGTGGTGGCCCGCTTCGGCGGTGACCCCGACCCGGCCCGCCTGACGCGAGCCCACTTCGCCGGTGCGTACGCCCTCGACCACGCCGACCCCGACGGCGCCGGTCCCGAGCTTGAGGACTGGCTCGCCTACCACCGTGGCTTCGCCGCCGAGGCCGGCGTCGACGACGACCGCCTCGAAGAGGCCGCCGAGGCCCTCCTCGCCACCCTCGAGCACCGCCACTGGCGGGAACCGTTCCCCGGGGCGGTCGACGTGCTGCGGGCGCTGGCCGAACGGAAGGTGCCCATCGGGGTCGTCTCCAACGCCGCCGGCCAGATCGAGGGGACGCTCCTCGACGAGGGCCTCTGCCAGGTGGGCACGGGCCGTTCGGCCGCCGTGGCCTGCGTGGTCGACTCCCACGTGGTCGGCGTGGCCAAGCCGGACCCCGCCATCTTCACCCACGCCCTACCGCTCCTCGGGCTCGACCCCAGCGAGGACATCGCCTACGTGGGCGACACCATCTTCAACGACGTTCGGGCGGCGGCCGCCGCCGGGCTCACCCCCCTGCTGCACGACCCCTACGGCTTCCACGCCGGTGGGCCGCACCGCACCATCGCCGACCTGAGTGAGCTGCTTGACCTCGTGTGAAGGCGCCGGGCGCGCCGCGACTCAGACGGCGAGCAGGTCCCGGGCGCCGGTGTCCGAGGAGGGGTGACGCAGCTTCGACATGGCCCGGGCCTCGATCTGGCGGATGCGCTCCCGGGTGAGGTTGAAGTGCTCCCCCACCTCCTCCGAGGGTGCGGGGCTCGCCACGGTCGAGACCGAACCGCAGCTTCAGGATCTCCCGCTCCCGCTCGTCGAGGGGGCCAGCAGCCGGCTGATCTCCTCGGGCAGCAGCGCGGTGGCGGCCACCTCGAACGGCGACTCGGCCGAGCGGTCCTCCACCACGTCGCCCAGCTCGGCGTCACCGTCCTCCCGCAGCGGCTCGGACAGCGACAGCGGCTCGGCGGCGAAGCGCAGCGCTTCGGTCACCTTGTCCTCGGGCATCTCCACCTCGGCCGACAGCTCGGCGAGGGTGGCGGGTCGCCCCAGCTTCAGCTCCAGGCGAGCCCGAGCCTTCTGGAGGCGGGCAAGAGTGTCGCCGGCGTGGACGGGGAGGCGGATCGTGCGCCCGGTGTTGGCGATGCCGCGGGTGATGGCCTGGCGGATCCACCAGGTGGCGTAGGTGGAGAACTTGAACCCCTTGCGCCAGTCGAACTTCTCGACGGCGTGCATGAGACCGAGGTTGCCCTCCTGGATCAGGTCGAGGAGGGGCAGACCCGAGGCCTGGTACTTCTTGGCGATCGACACCACCAGCCGGAGGTTGGACTGGACGAAGGTGCGCTCGGCGTCCTCGCCGCCCTTGGCCTGGCGGCGCAGGTCCCGCTTGCGGGCTGCGGTGAGCCCCTTGGCCCCCTCGACCAGGGCGTCGCGGGCCGAGTTGCCGGCCTCGATGGCCTGGGCGAGGCGGACCTCGTCGTCCTTGGTGAGCAACGGGTACTGCCCGATGTCGGTCAGGTACAGGCGAACGAGGTCTTCCTCGTCCCGCTCGACTCGCTCTTTCGGCAAGGTGGCTCTCTTCTGCGTGGTGAATCCTGCGGTGGACGACACGGCGTGTCGCAGCGGCGTCGTCGGCGACCGGACCGCTCGGGGGCCCGGGGGACCGAAGCTTCGTTGACTACGATACCGACCCGGTCAAGGTCGCCAACCAGGGGTTGGTGGGTGTCGGGAGAGGGGCCGGGGTGGCCGACGACGTCGAGACGATGATCGTGACCATGGAGTTCGACGCCGCCGCCCCCGATTCCCTCCTCGCCGTCTTGGCCAAGTACGTCGTCGTCGCCCGGGGAGCCGACGGGTGCCGCAACATCGACCTGTGCGCGTCGGCCACCACGCCGGGCCGGTTCGTCGTCATCTCGAAGTGGGCCTCACCGGCGGCACAGCGGGCCCACTTCGACGACACCGCCATGGTCGAGATGGCGAGGGCCTGCGAGGGCATCCTGGAGCGACCACCTCGGCTCGACCTGCTCGAGGGCCTCTCAGCCCACGATCTCCACTAGCTCCGGCCAGCTGAGGCGATCAGCGGACCACAGCCGGTCGAAGGCGGCGTCGGCGGCGTCTGTGAAGCCGTGGCGGTTGCGGAAGTGGTAGAGCCGGCGCTGGCGCTGGGCGGGGTGACCGAGACGCTCGACCCGCCCCATGGCGTGGGTGTCCCACGCCACCTTGTGGGCGATGGGCACGTCGGCGTCCACCGGCGGCGCCCCGAAGGCCGGGTCGAGACGGTCCCGGGCCTGGAAGAGGTGGAGCCCGAGCACGTCGACGACTCGAGCTCGGCTCAGCTGCCGCGGCCGCTTCGGATCCTCGAAGGCGCCTCCCTCGATCCGCAGCACCAGTGGCTCCAGCGACTCCACGGTGACGCGACCGAGCGGGGTGCGCTCGTCGATGGTGATCCGGACGTCGAGCCCGGCGGGGAGGCCGACCTGGCCGACCAGTTCCTCGGCGGTCTCGGCGATCGCGGCGGGGTCGAAGTCGACGAGGGTGAACGTGTCGGGGCTGACGCTGACCGGCAACCTCAGCCCCCCTGGCGGGAGGCGGACTGCCGGGCCGACGCCTTCGCCGCCCGGTCGCGGGCCGCCTCCCGGGACAGCTCGGCGATCTCGTCGATCTCGGCGGCGGCGAAGCCGGCCAGCTCGCGGAACCGTCGGGCGAGACGCACCGGGCTGTCGTCGTCGTCGCCCCGGATCCCGCCGTAGGAGAACAGCTTGTCGACCACCTTCTGGAACTCGAGGGCTCGGGCTCGCCGGTCGGGGTCCTGGGCCGTGAGCCGGCGCAGCCAGTCCGACCCCATCTTCACGTGGGTCACCTCGTCGGCGAGCATCCAGTCCTCGCAGAACTCGAGCACCGGGTCACCGGCGGCCTGACCGAACTCGCGCATGGTGTTGAACACGTCGATGGCCAGGCCCTCGAGGGCTCGGTTGACGCCGGTGAGACGCATGACCGGGTCGTCGTTGCAGGCCGCCTCGTAGAGGATGGTCGACTCGGCGAACTCACCGATGGCGGTGCCCATCCACGCCGCCAGGGCGCACGAGATCTCGACGTGGCGGGCCTCGTCCCAGCACTGGCGGGCCATGTCGAGCTTCAGCTCGAACGGCACCTCGTCGTCGCCGGCGCCGAGGTCGAAGTCCCAGCACGTGCGCCCGGCTCCTTCGAGGGCCTGGACCTCACCCACGAAGATGCCGTGCATGAGCGACCGGGCGGCGTCGGGCGCGCCCGGCTGGTCCGGGCTGATGGGCCGTCGACGCCGCCCGCGGCCCTCGGCCACCGCCCCCGCCCGCGCCGCCGAGCGGGGGTCGGTGAGGCGATCCTCGATCGAGGAGCGCACGAAGCGGTCATCGCGAGCCAGCTCGTCCACCGGCAGCGAGCGCTTCACGACACCACCCCGTTGCCGGCGGCGGGCGCGGAGCTGTCGCCGATGGAGCCCGGCCCGACGATCCCACCGGCCAGGACCATCAGGTGCTCCAGGCGACCCTGGTGGTCGGCGGCCCGGCGCACCTCCTCGGGGCTGGCGATGAGGGACTGGATGAGCATCTCCCCGTCTCGCCAGTCCTCGAGCTCGTCCTGGAGAGCGAACTTGAGCGAGCGGATGGTGGGGGCGTCGGTGATCGTCGACGTGTTGTTGAGGTGGTACGTGTACGCGGCGATCTTGTGCGGGATCAGCACCCGGTAGGCGCCGACCAGCTTCTCGATGGTGAGGTCGGGGGCCTCGGGCTCGGTCATGGCGTCGACGAAGGTCACCAGCTCGTCGTTGGGTGGGCCGGTGAGCCGCTCGGGGTTCATCTCCCGCAGCTCGGGCAGCCGCTTGTGCCACAGCTCGGCGTGCCAGGCGTGGTGGTAGGTGTGGGTGCCGAGGCGCATCTTGACGTCGAGCTCGGGCACGGTCGCCACCCAGCCGCCCAGAACCTCGAACAGCTTCATCTCGATCCACTTGTAGTGGCCGACCCGAACGGCGGACTCCTCGACGGTGAACGCGCCAGGTAGCTCCCGTCGGTCCCACGGCGCGAACGGCGCCCGCGGTGCTCTCGGATCGGCCATGCGAAACCCCCTCGCCGGGTCACGGCGGTTGGACGGCGAGTCGGCCTTCAGCGTGGCCGCCGCCTGACCGGCCGGTCAAGCGTCCGGCCGCCGGCTCGACGCCCGGACGTGTCGTCGACGAGAGCCCGAGCGGCCAGTCGGCCGGGGGTGCCGGCGATGCCGCCGGTGGGCGCCGTCCCGGCTCCGGAGAGGTACAGCCCCTCCACGGGTGTGCGGTGGCCGCTCAGCGCCCGGGTGGGTCGGAAGGGGCCAAGCTGGTCGAGGGCGATGTCGACGTGCATGGGGTGGGCCCCGGGCCACCCCTCGGACTCCATGTCGGCCGGGGTGCGCACGGCCACGCCGGTGATCGACCGCCCGAAGCCGGGGGCACGGGCTTCGACCGAGGCCAGGGCGGCGTCCACCAGCTCGTCGCGCCGGGCCGCCCATCCGCCGTCGACGCGAGCCGGTGCGGTCGGGCAGGCCAGGTAGACGGTGTGGTGGCCGGCCGGGGCCAGCGTGTCGTCGAGGGCCGAGGGGGTGAACGCGTAGGTGGGCAGCGGGTCGGGCAGCCGCCCCGCCTCGGCGGCGATCCAGCCGCCGGTCACGTCGTCGAGGCTGTCGACGAAGCTCTGCAGGCCGTTCCAGTCACCGGGTCGGGCGTCGGGGTAGCCGGGCAGCCGGTCGGTGGCGACGTGCACGAGCGCCTGCACCACGTTGCCCCGGCGGACGGCGGCGAGATCGGTGCCGGTGCGGCCGCCGAGGGGCGGGTCGAGCAGCTCGAGCAGCGCCCGCGTGGGGTCGATGGCGGCGACGACGGCAGCGGCCGGCAGCCGGTCCCCGCCGACCACCACCCCTCGCACCCGGCCACCACGGCCGTCGATGGCGGTGACCGGTGCCCCCACCCGCACCTCGACGCCGAGCGCGCCGGCCCGGGCGAGCAGGGCATCGGTCAGGCCCTGGGCGCCGCCCCGGGCGTGCCACTGGCCGTGGAGGTGGTAGGCGGCCTGCCAGAAGGCGAAGAGCGCGCCGCCAGGGGTCGACGGGCCGACGCCGGCGTGGGCGGCGAAGGCAGCCACCGGGGCGCGGGTGAGGTCGCTCGGGAGCCACCGTCGCAACAAGGTGTCGTAGGGGCCGAGCAGCTCGGCGGTGCGGTTGAGCGGTCGACGGCCGAGGAAGCGGGCGATGTGGCCGAGCCGGTCGGGGAGCTCTCGGACCGGTTGCTCGCCGCGGATGGCGGGCATCACGGCGCGGATGATCGGCACGGCCACGTCCATGAACGCCCGGTAGGCGTCCGCCTCGCGAGGCTCGACCTCGGCGATGGAAGCCGCAGTGGCGTCGATGCAGCGGTGGAACCGGACCCGGCGGCCGTCGCCGTGGACAGCGGTCGAGAAGGGATCCATCTCCTGGTAGGTGAGCCCGGCGCCGGCCAGGTCCAGCTCGTCGGGTATGGCGGTCATGTTGATGATGTTGTGGGCGGCGGAGTGGAGGTCGAAGCGGTGGCCGGGGACGGTCTCCTCGGTGCGGGACCCGCCGCCGGCCCGGTCGAGCGCCTCCAACACGACCACCCGGCGGCCGGCCCGGGCCAGGTAGCAGGCGGCCACCAGCCCGTTGTGCCCGGCGCCCACCACCACGACGTCGTCACCGCCCACGCCGCCCCCCACGATCAGACGTCGGCGTGGCGGGCCACCGGTGGCTTGTCGCGGAGCATCGGGCTGAACTCGACGGCCAGCACCGCGACGAGGATCAACGCCGCCCCGACGAAACCACGCCCGCCGAGGCGCTCGCCGACCATGTAGCCGAGCACGGCGGCGAAGACCGGCTCGAGCAGGAGCAGCAGCGCTGCCCGGGTGGGCGGCACGGTGCGCTGCGCCCACACCATGCAGAGGAGCGCGAGCGCGGTGGCACCGACGCCGGTGAACACGACGGCCGACCAGGTGGCGGCGGCGAAGCCGAAGCCACCGAGCACGGCGCCGGGGCCCAGGCAGCCGAGGCCGACGGTGAGCACCTGCCAGAAGGTGAGCCGGATGGCGTCGTGGCGGTGGCTCGTCCGGTCGAGCATCACCAGGTGGACGGCGAAGGAGAGGGCGCAGCCGAGGGTGAGCCACTCGCCCCGCCCGAACCCCTCCACGCCGCCGGAGAGCAGCAGGAGCCCGACGACGGCGAGGGCCACGCCGGCCACGGTGACCGGCCCCGGCAGCCGCCGGTCGAGCACGGCGCCGATGACGGGCACGAACACCACGAGCAGGTAGGTGATGAACGCCGAGGAGGAGCTGGTCGTGTACTGGAGGCCGACGGTCTGGAACACGAAGCCGACGAGGAGGGCGGTCCCGGCCAGCACACCGTGGCGCACCTCCATCGGCGCCGAGGGTCGGCGGTGGGCGATCGGCCAGAGCACGGCCGCCCCCACGAGGAAGCGGGCGGCCAGGAAAGGCATGACGTCGGCGTCGTCGACGGCGTCCTTCACCACGAGGAACGTGGAGCCCCAGAGGAAGGAGGCGGCCACCAGCGCCAGCGACGGCGTGGTCCCGCTGGTGGCCCGGGAGGTCTCCCCGCGGACTTGCATCCCTTCAGCCGCGATAGGCGTTGGTGATCGGCAGCCGGCGGTCCTTGCCGAAGGCCTTGGCCGACACCCGCACCCCCGGCGGGGTCTGTCGACGCTTGTACTCGGCCCCGTCCACCAGGCGCACCACCCGCTTCACGAGGTCGGCGTCGTGGCCGGCGGCGATGAGGTCGCCGGTGGTGCGGTCGTGCTCGATGTACTGGATCAGCACGGCGTCGAGCTCGTCGTAGGAGGGCAGGCTCTGGTCGTCTCGCTGGTCGGGGCGGAGCTCGGCCGACGGGGGCTTGGTGATCACCGACTCCGGGATCAGCTCGTGGCCGGCCCGCCGGTTGCGCATGCGGCACAGCTCGAACACGCGGGTCTTGTAGACGTCCTTCAGCACGGCGTAGCCGCCGGCGGTGTCGCCGTAGAGGGTGGCGTAGCCGACGGCCATCTCGCTCTTGTTGCCGGTGGTGAGGACGATCCAGCCGAACTTGTTGGACAGGGCCATGACGGTCATGCCCCGGATGCGGCTCTGCAGGTTCTCCTCGGTCAGGTCGGGCTCGTGCCCGGTGAAGCTGGGGGTGAGCATGTCGAGCATGGCGGCGTGGGCCGGTTCGATGGCGATCGTCCGCAGGTCGATGCCGAGGTTCTCGGCCAGGCGGGCGGCGTCTGTGCGGGAGTGGTCCGAGGAGTACCGGCTCGGCATCGACACGCCGTGCACCCGCTCGGGCCCGACGGCGTCGACGGCGATGGAGGCGACGAGCGTGGAGTCGACGCCGCCCGAGAGAGCGATGACGACATCGGAGAAGCCGTTCTTGTCGAGGTAGTCGCGTGTGCCGAGCACGAGGGCGTCGTAGACCTCGTCGTCGGGGTCGAGAGCCGGCGCGATCGGTGGATCGACCGGCGCGGTGTCGGCCGAGGCCCGGTCGCCGGTGACGCGGGTCAGCTCCTGGCCGTCGAGATCGGGCTGGCCGCCCTGGTCTCCGCGGTCGCCGTGGTCGCCGTGGCCGCCCAGCGCCAGAGCCAGGGGCAACAGCTCGTCGGTGGGCCGGCCACGGGGGTCGAGCAGACGCTTGCGGTAGACGGGCTCGACGGTGACGTCGACGACCATGACGTCCTCGACGAACTGGGGGGCTCGGGCCACCAACTCGCCGTCGGCGTCGAAGACGAGCGAGGCGCCGTCGAAGACGAGCTCGTCCTGCCCGCCGACCTGGTTCACGTAGACGAGGGCGCAGGAGGCGTCGGCGGCCCGGGTGGCGAGCATGCGCTCCCGGCGGGCCAGCTTCCCCTCGGCGAACGGCGACGCGTTGAGGTTGACCATCAGCTCGGCGCCGCTGTCGGCCTGGTCGGCGATCGGACCGCTGGGGTTCCAGGCGTCCTCGCAGATCGACACGCCCACCCGTACGCCGCCCACGAGGTAGAGCTGGCCGGGGTCGTCGCCAGGAGCGAAGTAGCGCAGCTCGTCGAACACGGCGTAGTTGGGCAGCTCCTGCTTGCGGTACACGCCCTTGATGGCGCCGCCCCCGCAGATGGCGGCGGCGTTGTAGAGGTCACGGCCGGCGTCGACGAACCCGACGACGGCGACGCAGCGGCTGGTGCCGGCGGCGATGCGCTCGACGGCCCGGCGGTTGTCGGTGATGAAGCGGGGCTTCAGGAGGAGGTCCTCGGGGGGGTACCCGGTGACGGCCAGCTCCGGGAACACGGCGATGTCGCAGTCCGCCGCCTCGGCCCGCCGGATGGCGTCGAGCACGCGGCTGACGTTGCCGTCGAGGTCGCCGACTCGGGTGTTGATCTGGCAGGCGGCGACGCGCAGACGAGCCACGTCGCCAGCGTACCGACGGCGATCAACCGGCTCGATCGACTGACCGTCAGCTGCGGTCGGCGGCCACCACCACGAGCAGGTCGTCGATGGCCGCCTCGGTGCACGACGGGCAGCCGCCGTTGCTCACCACCGAGAAGGTGACGGCGCGCCCACCGGCGGTCTCCAGGTAACCCGAGAGCGCTCGCCCCTCGATGATCGAGCCGGTCTTGGCCCGCAGGATCCCTTCGGCCGGCGTGCCTCCGAAGCGGCCCTCCAAGGTGCCGGTGCGCCCGGCGACGGGTAGCCCCACCAGGACGGCCTCGAACCACGGTGACCGGCGGGCGGCGTCGAGCAGCCGTCGCCACTCCCCCGCCGATCGACGGTCCTGGCGGCTGAGCCCCGAGCCGTCGGCGGTGACTCCGACCCACTCGGCGCCGAGGGAGCGGGCCACGTCGTCGGCGGCGGCCGCCCCGGCCGGTGTGGAGCCCTCGCCGGTACTGCGCCGGCCCACCTCTCGCAACAGCAGCTCCGCCGTGAAGTTGTCGCTCGTGCGCAGCATCCCGCCGACGAGGGTGGCGACGGGCTGCGATCGGGCGGCGGCCAGGACGGTGGACCCCGGAGGAGCCAGCCCCCGCCGGAGGTCACCGGCGACGGTGATGCCCTGGGTGGCCAACGCCTCCTGGAACAGCTCGAGGTTGCCGAGCAGCGGGTCGGCCAGGTAGGCGGCGTCCCGGCGGAGGCGGTTGCCGTCGACGGCCAGCGCCGAGAGCGGACCGATCTGGTCCGGGACGTGGAAGTCGAGCCAGCCCGGGGCTTTCCGGGCGACGTCGTGGCGGGACTCGTCACCCACCAGCGAGCCAGCCACCCGTGAGACCCCTCTGGCTCGGAGCTGGGCGGCCAGGCCATCGAGCGAGTGAGGGCCGTGGAGCAAGAGGCTGGGGTCGCCCCCGCCCACGAGCACCAGGTCGCCGGCCACGACACCGTCCTGCACGGGACCGACGGCCCGGACCTCGGTGGTCAGTGTCGTCTCCGGGCCGAGGACCTCGAGGGCGGCCATCGCCGTGAGCAGCTTCTGGTTCGAGGCCGGCAGCAGGGCCACGTCGTCGCCCGAGGCCAGCTCGCCCAGGCCTTCGATCCGGACCGAGACGCCGACCTGGGCACCGTCGAAGCGGGGGTCGGCGAGGCGTCCCTCGAGCGCCGCTCGCAACTCGGCCGGCAGGACGGCGGGCGGCGGTGGCGCCGTCGTGGTCGCCGGCGACGAGGGTGATGTCGACGGCGCCGATGGGATCGTCGTCGTCGGGGTGGTCGACGGCCCAGTGGGAGCCGTCGGGTCGACCGCCACCGGCCGCCTCACCGCCGGCTCGTCGGTGCGCAGGACGACGACGCCGAGCACCGACAGCAGCGAGACGACGAGCGCCGCCAGCAGCGCGCCCCTCGGGCCCCGACGGATCACCGCATCACCTTGCCAGCCGCCTGACCGTGCAGTGGCGTCCGGGTTCCGCCCCTGCGTGGACGGTGACCGCCGAAGGCGGTCGCAGCCAGGGTGGTGGGTGGGGTCGGTGGACGTGCACGGTGAGCCGGCGCAGCGGTCGGCCTAGGGTCGTTCCATCGGGCACCCGGCCGACCTCCACGCGCTGATCGCCCGGTCGGCGGCGCCGGACGAGGTGGCCGTGGCCCTCGACCGCCTCGGGGCCGCCCACCCCGGCCTCCACACCCGCCTGGCCGAAGACCCCGACCTGGCCCGAGCGGTGGTGGCGGTGACCGCCGCCAGCCGCTCGCTCACCCGACTCCTCGAGACCGACGCCGCCAGCCTCGACCTCCTGGCCGACCCGACCCGGCGACTCGAACCCGACGTCGCATCGCCCGAGGGACTGGTGGCCTGGAAGCGGCACGAGCTCCTCCGCATCGCCGCCCTCGACCTCGTCG
>JAUJOW010000010.1 GCA_030447445.1 Acidimicrobiales bacterium | reverse complement strand
GGCACGCCGCCAGCGTTCGTCCTGAGCCAGGATCAAACTCTCCGTCGAGATCTCCACCCGCCGCCGAAGCAGCGGGACGTCGATCGTGTGCAGAGAGCCACCACGGGCTGGCGCCTCGTGGCGACTGGCACCTGACGACAACTGGGTCAGTTGTCCGTTGTGGTGCTGTGTACTTCGGTACGGCTGCAACGGGTTCCCCCGGTGCAGTCGCCCGCACTCGCATTTCGTCCTCTGTTCCGTTTTCAAGGAGCGCCCTGGCCTCCCGGGGGGAAGACCCACTCCGGACACACGGCTCCGAGAGCCGTTGGTGTCGCTGCTCGGAGGGCCGTGACGGCGCTCCTGAGCGGGTTGCCACCTTACCGGCGGGGGCCCGGGGCGTCAACCTGTTCGGCGACCAGCAGGGCGTAGGAGCGCTTGCCTCGGCGCAGGACGACGTAGCGCCCGGCGCGGAGGTCCTCGGGCCCGATCACCCGGGTGGCGCTGGCTCGTTCGTCGTTCACGTATGCCCCGCCCTGGTCGATGGCCCGTCGCGCCTCGGCCCTGGATCCGGTGAGGCCGGTGGCCACGAGCGCGTAGGAGAGGTCCAGCCCGGCAGCCAGCTCCTCGCTCGTGACGGGCCGGGTGGGGACCTCGCCGGCCACGGCGGCCAGGCCGGCGGCGCTCACCCCGTCGAGCCCGGCCCCGAACAGCACGGCCGAGGCCTCCTCGGCGGCGGCGGCGGTGACGGCGCCGTGCACCAGCGCGGTGACCTCTCGAGCCAGCCGGCGCTGCCCGTGGCGGTGCTCGGGGGCAGCGGCGTGGGTGGCCACCACGTCCTCCACGACGGCCATCGGCAGCAAGGTGAACTGGGCCAGTGACCGACCGACCTCGGCGTCGTCGGTCTGCATCCAGTGCTGGAAGAACTGGTACGGGCTCGTGCGGTCGGGGTCGAGCCAGACCCGTCCGCCGGTGGTCTTACCCAGCTTGGTGCCATCGGCAGCGGTGACCAGGGGCCAGGAGAAGGCGTGGACGGCACGGCCCCGGGTGCGCCGGATCAGATCCACGCCGGCCAGGATGTTGCCCCACTGGTCCGAGCCGCCGACCTGGAGCTCGCAACCGAGGTGGTCGGCCAACCAGCGGTAGTCGTTGGCCTGCACGAGCATGTAGGCGAACTCGGTGAAGGAGATCCCGGTCTCGCTGCCCAGCCGCTGGCGCACCGACTCCCGGCTCAGCATGGTGTTCACCGTGACGTGCTTGCCGACGTCGCGCAGGAACTCGATCAGGGTGAGGTCGGCGGTCCAGGTCCGGTTGTCGACCAGGCGGATGCCGGCGTCACCGCCCACCACCCTGGCGATCTGAGCCGTGATGCCGGCCAGGTTGGCGGCCAGGGTCTCCTCGTCGAGGAGGTTCCGCTCGTCCGAGCGGCCGCTCGGGTCGCCCACCATGCCGGTGGCGCCGCCGGCGAGGGCCAGTGGTCGGTGGCCGGCCTCGGCGAAGCGGCGGAGCATCACCAACCCGATCAGGTGGCCGACGTGGAGGCTGTCAGCGGTCGGGTCGATGCCGTGGTAGAGGGTCACCGGCCCCTCGGCCAAGCGCGCCGCCAGCGACGCCCGGTCGGTCGAATCGTGCACCAGGCGGCGAGCGACGAGATCGTCGAAGAGGGCCGGATCGGTGGCGGTCACGGCTCTCCACTCTCGCGTGTGAGGCTGGGCCCGTGCCCATCCCCACCCGTCCCACCCCCCCCGGGGGTGACGAATCCGCGCCTTCCCGGCGGTTCCCGGTGGGACGGGTCCTTGTCGTGGTGGTGGTCCTGGCGTTGGTGCTGTTCTGGGCGTGGATCTTCTCCGGTGCGCCCCGCCGGCAGAACCCCGACTACCTCAGCGACCGCCGATGGGTGACCACCGCCGAGCGCACGTGTGCGTCGACCCGGGAGCAGCTCGCCGACCTCCCCAACGCCGCCACCACCGCTGACGCCACGACGCGGGCCCAGGTGCTCGACCGGGCCACCGGCCTCCTCGACACCATGGTCGACGGCCTGGTCCAGCCGCCGCCCGAGGACCCTGACGACGCCGTGCTGGTGCGCCGGTGGGTCACTGACTGGCGCAGCTACCTGGCCGCCCGGCGGGACTACGCCGACCGCCTCAGGGTCGACCCCGGGGCTCGGTTCCTGGTGGAGGAGAAGTACGACGATCCGCTGGACACCGTCATCGAGACCTTCGCAGAGGTCAACGCCATGCCGTCGTGCGCCACCCCGGGTGATGTCGGCTGAGGTCAGCCGGGGCGGGACAGGTTGGCGTCCCCGGGGACGTACCACCGCCAGGGGTGCTCGGCGCCGACGCTGAGGCCGATGCGGGTGCTGATCCCCGGTGCCGGCGGTGGGGCCACGCCATCGTCGGTGATGGTCACGCCCCCGTCGGCGGTGGCCAGGTCGGCGCCGTCGAAGCTGCCGTCGATGCCGAACGCCTGGCACAGCTTGGCGGGGCCGCTGGCCAGATCCCGCTGGCGTCGGGCGGCGGGCCGAGCCGCCCGCATCTCCCCGAGCCCACCCAGGGGCGCCGCCGCCCGCAGGAGGACGGCGACCCCCTCGCCGTCCTCCCCGCACACGGCGTTGGCACACCAGTGCATCCCGTAGGTGAAGTACACGTAGAGCCGTCCCGGGGGGCCGAACATGGTGGCGTTGCGACGGGTGGGGCCGCGGTAGGCGTGGCTGCCCGCGTCGATGGCACCGCAGTAGGCCTCGACCTCGACGATCCGCCCGCTCCGGTCGCCGTGGACGAGGACCTTGCCCAGCAGCTCGGGGGCCACCACCCGGGGGTCGCGCCGGTAGAAGGACCGGGTGAGGCGTCGACCGGCCACCCCTAGGAAGCCCGCCCGGCCGGCCCACCGGGGACGACCCCGCCCGTGGCCGCCTCCCGAAAGGGCGCTGGCACGGCGGCGGGGCGTTGGGTGCCAAAGGCCACCCCGACGTAGGTGATGGTGCCGGTGAAAACCGGCCGGCCGGCGACGGTGCCGGTGAAGCCGACGTCGAAGCTGGTGGTCCCCCAGCGGGTCACCTCGACGGCAATGGAGACGACGTCACCGAGGCCAGCCGGGCCCTGCCACTCCAGCACCGCCCGCTTCACCACCACGTCCCAACCGTGCTCGGCCGGGTCCCAGGCGAGAGAGCGGAACCACGTGTCGGAGGCGTCGTCGCAGTACGCCAGGTAGTGGGCGTTGAAGACCACGCCCTGCACGTCCACCTCGCCGTAGCGCACCCGGATGTCGTGCCGGTGGGGGCGTCGATCGGGACCGGCCGGCACGGCCGCCATCATCGCGTCCGGGCAGGGCGTCCGGGCAGGGCGTCCGGGCAGGGCGTCCGGGCAGGGCGTCCGGGGGGGCCGCTCAGGTCGGTGACGCACCGAGGCGGCGCCGATCGGCCTCGAGGCGTTCCCGGAAGGCGGTCCGCTGGTGGGCCACGGGGGCCGGGCCGGCTCCGCCGGCAGTGGTCCGCCTGGTCACGGCGACGCCCGGTTCGAGCAGCTCGGCCGCCCCGGCCCCGAGGGCGGGGTGGCCGGCCACGAGGTCGACGAGCGGGACCCGGCGCTCGACGGCGTCGCGCACGAGCCCACCGACGAGGGCGTGCGCCTCCCGGAAGGGCAGGCCACCGGCCACGAGGTGCTCGGCCAGGTCGACGGCAGCGCCCTCGGGTGAGTCGGCGGCGTCCTGCATCCGCCCGGTGCGGAACCTGGCCGTGGCCAGCAGGCCCCGCAGGGCCGAGAGAGCGAGGGTCACCTGGTCCACGGCGTCGAAGAGCGGTTCCTTGTCCTCCTGGAGGTCCCGGTTGTAGGCCAGGGGGAGGCCCTTCAGCGTCACCAGCACGCCGGTGAGGTGCCCGATCAGCCGGCCGGCCTTGCCCCGGGCCAGCTCGGCGATGTCGGGGTTCTTCTTCTGCGGCAGCATCGAGCTTCCCGTGCTGTAGCCCTCGTCGAGGTCGAGGAAGCCGAACTCGGCGGTCGACCAGAGGACGACCTCCTCGCCGATCCGGGACAGGTGGACCCCCAGCAGCGCCAGGTCGAACAGCGCTTCGGCCACGAAGTCCCGGTCACTGACAGCATCGAGGGAGTTGTCGAAGGCGCCGTCGAAGTCGAGCTCGTGGGCGGTGGCGGCCGGGTCGAGGGCCAGCGACGACCCGGCCAGGGCCCCGGCGCCGAGGGGCGACACGTTGGCCCGTCTGCGTGTGGCCAGCAGCCGGTCGACGTCGCGGGCCAGCGCCCACCCGTGGGCCAAGAGATGGTGGGCCAGCAGCACCGGCTGGGCCCGCTGCAGGTGGGTGTACCCGGGGAGGTAGGCGCCGCCGGCGTCCTCGGCCAGGTCGAGCAGGGTGGACTGCAGGTCCACCACGCAGCCGGCGACGGTCGACAGGGCCCGTCGGGTGTAGAGGCGCATGGCGGTGGCCACCTGGTCGTTGCGGCTGCGACCGGTGTGGAGCTTGGCCCCGGGCTCGCCGGCCAGTTCGGTGACCCGGCGTTCGATGGCGGTGTGGACGTCCTCGTCGGAAGCGACGAAGGTGAGCCCGTCGGCCGCCAGCTCCTCGCCCACCCGGTCGAGAGCGGCGACCACGGTGTCGGCCTCCTCGGTGGTGAGCACCCCGGCGCGAGCCAGGCCGCCGACGTGGGCCCGGGAGCCGGCCAGGTCGTCCTCGGCCAGGCGCCGGTCGAAGGGCAGGCTGGCCGTGAACGCGAGGAGCTCGTCGGAGGGCCCGTCCTCGAAGCGTCCGTGCCACAGGGTGGGCACGGTCAGTCCCGGACCCGCTTGGAGCCCTGGCGGTCGGCCCAGGTCTCGATGCCGAGTCCCCAGAGCCGCACGAAGCCGGCCGAGTCCTCGTGCCGGAAGCGGTCCTCGGCGTCGTAGGTGGCCAACCGGTAGTCATAGAGGCTGTGGGGACTGCGGCGGCCGGTGACCGCGCAGCTCCCCGGCTCCAGGCGCAGCCGGACCTCACCGGTGACGAACTCCTGGCTCGAGTCCACGAAGGCGTCGAGGGCCTGCTTCAGCGGCGAGAACCACAACCCGTCGTAGACGAGCTCCGCGTAGCGGGGTTCGATGCGGGCCTTCTCGCGCTCCAGGTCACGCTCCAGGCAGATCGACTCGAGGTCCTTGTGGGCCAGGATGAGGGCCAGGCTGGCCGGGCACTCGTAGGTCTCACGGCTCTTGATCCCCACCCGACGGTTCTCCACCATGTCGATGCGGCCCCAGCCGTAGGAGCCGACGACGGTGTTGAGCCGCTCGATCACATCGAGCATCCCGAGCCGCTCGCCGTCGATCTCGACCGGCACGCCCTGCTCGAAGCCGATGACGAGGTCGCAGGGCTCGGTGACGGTCGGCCGGGTCAGCGACCACACCCCCGGCGGAGGGACGGCCCAGGGGTCCTCCATCTCGCCGCACTCGATGGCCCGGCCCCAGAGGTTGTCGTCGATCGAGTACACCTTCTCCTTGGTCGCCTGGATCGGGATGCCGTGGTCGTAGGCGTAGTAGATCGACTCCTCCCGGGTCATGCCCCAGCCCCGCACCGGAGCCACGACCTCGAGGTCGGGGGCCAGGGCCCGGGTCGAGACCTCGAAGCGGACCTGGTCGTTGCCCTTGCCCGTGCAGCCGTGGGCGACGGCGTCGGCCCCGTGGTAGCGGGCCGCTTCCACCAGGTGCTTGACGATCACCGGACGGGAGAGCGCCGACACCAGCGGATAGCGACCCTCGTAGAGGGCGTTGGCCTTGAGCGCGGGGGCGACGAAGTCCTCGGCGAACTCGGCACGGGCGTCGATGACGGTGGCCTCGGCGGCGCCGGCGGCGAGGGCCCGTTCCCGCACGACCGTCCAGTCGTCGGCGGCCTGGCCGACATCGACGGCGAGCGCGACGACCTCCACCCCGAGCTCGTCGATCATCCACCGGACGGCCACCGACGTGTCGAGGCCGCCGCTGTAGGCCAGCACCACTCGTTTCGCCACCGATCTGCTCCTTCGCTTCAGGTTCGTCCGGACGGGAGCCCGGCCAGGTCGCGCAACCGGCGCTCGAGGCGCCCACCGGACCCCCGCCGGGCCACCACGATCAGCGTGTCGTCGCCGGCGACGGTGCCCAGCACTTCGGGCCGGTCGGCCCGGTCGAGGGCTGATCCGACGACGTGGGCCGAACCCGGCGGCGTTCGCAGCACCACCAGGTCACCCGACGAGCCGACCTCCACCACCCATTCACCGAAGACTCGTCGCAGGTGGTCCTCGGGCGCCCGTTGCTCGTGGGGCAGATCGGGGATGGCGTAGATCGACTCGCCACCGTCGGCTCGCACCTTGATGGCCCCCAGGTCGAGGAGGTCCCGCGAGACGGTGGCCTGGGTCGACACCACCCCGGCCGTGGCCAGGAGCTCGACGAGCTGCTCCTGGCTGGTGACGGCGTGTTGGGCCAACAGCTTGGCCATGACGTGTTGGCGCTGCGGCTTGGCCAGCCGACCGGTGGTCACCGACCCTCCCCCAGCAGGAAGAGGAGAGCGCCACGAGCGGCGGACATGCGGTTGGCAGCCTGGAGCCACACCCGGCTTCGGTGGCTGTCGAGCACGCTGGCGGTGATCTCCTCACCCCGATGGGCGGGCAGGTCGTGCAGGACGATGGCATCCCTGGAGGCCAGCCTCACCAGACCGTCGTCGACGGTGAAGCCCTCGAAGGAGCGACGCCGCTGCTCGGCCTCGGCCTCGTGGCCCATCGAGGCCCAGACGTCGGTGTAGACCACATCGGCCCCCTCGACGGCATCGGCGGGGCGGTGAGTCACCGCCACGCCCTCACCGGCCGCGCCCGGCGGCGCGCCCTCAAGGGCGAAGGCCATGCGGTCGAGGTCGGCCGGCGCCGGCCCGAACCCCGCCGGGCAGCCGAAGGCCACTTCCATGCCGGTCATGGCCGCCGCCAACCCCAGTGACCGGGCCACGTTGTTGAAGTCGCCCACGTAGGCGAGACGGACCCCGGCCAGCCTCCCGAGGGCATCCTCCACGGTGAGCAGGTCGGCCAGGGCCTGGAGGGGATGGCTGTCCTCGGAGAGGAGGTTGACCACCGGGACGTCCACGGCCGCCGCCATTCGCTCGACCTTGGCGTGCTCGTACACGCGGGCCCCGATGGCGGCGTGGTAGCAGGCGAGGGTGCGGGCCACGTCCTCGGCGCTCTCCCGGGTGTCGAGGCCGACCTCGGCGGCCTGCGAGCTCACCGGGTGACCACCGAGCTGGACGACGGCGAGCTCGGTGGAGTGGCGGGTCCGGGTGGACGGCTTCTCGAAGACGAGGCCCACGCCCCGGCCGGCCAGCACGGCCGGTGGATCGGGCCGTCGGGCCAGGGCCAGCACGCGGACCAGCTCGGCCGGTGTGAGGTCGTCGACCTCGAGCAGGTGGCGGGTCACCGCCGCGCCTCGGGCCTCGAGCCGCCCCCGGTGAGCGCCCCTCGCAGCAGGCCGAGCCCGTGGTCGATCTCGCCGTCGGTCACGAGGAGGGAGGGGGCCAGGCGCAGCGCCGTGGGAGTGACGGCGTTGACTATGAGCCCGGCGGCCAGTGCGTCGGCAGCCACCGTCCGGGCGTCGATGCCGTCGAGCTCAGCGGCCAGGAGGAGGCCGAGCCCGCGCACGCTGGTCACCTCCGGGAGGTCGCGCAGGCCTTCGGCCAGGCGGCGCCCGGCGGCGGCGGCCCGTCCAGGCACGTCGCCTTCCTCCATCGCCGCCAGCACGGCCCGAGCGGCGGCGGTGGCGAGGGGTTGGCCGCCGAAGGTGGTGGCGTGGTCGCCGGGATCGAAGGCGGCGGCCACGTCGGCTCGGGCCCAGCAGGCGCCGATGGGAACGCCGTTGCCGAGCGCCTTGGCCATGGTGACCACGTCGGGCACGACGTCGAGGTGCTGGTGTCCGAACCAGCGCCCGGTGCGGCCGAGGCCGGTCTGCACCTCGTCGACCATCAGCAGCGCCCCCCGCTCGTCGCAGAGCCGGCGGGCGGCGGCGAAGTACTCGGGGGTGGCGGGGTGCACGCCGCCCTCGCCCTGTACCGCCTCGAGCAGGACGGCGGCCACGGTGGGGTCCATGGCTGCCTCCAGGGCATCCACGTCGTCCCAGGCGACGTGGCGGAAGCCCTCGGGGAGCGGCTGGTACGCCTCGTGCTTGGCCGGCTGGCCGGTGGCGTGCAGGGTGGCCAGGGTCCGGCCGTGGAACGAGCCGTAGGTGCTCACCACCACGTGGCGACCGTGGCCGCCGAACCGACGAGCCAACTTGAGGGCGCACTCGTTGGCCTCCGCCCCCGAGTTGGCGAAGAAGACCTGGCCGCCCCCGCCGAGGAGCCGGTCGAGGGTGGCGGCCACCTCCCAACCGGGTTCGGTGCCGAACAGGTTGGAGGCGTGCACGAGGGTTCTCGCCTGGGTGGCCAGGGCGTCGGCCACCGCCGGATGGGCGTGGCCGAGGCTGGTCACGGCCAACCCGGAGAGGAAGTCGAGGTAGCGGGTGCCGTCGCGGTCCCAGACCCAGGACCCCTCGCCCTGCACGAGCATGAGGGACGGCGGTGGGTAGGTCGGCATGAGCGGGCACCGCTCCAGCGCCTCCACCGGTGCGCCCATGGCCGCCGCGTGGACGGCGGTGCTGGCCTCCAGGGGAGCGCTCATCGGTGCTCCCTTCGGTCCGCGCCGATGAGCCTCGCCCCTCCGGGGCGAACCAAAGCCGTACCTTCTGATTCGCTCGCCTCCGGCTCGCTCATCGGGCGAACCCAGCGGCGTTGCGGGCGATCATCGTGCCGACCCCGGCGGCCGTGAAGATCTCGAGCAGCAGCACGTGGGGGATGCGCCCGTCGAGCAGGTGGGCGGATCCGACGCCGCCCTCCACGGCCCGGATGCACGACTCGACCTTGGGGATCATGCCCTCGCCCACCACCCCGTCGGCCACCAGGAGCTGCAGCTGGGGCACGGTGACCTCGCTCACCAGCGAGGCCGGATCGGCGGGATCGGTCAAGAGACCGGCGACATCGGTGAGGTAGACGATCTTCTCGGCGCACAGCTCGATGGCGATGGCCCCGGCCACCGTGTCGGCGTTGATGTTGTAGGCCTGTCCCTCCTTGGCGTCGCTGCCGATGGTGGAGACGATGGGGATGAGCTCCTCGTCGAGCAGGCGCTCGATGATGCGGGGGTTCACCTCGGCCACGTCGCCCACGAAGCCCAGGTCGGCCCGCCGCTGGCGGGCGCCGATGAGGCCGGCATCCTCACCGGACACACCGACGGCGAGGGGGGCGTGGGTGTTGACGGCGGCCACGATGTCGCGGTTGACCTTGCCGACGAGGACCATGCGGGCGATGTCGAGGGTGTCGGCGTCGGTGACCCGCAACCCGTCGCGGAACTCCGACGGGATGCCCAGGCGGGCGAGCAGCGCGCCGATCTGGGGCCCGCCACCGTGCACGACCACCGGCCGGATGCCCACCGAGTGCATCAGCACCACGTCCTCGGCGAACCGCAGGGCGAGGTCGGGCCGGGCCATGGCGTGCCCGCCGTACTTCACGACCACGACGGCGTCACGGAACCGGCGGATGTAGGGCAGCGCCTCGAGCAGGACCTCCACCCGCTCGGCGGCGTCCTTCCGCCGATCGCCGCCTTCGCTCGCCGGCGGCTGGTTCATTGGTGCCCGTTCGCTCACGATGTCCCCATGTTCTCGTCGACGTAGGCGTGGGTGAGGTCGTTGGTGAGCACCGTGGCCCGTCCGGATCCGAGGCCGAGGTCGGCGGTGATGGCGAGGTGGCGCTGGGCCATGGTGGCGGCGAGGCCCTCGACGTCGTGGGCGACGGTGACGCCGCCGGCGGCCACGGTGTGGGAGCCGTAGGTCACGCTGAGGTGGTCGGGGTCGAACCCGATGCCAGCCGACCCGAGGTCGCTCGCCACTCGTCCCCAGTACGGGTCACAGCCGTACCAGGAGCACTTGGTGAGCTGGCTCGTGGCGACTCCCCGGGCACCGGTGCGGGCGTCCTCGTCGCTGGCGGCGCCGGTCACCGTGAGGCGGACGACCTTGGTGGCGCCCTCGGCATCGCCGGCCATCTGGGCGGCGAGATCGGCACAGACGTCGGCCACGGCGTCGGCCAGGTCCTCGCCGTCGGCACTCCCGGCCGGGGCCGGGCTGGCGGCGCCGCTGGCCAGGAGGATCACGGTGTCGTTGGTGGAGGTGCAGCCGTCGACAACGAGCGCGTTGAAGCTCTCGGCCACCCCCGCCGTGAGCACGGCCTGGAGCGCGGCCGGGTCGACGGCGGCGTCGGTGGTCAGGACGGCGAGCATGGTCGCCATGTCGGGGGCGAGCATGGCCGCCCCCTTTGCCATCCCGCCGACCACGACGCTGCCCCGCCGGGCCACCGCCTCCTTGCGGTGGGTGTCGGTGGTGCGGAGAGCCTCAGCGGCGGCGTTGGCCCCCTCCACGCCATCGGATCGGGACGCGACGAGGGCGGGCACGCCGCCCAGGAGCGGGTCGAGCGGCATCGGGATGCCGATGAGGCCGGTCGAGCACACGAGCACCTCGGTGGCGGCACAGCCCAGCTCGGCGGCCACGGCGGCACACGTCGCCTCCGCCGCCTGGCGGCCGGGTTGGCCCGTGCCGGCGTTGGCGTTGCCGCTGTTGAGCACCACCGCGGCCGCCCGACCGCCGGTGGCCACGAGGTGGGCGCGCGAGGCGAGGACGGGGGCAGCGGTCATCCGGTTCGACGTGAAGACGGCGGCGGCGGGCACCGGTGCGCCGTCGGCTGTGGCCACGAGCGCCAGGTCCGGCTGGCCCGACGGCTTGATCCCACAGTGGATGCCGGCGGCCACGAACCCGCTGGGGGCGGTCACGCTCACGGCGCCGCCACCCCCCCGTTCTGGGGCAGGACCCGGGCTACAGGGAGCCCGCGATCTGCCCCAGAACCGGTGGTGGTGGTCACGGGTAGAGGCCGACGGTGGGCAGGCCGGTGGTCTCGGGCAAGCCCAGCAGCAGGTTGGCGCACTGGACGGCCTGGCCGGCCGCTCCCTTCACCAGGTTGTCGAGGGCTCCGAGGGCCACCACCCAGCCGGTGCGGTCGTCGACGGCCACGCTGACGTGCGCGGTGTTCGAGCCGAGGGTCGGCTTGGTCGAGACGGGCCCTTCCCGCACGACCACGAAGGGCTCGTCGGCGTAGGCCTCGCGCAGCACGGCGGTGGCCGTCGCCGTGGTGGTCTCGGGCTCGGCCGGCCGGGCGTAGGCGGTGGCGAGGATCCCCCGGTTCATCGGGGCGAGGTGGGGGGTGAAGATGATCTGGGCGCCGACGGCCTGCTCCATCTCGGGCGTGTGGCGGTGGGTGAGCAGCCCGTAGGCGCTGAGGTCCTCGTCAGCGGCGCAGAAGGTGGTCGACGGCTTCGATGGCCGGCCCGCTCCCGAGACTCCGCTGGCGGCGTCGACCACGACGCCGGCGGGCTCGATCACACCGGCTCGCACCAGGGGGGTCAGCGCCAGCGCCGCGGTGGTGACGTAGCAGCCGGGAGCGGCGACGTGGGTGGCGCCGACGAGCTCGGGGCGGAACAGCTCGGGCAGCCCGTAGGCGAACCGGTCGAGCCACTCGGGGCAGGTGTGGGCGGCGCCGTACCACTGTGGGTACAGGCCGGGGTCCCGCAGCCGGAAGTCGGCGGCCAGGTCGACGACGAGGCCGACCCGTCCCTCCAGATAGGGCACGATGGCCTGGCTGGCCCCGTGGGGCAGCGCGAGAAAGACGAGGTCGAGCCCGTCCACGGCGGCGAACTCGAACCGGTCGATGACCAGGCCGGCGTAGTGGGCGGCCAGGCTCGGGTACAGGTCGGCGACGGCCGTGCCGGCCTGGCTGTCACCGGTCGCCACCCCGACCTGGAGGTCCGGGTGCTGCGCGCACAGTCGCAGCAGCTCCGCCCCCGTGTACCCCGACGCCCCGACGATCCCGACCTTGGCCACCGAGCCACTCTATACGGGTCTATGCATCGCTATGCAAGCCACCGGCGGGGCAGACTGGAGGTGTGCGGTACCAGGAGTGGCTCCCACCGGAGGCGTTGGCGGCAACGGTCCAGTGCGTGTGGACGAGCCCGGTCGGCTGGTCGACCCGCCCCCGCCACGCGTGGATCCTGCCCGACGGCTGCATGGACATCGTCTGGACCGGTACCGCGCTGCAGGTGGCGGGGCCCGACACCGGACCGGTCAGGGTGTCGCTGCCGGAAGGCACAGCGGTGGTCGGTGTGCGCTTCGCTCCCGGCCAGGCCGCCGGCTTCCTCGGAGCACCCGCCTCGGCAATCACCGACTCCCGGGTGGCCCTGGCCGAGCTGTGGCCCGAGGCGCCGTCACTGCAGGAACGCGTGGGCGAGGCTCCCACTCCCGGCGCCGCCGCCGCGGTCCTCGTCAAGGCCCTGGTTGCTCGTCGTCGGGAGGTCGAGCCGGATCTGCTCGTCGCCGAAGCAGTGGAGCTGATCGCCGCCGGCACGTCGCCGGGCGCCCTCTCCGCCACCCTCGGCCTCGGAGAGCGCCAGCTCCGGCGACGGTTCATCGCCGCCGTCGGCTATCCGCCGGCCGTGCTCCGGCGCATCCTGCGCCTCCAGTCGTTCCTCAATCTGGCCGAGGCAACGCCCAACGCAGGGCTGGCGGCGCTCGCCGCCGGCGCCGGCTACGCCGACCAGGCCCACCTCGGCCGGGAGGCCCGTACCCTGACGGGCATGACCCCGGCCACGCTCGTCGCCTGAACCGAGGTCCGTTTCGTTCAAGACGGCCTTCCTATGGTGAGGCCATGAGCTCCTACGACCACGGACGGGCATACATCGTCAGTGAGGGGCGCCTCCTCGAACGGCGGCTGGCGGAGACGGTGTTCGACGGCGCCCCGGCGAGTGGCGTGCTGACCGCCGTGGCCGCCTTCGCCAACCCCGACGGCGGCTTCGGTCACGCCCTCGAACCCGACCTCCGGGCTTCGACCAGCCAGCCCATCTTCGCCGAGCAGGCGCTGCGGGCCTACGACGACGTCGGTGTGGCTCCTGCCGAGGTCCTCGACGCGCTGTGCGACCACCTCGCCGGCATCGGTCAGCCCGCCGTGCCCGCCATCGTGCCTTCGGCGCTGGACCAGCCCCACGCCGCCCACTGGACCGACGACTTCGGACCGAAGCCATCGCTCAACCCCACAGCAGGGATCTGTGGCCTCATCCACCGCTTCGGCGCCTCGCACCCGTGGCTCGATGACGCCACCGGGTGGTGCCTCGACGAGCTGCGGTCCAGTGAGATGCCCTCCGATGCCCACACCCTCCGATGCGTCTTGACCCTGCTCGAGCACCTTCCCGACACCGGTGACCTGGCGGAGGAGGCAGGGATGGCGGTGCAGACGGCGACGTGGTTCCGCCACGAACCCGACGACCCTGGCTACGGGCTCACCCCGTTCCACTTCGCGGCGGATCCAGGCGATCGCTGGCGCAGCCTGTTCAGCGACGACCTGATCGAGCGGTCCCTCGATCGCCTCGCCGGCGACCAGCAGGCCGACGGTGGCTGGCCCATCACCTGGGAACCGCCGAGCGCCGCCGCCACACTCGAGTGGCGAGGCCAGGCCACGCTGCTGGCCCTCCGCTGGTTGATGGCCTACGGCCGGCTCGACCCGTCGGACACGCCGGACCCGCTAGCCCTCCGTTAGCCCCGCAGGGTCGCCCCGTACGCCGACTCGACGGCAGCGATGGCGACGCTGCGGACCTCGCCGACGTCGGCGTCGGTCAGGGTGCGGTCCGGGGCCTGGAGGCGGACGGCGTAGGCCAGGGAACGGCATCCGCCGGTCACCGGTGGCCCCCGGTAGACGTCGAAGAGCCGCACCGACCACACGAGGTCGCTGGCGGCAGCGATGGTGCGCTCGATTGCGATGGCCGAGATGGCGTCGGGCACCTCGAAGGCGAGGTCGACGTCGCTCGCCGGGAAGCGGCTGACAGGGCGGTAGGTCCGGGGACGGCGAGGACCGTCGAGCAGGGCGCCGAGATCCACCTCGAGCCAGGCCAGCCGCTCGTCGATGCCGTTGGTGGCCAGGACGGTCGGCGCCACCTCTCCCACTACGCCGACCTCCCTCCCGTCGACCGTCGTGCGAGCCGATCGCGTGGGGTGCAATCCCGCCACCTCGGCGTTGACCACGGCCGGCTCGGGCAGCGCGAGCCGGTCGGCCAGCACCTGCCACACCTCGACGGCGGCCGGCGCCTCCCGCCGGGCGAGCACCACGGCGAGGTGCTCTCGCTCGTCGGGCAGCGCCTGCCCGGGGGGCGGAGGCAAGAACACGTGGCCGATCTCGAACAGGGCCACGTCCTCGATGCGGCGGGCGAGGTTCCCGGCGGCGGCCTGGACGAGGCCGGGGAGCAGCGAGGGGCGCAGCACCGACTCCTCGGCCACCATGGGGTTGACCAGCTCGATGCCGCCGGGGGGCAGGTGGCAGCGCTCGAGCTGGCCGGGGGCGAGGAAGGGCGGGGGGAGGCACTCGGCCAGGCCGAGGCCGGTGAGGAGGCGACGCACGGCTCGGCGGTCGTGCTGGCGGGGGGTGAGCCCGCCGATGCGGGGCTCGGTGAGCTCCCGGGTGGGGATGTTGCGGTACCCGTGGTGACGGGCCACCTCCTCGACCACGTCGATCTCGGCGGTGGAGTCGTGGCGCCACGGCGGCACCACCACGTCCTGGTCGCCGTCCACGGGGGTGATGGCGAAGCCGATCGGTTCGAGGAGCCCCCGTATTCTGGCCGGGGTGAGGTCGGTGCCGAGGAGGCGGTTGACGCGGGCGGTGCGGACCCGGATGGGCGGCCGCTCGGGGAGCTGCCCCCGTTCGTCGACCGATCCGGGGGCGACGGTGGCGCCGCAGATCTCGGCGGCGAGCGCGCAGAACCGGTCGGCGGCGAGGTCGATCACCTCGGGGTCGCAGCCCTTCTCGAACCGGGCCGACGCTTCGGTGCGCAGTCCCAGGCGGCGCGACGTGCGGCTCACTGCGGTGGGCTGGAACCACGCCATCTCCACCACGACATCGGAGGTGGCCTCGGAGATCTCACACGCTGCTCCCCCCATGACCCCGGCGATGCCGATGGGGACGTCGTGGCCATCGCAGATGAGGAGGTCGTCGACACCCAAGGTGCGCTCGAGGCCGTCGAGGGTGACCAGCGCCTCACCGGGCGTCGCCCGACGGACCCGGAAGCCGCCGCCACCCACCAGCGCGAGGTCATACGGGTGGTTCGGCTGGCCGAGCTCGAGCATCACGTAGTTGGAGATGTCGACGAGTGCGTTGATGGGGCGCATGCCGAGCGCGGTGAGCCGGCGCTGCATCCACGGTGGCGACGACGCCTCCACCGACACCGACCTCAGGACCCGAGCGGTGAACCGCCCGCACAGGTCCGGATCGGCGATCTCGACGGTGACGGCCCCGCTCGCTGGGTCACCGCTTGGGGTCACCTCCGGCGCCGGCAGCATGAACGGCACCCCGAACCGGGCGGCGAGGTCCCGAGCCGCGCCGGCCACGCTCATGGCGTCGGGACGGTTGGGGTTCACCTCGAGGTCGTACAGCACGTCGGCCTGGAGCCCGAGGGCGTCACGCAGGGGTGCGCCGACGGGAACGTCCGGGGCGAGCACCAGGATCCCGCCCTGCTCGTCGCCCAGGCCCAGCTCGGCCGGCGAGCACAACATGCCGTTCGACCACTCGCCCCGCAGCTTGCGGCGCTCGATGCGCATCCCGCCGGGCATGGTGGTGCCGAGGGTGGCGAGGGGCACCCGGTCGCCGACGGCCATGTTGAACGCGCCACAGCAGATCTGGAGCGGATCCCCGGCGCCCACGGCGACGTCCACGAGCTGGATGCGGTCGGCTCGGGGGTGAGGTCGCAGCGCGAGCACCTCGGCTACGACGATGCCTTCGAGCCCCTCGCCCAGGCGGGTCATCTCCTCGACCGGGGTGCCGAGGTCGTCGAGGGCTTCGGCCACGGCGTCGGCGTCGGTGGGCACGGGCGCGAGCTCGCGCAACCAGGAGAGCAGGACCCTCATCAGAACTGGCTCAGGATGCGGACGTCGGTGCTCATCAGCTCCCGCAGGTCGCCCACCCCGTGCCGGGTGGCGGCCAGTCGATCGAGTCCGAAGCCGAAGGCGAAGCCAGACCACTCCTCGGGGTCGATGCCGCAGTTGGCCAGCACGTTGGGGTGCACCATGCCGGAGCCGCCGAGCTCGAGCCACGAGCCGTCGGGGCGCTGGATGTCGAACTCCGCCGACGGCTCGGTGAACGGGAAGTACGACGGGCGGAGGCGGGAGGAGAAGCCCTCACCGAAGAAGGCCTTGGTGAACATGTCGATGGTCCCAGCCAGGTGGCCGAAGGTGATGCCCCGGTCGACCACGAGGCACTCGAGCTGGTGGAACACGGCCAGGTGGGTGGCGTCGGTGGCCTCGTTGCGGTACACCCGACCGGGCATGACCGAGTAGATCGGCGGCGGCCGCTTCTCCATCACCCGCACCTGCACGGGCGAGGTGTGGGTGCGCAGCAGCACCTCGCGGGGCCTGCCGAGGTCCACGAAGAACGTGTCCTGCATGTCCCGGGCCGGGTGGTGCTCGGCGAAGTTGAGGGCGGTGAAGTTGTGCCAGTCGTCCTCGACCTCGGGTCCCTCGGCCACGGTGAAGCCCAGGCCGACGAAGGTGTCCTCCAGCTCCTCGATGACCTGGGTGACCAGGTGCAGGTGCCCGGCGTCGCGCCCGCTCCGCACCTCGGTGAGATCCAGCCGCTCTGCCTCGAGGCGGCCGAGGAGGACGACCGCCTCCAGCTCGGCCCGTCGGGCCGACAGGCGGTCGCTCACTGCCCGTTGGGCGGCGTTGAGCCTGCGGCCGACGGCCGCCCGCTGACCCTCGTCGAGACGGCCCATGGCCCGCTTCACCTCGGCGAGCGGCGACCGTTTGCCCACCAGGTCGGACTCGAGCAGCCGCAGGTCGTCGATGGCGGCGACCTCGTCGACCCTCCGGAGGGCCTCGGCCTCGATGCGGCTGATCTCCTCGATCATCTGCGCACCCTGCCGGGTACCGGCGGCGGCGGCCAAATCGCTTTCGCTCCCTGCCCGGTGTCCTCAGCCTTCCCCGTGGATGCGCTCGAACTCCCCGGTCGGGAGGGTGAACCGGAACGTCGAGCCCCGCCCCGGCTGCGACTCGGCGGTGAGCTGCCCGCCGTGGGCCTCCACCAGCCCCCGGCTGATCCACAGCCCGAGACCGGTCCCCGACGGTCGGCCCTCGTCGGCGTGGAAGAAGCGGTCGAAGACGTGGGCCAGGTCTTCGGCGGCGATGCCCTCACCCCGGTCACTGACCGCCACCGCCACCTCCCCGTCGGCCAGCTCGCCGCTGATCCGCACCCCGGTGGGATCGGCGTACTTGACGGCGTTCTCCACCAGGTTGGTGAGCACCTGGGTGAGCTTGTCGCCGTCGACGTAGACCTCGGGGAAGTCGGCCGGGAAGGTCACGGTGGCCTCGAGCTCGGGGGCCGCCAGCCCGACCTTGGCCACCACGTCGGCGGCGAGGGCCTGCAGGTCGACCATCGCCCGCCGCAGGGACAGGCGCCCCGTCTCCAGGCGACTGATGTCGAGGAGCTCGTTGAGGAGGCGGGTGACACGGTCGGCGTCCTGGGCCACCTGGGCGAGCATGAACTGCTTGCGGTCGTCGTCGAGGACGTCCCAGCGGTTGAGCAGGAGGGCGGTGTAGCCCTTGATCGAGGTGAGGGGGCTGCGGAGCTCGTGGCTGACGGTGGCCACGATGTCCATGGCCGACACCGGCTCCTCGCCGGTGTCGTGGGGGCCGTCGGGCCGGTTCATCGGGCGCCGGAGTCGGCCCGTCGCTGCCGGAGGGCCTCGAAGCAGAGCACCGCGCCGGCCACGGCGACGTTGAGCGACTGGGTGCGGCCGGCGATGGGGATGGTCACGGCGCGGTCGACGAACACAGCGAGCCCGGCCGGCAGCCCATGAGCCTCGCTGCCGAGCACCACGGCCGTCGGGCCCCGCAGGTCCACGAGGTCATAGGGTTCGCCACCCTCGACCACCGTGGCCAGCCGGAGGTGGCCGGCCGGACCGAGCCGGTCGAGCACCTCGATCGGCTCGGCGCCCGACAGCACCGGCACGTGGAACACAGCCCCGGCCGATGCCCGCACGCACTTCGGGCCGAACGGGTCGACGGCACCGCCGCACACCACGACCGCACCGGCGCCGGCCGCCTCCGCCGTGCGCAGCACCGTACCGGCGTTGCCGGGGTCGGCCACTTCGACCAGGACGATCACGAGGTCGGCGGCGAGTACCTGGTCGATGCCCGCGGCCGGCGTGGAGGCCACCGCCGCCACCGGTTGAGGGGTGGTGGCGGTCACCACGCCCCGCAGGCCGGTCGGGGCCAGCACGTGCACCTCGGCGCCGCTGGCCTCGGCCCGGGCGATGAGCGCATCCAGACGTCCGGTCGCTCCCTGTTCGACGAAGACAGCGTCGATCGCCACGCCGGCCCGCAGCGCCTCGTCGAGGAGCTTGGGACCCTCGACGACGAACCGGCCCTCCTCCTCGCGGGCGCGGCGGTCGTGAGCCAGGCGCCGGAGCCGCTTCAGGCGGGGGTTGCCGGCCGACAGCACCGCCGTCACGGCGCCGGCTCCACGCCGTCCTCCGGCGGTGCGGCGCTCACAACGGTCCTCACCGGACCAAGCCTGGCACCCCTAGGCGGCTTCGGGGTCGTCCTCGTCGACGGGCGCAGCCGACGCCAACCTCACCAGGGCGGCGAAGGCGGGAGCGTCGGTCACGGCCAGGTCGGCCAGGACCTTCCGGTCGACCTCCACCCCGGCGTGCTTGAGGCCGTTGACGAACCGGCTGTAGCTGATGCCGTTCTCCCGGCAGGCGGCGTTGATCCGCTGGATCCAGAGCCGCCGGAACTCGCCCTTGCGGGCCCGGCGATCCCGGTAGGCGTACTGCAGGGAGTGCATGACCTGCTCGTTGGCGGCGCGGTAGGAGCGGCTCTTGTTGCCGTAGTAGCCCTTGGCCCGTTCGAGCGTGGCGCGGCGGTGCTTCTTGCTGTGGACGGCTCGCTTGACCCTGGCCATCGGTGGTTCCTTTCGCTGGCGGTCGCCCGTTTGTCGGAGTCGGTTATCGGCGCCCGAGGAGGCGGTTGACCTTGTCCCGGTCGCCGCCGGTCACCTCTGTCTCGCCGGCGAGGCGCCGGGTACGGGTGGACGGCTTCTTCTCGAGGATGTGGTTGCGGAACGCCTTGCGGCGCATCACCTTGCCGCTGCCGGTGATCTTGAACCGCTTGGCGGCGCCGCGGTGCGTCTTCATCTTGGGCATGTCGTGTCCTTACTCGTCGTGTCCGGGCTCGTCGTGTCGCTCTTCGCAGCCTGCGGAGCGGGCTGGAGTGGGGATGGCCGTCGGTGGCGGCCAGAGATGGACCAGCCGGTGGTCTACGAGGCGGCGGCGGTGTCCCCCGGCGGTGCCTCGCTGGCGGCCACGGCGGCACCATCGCCCAGCTCGGCCTGCTCGTCTGCGTCGCGCTTCTGGGCGGCGGCGTGAGCGGCCTGGGCCCGCTTGTCGGGGGCGAGCACCATCACCATGTTGCGGCCGTCGAGCTTGGGAACGACCTCCACCCGGGCGGTGTGGGCCACCACCTCGGCCACGTGGTCGAGGATCCGCTTGCCGAGCTCGGGATGGGCCATCTCCCGGCCACGGAACATGATCGTCACCTTCACCTTGTGGCCTTCGCCCAGGAACTTCTCGACCTTGCGGGTCTTCGTGTCGAAGTCGCCCGCACCGATCTTGGGTCTGTACTTCATCTCCTTGATGGAGACGTTGGTGCTCTTCCGACGGGATTCCTTGGCCTTCTGGGCTGCCTCGTACTTGTACTTGCCGTAGTCCATGATCCGACAGACCGGCGGGTCGGCCTTGTCGGCCACCTCGACGAGGTCGAGATCGAGGTCGCGGGCGGTGGCCAGCGCCTCGGGCAACGGCCGGATGCCGATCTGGGAGCCGTCGGCTCCGACCAGTCGGACCTCACGGGCCCGGATGCGGTCGTTGATCCGTGGCTCGTTGGTGGCTGGCGGCGCAGCTATGGCCGGTGGTCCTTGTTCAAGCGGTGTCCTCCGTTGCGGTGGGTTCCAGGGATCGCGTCCACGTCGCCGAGAACGAAGAAGCGGACGCCGGGGAGCCGACGTCCGCTGCGGTCTGGCCGCTGTGCATCGATCGACCCGGCGCACTCGCCCCGGCTTGCCTGGCGACGGTGGCCGGGTGGGAACCCGGAGGCCCCGCTTCCCGTATTCGGTTGTGGGCGTAGGGTACCAGCCATGATGTCGCCGTCGACAACCAGCGAGGACCACCGATGAGCCTGTGGACCCCTGGTGGAGAGCACCCGGTCGATCGTGAGCCCGCCGCGGATGAGCCGTCGGGCCCCGCGTCGGCCGACCCGACGGGCGAGCCCGTCGAGGACCCGCTGGCCGGCCTCTCCCCCGAGGAACGGGCCCGGGCCGAGGCCATGGTCGGTGAGATGGCCGAGGCTCGTCGCCAGTTGGCCGAGGCTCCGGCTGCGGTCGTGGTGGCCAACCACGCCATGGGGCTGTACGAGCTGGCCGCCATCCACCTGAGCCAGCAGCCCCCCAACCTGGCCGAGGCCAAGGTGGCCATCGACGGCTTCGGGGCCCTGGTCCGCACCCTCGAGGGCCGCCTGGGCGAGGACGAGCCCACCATCCAGGAGGCCCTCAACCAGGTCCGCCTCGCCTTCGTGCAGCTGTCTCGCGACGCCGCCGCCGGCGGGGGCGAGCCGGCTGACAAGGCGTGACCGTCCTCGTCAGCGGCGCCGACCGAGGGGAGCACCGGTGACCGTCCTGGTCACCGGCGGGGCCGGCTACATCGGGTCGCACACCGTCCGGTTGCTCCGGGAGCAGGGCCGCGACGTGGTGGTGCTCGACAGCCTCGAGTACGGCCACCGGGCCGCGGTCCTCGACGCTGCCCTCGTGGTGGGCGACATCGCCGACGCCGGCCTGGTCACCCGGGTGGTGGCCGACCACGGCGTCGACGCAGTCGTGCACTTCGCCGCCTACAAGGCCGCCGGCGAGTCCATGGAGCAGCCCGGCCGCTACTTCACCAACAACGTCTCGGGCACCAACGTCCTGCTCGAGGCCCTGCACGCCGCCGGCGTGGACCGGGTCGTGTTCTCGTCGACGTGTGCCGTCTACGGCACACCGTCGCAGCTCCCCGTCGACGAGTCCCACCCCCTCGGCCCCGAGAGCCCCTACGGCGAGTCCAAGCGCATCGTCGAGCAGCTACTGGCCTGGTACGACGCCTGCCACGGGGTGCGATCGGTGAGCCTGCGCTACTTCAACGCCGCCGGGGCCTCGGCCGACGCCCGCATCGGCGAGGACTGGACGATGACGCTCAACCTGGTGCCCATCGTGATGAAGGCCGCCCTCGGCCGCATCCCCAAGGTGTCGATCTTCGGCACCGACTACCCGACCGCCGACGGCACCGCCATCCGGGACTACGTGCACGTCGAGGACCTGGCCGACGCCCACGTCCGGGCCCTGTCCCACCTCGAGGAGGGGGGCGGCACCACGGCGCTCAACCTGGGGACGGGCACCGGGTCGTCGGTCCGGGAGGTGATCGACGCCACGAGCGCCATCACAGGGGCCGACGTGCCCACCGAGGAGGCCGACCGCCGGCCCGGGGACCCGGTCGCCGTCTACGGCGACAACCGCCGGGCCGCCGAGGTGCTCGGCTGGAAGCCCCAGCGCGAGCTGTCCGACATCGTGGGCACGGCCTGGCGCTGGCACTCCACCCACCCCGACGGCTACGCCGAGGCCTGACGCCCCCGGCTCACCGTCAGGTGAGGCGAAGGTCGACCGCCTCCCAGCGGCCCAGGCGACCGGGGACGACCGTGAAGGTGACCGCTGTCCCCGGGGCGATGGTGCGGCTCCCGTCGGCGATGGCGGTGCAGTGGAACGGCCACTGCCCGTCATCGGCGGCGACCGTGCCGTAGCCGCCATGGTCGTCGAAGGTGGCCACCGTGCCCCTGTGCACAGCGAAGACGCCCGAAGTCAATGGACGATCTTGGACAGCGGCACCTCGATGATGTCGGTGGCACCGTGGTCGGACAGCGCCGGGATGAGGATGTTGATCTCGGCTTTGGGTACGACCGTCTCCACGGCGTAGCCGTCCCCACCGAACAGCTCGGACACCGTCGGGGCCTTCATGGCCGGAAGCAGCCCGATGACGGCATCGAGGTCGGCCCCGCCCACGTTCAGCTTCACCAGCACCTTGGTGCGAGCCTCCATCGCCCCTCGCAGCAGCGTGTGGATCTGGCCCATGGCGTGGGCCTTGGCCGGGTCGGCGTGGCTGGTGGGGTTGGCGACGAGCTCGGTGTAGGACTCGAGGATCACGTCGATCTCCCGCAGGCCGGCGGCCCGTAGCGCCCGGCCGGTCTCGGTGATCTCCACGATGCAGTCGACGATGTCGGGGACCTTGGCCTCGGTGGCACCGTAGGAGAGGCGGATGTCGGCGTCGATGCCCCGCTTCTCGAAGAACCGCCGGGTCACCTCGGGGTACTCGGTCGACACCCGCACGCCGTCGGGCAGGTCCTCCACCCGCTGCACCGGCGAGTCGCCGGCCACGGCCACCACCACCCGGACGGGGCGGGCGCTGGCCTTGGAGTAGCGCAGCTGGCCGAGCGTGGTGACCTCGCTGGCGGTCTCCTCGATCCAGTCCCGGCCGGTGATGCCCAAGTCGAACAGCCCCTCGGCCACGTACCTGGGGATCTCCTGGGGGCGCAGGATGCGGACATCGTCGATCCGGGGGTCCTCGACGCTGGCCCGGTAGTCGACCGCCGAGCTGCGGGTGACCTGGAGGTCGGCGGCCTCGAACAGCTCGAGGGTGGCCTTCTCGAGCGATCCCTTCGGCAGCACCAGTCTGAGCACCGTCCGACGGTACGGCAGGCCCGACCGGCCACCCAAACGGGATCGACCGTTCCGGGCAGGAACCCGCCGGCTACAGGGGGTCCGCGGTCTGCCCCAGAACGGGTGGGGGCGCACCGATCCGGCGGAGCAGGGCGACCATCTCGATGGCGGCGGCGGCGCTCTCCTCCCCCACGTTGTGGCCTCCGGCCGGCTGCGAGCGGGCCAGGGCCTGGTCGAGGTCCTCGGTGGTGAGCACGCCGAAGACGACGGGCACGCCGGTGTCGAGCTGGGCCCGTTGGATGCCGGCCGCGCACTCCCCGGCCACGGTCTCGTAGTGGGTGGTCTCGCCCCGGATCACGCACCCGAGGCCGATGACGGCGTCCACCCCGCCGGACTGCGCGAACGCCTTGGCCGCCAAGGGGATCTCGAACGCTCCCGGCACCCACTCGACGGCCACGTCGCCATCGGCCACCGCGGCGTCGCGCAGCCGCCGCTCGACCCCCTCGAGGAGGCGGCTCGTCACGTGGTCGTTGAACCGGCCGCAGATCACGGCGATGCGCATGCCTCGCCCGTCGAGTTCGGGCGCCTCCCGCCCGGCGGCGGGCACGTCCCTACCCATGCGGCGGCACTAGTCGAGGCCTTCGAGCAGGTGGCCCAGGCGGTCGCGCTTGGTGCGGAGGTAGGCGATGTTCTCGGGGTTGGGCGCGGTCATCGACGGCACCCGCTCGACGATGTCCAGCCCGAAGCCCTCGAGGCCCCCGTACTTGGCCGGGTTGTTGGTGATCAGTCGAATGGTCGTGATCCCGAGGTCGTTGAGGATCTGCGCTCCGGTGCCGTACTGGCGGCTGTCGATGGGCAGGCCGAGGTCGACGTTGGCGTCCACGGTGTCGCGGCCCTGGTCCTGGAGGGTGTAGGCCCGCATCTTGTGGCCGATGCCGATGCCGCGGCCCTCATGGCCCCGGAGGTAGACGACCACCCCGAGGTTGGCGTCGGCGATGAGGGCCAAGGCCGCCTCGAGCTGCACCCCGCAGTCGCAGCGCAGCGACCCGAACACGTCGCCGGTCAGGCACTCGCTGTGCATCCGGACGAGGACGTTGTCCTCGCCCTGCACCGCCCCCTTCACCAGGGCCACGTGCTGTTCCTGGTCGAGCAGCGACTCATACACGTAGGCGGTGAAGTCCCCCCACCGGGTGGGGATGCGAGCCTCAGCCGCCCGCTTCACCAGCTTCTCGTGCTGGCGCCGGTGGCGGATGAGCTCGGCGATCGAGATCATCAGCAGCCCGTGCTCCTCGCAGAAGTCCTGCAGCTCGGGCACCCGGGCCATGTCGTCCTTCTTGGCGTTGACGATCTCGCACAGGACCCCGGCCGGGTAGAGCCCCGCCATCCGGGCCAGGTCGACGGCGGCCTCGGTGTGTCCGGCCCGGCGCAGGACGCCTCCCTCACGGGCCTCGAGCGGGAAGATGTGGCCGGGGCGGCGCAGGTCGGTGGCCTTGGTGGCGGGATCGACCAGGGACTGGATGGTGGCGGTGCGGTCGTAGGCGGAGATGCCGGTGGTGGTCCCGTGGCGGTAGTCCACGCTGACCGTGAACGCCGTGCGCTGGCTCTCGGTGTTCTGCTCGACCATCGGCGTGAGCTCGAGCTGGCGGGCCCGATCGGGTGTGACCGGGGCGCAGATGACACCTGAGGTGTGGTGCAGGAAGAAGGCGATCTTCTCGGGTGTGGCGGCTTCGGCGGCCATGATCAGGTCGCCCTCGTTCTCGCGGTCCTCGTCGTCGACGACGACCACGATCTCCCCCCGGCCGATGGCGGCGATGGCGTCGGGGATGGACGCGAAGGTGGTCTGGGGCTCGGTGCTCATGGGGCGCTCCTCGATTCGGTGTGGGGGCTCACCAGGCGCTCCACGTACTTGGCGACCACGTCCACCTCCAGGTTGACCCGGTCGCCGGGACGGCGGCGGCCGAGGGTGGTGGCCTCGGCGGTGTGGGGGATGACGGCCACGGTGAAGCCGTCGGCGGTGACCTCGACCACGGTGAGGCTGACCCCGTCTACGGTGATCGAGCCCTTGGGCACGACGTAGCGGAGCAGGTCGGCCGGCATCCGCACGCGGAGGTCGGGGGCGGGCTCGACGATCTCGCCGACGGCGTCGACGTGGCCCTGCACGATGTGGCCGCCGAGCCGGTCGGTGAGGCGCACGGCCCGCTCCAGGTGGACGCCGTCCCCAGGGGACAGGTCGCCGAGGTTGGTGCGGGAGAACGTCTCGTCGGTCAGGTCTGCCTCCCACCACCCGTCGCCGGCGGCCACCGCGGTCACACAGCACCCGTTGACGGCGATCGAGTCACCCACGGCCAGGCCGTCGATCACGGTGGTCGCGCTGATGCGGACCCGCCCCCCGTCCCGCTCGGCCAGGGTGCCCAGCTCCTCGACGATGCCGGTGAACATCAGCTCGCTGCTCCTCGGTCCTCGAGGTTCGGGAGGTCGTCGCGGAGGCCCTCGAAGTCGATGCGGAGGTCGTCGCCGAGGGGTTGGACGTCGACCATGCGGCCCCGCCAGAGGTCGCCGACGGTGGCGGCGCCGGGGCCGGCGAGCAGACCACGGGCGTCCTCACCGCCGAAGAGGGCGGGGGCCAGGTAGACCACGTAGCGGTCGACCAGCCCGGCCCGGTGAAAGGCGCCGGCCACGGTGGCCCCGCCCTCGACCAGCACCTGGATGACGCCCTTGCCGCCGAGCGTGTCGAGCACCTCACCGAGGTCCCCGTCGAGCTCCAGGCAGGGTTGGACCCTGGCCTCGGGGGCGACCCGGCCCAGCACCACCCGCAGGGGTTGGCGGTCGGCGGCCACGTCGGGCCGGCGCACGGTGAGCTCGGGATCGTCGGACCGCACCGTGCCCGCGCCCACCAGCACGGCGTCGCTCTCGGCTCGGAGGCGGTGGACGTCGGCTCGGGCCGTCGGGCCGGTGATCCACCGGCTGGTGCCGTCGGGGGCGGCGCTGCCGCCGTCGAGGGTGGCGGCGAGCTTCAGCACCACCCATGGGCGCCCGGTGCGACGGTGCTTCAGGTAGGGGGCGAGCTGGCGCTCGGCCCGGTCGGCCAGCAGTCCCACGTCGACGGTGATGCCGGCGGCGCGCAGTTGGGCGAGGCCACGGCCGGCGACGTGCGGGTCCGGGTCGCCGGTGGCGATGACCACCCGGGCGATGCCGGCGGCGAGGATGGCCTCGACGCAGGGCGGGGTGCGCCCGTGGTGGGCGCAGGGTTCGAGGGTGGCGTAGAGGGTGCCCCCCCGGGCGCGAGCGCCGGCCTCGGCCAGCGCCGCCACCTCGGCATGGGGGCCGCCCGGCGGTGCGGTGGCCCCCTCGAAGATCTCCCCGCCCGGGGTGGCCACGACCGAACCCACCCACGGGTTCGGCGAGGTGACGGCCCGGACCGACCCAGCCAACTCGAGGGCCCGCTGCATCGCCTCGACGTCGTCCATCCTGCTCCTCTCGGAGCGCGGAGGCGCGTCGCTCGTGCCGGCGCGCACCCTCGCTCCCATCCGGACTCACCGACCGGCTCTCGCCGGACGGAACACCGTCGGCCCCGGGGTTCCACCGGGTCGGCCCGGGCCCGAAGGACCGGGTTCGCGGGCTCTCACCGCCGGTCGGGACTCTCACCCTCGACCCCGCGAGGGGGCGGTCTTGTGTCTCTGGTCTGGTTCTTGACCGGTCAGTCTAGAAGCCGACCCCCACGACGAGCCACGTGCCCCCGGTCACCGGTGTTCCGGGGCGCCGGCGGCCGCCGTCGGGTTCAGTGGGGGTGGCCGCCGGCGAGGAGGTCGAGGGCGTGGGGGACCACGTCGAGCACGGCGTCGAGGCACTCGACCGCCCCCGTCGGCGAGCCGGGCAGGTTGAGCACGAGGGCCGCACCGGCCGAGCCGGCGATGGCACGGGACAGCCGCCCGAGTGGGTGGGCAAGGCGCATGGCCTCGGCCAGACCGGGGGCGTCGCGGTCGATGACCGCCCGGGTGCCCTCCGGGGTGAGGTCACGGGGACCGAAGCCGGTGCCCCCAGTGGTGACGACCAGACCGGCGAAGCCGGCGGTCAGCATGGTGAGGGCGGCGGCAACGGCATCGATCCCATCGGGCGTGGTCTCGGCGCGATCGACGGCGAACCCGGCATCGGCCAGTCGGTCCCGCAGCAGCGGTCCCCCCAGGTCCTCCCGGGTCCCGTCGGCCACGCCGTCGGACACCACGAGGATGCGGGCCCGCAGCTCCCGAGGCCGTTGGTCGGACACGGCTCGACACTACGGCGACGCTGGCCCTGGACCGGGCGTCAGTGAGCCGACACCGAATCGGCGGGGCGGCAACCCAAGGGCTCCCACCCTCGGAAGCCGAGGGCCCCGACCCACACGACCGGCGGACCACACAACCCAAGGGCTCCCACCCTCGGAAGCCGAGGGACCCGACCCACACGACCGGGCGGCGAATCGACGCCGAATCGCTCCCGATCGCCAGCCGGCCCGTTCGACGGGGGTTCAGGGGCGGCGGCGCCAGCGGAAGAGGGCCATGCCGTCGGTGCCGGCGTCCTGGGGCAGCAGCAGCGCTCCGCTGCCCCAGGGCCGCCACGGCGCACCGGGCGCAGGCACAGGCTCGAGGTCGGGGTGGGCGGCACCGAGGGCGCCGGCCACGGCGCAGGTCTCGGCCACGGTCATCGTGCACACGCTGTACACCAGCACCCCACCGGCGCCCACCAGCGCCGCCCCGCCCTCGAGCAACGCCCGCTGCAGGGCGGCCAGCCGATCGACGGCATCGGCCTCGACCCGCCAGCGGGCGTCGGGACGGCGCCGGAGCGCTCCCAGCCCGCTGCAGGGGGCGTCGACGAGCACCCGGTCGGCCGTACCGGGCCGCAACGGCGGGAAGCGCCCGTCGGCGGTCACCACCGCCACCCGGTCGGCCACACCGACCCGCTCGGCGTTGGCCACGACCAGGCCGGCTCGTGACGTCCGCCGGTCGGCGGCCACCACCTTCGCGCCGGTGGCGGCCAGTGCGGTGGCCTTGCCCCCCGGGGCGGCGCACAGGTCCACGACCCGTCCCCCGATTTCGGCCCCGACCAGCTCGGCCACCCACTGGGAGGCGAGGTCCTGGGTGTACCCGTCGGGCCGCTCGGTGGCGGCCGCAGGCTCGTTCATGGCCGCCAGGGCGGCGGCCGCGGTGTCCTCGCCGAGGTCGGCCTCCAGGCGCTCGACCACCCAGTCCGGGTAGCTCAGCCGGGTGGCACGGTCGGGCCAGTCCAGCTCGGCACCGGCCACCCGGCGGAGCACGGCGTTGACCAGGCCGCTGGTCCGCCGGGGGACGGCGCCGACGGTGGCGCTGACGGCGGCGTGGGGCGGTGTGCCGAGGAAGGCGAGTTGGTAGGCACCGATGCGCAGGGCGGCCCGGGTGGGCGGGTCGAGCGCTCGCAGCACGAACCGGTCGACCAGCCAGTCGCAGGCCCGGCGCATCCGGGCGGTGCCGTACACCAGCGTGGTGACGAAGGCCCGGTCGCGCTCGTCGAGACGGGATCGGGCCAGCAGCGACGGGAGGACGAGGTTGGCGTAGGCACCATCCGCGTCGATGCGCACCAGGGCGTCGATCGCCACCCGTCGGGCATCCACCGCCGCCCGGCGGTCTCCGACCCCGCCGCCGCCGTCATCGTCTTCCGCCTCCGGACGGTCCGGCACCGTCACGAGCCCAGCCGATCGCTCGGCGATGGTCGGGCGCCGTTGGCCCAGGCCGGTGCCGGTATGCGGGCTCGCCCGTCGGGTTGCACCTCGACCAGCTCGAGCGCGCCCTCGCCGGTGGCCACCGTGGTGCCCGCCATGGCGCCGGGAGGACCTGGAGCCGGCGACGGCGACGGTCGGGCCCGCCACACCTTGAGCCCGGTGCCCCGGAAGGTGGTGGTGGCGCCGCCGACCCGCACCACCCGGTGCAGCTCGACGGCCGGGCGGGACCAGTCGAGCCATCGGTCGGCGGGGCCGGGCTTCTCGGCGTAGGTGACCTCCCCGGTCTGGGGCACCGGCTGGCCCAGGCCACCGGTGAGCGTGTCGACCAGCAGCCCGGTGCCGACGCCGACCAGTCGGGCCCGCAGCTCCTCGGCGGTCTCCTCGGGGTCGATCACCACCACCTCACGGGCGTAGACCCCGCCGGTGTCGAGGCCTTCCTCGACGGCCATGACGCACACACCGGTGCGCTCGTCGCCGGCCAGGATGGCCCGCTCCACCGGTGCCGCACCCCGCCACCGGGGCAGCAGCGAGAAGTGCAGGTTGACCATTGCCAGCTGCTCGAGCACGGCCGGCCCGATGATGCGTCCGTAGGCCACCACCACACCGAGGTCGGCCCCGGCCTCGGTGACGGCCTCGACCGACGACGTGACGGGGAGGTCCAGCTCGAGTGCCGCCTGCTTGACCGGTGACGGCGTCATGGCCTCGCCCCGGCCCCGCCTGGCATCGGCGCGGGACACCACGAGCGTGATGTCGAAGCCGGCGGCCACCAGGGCCTGCAAGGGGGGTACCGCCGCCGCCGGCGTACCGAGGTAGACGAGGCGCTCGGGGTGAGCCGGTGCCTGCGCCGCCACCCGTCAGCCGAAGGAGAGGCCCGGCGACGACCGCTCGTCCTGCCGAGCCATCAGCATCTCCCGGACGGCTCGCTTGGCCTGCCGACGCTGATCGGCGTCGAGCCGCTCGACGAGCAGCACACCGTCGAGGTGGTCGAGCTCGTGCTGGAACACCCGGCCGGCGTACCCGCCGGCCTCGATGGAGATCTCGTTGCCGTCGAGGTCGTAGCCGGTGATGTGCAGCTCATCGGGCCGGACGATCTCCCACGTCAACCCCGGCACCGACAGGCACCCCTCCTCGAAGGTGAACTCTCCGCGGCTCTCGCTGATGACCGGGTTGACGATGGTGTGGGCGCCGGTCTCGTCGTGCAGGTCGTAGACGAACATTCGCTTCTGGACGCCGACCTGGGGAGCGGCCAGGCCGGCTCCGGGGGCTTCGTACATGGTGGCGACCATGTCCTCGGCCAGCGCTGCCAGCCGTCCGTCGATCTCAGTGACCTCGGTCGCCCGCTGGCGCAGCACCGGGTCGCCGATGAGGCGGATCTCGTAGGGGGCCATCACGGCAAGGCTAACGGCCGTCGGCGCCGCCGACGTCGTCCGGCCGCTCGACGATCGGGCCGTCGAAGTACCGTCAGGTCGGTGGAGCCCGGTCCACCCCACTACTTCGATGCGA
The DNA here is from genome assembly GCA_030447445.1 of Acidimicrobiales bacterium. Classification (GTDB taxonomy): domain Bacteria; phylum Actinomycetota; class Acidimicrobiia; order Acidimicrobiales; family Iamiaceae; genus JAUJOW01. Next base: position 72,284 of record JAUJOW010000010.1, on the reverse strand, counting down.
AGCCGGGGACTGCGTCGAAGCGGCGGACGGTGGCCCTGGCGCTCCCCGACGGGCGGCTCGACCTGGTCACCGACCGCGGGGTGTTCGCCGGTGCCGGGGTCGACCCGGGGACCAAGCTGTTGCTCCTCGACGGTCCTGCGCCCCCGGACGGTGCGGTCGACCTCCTCGACCTCGGGTGCGGCTACGGGCCCATCGCCGTCGTGCTCGCCCGGCGGGCGCCGCAGGCGACGGTGTGGGCCGTCGACGTCAACGAGCGGGCCGTGGAGCTCTGCGCCGTCAACGCCGCCGCCGCCGGGGTGGGGGACCGGGTGCGGGCACTGACCCCCGACGCCGTCCCCGAGACCGTGGCCTTCGCCGGGATCTGGTCCAACCCCCCGATCCGCGTGGGCAAGGCCGCCCTCCACGACCTGCTGCACCGCTGGCTCGGACGGCTGGCCGATGGAGGGGCTGCCCACCTCGTGGTGCAGAAGCACCTCGGCGCCGACTCGCTGGCCCGCTGGCTGGTCAACGAAGGCTGGGCCGTCGAGCGCCGGGGCGCCCGGATGGGGTACCGCCTCCTCGATGTCGCCCGAGCCTCCCGCGATCGGTGAGACCTTGACCGGCAAGCCGCTGGGCAACACCGACCTGAAGCGGCTGCACCGGGACTGGCGACGGCGGACCCCGGGACGGGTCTCACTCCTGCTCGACAACGTCGCCACCCCCTTCAACGTGGGGGCGATCGTGCGCACCGCCGCTGCCCTGCGGGTCGACCACCTTTGGCTGGCCGGTTCCACGGCGTCGCCGACCCACGCCCGCGCCCGCAAGACGGCGCTCGGGTCGGAGCGCTACCTGACCTGGACCGTGGTGGAGGATGCCGGCGCCGGCGTCTCCGCCGCCCGTGCCGACGGCTATCGGGTGGTCGGCATCGAGCTGGCCGAGGGTGCCGTCCCTCTCCACCGGGCCGGCCTCGACGGCGAAGTCTGCCTTGCCCTCGGCCACGAGGACCGGGGCCTGACCGCCGCCTGCCTCGAGCGTTGCGACGAGGTTGCCTTCATCCCCCAACTGGGGCGCATCGGTTCCTTGAACGTCGCCACCGCCGCCGCCATCGCCCTGTACGAGGTCCGCCGCCGGGGATGGGCAGCCGGCGCCTGAAAGATCACATCCGCAAGGGGTCGACCTCGACGCGGAGACGGCCGGGGGGGCGGGGGACGGCGGCCAGGGCGTCGCACAGGGTTCGGTGGTCGCCGGCGCGGAGCCGCCAGGCACCGTCGGCGACAGCCACCTCGACGCCCGGAGGGGCGCCCAGCGCCTCCATGAACGGCGAGGCCGACGGCCCCGACACGACGGCCACCGCGGCGGCGGGTGGCAGCCGCAGGGCCTGGCGCAGGGGTGCCTCGACGCCGGACACCCGCCCCGGGTCGGCGTGGCGAGCAGCGGCCAGGACCGGGTGGTCGGGTTGGCGGGTCTGGACGAGCACCCGACCGTCGCCCTGGCGCCCTCGCACCACGCGCGCCGCCCGAGCCAGGAGGGCGAGCGCCTGCTCGGCCGCCCGGTAGCGAGGGGCGGTCAGCTCCTGATCGAAGTCGAGGAAGGCCACGGCGTCGGCCTGCGGCACCTGGTGGAGGACGGCCTCCGTTCCGGCGTAGACCCGGGCCTCGGGCCGGTCGACCTCGGTGGTGGCGGCGGTGACCTCGACCACGGGCTCGCCGGCCAACGCCTCCAGCTCCTCGCGGACCCTCGCCACCCCGGCCCGCAGGTTCTTCAACCGGCTGGCTCCGCACCGGGCGCACACCACGGGGCGTTCGGTGGCACAGCGCCGGCACCGCAAGGTGGTCCGCTCGAGCTGCTCCACCGACGCCGCACACACCTCGCAGCGGGCCAGCTCGCCACACGCCGCGCAGGCCAGCAGCCGGGCCCGCCCCCGCCGGTTCACGACGCACAGCACCCTGCCCCCGGCCCGCACGAGGGTGACGAGCCGGTCCGAGTAGAGGCCGGCGGCCACCGGGTCCTCGAGGCGACGGTCGACCACCTCGAGCGCGGGCCAGCCCCGCCGCTCGGTGGCACGGCTCGGCCGGATGAGCTCACCCCAGGCCAGCGCTTCGAGGGTCGGGCAGGGCGAGACGAGCAGGCACGGTGCGCCCGCTCGCCGGGCCCGTTCGGCGACCACGTCCCGGGCGTGCCAGGTCGGTGACTGCTCGGCCTTGTAGGACTCGTCGTGCTCGTCGAGCACCACTACCCGCCCGAGGTCCCGCACCGGGGCCCACGCCCCGCCGCGGGCGCCGACCACGGTGGCGCCGGCCGCCGCCCGAGCCCACTCGGCGGTGGCGGCGACGCCGGGTCGCTCGTGGGCCACGCAGGCCACCGCCTGCCCGTCGCGGCGCAGCCGCCCGGCCAGCTGGCGGGCCTGGGCGATGGTCGGGCACAGCATCAGCGCATGCCCGGGGGCGGTGGCCGCTGCCAGCACCAGGGGGTAGCGGTCTGCCCCGGGGGGGAGGCGGAGCACGCCCCGGGCCCGGCCGAGGGCGTCGGCCACGACATCGTCGACCGGTGGCACCCCTGGCGAGGACGGCGGCGGCGGCGGCGGCAGGGCCCGCACCGCCCCCGGCGGGGACGCGGTGGCGAGCAGCGACGCTGGCCTCCCGGCCCACCGCCACGCTGCCCAGGTGGCCAGGTCGACCAGCTCGGGCCCCGGTCCCCACCCGGTGATCTTGGCCAGCTCCCGGAGCGCCACGCCGGGCGGCGGCTCGACGCCCACGTCGGTGACCCAGGCCCCCACTCGTCGCCCGTGCAGCGGCACCCGCACCATCGTCCCCACCCGCACCTCGTCCCGCATCCCCTCCGGCACCAAGTAATCGAACCGCTTGTCGATGCCGGCGACGTTCGGCAACACCCGCACAACGAGTTTCGCCGTCACGACCGTTGGACCGGGAGTGGGGGGTGCCCGAGGGGGGCGGCTCCGCCGGCCCCCCTCGGCGTCGGTCGATCCGGCTCTGCCGGTCGGCCGACAGGAGGCGACGCCGCCGGAGGCGGCGACCTCAAGCTCGCCGGAACGGAGTGAGCGAAGCGAACGAGTGACGGCGAAACATCACAGCCCCAGAGCGGACTGGAGGTCGTCGACCCGTGTGGTTTGCTCCCAGGTGAAGTCGGGGTCGGGGCGACCGAAGTGGCCGTAGGCGGCGGTCTTGGCGTAGATGGGCCGGCGCAGGTCGAGGGCGCGGAGGATGGCAGCCGGCCGCAGGTCGAAGACCTCACGGATGGCCTTGTCGAGGAGGCCGGGATCGACCTGACCGGTGCCGAACGTGTCGACCAGCACCGACACCGGTTGGGCCACCCCGATGGCGTAGGCCACCTGGACCTCGCACCGGCTGGCCGCCCCTGAGGCGACCACGTTCTTGGCCACCCAACGGGCGGCGTAGGCCGCCGACCGGTCCACCTTGGAGGGGTCCTTGCCCGAGAACGCCCCGCCGCCGTGGCGGGCCATGCCCCCGTAGGTGTCGACGATGATCTTGCGGCCGGTCAGGCCACAGTCGGCGTGGGGGCCGCCCAGCTCGAAGCTGCCGGTGGGGTTCACGAGCACGGCGAAGTCGTCGCCGGCGAAGCGCTCCGGCAGGCTGGGACGGATCACCTGCTCGACGAGGTCGGGCTTGATGGTGGTCTCGGCGTCGAGCCCCGGCGCGTGCTGGGTCGAGATGAGGACCGTCCGCAGGGACACCGCCCGCCCGTCCTCGTAGTCGAAGGTCACCTGGGTCTTCCCGTCGGGGCGCAGGTACGGCAGCGTGCCCGCCTTGCGCACCTCCGACAGCCGTAGCGAGAGGCGGTGGGCCAGCCAGATGGGCAGCGGCATGAGGTCGTCGGTCTCGTCGCAGGCGTAGCCGAACATCATCCCCTGGTCGCCGGCGCCCTGGCTGTTGAGCAGGTCCTCGCCCGAGGCGCCGGTGCGGGTCTCGTAGGCGGTGTCGACCCCCTGGGCGATGTCGGGCGACTGCGGGTCGATGGAGGTGACCACGCCGCAGGTGTTGCCGTCGAAGCCGAACAGGGCGTTGTCGTAGCCGATCCCGTTGATGGTCTCGCGGACGATCTTCGGGATCTCGACGTAGGCGTCGGTGGTGATCTCGCCGGCCACCATGGCCAACCCGGTGGTCACCATCGTCTCGCAGGCCACCCTCGCCGCCGGGTCCTGGGCGAGGATGGCGTCGAGGATCGAGTCGGAGATCTGGTCGGCCATCTTGTCGGGGTGGCCCTCCGTGACCGACTCGGACGTGAAGGTGAAGCGGGACACGTTGTGGCTCCTCTAGCTGCGCGGTCGGGGGGTGACGGTGGGGTCGACGCCCGGTCGCGCTCGGCGACGACGGCGTCGAACACGGCCCTGGCCACCGCTCGCTTGTCGGCGAGCGCCACATCCTTGTCCATCCCGCTGGCCGACACGATCACCACCCGGTTGGTGTCGTGCTCGAAGCCGGCACCAGGGGCGGCGACGTCGTTGGCCACGACCAGGTCGGCGCCCTTGCGGGTCAGCTTGTCGGCGGCGAGGCCCGGACCTCGCTGGTCTCGGCGGCGAAGCCGACGAGGGTCTGGCCCGGGGGCTTGCGACCGGCGAGGGCGACGAGGATGTCGGTGGTGGCCTCGAGGGTGATGGCGGGGACACCGTCGGACTTCTTCAGCTTGTCCGGAGCCGGCGTCACCGGCCGGAAGTCGGCCACCGCCGCCGCCATGACCACCACGTCGGCGGCATCGCTGCGGGCCAGCACGGCGTGCTCCATCTCGGCCGCCGTCGTCACCGGCACGACGTCGACGCCGCCGGCCACCGGGCGGTCGGCGGCGGTGACGAGGGTGACCTTGGCCCCGCGGGCAACGGCCTCGTCGGCCAGGGCGTGGCCCTGCTTGCCCGAGGAGCGGTTGCCGATGAACCGGACCGGGTCGATCGGCTCCCGGGTGCCGCCAGCGGTGACGAGCACCGACAGACCGGCCAGGTCGGGTACGGCGACGGCGGCGACGACGGCGGCCACGACGGCTTCGGGTGCCGCCAACCGCCCGGCTCCGACGTCGCCACCGGCCAGGCGGCCCTCCTCGGGGTCCACGATGTGCACGCCCCGGCCCGCCAGCACGGCCAGGTTGTCCTGGACGGCCGGGTGCTCCCACATCTCGGTGTGCATGGCCGGGGCCACCACCACCGGCGCTCGGGTGGCCAGGAGGGTGGCCGTGAGCAGGTCGTCGGAGAGACCGTGGGCGTAGGCGGCGATCACCCGGGCGGTGGCGGGGGCGACGACGATGACATCGGCGGACTGGCCGAGCCGTGTGTGCGGGATGGGGTCCCGCTCGTGCCAGAGACTCGTCTGGGCCGGCTCCGAGGCCAGGGCCGAGAAAGTGACCTCACCGACGAAGCGGGTGGCTCCCTCGGTGAGCACGGGGATGACGTGGGCACCGGCGTCGACGAGCCGCCGACACACCTCCACCGCCTTGTACGCGGCGACCCCGCCGGTGACCCCCAGCACGACCCGCTTCCCCGCCAGCACTGATCGACGCCCCGTTGGGAAGGGGGCTACTCCGGGCCGAGCGTCGGGTCGATCTCGGCGGCGTCGGCGGCCGCAGCCGCCTCGGCAGCGGCGATCTCCTCCTCGGAGGGGGCGTCGATGCAGACGATCTTGTCGGCCGAGATCTCCTCGAAGGCGATCGACAGCGGCTTGCGGGCCACCGAGTTCACCTGCGGGGGGATGATGGTGCCGAGCCCGTCACCGAGCTGACCGAAGTACGAGTTGATCTGGCGGGCCCGCTTGGCCCCCAGGGTGACCAGGCGGAACTTGGAGTCGGCCCGCTGGAGGAGCCCCTCGATGGGCGGGGTCATCATCGTGTCGTGCTGCCAGGCCATGGCGGGAGGTCTCCGGGCGGTCAGGTCGGGACGGCACAGCCTACCCGCCCGGTCGCCGGGCGAGCGAGATCAGCGGGTGGCGCGGGCCGCCGCGATCAGGGACTCGATCTCGGCCACGGTGCGATCGACGTCGTGGTTCACCACGGTGACGGCGCCCAGATCGTCGGCCACCGCCCGCTCCTCGACGGCCTTGGCCAGGCGTCGGCAGACGACCTCGTCGGGATCGCCCCGTTGGCGGAGGCGACGCTCCTGTTCGGCCGCCGACGGGGCGTCGACGAAGACGAGGAGGGCGTCGGGGTGCTGCTCGCGGACCTGGCGGGCGCCGTGGACGTCGATCTCGAACACCACGTCGACCCCCTCGGGCGGGTCGGGGGTGGGGGTGCCCTGCCGGTAGTCGAGGAAGTCCACCCACTCGAGGAACCCGCCGGCCCGGATGCGGCCGGCGAACTCCTCGGGGGTGACGAAGTGGTAGGCGTCGGCCGCCTCTCCGGGTCGCCGGGGGCGGGTGGTCCAGGACCGGCTCAACCACAGGCGGTCGTCCCGGTCGAGCAAGCGCTCCACCACGGTGCCCTTGCCGGCCCCACCGGGACCGGAGACGACGATGATCAGGGCCGGGCCCCGGCTGGTGCGCTGGCCCGTCGCTCGCTCACCCCGCGGAGGGGAAGGCCCGGCGCAGGGCTTCGCGCTGCTGCGCGCCGAGGCCCCGCACCCGCCGCGTCTCGCTGATCCCGATCTCCTCCATCGTGCGCCGGGCCTTGACCTTGCCCACGCCGGGGAGGGATTCGATGACCGCCAGCACCTTCATCTTGCCGACGATCTCGTCGCCGTCGGCCCGCTGCAGCAGCTCCTCGAGGTCGAGCGACCCCATCTTGAGCTTCTCCTTCAGCTCGGCCCGCTCCCGCCGGGCCACGCCGGCCTTGTCGAGCGCCGCCTGACGCTGCTCGGGTGAGAGGGAGGGAGGCAGTGGCATGCCGCGCACCCTACCCCGAGCGTTGGCGGCGGTTCGGGGCCGCTGGCCGCCTCTACCGTTGGGGGCGGTGCCCATCGAGCCGGCCGTCCTCCTCTACGACGAGCAGTGCGAGCTGTGCCAGGCCGGCGTGTCCTGGATCAGCGCCCTCGACCGGGACCGGCGCATCCGTTGCCTGGCTCTCCAGGGCCTCGACGTCGCCGCCCTCGATCCCCGCCTCGATCCCGAGACCTGCCTGCGAGAGCTCCATGTCATCACCGCCGGCGGGGACGTCCTGGCCGGCTGGGAGGGCGTCCGCCACCTGCTCGGGTTGCTGCCGGCGGTGGCCACGGTGGCCACCGCCGCCCGGCGATGGCCCGTGGCCGACCGGGCCGGTCGGCGGTTCGTGCAGGCGGTGACGGCCAGCCGGTGGGACCTCATGCGGGTTCACGGCCGCACCGGCCACGCCGGTACCCCGCCCCGGCCCCCGGGTGCGCTCTCGCCGTTCTGGGTCTGCTACACGACCGAGATGCTCCTGCGGCTGCCCCTCGTGGTGGCCACCACCGTCCGCCAGCTCGGCGCCAACGCCACCGACTGGGCCCGCACCCGGGGCCGTCGCATCTCGCTGCTCGACGGTCGGCTCACCATCTGCTTCCTCACCGGGACCCCCACCGCCCTCGTCCCGTTGGCCTTCGGCGAGCGGTTCACCGTGGCCGTCTACGACGGCGTGGCCATCGACCCGGGGTCCTCCCGCATGCGCCGCAGCCTCGGCCGCCATCTCGACGGCCTGGGCACCGGGCTGCGAGCCGTGGTCGCCACCCACGCCCACGAGGAACACGTCGGCAACCTCGACTGGCTGGCCGATCGCACCGGCGCCGACGTGCTGGCCTCCCCCGCCACCGCCGCCCTCCTCCGACCCCCGTACGAGGTGCCGCTCGGCCGACGGGCGGTGATCGGGACCATCCCTCCCCTGCGCCGGTGGCAGCCCATCGGTGACGAGGTCGCCACCCGCACCGGTCACCTCGAGGTGCTGCCCGCCCCCGGGCACACCCTCGACCACGTCGTGCTCTTCGACCCGGCCGAGGGGGTGCTCCTGGCCGGGGACAGTTTCATGGGCGAGACGTTCGCCACCCCCAACGCCGACGTCGACGGCGACCGCTGGATCGCCACCCTCGAGCGCCTGTCCGCCCTCGACGTGACCGTGCTGGTCGAGGCCCACGGCCACGTCCACACGGTGCGGGAGGACATCCCCGACGTCGCCGGCGTCGTGGTGCGGCGCGACCCCAAGGAGGCCATCCGGACCAAGCTCGACAACCTCCGGTGGTTGCGGGCCCAGGTCGAGTTCGGCCGCCGTGAGGGCCTCTCCGATCGGGCCATCGAGGCCACCTGCTACCCGTGGGGTCCGCAGTGGTCCTGGGAGCGCAAGGGCCTCGACGAGCTGGCCCGCCTGTTCACGCGAGGGCGGTTCTCCCGCACCCAGGTGGTGCGGTCGTTCCAGCGCCGCCACGACGACGTGTTCCCGCAGGTGCGGGCCGTGCGCTTCGCCGCCACCGCCGATCCCGGGCCCTGACCGTCAGGGGGCGGCCCGCTCGCCGAGACCGTCCACGAGATCGGCGGCGGCCGTGGCCGGGTCGGGGGCGGCGGTGACGGCCCGACCCACCACCAGGAGGTCGGCCCCGGCGGCGAGCGCGTCGGCGGCGGTGGAGGGGCGGGCCTGGTCGTGGGCGTCGCCCCCGGCAGCGCGGATGCCCGGGACCACCTTCAGCATGGCTGGCGCGTACTGGTGGACCTCGGGCACGTCGGCGGCAGCACAGACCACGCCGCCGCACCCGCCCTCCATGGCCAGCTGCAGTCGTTTGGGGACGATGTGGGGTGGGGCGTCGCCGTCGCTGGTGAGGACGGTCACGGCGACGGCCACCGGCGGGGGCAGCCCGGCGTTTCCGGCTCCTTCGGCGAGACCACCGACGCCGGCCCGGAGCATGTCGACGCCCCCGGCGGCGTGCAGGGTCACGTAGGAGGCACCGAGGGCGCCGAGCACCCGCGACGCCCGGCCCACCTGGTTCGGGATGTCGTGGAGCTTGAGGTCGACGAAGACGTCGTAGCCGAGCTCGAAGAGGGGGCCCATGACGTCGGGCCCGGCGGCGCTGTACAGCTCCAGGCCGACCTTGGCCACGCCGAACCACGGGCGCAGCTCTCGAGCCAGGCGCAGGCCGGCCACGATGTCGTCCACGTCGAGGGCCAACGCCAGCCGGTCCCGCACCGCGTCGGTCGAGTCGTCACCCATGGAAGCCTCCGATCACCTCGTCGAGCGCACCGACGCGGTGGCGCCGGCACCAGTGTTCCAGCCCCGCCGCCACCCGGGCCGGAGCCCGGGGGTCGGCGAAGGTGGCCGTGCCCACCTGCACCGCCGATGCACCGGCCAAGAGCAGCTCGACGGCGTCGGTGGCGGTGACCACGCCGCCGACGCCGACGATGGGCAGGTCGGGGAAGGCCTGGTGCACGTCGAGCACGGCCCGCACCGCCACGGGGTGGATGGGCGGGCCCGACAGTCCCCCGCCGCCGTGGCCGAGCCGGGACCGGCGGGTGTCGACGTCGATGGCCATGCCCATCACCGTGTTGACCAGGGTGACGGCCTCGGCCCCGCCGGCGCGGGCGGCGCCGGCGATGGCGCAGAGATCGGTGACGTTCGGGCTGAGCTTGGCCCACCGGGGCCGACGGCAGGTCGCGGTGGCGACCATGACCTCGGTGGTGGCCGCCTCCGAGTGGGCGAACACGGCCCGGCGGGCCTCGGTGTTCGGGCAGGACAGGTTGACCTCCACGGCGACGACAGCCGCCGGGGCGTCGGCCAACAGGGCAGCGGCGGCGGCGTAGTCGGCCACGGTCCTCCCCCAGATGCTGGCCACCACCCGAGTGCCGGCGGCGAGGAGATCCGGCAGTTCGTCGGTCAGCCACGCCTCGACGCCCGGCCCCTGGAGGCCGACCGAGTTGAGCATCCCGGTGCCGGCCTCGTGCACCCGCGGGGCGGGGTTGCCGGCCCACGGGTACGGGGCCAGCGACTTCACCACCACCGCGCCGAGCGAGGCGAGATCGACGTAGCGGCCGAGCTCGGCGCCGTGGCCGGCGGTGCCCGACGCCGTCATCACGGGACCGGGCAACGTCACCGACCCCACCCGAGCGGTGAGATCGACCCTCCTCCGCCTCATGTCGCATCGGCGCGGCCGGCGTGGAAGTCCTGGAGCGAGCGCACGCGGAGCTCGTGGGCGGCCCAGTCGGCCATGCCGTTCACCGCCGCCAGGCCGGCGGCGGCGGTGGTGAGGCAGGGGATCCCGGCCACGCCGGCGGCCGAGCGGATGTAGGCGCCGTCGGCCCGAGGGCCCCGGCCCTTCGGGCTGTTGACCACCAGCGTGATCTCACCGGCCTCGATGAGGTCGACGGCGGTGGTCCCCTCCTCGATGCCGAGCTTGGCCACACGGGTCTTGACCGGCACCCCCTCGGCCTCCAGCCGGTCGGCGGTCCCGACGGTGGCGGCGATGGCGAAGCCGAGCGAGACGAAGCGGCGAGCGGCGGCCACGGCGTCGTCCTTGTCCCGGTCGGCCAGCGACAGGAACACCGTCCCGCCCTCGGGCAACCGGTCCCCGGCGGCGATCTGGCTCTTGGCGAAGGCCAAGCCGAAGGTGGCATCGATGCCCATCACCTCGCCGGTGGAGCGCATCTCGGGGCCGAGCACCCGGTCGGCGTCGGGGAACCGGTTGAACGGCAGCACCGCCTCCTTGACGGCCACGTGCCCCGCGGTGACCGGCGGACAGAGGAGGCCCTCGCTGCGCAGCTCGGCGAGGGTGGCCCCGACCATCACCCGGGCCGCCACCTTGACCAGCGGGACGCCCGTGGCCTTGGCCACGAAGGGCACCGTCCGCGACGCCCGCGGGTTGGCCTCGATCACGAAGACCTGGGCGCCGACCCGCCCGCCGCCGGGAGGGCGGACGGCCTTGACGGCGTACTGCACGTTGATGAGACCCCGCACATCGAGGGCGTCGGCGATGCGAGCGGTGAAGTCCTCGATGACGGCGATGGTCTCGGCGGACAGCGAGTACGGCGGGATGACGCAGGCCGAGTCCCCCGAGTGGACGCCGGCCTCCTCGACGTGCTCCATGACCCCGCCGATCAGCACCTCGCCGGTGTGGTCCCGGATGGCGTCGACGTCGACCTCGGTGGCGTCCTCGAGGAACCGGTCGACGAGGACGGGCCGCTCGGCCGACAGGCCCCCTTCCCGTCCGAGCGTGCCGAACCCGGCCAGCTCGGCCATCGCCCGCCCCAGGCCATCGTCGTCGTAGACGATCTCCATGGCCCGACCGCCGAGCACGTAGCTCGGGCGCACCAGCGCCGGGTAGCCGATGCGGTCGGTGATGGCCCGGGCCGCCTGGAAGGTGGCGGCCGTACCGCCCGCCGGCTGTGGGATCTCGAGCCGGGCGCAGAGGGCGTTCCACCGGTCGCGGTCCTCGGCCAGGTCGATCGAGGCCGGGCTGGTGCCGAGCACGAGCCCCTCGGGCAGCCGTCCGGCCAGCTTGAGCGGGGTCTGCCCGCCGAGGGCGACGATCGCCCCGACCAGCTCCCCCGAGGCCGCCTCGGCCTCCACCACGTTCATGACGTCCTCGTGGGTGAGCGGCTCGAAGTAGAGGCGATCGCTCGTGTCGTAGTCGGTGGAGACCGTCTCGGGGTTGCAGTTGACCATGATGGTCTCGTAGCCGGCCTGGCCCAGGGCGAAGCTGGCGTGGACGCAGCAGTAGTCGAACTCGATGCCCTGGCCGATGCGGTTCGGCCCCGACCCGAGAATGAGCACCTTGGGCCTGTCACTGGCCACGACCTCGTCGGTGTCCTCGTAGGTCGAGTAGTGGTACGGGGTGGCCGCCTCGAACTCCGCCGCGCAGGTGTCGACGGTCTTGTAGGTGGGTCTCACCCCGGCGGCCAACCGGCGGCGGCGCACGTCGCCCTCGTCGACGCCCCACAACCAGGCCAGCTGGGCGTCGGAGAACCCGAGCCGCTTGGCTCGCCTCCACGCCGCCCGCCCCATGCCGTCGATGCCGACGGCGGCCAGGTGGGCCCGTTCCTCGGTGATGGACAGGAGCTGGTCGAGGAACCACGGGTCCACCCGGGTGGCCTCGGCGATGCGCTCGACGCTCACGCCTCGGCGCAGCGCCGCTTCGAGCTGGAAGGGCCGGTCGGGGGTCCCCACGGTGGCGGCGGCCACGAGCTCGTCGGCGGAGAGGGCGTCGAGGGCGACCTCGCCGGGGTCGCAGTTCAGGCCGAGGCGACCGTGCTCGAGGGACCGCAGCGCCTTCTGGATGGACTCGGGGAAGGTGCGCCCGATGGCCATGGCCTCGCCCACCGACTGCATCTGGGTCCCGAGGACGGCAGCGGCGTCGGGGAACTTCTCGAACGCCCAGCGCGGCACCTTGGTGACGACGTAGTCGATGACGGGTTCGAAGCTGGCCGGGGTCATACGGGTGATGTCGTTGGGGATCTCGTCGAGGGTGTAGCCCACGGCCAGGCGGGCGGCGATCTTGGCGATCGGGAAGCCGGTGGCCTTTNTACAGCCGGTCGGAGGTGTCGTAGTCGGTGGACACCGTCTCGGGGTTGCAGTTGATCATCACCGCGTCGCGCCCGGACCGGCGCACGGTCATGGCCGCGTGCACGCAGCAGTAGTCGAACTCGATGCCCTGGCCGATCCGGTTGGGTCCGGCGCCCAGGATGACCACCGACGGGCGATCCCCCCTACGCACCTCGTGTGCGGCGCGGCGCTCCCAGCCCGAGTAGTAGTAGGGCGTCTCGGCCTCGAACTCGGCGGCGCAGGTGTCGACGGCCTTGAAGGAACGCTCACCGGCGAAGGGGCCTTGGGGATCATCGGCCAACGCCGCGAACTCGCGCAGGAACCAGGGGTGGATCGACGTGCGCGCGCGCACCTCGTCCACCGACGCGCCGCGGCGCAACGCCTCCAGCAGCACGTCGTAGCGGTCGGGCGCCGGGCGCTCCAGGCGGGCGAGCAGGTCGCCGTCCAGGTCGGCCTGCGTGTCGAGCTCGCGCGAGCGCATCGCCTTGGCGAAGGCCTGGCCGAACGTGCGCCCGAAGGCCATCGCCTCCCCCACGCTCTTCATGTGCGTGGTCAGCCCGCTGTCCACCCCCGCGAACTTCTCGAAGGCGAAGCGCGGCCACTTGACCACCACGTAGTCGATCGTGGGCTCGAAGCTCGCCGGGGTGCGCCGGGTGATGTCGTTGTCGATCTCCTCCAGCGCGTAGCCCACGGCCAGGCGCGCCGCGATCTTGGCGATCGGGAACCCGGTGGCCTTCGAGGCCAGCGCGCTGGAGCGCGAGACCCGCGGGTTCATCTCGATGACCAGGATCTCCTCGGTCTCGGGGTTGACCGCGAACTGCACGTTGGAGCCCCCGGTCTCCACCCCCACCGCCCGGATGACCGCCATGGCCTGGTCGCGCAGACGCTGGTAGAGGCGGTCGGGCAGCGTCTGCTGAGGCGCGACGGTGACGCTGTCGCCGGTGTGCACGCCCATCGGGTCGATGTTCTCGATCGAGCAGACGATCACGCAGTTGTCGTTGCGATCGCGCATGACCTCGAGCTCGAACTCGCCCCAGCCCAGCACCGACTGGTCGAGCAGCACCTGGCCGATGGGGCTGGCCTCGATGCCCCGGCGCACGATGCGCCGGAACTCCTCGGTGGTGGTGGCGATGCCCCCTCCCCGGCCCCCCAGCGTGTAGGCGGGGCGCACGATGCAGGGCAGGCCGACGTCGACCAGTGCGTCGGTGGCCTGCTCCAGCGTGGTGGCGATCGCGCTGGCGGGCATGCGCAGCCCGGCCCGCGCCATGGCGCGCCCGAAGAGGTCGCGGTCCTCGGCGGTGGCGATGGCCTCGTAGGTGGCGCCGACGAGCTCCACGCCGTGGCGCTCCAGCGTCCCGTCCGCGTGGAGCGCCCTGGCCAGGTTGAGGGCGGTCTGGCCGCCCAGGGTGGGCAGCAACGCGTCGGGGCGCTCGCGCTCGATCACCTGCGCCACGGTGGCCGGGTCCAGCGGCTCGACGTAGGTGGCGTCGGCGAACTCGGGGTCGGTCATGATCGTGGCCGGGTTGGAGTTGGCCAGCACCACCCGGAAGCCCTCGTCCCGCAGCACTCGGCAGGCCTGCGTCCCCGAGTAGTCGAACTCGGAGGCCTGCCCGATCACGATCGGTCCCGACCCGATCAGCAGGATGGTCTCGATGTCGTCCCGGCGCGGCACTAGCGGTGGACGTCCATGAGGGCGACGAAGTCGGCGAAGAGGTAGGCGGCGTCGTGGGGGCCGGGGCCGGCCTCGGGGTGGTGCTGGACGCCGAAGGCGGGGACGTCGGTGGCTCGGATGCCCTCGATCACGCCGTCGTTGAGGTTCACGTGGGTGACCTCGCTGCCGGGGACCGAGCCCTCGGCCACCGCGAAGCTGTGGTTCTGGCTGGTGATCTCCACGGCCCCGTCCCGCAGGCGGCGCACCGGGTGGTTCCCGCCGTGGTGCCCGAACGCCAGCTTGACGGTGGAGCCGCCCATGGCCGCGGCCAGCAGCTGGTGCCCGAGGCAGATGCCGAACACGGGGACCTCGCCGAGCAGGCCGCCGATGGCATCGACGGTGTACGGGACGGTGGCGGGGTCACCGGGGCCGTTGGAGACGAACACCCCGTCGGGGTCCCGGGCCAGCACATCGTCGGCCGGGGTGCACGCCGGGACCACCTCGACGGTGGCGAACCGGCCGAGGTGGGTGAGGATGGTGGTCTTGATCCCGAGGTCGTAGGCCACCACCCGGTAGGGCCCCGAGCCCACCGTGTACGGGTGGGTGGTGGTCACCTGGTCCACGAGGTCGACGCCGTCGGTGCCGGGCTCGGTCACCGCCGCCGACGCCAGGGTGGACTCGTCGGCGACGCCGAAGGCGGCGGGCATCGCCCCGGCGTCGCGGATGTGACGGGTGAGCCGCCGGGTGTCGACACCGGCGATGCCGGGCACGCCGTGCCGGCGCAGGAAGGCATCGAGGTCGCCGTCGCTGCGCCAGTTGCTGCGCCGCCGGGCCAGCTCGCGGACGATCACACCCCGGCAGTGGGGCCGGCGACTCTCGTCGTCGACGGCGCTGACCCCGTAGTTGCCGATGTGGGGGTAGGTGAAGGCGATGATCTGACCGGCGTAGGAGGGATCGGTGATGACCTCCTGGTAACCGGTGAGCACGGTGTTGAACACCACCTCTCCGGAGGCCACCCCGGCGGGCGGTTCGGCGCCCACCGCCTCGCCCTCGAAGGTGGTGCCGTCGGCCAGGACGAGCAGGGCCTCCCGGACGGCGGTCACCGCTGCGCCTCACCGTCGACCACCACCGGTTCGCCGCGGAGCACGGTGTGACGGACCCGGCCCCGCAGCCGGCGACCGGCGTACGGTGAGTTGCGGCTGCGGCTGGCCGACCGGGCCGGGTCGACGGTCCAGGCGTGGTCGGGGTCGACCACACAGAGGTTGGCGGGGCGGCCCTCGGCCACGGGACCGCCGTGGTCGTCCTCGACGCCGGCGATGGCCGCTGGCTGCCAGGAGAGCAGCGCCAGCACGCCCTCGATGGGCAGGTCGAGCTCGGAGAGGGCCAGGGCCAGGGCCGTCTCCAGGCCGAGCATGCCGGGCGGGGCCTCGTCGAAGGGCTGCTCCTTGGCCTCCTGGGTGTGGGGGGCGTGGTCGGTGGCGATGGCGTCGATGGCTCCCTCGGCCAGACCCTGCCGGACGGCGGCCACGTCGGCATCGGTGCGCAGGGGCGGGTTGACCTTGTAGACGGGGTCATAGGAGGCGCACGCCGCGTGGGTCAGCGTGAAGTGGTGGGTGGTGGCCTCGGCGGTGACGGCCAGGCCGCCACCGCGGGCGGCCCTGACCATGGACAGCGAACCGGCCGTCGACAGGTGCTGGAAGTGGGTACGGGCCCCGGTGAGGCGAGCGAGGGCGATGTCCCGCATCACCATGAGCTCCTCGGCCTCGGCTGGTTGGCCGGCGATCCCCAGCCGGCTCGACCACTCCCCCTCGTGCATGTGCCCGCCGCCGCAGAGGGCGCCGTCCTCGCAGTGCTGGGCCAGCACCACCGGGCGGGGGAGGCCGGCGGCGTACTCCATGGCCCGCCGCATCAGGCCGTTGTCCTGGACGCCGGCGCCGTCGTCGGTGAACATGCGAACGCCGAGCTCGGCCATCTCGGCCATCGGGGCCAGGCGGTGGCCGGCCCGTCCGAGCGTGATGGCCCCGGCCGGGAACACGTCGCACAGGGCGGTGCGGCCGAGCTCCTGCACCTCGCGGACCACGCCGGCCCCGTCGATGGCCGGCTCGGTGTTGGGCATGGCCACCACGGCGGTGAACCCGCCGAGGGCAGCGGCTCGGCTGCCGGTCTCGATGGTCTCGGCCTCCTCGTGGCCGGGCTGGCGGAGGTGGGCGTGGAGGTCCACGAGGCCGGGGGCGACCACGCACCCGCCAGCGTCGAGCACACGGTCCCCGGAGAGGTCGGGCCCGATGGCCACGATGCGGCCCCCGGAGATGGCCACGTCGCCGTCGCGGCCGCCGCCGGCGTCGAGCACCCGGCCGCCCTTCAGCACCAACGAGCCGGTCACGCCACGCCGGCCTGCTCGACCAGCCGTTCGGCCGTCGGCACCTTCTCGGGGCCGGATCCAAGGAGGAGGTACAGCACGGCCATGCGCACCGCCACGCCGTTGCGCACCTGGTCGATGATGGCGGCCTGGGGCAGGTCGGCGACCTCGGGGGCGATCTCGACGCCCCGGTTCATGGGGCCGGGGTGCATCACCACCGCCCCCGCGCCGAGACGCTCGGCCCGGCGCCGGGAGAGCCCGTAGCGGGTGGTGTACTCCCGCAGGGTCGGCAGGAGCGCCTCGGTCATCCGCTCCTGTTGCATCCGCAGCAGGTACACGACGTCAGCGCCGGGCAGCACGGTGTCGAGATCGTGGCTGACCCGGACCGGCCACCCCTCGAGGCTGGGCGGCAGCAACGTGGGCGGGGCCACAAGGGTGACTTCGGCTCCGAGCGCGCTGAAGGCGGCCACGTCGGAGCGAGCCACCCGGGAGTGCTTGACGTCTCCGACGATCATGATGTGCAGGCCGCCGAGACCACCGAGTCGCTGGCGGATCGTGTAGCAGTCGAGGAGCGCCTGGGTGGGGTGCTCGTGCCAGCCGTCGCCGGCGTTGACCACGGCGGCGTCGACCCATCCCGCCACCCGGTGGGGAGCGCCCGAGGAGGAGTGGCGGACGACGATGGCGTCGACGCCCATGGCTTCGATGGTGAGGGCGGTGTCGCGCAACGACTCGCCCTTCTTCACCGACGAGCTGGCCACGCTGAAGCTCATGGTGTCCGCCGACAGCCGCTTGGCGGCGGTCTCGAACGACATGCGGGTGCGGGTCGAGTCCTCGTAGAAGAGCGACGCCACCGTCTTGCCCCGCAGCGCCGGCACCCTGGGGATCGACCGCTCGGTCACCTCGACGAAGGAGTCGGTGAGCCGCAGCACGTCCTCGATGCCATCGGCCCCGCCGAGGTCGTCGATGGAGAGCAGATCGGCGATCGTCACTTGCGCATCTCGCCGAGGTCGACCCCGTCGGCGTGCACGTCGACGACCTCGTCGCGCCGGGTGGGGAGGTTCTTGCCGACGAAGTCGGGCCGGATGGGCAGCTCCCGATGACCACGGTCGATCATCACCGCCAGCTGCACCGCCCGCGGCCGGCCGTAGTCGCCGAGGGCGTTGAGGGCGGCGCGGATCGTCCGCCCGGTGAACAGGACGTCGTCGACCAGCACGACGATCTTGCCGTCGAGATCGGCGGTGATGTCGGTGACGGCCTCGGGCAGCACCGGCCGCAGGCCGATGTCGTCGCGGTAGAAGGCCACGTCGAGGGTCTGGACGGGCAGGGAGACCTGCTCGATCGCGAACAGGGCCTCGCCCAGGCGCTCGGCCACGGCCACGCCGCCGGTCTGGAGCCCGATCAGCTCGACCCCGTCGAGCCCGTGGTTGCGCTCGATGATCTCGTGAGCCATCCGCCAGATCGCCCGATGGAGGTCGTCGCGCTCCATGACGCGCGTGCGAGGAACGAACACACCCCCGTAGGGGGGCGCACTGCGTCGTTCGCGTTCGGCCACGCCGGTCCTCCTGCCGTGCGGGCCTCACCGGACCCGCTTCACGGTCAGGACGGCACCGTACCACCGTCTCGTCTCCGGGCCGGTCTTCTCCGGGCCGGTCTTCTCCGGGCCGGTCTTCTCCGGGCCGGTCTTCTTCGGGCCGGTCCTCTTCGGGCCGGTCCTCTTCGGGCCGGTCTCATCCGGCCCGTCTCGCTCGGGCCCACATGTCGTGGTGGTCGTCGAGCCGGCCCCGCCGTCCGAACCCGGCGGCGGTGGCCACCGCTTCGGAGGCGAGGTGACCGGGCCGGATCCGGGCCACCAGGCGGGCGGGGGCCAGGGTGGAAAGGGCCCAGTCGGCCACGAGGGCGACGGCGGTCGACGCCGTCCCCCGACCCCGCGCCGCCGGCCCGATCCACCACCCGAGCTCGTAGACGTCCGTGACCACCCGCCCTGAACCGGGGACGAGGAAGGGGCTCAGCCCGACCTCGCCGAGCACGGCCGAGGAGACCGAGGAGGCCACGACGAGGTCGAGGGCCCGGCCGTCACCAGCCCGCTGCGCCCACCCCTCGATCCAGCCGCGGGCGCCGGCCACACCGCAGCCGGGGGGTACGCCGCAGTGGTCGGCGATGGCGGCATCGGCCCACGCCGCGGCCAGGGCATCGGCGTCGGCAGGCCGCCAGGGACGCAGGCGGATCCCGGCCGGTCCGTCACCGAGCGGCGGGTCGGGAGGGGCAAGGGGCCGAGGCACCCGGGAATCATGGCGCTGGTAGCGTCGGCGTCCATGGCGAGCCGAGCAGACCCGGCCGTCGTGGCTCCGATCGGGGGCGTCTCGATCCGGCGGG
Source organism: Acidimicrobiales bacterium (assembly GCA_030447445.1). GTDB lineage: Bacteria > Actinomycetota > Acidimicrobiia > Acidimicrobiales > Iamiaceae > JAUJOW01. Next base: position 53,505 of record JAUJOW010000010.1, on the reverse strand, counting down.
CCGTGCAGGTGGTGGCCGGCGTCGCCGGGGGCGCGCTCCTCCTGGCTGCCACCTTCCTCCCCTGGGCGGCACGAGGCACCGGCTCGAGCATCGCCGCCAACCGCCTGGCCGACCTCTTGCTGTCGGGCACGGTGGAGGCCTGGGCCCCGGCCTGGCTCGGGTTCTGCATCTACCTGGTCCCGGTGGCCGGCGCGCTGCTCTTCATCGGTTGTGGGCTCGGTGGGCGGGCCGGCGTGGTCACGGCCCTCGCCGGGGTCGTCCCGGCCGCCGCCGTAACGGTGGCCACCGTCGCCGCCCTCCCCCAGCGCGACCGGCTCGAGATGGGAACCGGGGCCGTCCTCGCCCTCGTCGGACTGGCCCTCGGTGCGGTGTCGATCACGGCTGCGGCCACCGACCCCGCCCGGCACCTCCGCTGACCGCCCCACCCGGAGCCCCCATGTTCTGCACCCACTGCGGCACCGCCCTCGATCCTGACCGGTCCTACTGCCCAGCCTGCGGCACGCCGCGCCCCGCCCCCCCGGGAGGCTGGGCCACCCCCCCGAGCGGGCCCCCGCCGCCCGTGCCGCAGGGGCCACCGCCACCCCCCGGGCCGCCGGCGGGCCCGGCGGCGGCACCGGTCGGGCCGGGCGGGCGTCCACCGGCGGCGCCCCCTCCCACCTTTGCCCCCGTGCCTCCCCCGACGTGGACGGGCCCGGGCGCCCCTCCCCCGGCGCCGACCAAGCCGAAGCGGGGCCTGCTGGCCGTGGTGCTGGTGCTCGTGGGTGTGCTGGCGCTCGGGGGGATCGCCTTCGCCATCATCCAGGCCACGAGCGGGTCGAGCGGCGGCGAGGAGGACCCGGAGGCGGCCGCTCGCGCGTTGGCCGAGGCGGTCGCCGCCGAGGATCCCGCGGCGGCCATCGCCACCATGAACCCCGACGAGGTCCGCACCCTCGGCGACCTCTACGGCGACGCCAGGGACCAGGCCGCCGAGCTCGGCTTCGCCGGGAAGGGCGACAACACCTTCGCCGGCGTCGACCTCACCACCAAGGGCCTCACCTACGAGGTGGAAGAGCTCGGCCCCGACGTGGCCAAGGTGACCGTCACCGGTGGCTCGATCGACTACGACGTCCGGCGCTCCCGGCTGGCGCCCAAGGTCCAGGCCGTCATCGAGCAGCAGATGGAGGAGGAGGACGCCGACGAGGCCGAGGGCCAGGAACCCGAGGAACCCGACGAGCTCGACGAGCGCACCACCGGCTCGGTCACCGCCGACGACCTCCGCTACCAGCCGGACGGCTCGGGCCCCGAGCAGGATCCGTTCCTCATGATGGTGAAACGGGACGGCGGCTGGTACGTCAGCCCCATGTACACCGCCGCCGAGTACGTCGCCGCCCTGAACGGCCTGTCCCCCGGTCGCTTCGACGAGGAGGAGGACGCCGAGGCGACCGCCGAATCACCGACCGAGGCGGTGGAGCAGCTTTCCGAGGCCATCGCCGACATCGACGCCGACGCCGCCACCGCCCAGCTCTCCGACGACGAGCTGGCCATCCTGCGCAGCTACCGGGCCGGCGTCGCCGAGCTCATCGACCAGGCCTTCGACGAGGCCGAGATCCGAGACGCCGGCGCCACCGTGGAGTCGCTCGAGCTCGACGAGCAACCCCTCGACGAAGGCGGCGTCAAGGTGGTGGTCACGGCCGTGGACGGGACGGTCACCTGGACCGAGGACGGCGAGGACCGCCGGGCCGACTTCACCTGGGACGGTCGCTGCCTGGCCGTCACCGGCGAGGACTCCGACGGCGATCGCTCCGACAGCGAGGACTGCATCACCGCCGACACGCGGCGGGTGGGGCTGACCGAGGCCTTCCTCGTCGCCGTGGAGGAGGACGGCGGGTGGCGGGTGAGCCCAGTCTCCACGCTCCTCGAGTACGGCCGCCAGATCCTGCCCAAGCTCGACCGCCCGCTCGTCAACCGCCTCACCGCGATCCAGCACACCGATGACGCCGTCGGTGAGGTCACCCCCGGCGAACCCCTCGATGCCAAGCTGAACGACGCCGGGTACGCCGTCTACGACCTCGAGGTCGAGGAGGGCGACGCCTTCACCTACTCGGTGGAGGAGGACGACGCCTACGCTCTCGTGTACGACCCTGACAGTCAGGTCGTCGACAGCTTCGAGGTCGTCGAGGCGGCGGTGGCGGGGACCTACAAGGTCGTGATCCAACAGGAGCACTTCGACACCGGCACGGCCACGCTCACGGTGCAGCCGGTGGCTGAGGAGGACCTGACCCTCGGCGAGCCGGTGGAAGGCGAGCTGGCCGATGACGGCGAGATCGTGGAGTACGTCTTCGAGGCCGAGGCCGACCAGGAGCTGACCATCGAGGTCGACAACACCGACGTCGTGGCCGAGCTGCTCGACGCCGACCGGGAGCCGGTGGAGGAGACCGTCGACGACACCTACCCGATCGAGGACGACGGCGAGTACCGCGTGCGGGTCTCCACCTTCGAGGAGACCGACGAGGAGTACACCCTCCTGGTCGACGAGGCGTTCGACTTCCGCCTCGGCGACGGCACCACCGATGCCGCCGAGGGGACCATCACCGGTCCGGGCAGCGTCCTGGTCATCGACCTGGAGGTGAACGGAGGAGCCACCGTCGACGTGGTGGTCACGCCGGTCAACCCGTACCTCGACGTGATCGTCACCGTCGTCGACCCCGACGGGACCCAGACCCCCTACAACTCCCAAGGACCCGGCCTCGACGAGGGGGTCACGTTCTTCCCCGACGACCCCGAGACCTTCGAGCTGCGCATCGCCGCCGTCAACAACGTGGCCGGCGACGTGACCATAGAGGCCACCTCGACCGAGGAGTAGCGGATCGCGGAGCGGTCGGCTAGCTCGGGACGGGGCGGACCTCGTCGGCGATCCGGGCCAGCATCCCGTTCACGAACCGGCCGCTGTCGTCGGTCGAGAAGCGCTTGGCCAGCTCGACGGCCTCGTTGATGATCACGTTGCGGGGCACGTCGGGCCGGTGCACGAGCTCGTAGGCGGCGAGGCGCAGGACGGCTCGGTCGAGAGCCGGCATGCGGTCGACGTCCCAGTTGCGGGCGAACCGGCCGAGCAGCTCGTCGATGTCCCGCACGTGCTCGCCCACGCCGACGACGACCTCGGCGGCGTAGTCGTCGGGGGCGACGGGCAGGGCGGCCACGACGGCGGCCGGCCCCTGGGACTTGACGTCGGCCTCGTAGAGCAGGCCGAGGGCCCGCTCCCGGGCCGCCCGCCGTGAGCCGGAGGCCAGCGGGGCCTCGGCCGGTTCAGGCACGGGTGAGGTACTCACCCGTCCGGGTGTCCACCTTGAGGCGGTCACCGACGTTGACGAACAGCGGGACCTGCACGACGACACCGGTCTCGAGGGTGGCCGGCTTGCGGGCCCCCGAGACCCGGTCGCCCTGGAAGCCGGGTTCCGTGTCGGTGACCGACAGCTCCACCGAGGCCGGCAGCTCGGTGCCGACGATCTCGTCGCCGTACATGGCAAGGATGGCGCTGGCTCCCTCGACGAGGAAGCCGGCGGCCCGGCCGAGCACGTCGGCACCGACGGGGAGCTGCTCGTAGGAGCTGGTGTCCATGAAGACGTAGTCGTCGCCCTCCCGGTAGAGGTACTGCATCTCCCGCTTGTCCAACCGGGCCTGGTCGACCTTCTCGGCGGCCCGGAAGGTGCGGTCCACGACGGCACCGGTGCGCACGTTGCGCAGGGTGGTGCGCACGAAGGCGCCCCCCTTGCCCGGCTTCACGTGCTGGAACTCGACCACCTGGAACAGCCCGTCGGGCAGGGCGAGGGTCATGCCGTTCTTCAGGTCGTTCGTGGACAACGCCATCGCGGTTCCTCTCAGCGGAGCACGGGGTCCTTCGGCGCGAGCGTCAACGGCCGGCACCCCTCGGTGGTGACCACCACGGTGTCCTCCACCCGCACACCGCCGTGGGCGGGGAGGTACACGCCGGGCTCGACGGTGACGACGTGGCCGGCGGCGAGCGTAGCAGTCGACGTCGTGCCCACCCGGGGGGCCTCGTGGATCTCGAGCCCGACGCCGTGGCCGGTGCCGTGCACGAAGGCCTCGCCCCAGCCGGCCTCGCTGATCATCGACCGGCAGGCGCCGTCCACGGCGGTGGCGGCCACGCCGGGGGCCACAGCGGCGACCCCGGCGGCCTGGCTGGCCGTGACCACCTCGAGCATCCGCCGCTGGGTCGGCGACGGGTCACCGACCACGACCGTCCGGGTCATGTCCGAGCAGTAGCCGTCCACCACCGCACCGAAGTCCACCACCACCAGGTCGCCCTCGGCGATGGCCCGATGCCCGGGGCGGTGGTGGGGCATGGCCCCGTTGGGTCCGGCGGCGACGATGGTCTCGAAGCTGGTGCCCTCGGCTCCCAGACGGCGGATCTCGGTGTCGAGCTCGAGGCCGAAGTCGGCCTCGGTGGGTCCGTCGAGCATCCGGGGGCGCACGGCGCCGAGGGCGGCGTCGGCGATGGCAGCGGCGGCCTCGATGCGGGCCACCTCGCCGTCGTCCTTGACCACCCGCAGGGCCTCGACGAGGCCCTCGGTGGGCACGAGCTGGGCGTCGGGGAACCACTCGCCGGCATAGGAGCGCTGCGCCGCCCAGGTGACGTCGTCGGCCTCGAGACCGAGCCGGCCGATGCCGCCGGCGGCGGCGGTCACGAGGTCACGCTGGCCGGTCACCGTGGGAGCGATGGCGACGCGGGCGTCGGCGCCGGCGGCGGCGATCTGGGCGGTCGCCTGGTCGGCGTAGCGGCCGTCGGACACGAACAGCATCTCGTCGGGGGCCACGAGGAGGACCGCCGCCGACCCGGTGAAGCCGGTCAGGTAGCGGACGTTGACCAGACGGGTGACGAGGAGGGCCTCGGCGCCGGCCTCGGCCAGGTGGTCCCGCAGCCGGGCCACCCGTCCGGCCACGTCCATGGGCGGGAGGGAGCGCAACGGCCCCCGGTCGGCGGGAACGGTCGGAGCGGTGGTCACGGGGTCCTCCCGAGAAGGTCGGCGACGGCGTCGAGGGCGAGGCGGTAGCCGGCGCCACCGAAGCCGGTGATGGTCCCCGAGGCCACCGGTGCGATCACCGAGGTGTGGCGCCACGGTTCCCGGGCGTTCGGGTTGGAGAGGTGCAGCTCGACCACGGGGCCGTCGAAGGCGGCGAGCGCGTCGTGGATGGACCAGGCGTAGTGGGTGAAGGCGCCGGGGTTCACCACGATGGCGGCGCACCGGCCCCGGGCCCCGTGGATGGCCTCGACCAGCTCGCCCTCGTGGTTGCTCTGCCGGTGTTCGACGGCCAGGCCGTGGGCACCGGCCGTGGCCCGGGCCGTGGCCACGTGGTCGTCGAGGGTGGCGTCGCCGTAGACCTCGGGCTGGCGGTCGCCGAGCAGGTTGAGGTTCGGTCCGGAGAGCAGCAGGACGATGGGCCGCTGGTCGGTCACCGGAGGGCCTCCAGCGTGCCGAGCAGCAGGGCCCGGTCGTCGACCCGGACCGCTTCTGGACCCCGGGGGCCGTCGAGCACGAAGGTCACGCCGTCGACCGCCTTCTTGTCCCGGGCGACGAGGTCGACGATCTGATCGCCGTCGAGACCACCCGGCACCCGCATGGGCAGGTCGTAGCCGGCCAGCACCCGGCGGTGCTCACCCACCCGGTCGGCGTCGATGCGACCGAGGCGGTGGGCCAGCTCGGCGGCGTAGACGAGCCCGATGGCCACCGCCTCGCCGTGGCGGAGGTCGTAGCCGCCGGCGGTCTCCAGGGCGTGGGCCAGGGTGTGGCCGTAGTTGAGGACGGCCCGGCCGCCCCCTTCCCGCTCGTCGGCGGCCACCACGTCGGCCTTGCAGCGGACGCAGGCGGCGACGGCCTCGTCGAGGGGGAGGTCCGGGAGGTGGTCGACCCCGAGAAAGGCGTACTTGGCCATCTCGCCCAAACCGCTGCGGTACTCCCGTGGGGGCAGGGTGGCGAGGGCCTCGATGTCGCAGAGCACGGCCTCGGGCTGCCAGAACGCTCCCACGAGGTTCTTGCCCTCGGGCAGGTTGACCCCCGTCTTGCCCCCGATGGCGGCGTCGACCTGTCCGAGCAGCGTGGTGGGCACGTGGACGACGGGCACACCTCGGTGGTAGACGGCGGCGGCGAAGCCGGCGGTGTCGGTGACCACGCCACCGCCGACGGCCACCACCACGTCGGCCCGCGTGAGCCCCCAGGTGGCGAAGTCCCGGCAGAGGTCCTCCACCGTGCCCAGGTGCTTGGCCTCCTCGCCGCCGGGCATGGTGAACACCCGGTGCTCGACGCCAGGGTCGACGGACAGGTCGATGCCCGGCTGTGTGACCACCGCCGCCCGGCGCGCGCCGACGGGGAGGACCTCGAGCAGACGGTGCCGGGCGCCGGCGCCGACGAGAACGCGGTAGCTGCGATCGCCCAGCGCTACGTCAACCTCGATCATCGGTGCACCCTCGCTCCCACGAGGGCGAGGATGCGCTCCACCACGGCCGCCGAGCCGCCGGCGCCGACGTCGACGACCTCGTCGGCCACCTCCCGGTACCAGCCGTCGCGCTCGGCGGCGAGGCGGGTCAGCGTGGCGAGGGGGTCGCCGTCGAGCAGCGGGCGATGACCCCCGGCACCGACCCGGGTTGCCAGCAGGGCCGGGTCGGCCCGGAGCCACACCACGGTGCCGGCATCGCCGAGGCGGCGGCGGTTCACGGGGTCGATGACCACACCCCCGGCGGCGGCGATCACGGCGGGCTCCTCACCGCCCAGGGCCTCGGCCAGGGCGTCGGACTCGATCCGCCGGTAGGTGGCCTCCCCGTCGGTCTCGAAGATCTCGCGCACGGTCCGCCCGGTCCGGGCCTCGACCTGGTCGTCGCTGTCGACGAACGGCCGCCCCAGCCGGGCGGCCAGGCCACGGCCCACGGTGGTCTTGCCGGTGCCCATCATCCCCACGAGCACGAGGTGGCCCGGCGATGGCGGCTGCTCACCCAAGGGGACCCTCGCGGAGCACCCGGCGGAACCGGTCGGCGTTGGCCACCAGCTCCTCCACGGCGTCGCCGCCGTACTTCCGGGTGGCCTCGTCGGCCAGGACCAGGGCGCACATCGTCTCTGCCACCACGCCCATGGCCGGTACGGCGGTGACGTCGGTGCGCTCCTTGAACGACACCGTCTCGGCCTTGGTGACCACGTCGACGGTCTGCAGCGTCGGTCGGTTGAGGGTGGCGAGGGGCTTCATGGCCACCCGGACCACCAGTGGATCCCCGGTGGAGATCCCTCCCTCGATCCCCCCGGCCCGGCTGGACCCACGGCGATAGCCGACGTCGGCGTCCCAGCCGATGGGGTCGTGGGCGGCGCTCCCCCGCCGGCCGGCCACCTCGAAGCCGTCTCCGATCTCGACGCCCTTGACGGCCTGGATGCTCATCAGCGCCTGGCCCAGCAGGCCGTCGAGCTTGCGGTCCCAGTGGACATGGCTCCCGAGGCCCACCGAGACCCCGTAGCCGATGACCTCGACCACCCCGCCGAGCGAGTCGCCGTCGGCCGCCGCCGCCTTGATCTCGCCCACCATGGCCTCCTCCGCGGCCCGGTCGAAGCAGCGCACCTCCGAGGCGTCGACGTCGGCCAGGTCGGCCGGGGTGGGCCGGGCCACCGCCTTGGTCCGTACCGGGCCGAGCTGGACCACGTGGGACACGATGGCCACGCCCAGCTCGGCCAGCAGCAGCTTGGCGAGGGTGCCGGCGGCGACGCGGGCGGCGGTCTCCCGGGCCGATGCCCGCTCGAGGACGTCGCGGGCGTCGGTGAAGCCGTACTTCTGCATGCCGGCCAGGTCGGCGTGGCCGGGCCGGGGCTGGGTGAGCGGGGCCTCGGTCTGCCCCGGGGCGACGGCCATCTCGGCGTGCCACTTGTCCGACCTGGTCCACTCGGTGTTGCCGATCTCGACGGCCACCGGTGAGCCGAGGGTGCGGCCGTGACGCACGCCGCCCACGATGGTGACCTCGTCCTGCTCGAAGCGCATGCGGGGGCCCCGCCCGTAGCCGAGCCGGCGCCGAGCCAACTCGGCGCGGAGGTCCTCCACGGTGACGGCCAGACCGGCGGGCAGCCCCTCCACGATCACCACGAGGGCGCGGCCGTGCGACTCCCCGGCCGTCAGGTAGCGCAGCACGGCCCGAATCTACCGGCTGTGGACAGCCCGCCGATCGGTGCGGGGGTGGCGGTCAGATGGTGACCAGGGCGTCGCTGGCGAGGATGGCCACCACGCCGCCGAGGGCCAGGCAAGGGCCGAAGGGGAAGGGCCGGCTCTCCCGGCCCCGGGCCAGGAAAAGGACCCCGCCGGCCACCACCCCCACCAGGCAGGCGATGACGAGCGCGAAGAGCACGAGGACCGGGTGCAGGAGCCCGAGGTAGAGGCCCAGCAACCCGGCCAGCTTGACGTCTCCGAACCCCATGCCCTTCGGGGACACGAGCGCCGGCAGCAACAGGACGGCGAAGGCGCCGGCGCCCCCGACGGCGGCCGACAGGATGGCGCCGGGGACACCCTCGGCCAGGGCCACGACCGGGATGAGCACGGCGGACACGGCGAGGGCCGGGAAGGTGATGTGGTCGAGGAGGCGATACAGCTCGAGGTCGATCACCGACTGGACCAGGAGGACCGAGAACAGGAAGAGGTAGGCCGGCAGCGCCCACGACGCCCCGAACCGCAGGCCGGCGGCCACCCAGAGCCCGGCGGTGGCCAGCTCCACCAGGGGGTACCCGAGCGGCACCGGCGCTGCGCAGTGCCGGCACCGGCCCCGCCGCACCAGCCACGACACGACCGGCACCTGGTCCCGGAGTGCGAGGGTTGCTCGGCAGGCCGGGCACCGGGCCGGATCGGTCAGCCGCTCGCCGGCGGGCAGGCGGACGATGAGCGTGTTGAGCACTCCTCCGACGACCAGCCCGGCCAGGGCCAGCCCGGCCATGCCCAGGAGCGCGACCGTCAACCCCCCTGCTCGGCTGATCCGGCCGGTGCGGCCAGCTCCTCGTCGATGATGGCCAGGACGGCGTCGGCCAGGAGGTTGCCGGCGAAGCGGGTGAGGTGGATGCCGTCGGGCTGGCGGGCCTGCTGCGGCTCCCCGTCGGGCCCGGGCAGGGTGTCGGTGTACCCGCCGCCGGGTGGGGCGAGGACCAAGCTGGCGTCGAGGTAGCGGATCCAGGGTCGGGAGGCGGCCTGTTCGGCGTAGATGAGGTTCATGATCGAGATGCGCTCGTCGAACTCGGCCGACTCCATCGGCGGCTGCCCGACCCACACCACCAGGCGACCGTCTCCGGCCAGCAGGTCCATGGTGGCGCCCACCCGCCGGCGGTACTCGGCCTGCCACTCCGGGGTTCGCACCTTGTAGGCAACCCCGTCGATGGCCATGGACTGGCCGTCGTTGGCGCCGAACATGACCACCACCACCTCGGGCCTCGCCGGCAGCACCTCGTCGACGAGGTGGGCCGGCCAGTCGAAGTAGTCGGGCCGGGTGAGACCGGTGGAGATGCGGTAGTCGAGCGATGCCTCGATGGTCCCCCGCTCGGTCGACCGGTCGAGGAGGGACTGGCCGAACACCTGGGCCATCGAGTCGCCCCCCACCCACAGCCGGAGCGGGTCGGCGGCGGTGGGGACCCGCGGCGGCGCCACCGTGGGCGGCGGCTGATCGGAGGGCAGCGTGGTCAGCGGGATCCTCGACCGCTCCCGGGTCCCCGCCTCGGCGTCGCGGCCGATGGCCTCCTGGATGGCGGCCCGGGGCTCGTTGAGCCGGATCAGGTGGCTCAGCTCGCGCACCGGCGCCACCACCGCACGCGCCACGGTGCGCTTCCAACCGAAGGGCTGCCGGCTGGCCTGGGCGTAGAGGGAGTCGGCGTTGAGCAGGGCGGCCAGGAAGAAGGCGATGGACCCGACCAGGATGACCCGCCCCGCCGACATGGGCCGGGCCCCGGCCGTCGAGTGGTAGCGAAGCGTGCGAGGTGTGGGAGGGCGGCGCTCGGTCGGTCGGTCGGTGCCGATGTCGGTCGCCATGGTCAGAACTGAAAGTAGATGAAGGGGGCGACACCGACGGGACCGAGGGAGTCGATGGCCAGGAAGCCCACGGCCAGGATGGCTCCCTGCGCCACGGGGGCCATGCGGGAGAAGGCCACCTGGGCCCGCTCGACGGCCTGCACGGGCACGAACTGGGCGGCCACCATGGCGGCGATCACCAGCACCACCAGCGGCGTGACCAGCTCGCCGACGCCCCAGGCGGTGAGGAGCCGCCACAGGAGCTCGCCGGCCACCGAGAAGGACTCGGCCCGGAAGAAGATCCAAGCGAGGCACACGACGTGGAAGGTGACCACCCAGCGCAGCACCGGCGACAACGGACCGGGCTCGGCCCCGCTCGCCTCGCGGCGGAGCTGCCAGCGCCGCTCGAGCACGAGGGCGGCCCCGTGCACCGCCCCCCACACCACGAACGTCCAGGCGGCACCGTGCCAGAGCCCGCCGATCACCATGGTGAGGAACAGGTTGCGCTCCATCCGGCGCTCGCCGCCCCGGTTGCCGCCGAGGGGGATGTAGAGGTAGTCCCGCAGCCAGAACGAGAGGGTCATGTGCCACCTCCGCCAGAAGCCCTGCACCGAGGTGGCGGCGTAGGGGGCGTCGAAGTTCTGGGGGAAGCGGAGGCCGAGCAGCAGGGCGCAGCCGATGGCGATGTCGGTGTAGCCGCTGAAGTCGGCGTAGATCTGCACGGCGTAGGCGTAGACGGCGAACAGGATCTCCAGGTTCGAGTGGGCGCCGGGCACCGCAAACACGTCGTCGACGATGGCCTCGGCGAGGAAGCTCGAGATCACCACCTTCTTGAACAGGCCGGCGAAGATGAGCCGGAAGGCGAGGGGCGCCTCGATGCGCCGGGGGTCGGGGCGGACCTTGAGCTGTGGCAGCAGCTCCCGGGCCCGGACGATGGGTCCGGCCACCAGGTGGGGGAAGAAGGACAGGTAGACGGCGAAGTCCAGGGTGGGTGACGGCTCGGCGTCACCCCGGTACACGTCGATGACGTAGCTGAGCGCCTGGAAGGTGAAGAAGGAGATGCCGACCGGGAGCACGAGCTGCAGCAGCGGCGGGTTGACCCCCAGCCCGAGGCGGTCGAGGCCGTCGGACACGGAGCTGACGAAGAACCCGTAGTACTTGAAGAAGCCGAGGGCGGCGAGGTTGGCCAGGACGGCGGCGAACAGCACGGTTCGGCGGCGGCGGTCGTCGGCGCTGCGGTGGATGGCGACGGCGGCGCCCTGGTTGACGAGCGTGGACGCCGCCAGCAGGAGGGTGAAGCGAGGGTCCCACCAGGCGTAGAAGAAGTAGCTGGCGGCGATGATGAACCAGCGCCAGGGCAGGGGGTGGGGACGCAGGAGCCAGCTGACGACGAAGGTCAGCGAGAAGAAGACGGCGAACTCGAAGGTCGGGAACAGCACGCCGGGCCAGTCTCTCCGGCCCGTCGGAGCGAACGCAACGACCGTGGACGCACTGAGCTCGGTTCAGCGGCCGGGGACCGAACGTCGGTGCACGGTCCCGACGGCGTCAGCACCGTCTCTTCAGGGCCGTCTCTTCAGGGCGCTCGGCGGGCCAGCTCGGCGGTGGCGGCGGCGGACATGACGGCGAGGGGCGGGTCCTCCCCGGTCCAGCCCCGGAAGGCGTGGGCGGCCTGGTGGATGAGCATGCCGAGCCCGTTCACCGCCACTGCGCCCCGGGCCCGGGCGGCGGCCAGCAACGGCGTGGTGGCCGGCTCGTAGACGAGGTCGACGACGAGCTGGCCGGGACCGATCCGAGTGGGGTCGATGGGGGTGCCGGCATCGCCGGCCAGGCCGACCGAGGTGGCGTTGACGACGAGGTCGCAGCCATCGGCGTCGGCGGGGCCGCCGATGCGTCCGACCGGACCGGCCAGGGCGGCAGCGGCGGCGCCACGCCCGGCCGTGCGGTTGGCCACGACCACCTCGGCGGCACCGGCGCCGGCGAGGGCCTGCACCACGGCGCGGGCGGCACCGCCGGCACCGAGGACGAGGGCTCGGCGCCCGGCGGGGTCGACGCCCTCGTCGCGGCGGAGCGCGTCGAGGAAGCCGGCGCCGTCGGTGTTGTGGCCGACCAGGACCGTCCCTCGCCACGACACGCAGTTGACGGCGCCGAGGGTGGCGGCGGCGGACCCCACCTCGTCGACGGCGGCGGCGACGGCGGCCTTGTGGGGCATGGTGACCGACATCCCCCCCAGCCGCAGCGAGCGCATCGCGCCGACGGCGTCACCGGCCCGGCCGGGAGGGACGGCCACGGCGAAGAACCGCCAGTCGAGGTCGAGGGCGTCGAAGGCGGCGTTGTGGATCACCGGGGAGAGCGAGTGCTCCACCGGTGACCCGATGACGGCCGCTACCCGCACCCCAGGCCCTTGGCCTCGCACTCCTGCTTCTTGTCGAGGAACTCGGCGTTGCTGGCCGTGAAGAAGTGCCGGCCCTCGGCTTCGAGCACGTAGTAGATCCAGGGCCCGTCAGCCGGCCCCAGCGCAGCCAGGATGGCGGCGGCCCCCGGGGCGGCGATGGGGGTCGGCGGGAGCCCGGGGTCGCGCCGGGTGTTGTAGGGCGAGTCGCTCTCGAAGTCGACCTCCTCGCCGGTCAGCTCGGCCCAGTAGCGAGAGGTGGCGTCGATGCCGAGGGGCATGCCCTGGCCGAGCCGGTTGTAGATGACCCGGGCGATCTTCGGGGACTCGTCGGGGTTTCCGCTCTCGGCCTGGATGAGCGAGGCGACGATGAGGATCTCGTAGGGGGTGAGGTCCGGCACCGGGTCGGCGCCGGGACTCACGCCGCCGTCGATGCCGGCGCCGGTGGCGACCTGCTCCATCTCGGCGATGAACCGCTCCACGAGCTGGCGGGCGTTGACGTCGCTGCCCAGCTCGTAGCTCGACGGGAAGAGCATCCCCTCGAGCGAGGGCTGGTCTGGGGGCTGGAAGCGGGACCGCACGGCGGGGTCGGCGAGGGCGGCGGCGACCGCCTCCGGGTCGAGCTCGGGCAGCTGTTCGACGACGGACGCCGCGATCTCGCGGACGGTGAGGCCTTCGGGGACGGTGACCGTGGCCTTGGCCGTCGGCGGGAGCGGACCCTTCCTGATCACCTGCAGCGCTTCCTCGAAGGAGGAGTCCTCCCGGAACCGGTGGTCGCCGGCCTGGGCCTCGACCGACTTGTCGCGCACCCAGAGCCGGAACACCCAGGCGTTGGTGATGACGCCCTCGTCCTCGAGGAGCGTGCCCACGCCGGCGATGCTCGTGCCTTCGGGGATGGTGACCATCACCGCGGCCCCCGGGTCCCCGGGCGGGTCGACCTGGCCCTGGTACCAGCTGCGACCGCCGATGACGACCACGGCGGCGACGGTGAGGACGATGGCGACCAGGAAAGCGACCTTCGACAGCCGGCCCCGCTCGGGTCGGAGCTCGATGTAGTCGGCCCGGTGGGGGCCACCCCGGACCGGTTCAGTCCGGACGGGACCAGCCCGGCCGGGGCCGTCGTGGCCGGGCTCGTCGAGGTCCTCCCCGTGCTCGTCCAGTCGACTGCGGTCACCCATGCTCTTCCTCGCGTCCTGCCCGCTCTCGTCGGCCGTCGAGCCACGCCTGGAGCATCACCGCCGCTGCGACCTGGTCGACCACCTTACGGCGGGCCCTCTCGTCGAGACCCCGCTCGGCCAGTCGGCGGTGGGCCTCCACCGTGGTCAGCCGCTCGTCGTGCACCGCCACTGCCACGTCCAGGGCGGCGGCCAGTTCGTCGGCCTCCGCCCGCGCCGCCTGGGCGGCGGGACCGTGGCTGCCGTCGAGAGACAGCGGCAGGCCGACCACCACGCAGCCGGCGCCCTCTTCGTCGACGAGGGCGGCGACAGCCCGATGGTCGCGACGTCGGTCGCCGCTGCGGGCCAGGGTGCGCAGCGGGCTGGCCAGCACCTCGCCGGCGTCGCTGACGGCGACGCCGATGCGCTGGGAGCCGAGGTCGAGGCCGAGCACCCTCAAGCAAGGGTCCTCAAGAGAGGGCCCTCTCTAGAGAGGGCCCTCAAGAGAAGACACCGACGCCGGCGGCGTGACGGGCCTGTTCGAGGGCGTCGTCGAGCCGGGCCGGGTCCTTCCCGCCGGCGACGGCGAGGTCGGCGGCCTTGCCCCCCCCTCCCTTCACCGTGCGGGCGGCTTCGGCGATCAGCTCGGCAGCGTGGAGGCCCGAGCCGGGGGTGACGGCGGCGGCGAGGGCCACCCCGCCTCCCTCGGGGGCGGCGCCGAGCACGACCGCCCGCACCCCGGGTCGGTCCCGGACGGCGACGGCGAGGTCCCGGACGTCGTCCCTGGTGGCCGCGTCCACGCGGGCCACGACCACGCCGTCGACGGCGGCGGCGGCCAGCTCGGCGGCCACCGCCGACGCCGCCCGGCGACGGAGCGCCCTGATCTCGGCCCGTGCCGCGCCGAGCTCGTCGAGGCGCTTCTGGATGCCCTCGACGAGCTCGCCCGGCGGGACCCCGAGCAGCTCGGCGGCCCGGGCGGTGCGGGCCTCCTCCTCCCGGAGCCGGTCGATCGGTCCGGTGCCGGTGACGGCTTCGATGCGGCGCAGGTTGGAGCCGATGGAGCCCTCGGAGACGATCTTGATGGGCCCGATGTCACCGGTGGCCTTGACGTGGGTGCCACCGCACAGCTCGATCGAGTGGCGACCGGCCTCCAGGACCCGGACCATCTCGCCGTACTTCACCGAAGAAGGCGATGGCGCCGAGCTCGGCGGCCTGCTCCCTGGTGGTCTCGTAGTGGCGCACGGGGTCGTTGTCGAGCACGGCGCGGGCGGCGAGGTCCTCGATGGCCCGGATCTGTTCGGGGGTCAGCGCCTCGAAGTGGCTGAAGTCGAAGCGCATCCGGTCGGGGGCGACGAGCGAGCCCTGCTGCTTCACGTGGTCGCCGAGCACCTCCCGGAGCGCCCAGTGGAGGATGTGGGTACCGGTGTGGTTGCGCCGGATGGCGTCGCGCCGGTCGACGTCGATGGCGGCGAGGGCGTCCTGGCCGGTCTCGACGGCGCCTTCGACCAGGCGGCCGTGGTGGCGGTGCAGGCCGGGGAGGGCATAGGTGCTGTCGACGACCTCGACCCGGCCGGTGTCTGTGGTGATGCTGCCGGTGTCTCCCACCTGCCCGCCGGACTCGGCGTAGAACGGGGTGCGGTCGAGGAACACGCTGACCGACTCCCCTCGCCGGGCACCACCGCCAGCACCCGGGCCTTGCTCTCGTTCTCCTCCCGACCCACGAACTCGGTGGTGCCGTGCTCGTCGAGGACCCGCTGGAAGGCGCGCCCTCGTCGCCGCCGGACGCCGACCCCTTCCGGCCCGACTCCCGGGCCCGGCGGCGCTGGTCGGCCATGGCCGCCTCGAAGCCGGCGGAGTCGACGGCGTAGCCCCGGTCGGCGGCGATCTCGCTCGTGACCTCGAGCGGGAAGCCGTAGGTGTCGTGGAGCTGGAAGGCCACCGACCCCGGGACCGTGCCCCGCTCGGGCAGCTCGTCGAGCTCAGCATCGAGGATGCTCAGGCCGGTGCGGAGGGTGCGGCGGAACTGGGCCTCCTCCCGTTCCAGGACGCCGGTGACGAGGTCGAGGCCGGCTCGGACCTCGGGGTATGAGTCGCCCATGACCTCGGCGGTGTGGGTGGCCATGGCGGGGGTGACGGCGTGGTCGACGCCGAGCAGGTAGGCGAAGCGGATGGCCCGGCGGATGATGCGGCGCAGGACGTAGCCCCGCTCCTCGTTGCTCGGGATGACGCCGTCGGTGATGAGGAAGGTCATGGTGCGGGCGTGGTCGGCGAGCAGGCGCAGGGCCACGTCGGCCTCGGCGCTGTCGCCGAGACGCCGACCGGTGACCGCCTGCGCGGCGTCGACCAGGCGGCTCACGGAGTCGGCGACGTACAGCGACGGGCTACCGGCGAGCACGCCCAACAGGCGCTCGAGGCCGGCACCGGTGTCGATCCCCCTGCGCTCGAGGTCGGACAACCCACCGTCGGCGGCTCGGAAGTACTGCGGGAAGACCAGGTTCCAGAACTCGACGTAGCGCTGCTCGGCGGCGGGGTTGGCCGGACCCCCTCGGGGCCGAAGTCGGTCCCGAAGTCGAAGAACAGCTCGCTCGAGGGGCCGCAGGGGCCGGTCTCGCCCATCTCCCAGAAGTTGTCCTTGCCGAGGCGCTGGATGCGGGCGCGGGGGAAGCCGACGACGTCGGCCCAGATCTCCTCGGCCTCGTCGTCGTCGGTGTGCACGGTGACCCAGACCCGGTCGCCGTCGATGCCGAGCACGTCGGTGGTGAGCTCCCATGCCCACGGGATGGCGTCGGCCTTGAAGTAGTCGCCGAAGCTGAAGTTGCCGAGCATCTCGAAGAAGCTGAGGTGGCGCAGCGACCGACCGATGGCGTCGAGGTCGTTGTGCTTGCCACCGGCCCGCACGCACTTCTGGACCGAGCTGGCCCGCGGCGGGTCGAACGGCACCCGCTCCTCGCCGAGGAAGTAGGGGACGAACTGCATCATCCCCGAGTTCGTGAACATCGGGGCGGTGGGGTGCAAGGGGATGAGCCCGGCCGCCGGCACGGCCGTGTGCCCCTTGGCGTCGAAGAACGACGTCCAGACCCGGCGCAGCTCGTCAGCGTCCATAGATGCGGTCAGGCTACCGGCGAGCCTCGTCGGTCAGGGCTGCTCGGGGTGCTCCATCGGTGGGAGGGCGCCGTCGAAGCCCTGTTCCCGGTGGGGAAGGCGGCCGGGGTCGAACCCGGCCGCCACCTCCGCCGCCAGCCGCAGGTACGCCTTCTGGGTGGGCCGGGCGAGGCGGTCGAAGCCATCGATGCCACCGGCGGCCAGCACAGGGTCGTAGGGAAGCTCCACGACGGTGCGGACCAGGCCGGCGAAGTGCTCGGTGAGCTGTTGCATGTTGACGGCCAGGCCGCTGCGGGTGGCGTTGACCACCACCACGGCCCCGGCCACCAACGATCCCCCGCCGTGGGAGTGGAGCCAACGGATCAGGTGATCAGCGTGGCGAGCCTGGTCGACGGCAGGCCCGGTCACGATCACGAGCTGGGTGGCCAGGTCCAACACGGCGGCCATGGCGTCGTGCAGCACGCCGGTCCCGCAATCGGTCAGGGTCACGTTGTAGTGGTGGCCGAGCGTGGCCAGGACCCGCCGGTAGTCCTCGCCCGTGAACGCCTCGGAGACGGCGGGATCGGCATCCCCGGCCAGCACCTCCAGCCGCGACGCCGCCTGGGAGGTGAACACCCGCACCCCCGGATAGGAGCCCACCGTCCCGAAGGAGTGGATCATGTCGAGCAGATCACGGACCGTGCGGTGGCTGTCGGGGGCCACCCGGTACCCGAGGGTCCCGTAGTCCGGGTTGGCGTCGAGGGCCACCACCCGATCGCCCCGCTCGGCGGCCAGGGCGTGCCCCAGCATGAGCGTCGTGGTGGTCTTGCCCACACCGCCCTTGGTGGAGCAGACGGCGATCCGCTCACCCCAGGGCGAGGCCACGGGCCGTCGCACCGCACCCACCAGCTCCCGCCACTCACGTTCCTCGGCCGACGGGCCCGGGTTCACCCGGCCCCTCGTCGACCGGTGGACCGCCCGCCGCCAGCCCCCTTCGGGCACCGGCGGAGGCTCGGGGATCAGGCTCTGGGGCTGCCACTCCCCCGCCGGGCCCGTCGCCGGCGGAGCGTTCAGGGCGGGGGCAGGACCCGGCGGTGCCGTGGCGCCGCTGCCGGTGGGTGGATCAGCCCATGACTGCTCCGTGGCCATGTTCCTCCAACGTGCTCAATGCGAAACGTGTCAATGCGATACGGGGCCTCGCCTCCCGGCTCGGCCCCTCCCGGTACCGTTGCCCCCGACCGGGGGCTCGGTAAACCTCGGCTACGGCGGCGTGGCGGGACGCGACCCGGGCTCGGGGCCGTCCATGGCCCGGCCTTGGCCGCTGCTGCGGTCGACGTCGGCTCGGAGCTCGGCCTCGCGTTCGCGCATGGCGGTGCGGCCCTCGGTGGCGGCGGCCCGGACGTCGCGACCGACCCGGCGGGCCCGGTCGGCGACCTCGCGCTGCACCTCGCCGGGCATCAGCCGGTTGGCGGCGCGCTTCACCCTGCGCCCGGCCCACACCGACGATCCGAGGCCCACGGCGGCGCCCGTCGAGAACCAGAAGGCCCGCTTCAACACGACCGCCTACCCGCTGCCCCGCAGGCGGCGGGCCGCCCGCTGAGCCCCGGTGGCCACCGCCGCCGTCTTGATCACCGGCTTGGACAGGGCCAGGTAGGCGACGCGGGAGGCGCCGTCCACCCGGGAGGAGATGGCCTCGGCGGCGTCAAGGATGTCCTCGACCCGCTCGATCTCACCGTCGGCGCGGGCGACGGCGGCCCGCGCCTCCTCCACCAGCCCGACCGCCTCGGTCCGCACGCGAGCCACCGTGTCCCGCAACTCGGCCACGGCACGGGCCAGGGCCACCGCGAACCAGGTGAGCGCCGCCACCGCCACCAGGCTGAGCACGGTCACCACCACCGCCGCCAGGTCGGCCGCAGTCACTGGTGCACCGTCATCGTGTTGGGCACGCGTCCATCTCCTCGGATCGGGATCGCACCAGTGAACGCTCGCCACGTCCGCCGACCCCACCCCCCGCCCTCATCGCCGCCTTCGGCGACGCCTGATCCGAGTGCGGCGAGACCACCCGTGCTGTCTGGTTCACTCGCCTGCGGCTCGCTCACTGTTGTGCCGGCCGGTCGGGTTCGGACAGCCGTGCCATGCGGGCAGCGATCTCGCTCTCGTGGCCGTGGACGGACGGTTCGTAGTAGCGGCGACCGGCGACCTCGGGCGGACGATGCTCCTGGGCCACCCACCCCCGCGGGTCGTCGTGAGGATACTCGTAGCCCTCGCCGTGGCCGAGCGAGGCGGCGCCGCGGTAGTGCGCGTCTCGCAGCGGGGCCGGTACCTCGCCGGCGGGCCGCTCCCGCACGTCGGCCCGAGCCCGGCCGAGGGCCACCGTGAGCCGGTTCGACTTCGGGGCCGTGGCCAGGTGCACGACGGCGTGAGCCAGGTTGAGCTGGGCCTCGGGCAGGCCGACGAACTCGACCGCCCGGGCGGCGGCGTCGGCCACCACCAGGGCGTGGGGATCGGCCATGCCCACGTCCTCGGAGGCGAGGATGACGAGCCGGCGAGCGATGAACCGCGGGTCCTCCCCGGCCTCGAGCATGACCGCCAGCCACCACAGCCCGGCGTCGGGGTCCGAGCCCCGGATGCTCTTGATGAAGGCGCTGACCACGTCGTAGTGGTCGTCACGGCCGTAGCGGAGGGCCTTCGTGCCGAGGGCGGCTTCGGCGTCGCCCAGCGTCACCACGGGCAGCGCCTCGTCGCCGTCGGCGCCGCCGACCCGGCGGCGGGCCAGCGCGACGGCCACCTCGAGGCTGGTGAGCACATGGCGCCCGTCCCCGGCGGTGCGGGTGACGAGGTGGTCGACGGCGTCGGGCTCGGCGGCGGCCCCCTCGGCAGCCAGCCCTCGCTCGACCAGCGTGCGGGTGGCGTCGGCGTCGAGGGGGTGGAGCCGGAACAGCGTCGACCGGCTGAGCAGCGGCGGGTTCACCTCGAAGTAGGGGTTCTCGGTGGTGGCTCCGACGAGCACGAGGAGCCCCTGTTCCACCGACGGCAACAGGGCGTCCTGTTGGGCCTTGTTGAACCGGTGCACCTCGTCGAGGAACAGGATGGTCCCCTGGCCCCGCTCCCCCAGCCGTTGCCGGGCCCGGGCCGCCACCTCCCGCACGTCCTTCACCGTGGCGCTCACCGCCGAGAGGGCCTCGAAGGCCTTCGCCGTGGTGTGGGCGATGAGCCGGGCCAGCGTGGTCTTGCCCGTCCCCGGCGGGCCCCACAGGATGACCGACGACAGCCGGTCGGCCTCGATCAGCACCCGCAGCGGCCGACCCGGCCCCAGCAGGTCGTCCTGCCCGACGATCTCGTCGATGGTCCGGGGTCGCAACCGGTCGGCGAGCGGCGCCTGGCCGGCGAGGGACTCCTCGGCGGCGACGGCGAAGAGATCCTCGGGCATCGCTCCTACCGGGGCAGCACGCGGAGGCCGAGCTCGGCGAGCAGGGCGGGATCGACCGCGGTGGGAGCGCCGGTGAGTGGGTCGGCGCCGGACTGGGTCTTGGGGAAGGCGATGACCTCCCGGATGTTCTCCTCCCCGGCGAGGATGGCGGCCAGCTTGTCGATGCCGACGGCGAACCCGGCGTGGGGCGGGGCCCCGTAGGCGAAGGCGTCGAGGAGGAAGCCGAACTTGCGGGCCGCCTCCTCCTCGTCGATCCCGAGCAGACCGAAGATGCGGCTCTGCAGGTCGGCCCGATGGATCCGCACGCTGCCCGACCCCAGCTCCCAACCGTTGAGGGTGAGGTCGTAGGCCTGTGAGCGGGCCCGCAGCAGGGCCTCGCCGGACCCGTCGAGCAGGTCCCAGTCCTCGCCGTGGGGCATGGTGAACGGGTGGTGGGCCGGCACCGGCCGGCCGTCGTCGTCGACGGACTCGAACAGCGGGAAGTCGACCACCCACAGGAAGCGATGTCCTCCCTCGTAGACCGCTGGGCGCCCGAGGGCGAGGCGAACGAGGCCGAGCACGTGGCAGGCGGTGGCCCAGTCGTCGGCCACCAGCAGGCAGAGGTCGCCCGGTTTCGCGCCGAGGCCGGCGCCGACACCGGCGAGCTCGTCGCCGGACAGGAACTTGACCACGGGCGAAGACAGGCTCCCGTCGGGCTCCACCCGCATCCACACGAGGCCCTTGGCCCCCCAGCGCTTGGCGTCGGCGGTGAGGCCGTCGAGCTGGTTGCGGGTCATGGCGGCGCCGCCGGGCATGCGCAGGCCCTTCACGCATGGCGCCTTGAACGCGTTGAAGCCGGTCGCGGCGAAGACCGGCGTCAGGTCGACGAGCTCGCGGCCGAAGCGCACGTCGGGCTTGTCGGATCCGTACCGGTCCATGGCGTCGTGCCAGGTGATGCGGTCGATGGCGGCCGGCCGCTGGCCGGTGACCGCCTCGGCCGCCTCGGCCACGGCCTCGGACACGAAGCCGAGCACCTCCTCCTGGCCGACGAAGCTGGCCTCCATGTCGAGCTGCATGAACTCGAACTGCCGGTCGGCGCGGAGGTCCTCGTCGCGGACGCAGCGGGCGATCTGGTAGTAGCGGTCGAGGCCGCCGACCATGCAGAGCTGCTTGAAGAGCTGCGGGCTCTGCGGCAGGGCGTAGAACGACCCCGGCGACAGCCGCGAGGGCACCACGAAGTCCCGCGACCCCTCGGGCGTCGAGGCCACGAGCATCGGCGTCTCGATCTCGACGAAGCCGAGACGCTCCATGGCTCGCCGGATGGCGCTGTTGACCGTCGCCCGCAGGGCCAGGTTGCGCTGCAGCCGGTCACGGCGCAGGTCGACGAAGCGGTAGCGCAGGCGGGTGGTCTCGTCGACGTCGTCGGCCCGGGCGTCGACCGGGAACGGTGGCGGCTCGGCCGTCGCCAGCACCTCCACGGTGCACTCCCCGACCTCGATGTCGCCGGTGCCGAGCGCGGGGTTGGCGGTGCCCTCGGGTCGGGCTCGCACGGTGCCCGTGATCCGGACCACGAACTCCGAACGGAGGTCGGCGGCACCGTCGACCACGCACTGCACGGTGCCGGTGCGGTCCCGCAGGTCGACGAAGGCCAGGTGCTCGCCGTGCTCGCGCCGCCGGGCCACCCATCCGCACAGGCGCACCTGCTCACCGGCGTGCTCGACCCGCAGCTCGCCGCACCAGTGGGTCCGCATGCCGGTGGCGGCGCCGCCGAACCGCCCCTTCATGCCAGCAGCTCACCGAGGTGGGCCACGACCTTCTGGCGAGGCACCGCCACCTGGCTGCGCTCGTCGCCGAGGAGGCTGCGCACGGCCACGGTGCCGTCGACCTCCTCCTGCTCGCCGATGATGAGCGCCACCCGGGCCCCGGAGCGGTCGGCGGCCTTCATCTGGGCTCGCATCGACCGGGCGTCGAAGGCCCGCTCGGCGCCGATGCCGGCCCGGCGCAGCTCGATGGAGAGGTCTCGGGCCGCCTCCCCCCCGGCCACGTCGACCACGAACACCTGCACCGCCCCCTCGGGGGCCGGCAGGGCCTCCTCGGCGTCACAGGCCAGGAGCACCCGCTCGATGCCCGAACCGAACCCGATGCCCGGCGTGGGCGGGCCACCGAGCGACTCGATCAGCCCGTCGTAGCGGCCCCCGCCGACCAGGGTGCTCTGGGCCGTCTCGAGGGCCGAGGAGACGAGCTCGAAGGTGGTGTGGGTGTAGTAGTCGAGGCCGCGCACCAACCGGGGTTCGAGCACCACGTCGGTGCCCGTGCTGGCCAACCCGGCCTGCACCCGTTCGAAGTGGGCGCCGGCCTCGTCGCTGAGGTGGTCGGTGATGCGGGGGGCGTCGCCGGTGGCGGCGCGGGTGGCCGGGCGCTTGGAGTCGAGCACCCGCATCGGGTGGGTGGCGATCTTGTCGCGATCCTCCTCGGCCAGGTGGCCGCGCCGGTCCTCGAGCCAGCCTCGCAGGGCCTCGGTGTAGCGGGTCCGGTCCGCTCGGGTCCCCATCGAGTTGAGCAGCAGGGTGACCCGGCGCAGGCCGAGGGCGGCCAGGTGGTCCCGGCCGACGGTGATCACCTCGACGTCGAGGTCGGGGTCCGGCGAGCCGATGGCCTCCACGCCGACCTGGTGGTGCTGGCGGTAGCGGCCGGCCTGCGGGCGCTCGTAGCGGAAGCACGGGGTGGCGTACCAGGCCTTCCAGGGGGTGGCGGGCCGATGCTGGACGAAGGCCCGGGCCACCGGCGCCGTGCCCTCGGGACGCAGGGCGACGTGGCGCTGCCCGCGGTCCACGAAGTCGTACATCTCCTTGCCCACCACGTCGGTGCCCTCGCCGATGCGGCGGAAGACCTCGATGTCCTCGAAGAGGGGGGACTGCACGAGGCCGTAGCCAGCGGCTTCGACGATCGTGGCGAACGTGGTGAGCATCGCCTCCCAGCGGCGTGACTCGGGGGGGAGCACGTCCCGCGTCCCCACCGGGGCCTTGAACGGCGGCGACGAGGACACGACCGGCGAGGCTACCGGGACCGCCCGCCCCGCCGAGCGCCCGTTACTCGCCGGCCGTCCCCCCTGCGGTCCCGGGTCAACGAAGAGCGCCCAGCCGTTGAGGCGCGTGCGCCAGAGCCGGTCACGCCCGAGCCAGCGCACCAACCCGACTTGACGCACGAACCTGCCCTCCTCACCGATCGGCGAGCAGGGCGAGCGACCGTCGGCGCACGACCAGCGCGGCCGACGGCGGACCCGGCGGGCGGAAGGCCGACGGCGGGAGGCGCCTCTCGACGGTGGCGTCGAACTGGGCCCGCCACCGTCGATCTCCGGGAGCTCGGCCGATCGCCCAGCGATGGGCGACGTGGACGGGAACGATCAGATCGGCTCGGATGAGTCGACTGCCCGGCGCCAGCAGTCGTCGCAATAGCGCGGTGGTGATCCCGAACGGTGGGTTGGCCACGACCCGGAAGGGTCGGCGGGGCAGCAACAGGTCGGCGGCGTCGGTGCGCACCACCGTGACCCCCCTCCCCTCGAACCGCGTGCGGAGGGCCTCGGCCCGCCCGGGGTGGAGCTCCACGGCCACCACACGGGCCCCGGCGGCGACGAGGGGTGCGGTGATCGCCCCCGTGCCCGCACCGACGTCGAGCACGAGGTCGCCGGGACCGACGCCGGCGGCGCGTACGAGGCGATGGGCGTGGGTGTCAGTGAGCTGGTGCCATCCCCACCGTGTCCGCTGCGAGGCGGGCACGGAACACCATGGCCATCGTCATGGGGGAAGCGTGCCCCCGCTCGGGGCCCGCCGCCACCGAATATCGCCCGGCGCCCGCCGGCGGCGGAACCGGCCGCGTCAGGTCTTGGCGGCGGCGCCGGGGACGACCCGGTAGGCGTCATAGACGCTGTCGATGGCCTTGACCGACCGCACCACGGCCCCGAGGTGCGACGGGTCGCCGAGCTCGAACTCGAAGCGCATGGAGGTGATCCGGTCGGCCCCGGCCCGGGACTCGGCGCTCAGGATGTTGACGTGGTGGTCGGCCAGGGCCGAGGACACGTCGCCGAGCAGCCGCGGCCGGTCGAGGGCCTTGACCTCCATGGAGGCCACGAAGTCTCCCGCCGCCTGCTCGTCCCACTCCACCTCGATCAGGCGGTCGCCCTGCTCACCCGACAGGGACACGGCGTTGGCGCAGTCGGACCGGTGGACCGACACGCCCCGCCCGCGGGTGACGAAGCCCATGATCTCGTCGCCCGGCACGGGGGTGCAGCAGCGCGACAGGCGGACCATGACGTCGTCGAGGCCCTCGACGTGGACGCCGGTCTTGCGCCGGTCGGGGCCGACCCGGCGCCGGTCGCGGGTGGTGGCGGGGAGCTGCTCCTCGACCTCGGGCCCCCCGCCCCGCAGGAGCCGGCTGACCCGGGCCGCCACCGATTGGGCCGAGACGTGGTGCTCGCCGATGGCGGCGTGGAGGGCGTCGACGTCGAGGTAGTTGAGCGAGGTGGCGACCTCGCCGAGGAGGGTCGGGGGCAGCTTCTGCACCGGGAGCCCGTCGCGGCGCATGGCCTTGACGAGCTCCTCCCGGCCCGTCTCGCGGGCGTCCTCCCGGCGCTCCCGGGAGAACCACTGACGGATCTTGTTGGCGGCCCGGGGCGTGCCCACGATGGCCAGCCAGTCCCGCTTGGGGCCGACGTTCTCGGCCCGGGAGGTGAAGATCTGGCACGTGTCCCCCGACTCGAGGCGGTGGTCGAGGGCCACCAACCGGTCGTTGACCCGGGCCCCGACGCAGGAGTGCCCGACCTCGGTGTGCACGGCGTAGGCGAAGTCGATCGGCGTGGCCCCCCGGGCGAGGGTGATGACCCGGCCCTTCGGGGTGAACACGTACACCTCGTCCTGTTCGAGGTCGACCTTCAGCACCTCGAAGAAGGTCTCGGGGTCCGAGATCTCCTCCTGCCAGTCGATGATCCGGTTCAGCCAGATCATGTCGTCACCCGAACCGCTCGGCCCGGCGCCTCGCCCGTCCTTGTACGACCAGTGGGCGGCCACGCCGTACTCGGCCCGGCTGTGCATCTCCCGGGTGCGGATCTGGACCTCGAGCGGCTTGCCCTGCGGGCCGACCACGGTGGTGTGCAACGACTGGTAGAGGTTGAACTTCGGTTGGGCGATGTAGTCCTTGAAGCGGCCCTGCACCGGCTTCCAGGTGGCGTGGATGGAGCCGAGCGCGGCGTAGCAGTCCTTGACCGACTCGACGGTCACCCGGATGCCGACCAGGTCGTAGATCTCGTCGAAGCCCCTGCCCCGCAGCACCATCTTCTCGTAGATGCTCCAGAGGTGCTTCGGGCGGCCCCGCACCTCGGCGGCGATGCCGAGCTCCTTGAGCCGGCCCCGCACCTCCTCGAGGACCTGGGTCAGGTACAGGTCCCGCTCGGGCGAGCGCACCGACACGAGGTGGTCGATCTCGGCGAAGCGCTTCGGGTGCATGGTGGCGAAGGCGAGGTCCTCGAGCTGCTGCTTGAGGTCCTGCATGCCCAGCCGGTGGGCGATCGGCGCATACACCTCGACGGTCTCCCGGGCGATGCGCTGCTGCTTCTCCTCGGGGAGGGCGGCCAGCGTGCGCATGTTGTGGAGACGGTCGGCCAGCTTGATGATCACCACCCGCAGGTCCCGTGACATCGACACGAGCATCTTGCGGATGGTGGCGGCCTGCTGGGCCTCCTTGGAGTCGAACTTGATGCGCTCGAGCTTGGTCACCCCGTCGACGAGGGCCGCCACCTGCGGGCCGAAGTCCCGCTCGACGTCGGCGAGGGTGGCGCCGGTGTCCTCCACGGCGTCGTGGAGGAGAGCGGCGGCGATGGTCACGTCGTCGAGGCCGAGGTCGGCGACGATCATCGCCACCGACAGGGGGTGGCTGATGTAGGCCTCCCCGGACCGGCGGAGCTGGCCAGTGTGGGCCTCGGCGGCGTGGGCGTAGGCCCGGGTGATGAGCTGCGTCGCCGCCTTGGGGTGCCGGGCCCGGAAGGCGGCCACGAGCGGGGCGACCTCGACCGCGGGTGGGGCTGCCGTCCTGCGCCACGGGAGCACTCGGTCGACCGTCGTCGCCATCACCTCAGGATACGGGTCAGAGGCTGCACGTTCAGGCGCCGGCGTGGCCGATTGTCGTCGCCGTACGGCGCCGAGAAGGCCAAGGCACTGTGCCTGTCCGCTCTTGGCGTCGGCGGGGAGGGAGGAGCTCACGAGCGGTGCGTCAGGCGTAGCTGATGAGGCTGACCACCCGATGGCCGGGGATCCTGTCGCGGCCCCCCAGGAAGGCCAGCTCGATGATGAACCCCAGGCCCACCACCTCCCCACCCAGCTTCTCGACCAGGCGGGTGGTCGCCGCCGCCGTGCCGCCGGTGGCCATCACGTCGTCGACCACGAGGACCCGCTCACCGGGCTGGATGGCGTCACGGTGGATCTCGAGCAGGTCGGTGCCGTACTCGAGCTCGTACTCCTGGCGCTCGATCTCCCAGGGCAGCTTCCCGGCCTTGCGCACGGGCACGAAGCTGGCCCCGAAGCGGTAGGCGACCGGTGCCGCCACGATGAACCCGCGGGCCTCGATGCCGAGCACCCGGTCGATGCGCTCCCCGGCGAAGCAGTCGGCGATGCCGTCCACGGTGGCCCGGAAGGCCTCGGCATGGGCCAGCAGGGGCGTGATGTCCTTGAACACCACGCCGGGCTTCGGGAAGTCGGGGATGTCCCGGACGTGGCCGGCGAGCCAGCTCGCATCCGGCTGGGTCAACGCCGCTTGCCCTTCTTGCGTGGCCGCGGTGGGTGGGTGGCCGAGCTGGCCCCCGACGGGCGGGGCGGCGTCGACGTGCTCGTGGCCGAGCCGGATCGACGCCCGGCCGGGCGGGCGGTGGTCGGGGCCGACCGGACGGGGGTCGGTGCCCCCACCGCCGCCTCGGGGGTGGGACCATCGCCGTCGGGTCCGGCCAGGACCGCTTCGGCCTCGGCCCGTTGCACCCGACCCGATCGGCGGGTGGTGCGCTCGCCCCGCTCCTCGAGCCGCTTCCGCAGTGCCCGATAGCGGGGTTCGCGCTCCTTCAGCAGCGCCAGGACCGGAGAGGCGATGAAGAGCGACGAGTAGGCCCCCGAGAGCTGGCCCACCAGCAGGGCCAGGCCGAACTCCTCGAGGGTGGTGGCCCCGAGCACCACGGCCCCGATGACCAGCACCGAGAGGATGGGCAGGAGGGCCGTGACCGACGTGTTGAGCGACCGCATGAGGACCTGGTTCAGCGACAGGTTCGTCATGTCGCTGTAGGTCATGCGCCCCGCCCCGGCCAGTGCCCGGGTGTTCTCGTCCACCCGGTCGAAGACCACGATGCCGTCGTAGATCGAGAAGCCGAGGATGGTGAGGATGGCGATGACGGTGGCCGGCGTGACCGGTAGCTGGAACAGGGCGTAGACCCCGACCACGACGAGCAGGTCGTGCACCAGCGCCGCCAGCGTGGCCAGGGACATCTTGAGCTCGAACCGCACGGCGATGTAGATGGCGATGGCGACGAGGAAGAAGATGAGGGCCCGCACCGCCTTGTCGCTGACCTCCTCCCCCCAGGACGGCCCCACGGTGTTCTGGTTGGCTTCGATCTCGGCCCGGGGAACGCTGGTGACGTCCGAGAGCGCACTCACCACCTGGGCTTGACGACGATCCTGCTCAGCCGGTGTGCCATCGAAGGGAGGGGTCTGGATGCGCAGGTCGTCGCCCACGGTCTGCACCTTGGTGTCGTCGAACCCGATGGCCCCGAGCCGGTCGTTCACCTGCTCCACCGACGCCTCATTGGCCGGCACCTGCCACACGTTGCCGCCGGTGAAGTCGATGCCCAGGTTCAGCCCCCGGGCGGCGAAGGCGGCCAGGCCGACGAGCATCACGAGGCCGGATATGGCAAACCAGAGCTTCCAGCGGCCGATGAAGTCGACGTTGGTCTCGCCGTGGTACAGCCGACCGAGGACGCCCCGTGGCTTCACGACGCCCCTCCGGCGACGGCCGGTGCTCGCCCGAGGCCGCGGGCCACACCGAAGAACCGGGCCTCGGTGAAGAACCGGTTGCGCCCGAGCATCGACACGAGCGGCCGGGTGAAGAAGTACGCCACCACCACGTCGAGGATCACCGACAGCCCCAGGAAGAAGGCGAAGCCTCTCACCGGGCCCACGGTGAGGAACCACAGGAGGAAGGCGCCGATGAACGAGGACACGTCGGCGGTGAGGATCGTCCGGAAGGCCCGCTTGAAGCCCCGTTCGGTCGAGCTGCGCACGGTCTTGCCGGCCTGCACGTCGTCCTTCAGCCGCTCGAAGTACACGACATAGGAGTCGACGGTGGTCCCGACCGACACGATGATGCCGGTGACGCCCGCGAGCGTGAGGGCCAGTCCGCCCCGCTCGGACAGGTCGGAGATGACGGTGTACATGAGCCCGGCCCACACCGTGAGCCCGAGCAGGACGACGAGGCCGAGACCCCGGTAGTACACGAGCATGTAGAGGGCGACGGCGGCCAGACCGATGATGCCGGCCACGATCCCGGCGTCGAGGGAGTCACGCCCCAGGGTGGCCGAGACCTGCTGCTCGGCGCTGCGGACGAACTCCACCGGCAGGGCGCCGTAGCGGAGCACGAGGGCCAGGTCCTTGGCCTCGGACTGGGAGAACTCCCCGGAGATGGAGAAGGTCTCGTTGGCCAGGTCGGCCCCGTTCACCCGGGGGAACGAGACGACCTGCTCGTCGAGGACGATGGCCACCGCGCCGCTCTGGCCGCCGGGCAGCGGTGGGCAGGTGGGACTGCCCGAGAAGCACTGGGCGAACACCTCGTTGGCCACGTCCCGCTCGGACCCCTTGACGTTGACCGACACCTGCCACTCGCCGGTGTTCGGCTCGATCTCGGCTCGGGCCGAGCTGAGGGCGCTGCCCTCGAACCCGACCGGACCGAGCGCAAGGCACTGGTCCTTCTCCTGGGTCGGCAGCACGACCTGTCCTTGGCCGGTCCCGTCGCCGGAGGGCGCGCCGTCCTGGGCGGGCGGCGCCGTGGTCCCCGGTGGGGCGGTGGTCGCGGGCGGGAGGGTGGTCTCCGGCGGGGCGGTGGTGGTGGGGTCGTCCTGGGTGGGCAGGGCCGGGGCGGCGCTCTCGCCGTAGGAGGGGACGACCGGTGCGGGGGCGCCGGTCTCCTGGTCGCCGGAGGGCTCGCTCGGGGGAGGGCCGGTGGTCTCGGGAGCGCCGCTCGCCGGTGGCGCCGTGGTGAGGGGCGGAGAGGTGGAGGACGGAGCGCCCGAGGACGGCGGCGGCGTCTCGCCGCCGGGGGCTGCGGCCGCCTGGCAGGGGTCCTCCCCGGCGGCGAGGTCGGCCTCCTTGTCGTAGGGCAGACCGGCCTGCAGCACCGGGCGGAACTCGAGCTTGGCCGTGCGCCCGACGATGGCCTGGGCCTTCTTCCGGTCCCGCACGCCGGGAAGCTGGACGATGACGTTGTCTCCCTGACGGGTCACCTCCGGCTCGGCCACACCCAGGCCGTCGATGCGCTGGCGGATGATCTCCTTGGCCTTCTCCACGCTGTCCTCGGGCGGGTTGCCCTTGGCCGACAGGACCACGGAGAAGCCGCCTTGGAGGTCCAGCCCGAGCTGGGGGGAGCGACCGGCGGCGACGGTGAAGCCCACCCCGACCACGGCGACGAGGACGATGAGGACGAGGGGCACGGCCTGCCTGCGGGTGCGCACCGCTACTCCTCGGTGTCCGGGCGGCCGGCGGAGCCCGGGGTATCGGGGTCTTCGAAGCCTTCGGGACCTGCTGGAGGGTCCTCGGCGACCCGTCGGCCGATCGCCGCCCGGGCCAGGCGGATGTGCACCCCGTCGGCCACGTCGAGGGTCACGACCTCGTCACCCAACGCGACGATCCGCCCGTAGATCCCGCCCGAGGAGACGACCTCGTCGCCCACCTCGAGGCTCGAGACGAGGGCCTGGTGTGCCCGCATGCGCTGCTGCTGGGGGCGGATGACCAACAGGTACATCAACACCAGCATGATCGGGAGGATGATCAGCGAACCCATGCAGCACCAGGTGGACGGCGATCGGAGCGGGGCGACCTTACAGGGCCGACCCTCCACCCCAGGTGGCGAGGACCTCGGTCCGGAACGCCGCGAATCGCCCTTCGCGCACCGATTCGCCCAGGCGGGCCAAGAAGCCCACCAGCCAGAACAGGTTGTGGATCGTCAGCAGGCGAGGGCCGGTCGGTTCGCCGACCTTGAGGAGGTGGCGCAGGTAGGCCCTTGACCAACGGGGACAGACCGGGCAGGCACACGAGGGGTCGAGCGGCCCGGGATCGCCGGCGAAGCCGGCGTTGCCGATGGACAGCTTCCCGGCATCGGTCAGGATCGAGCCGTGGCGGGCGTGACGGGTGGGCAGGACGCAGTCGAACATGTCGATGCCGAGCCCGACGGCCTCGACGACGCCGACCGGGTCGCCCACGCCCATGAGGTAGCGGGGTCGGTCGACCGGGAGCAGGGCCACGGCGGCGGCCAGGACGGGCAGCCTCTCGGCGCTGCCCTCCCCCACCGACAGCCCGCCCACGGCGTAGCCGTCGAAGTCGAGGGCCACCGTGCGCTCGGCGCTCTCGGCCCGGAGCTGGAGGTCGGTCCCACCCTGGACGATGCCGAACTGGGCCTGCTCGATGCCTCGGGCCGCCCGACCGTCGGCACCGGCGGCGAACGCGGCGCGGGCCCGTCCCGCCCAGTCGGCGGTGCGGTCCACCGCCGCCCGCAGCACCGGCTGGGGCGCGGGCAGGGCGGGGCACACGTCGAGCACCATCGAGATGTCGGCGCCCAGCGCGTCCTGCACGGCGACAGCGCCCTCAGGGGTGAGGCGGTGGGTGCTGCCGTCGTAGGTGGACCGGAAGGTGGCGCCGCCGTCGTCGACGGTGGGCGCCAGGGAGAACACCTGGTAGCCGCCGGAGTCGGTGACGACGTGGCCGGGCCAGTCCATGAACCGGTGCAGCCCACCCACGCCGGCCACCACGTCGGCGCCCGGCCGGAGCATGAGGTGGTAGGTGTTGGCCAGCACGACGGCGGTGCCGAGCTCGCTCAGGTCGGCCGAGGACAGGTGGCGCACCGCGCCGCGGGTGCCGACCGGCATGAAGCAAGGGATGTCGAACCCGCCCCGACCGGTGACCACCCGCCCGGCGCGGGCAGCGCCGTCGGTGGCCGCCACCTCGACGACGGGCCTCACCGCCGTCCCCAGCGGTGCTCGAGCAGCATGGCGTCGCCGAAGCTGAGGAACCGGTAGCCCTCGGCCAGCGCCACGGCGTAGAGGTCCCGCCAGCGGGGGCCGATGAAGGCGTCGACCAGCACGAGCAACGACGACCGGGGCACGTGGAAGTTGGTGAGCAGGGCGTCCACCGCCCTGAACCGGTGGTGGCCGTGGATGAAGAGGTCGGTGTCACCCTCGGGCCGGCCGGTAGCCACGGCGCTCTCGAGGGCCCGCACCACCGTGGTGCCCACGGCCACGACCCGGCTGGCGGCGGTGCAGCGCTCGAGCACCTCGGGAGCGACGCGGTAGCGCTCGCGGTGCATGCGGTGGTCGGTCACGTCGGCGGCGGTGATGGGCCGGAAGGTGCCGAGGCCCACAGACAGCTCCACCGCTGCCACCGCCGCTCCCCGGGCCCGGCACCGGTCGAGCACGTCGTGGGTGAGGTGCAGGCCGGCGGTGGGGGCGGCCACCGACGAGGGCCGGGCCGCGAACACGGTCTGGTACCGCTCGGGGTCGGCCAGGGGCCGACGGATGTACGGCGGGAGGGGGACCTCGCCGTGGGCGTCCGGGTCACCCTCCACCTGCACCCGTCGCCGGCCCTCGCCGAGGTCCTCGCCGACGACCACCCGCAGGTCCTCGGCTCCCGCCCCCGGCGGCGTGAGCACCGTGCCCGGCCGCACCCGGCGGCTGGAGCGGACGAGGGCCTCCCATGCCCCGTCGGTCGATCGGTCGAGGAGGAGGACGTCGACGGCGCCGCCGGTCGGCTTCTCGAGCCGCAGACGGGCCCGCCGCACCCGCGAGTCGTTCACCACGAGGAGGTCGCCTGGGCCCACGAGCTCGGGCAGGGCGGACACGGTGGTGTGGGTCGGGGGCTGGTCAGGCCCTCGGTCCACGAGCAGGCGGGCGGCGCTCCGGGGCTCGACGGGCACCTGCGCGATGGCGGCCTCGGGCAGCGGGTAGTCGAAGGCGGCGGCGTCCACCTGGGCCTGCGGCGGCTCAGGTCAGCTCGAGCGGGCGGGTGAGGGCGTCGATGGCCTCGAGGGCCATCCCGGCGAGGACGCGGGCGCCGAGCGGCACGGCCCGCTCATCGAC
This sequence comes from Acidimicrobiales bacterium, assembly GCA_030447445.1. Taxonomy (GTDB): domain Bacteria; phylum Actinomycetota; class Acidimicrobiia; order Acidimicrobiales; family Iamiaceae; genus JAUJOW01. The sequence continues at coordinate 21,100 of JAUJOW010000010.1, read as the reverse complement.
GTCGAAGGCACTGGCGTGGATATCGACCGGCACGGCGTCGGGGGTGGTCACCCCCAGCCGGACGAAGCAGCCCGGCGCGTGGTCGAGATACCAGGAGAAGTCCTCGCCGCCGGTGCTCTGGGCCATGTCCCGCACCCCGTCGCCGACCACGGCCCGCACCCCCCGCTCGGCCACCGCCGTGGCCCACGGGTTGTTCTCGACGGGCGGTGCGCCGGGCCGGTGGTCCAGCTCCCACGTGGCACCGAGTGGTTCCACGGTGGCGGCCAGGAGCCCGGGCAGGAGCTTCGCCGCCCCCTCCCACCCGCTCCGTTGGAGGGCCCGCAGCGAGCCCCGCAGCGTTGCCACTGTGGGGATGACGTTGGCGGCATGGCCGGCCTCGATGGCACCGAAGGTGAGGTTGACGCCGTCTCTGGGATCGCTGAGCCGAGCCAGCGTCATCGGCAGGTCCACCGCCACGCGGGCGGCGATGTGGACGAGGTCGGCGGTGCGGAAGGGCCGGGCGGTGTGACCGCCGGGTCCCCGCAGGCGGATCTCGATCATGTCGGCGGCGGAAGTGATCGCCCCGGTCCGCACGCCCACCTCGCCCACAGTGAAGGCCGGATCGCAGTGGAGAGCGAAGATGGCCTGCACGTCGCCCATGACCCCGTCGGCGACGAAGCGGGGGGCACCGCTCGGGATGGACTCCTCGGCCGGCTGGAAGATCATCCGCACCCGTCCGCCTCTCTCCCCGGATGCCCCTCCGAGCACCCGCGCAAGTGCAAGCGCCGCGCCGACGGCGGCGGCGGTGTGCACGTCGTGACCACAGGCGTGGCAGACACCCTCGACGGTCGAGCGGTAGGGCACGTCCTTGGTGTCGGCCATGCGGAGGGCGTCGAGGTCGGCCCGGAGGGCCACGAGGGGACCACCGGTGCCGATGTCGCAGACGAGCCCTGTGGCCACGCCCGACGGCCGGGGAACGAGGCCGGCCGCCCGCAGCCGGTCGGCCACCACGTCGGTGCTGCGGTGCTCCTCCCAACTCGGTTCCGGATGGGCGTGGAGATCCCGCCGCAGGGCCACCAGGTCGTCGGCCAGCTCCTCGACGTGGGCGGCGACGGCGATGGTCGGGCTGGCTGTTCGGCCGTGGACCCGACCGGGCGTCGGTGCCCGCCTGTCCTTCCGGCTCGTTCGCGGGGCGGCCCCGACGCAGGTCGGTCTCCAGCTCGGCCACGAGGTGGTCCACCACCGGCTTCAGGTCCTCTCGGGCGGCGATGACCGGGGCGGCGACGGCCCGCTGGCGCACGTAGCTGGGGCCGCTGGCCAGGATGCCCTCCACCCGAGCCAGCTCCTGGCTGCACCCGAGCCGGCGGGCGGTCGGCGACAGCTCTTCGAGCAGGTCCTCGATCCCGGTCCGCAAGGGCTGCAGGCTGCCACGGTCGTCGGTGAGCACGTCGGTGTCGATGCCGTGACGGCCGGCCCGCCACTTGTTCTGCCGCAGCACCCAGTCGCGGTGGCGGGGAAGGGTGTATCCGCGGTCGTGGAAGGTGTCGAGCCACGCCACCAGGGACTGGGCCATGGCCGCCAGCGCGCAGACCTCCGAGAGGGTGGGGAGGCCGTCGCACATCCGCAGCTCGATGGTGCCGAAGTCGGGGTGGGGGCGGATGTCCCACCAGACCTCGCGGATGGAGCTGACGGCGGCCGACGACACGAGGGTCTCCATGAGCTGTTCGAAGTCGGCCCAGTTCTCGATGGGGGCGGGCAGGCCCGCGGTGGGCAGGCCCTCGAACACCTTGCTGCGGCTCGACGCCAACCCGGTGTCGCGGCCCTCCCAGAAGGGGCTCGACGCCGACAGGGCGAGCAGGTGGGGGATGTAGCCGGCGAGCGCGTTGGCGATGGCGATGGCCTTCTCCGGGGAGCGGACGCCCACGTGCACGTGCACCCCGAAGATCTGGAGGCGCTTGGCCATCCACTGCATGTCGTGCACGAGCCGGGCATAGCGGGGGTTGGGGCTCACCCGCTGGTCCTCCCACGACGAGAACGGGTGGGTGCCCGAGCACAGGAGGGCCAGGCCGCGGGGGTCGGTGAGCCTGCGCAGCTCGGCCAGCGTGCCCTCGAGGTCGGCCCGGGCCTCGGCCACCGATTGGCACACCCCGGTGATGATCTCGACGGTGCACTCGAACAGCTCGTGCTTGGCCCGGGGTGGTCGCCGCCGGCGTGGCCGTCGCCCATCTCGGCCAGCAGCTCCGAGGCCACGCTGGCCAGCGCACCGGTGGCACGGTCGACCACCTCCAGCTCGACCTCGATGCCGAGGCTCGGGCCGGGCGAGCTGTTGAAGTCGATCTGCATGGGTCGCTCGTCGTCAGGAGAAGGACCGAGGCTACCGGCCTGCGCGTTCCTCCCGGCCGACCCCACCGGCCGCCGTGGTCGAGGGACTACCCGAACAGGTCGGGCGGCGGCGAGGCGTCCGCCGCCGGGGTGGTCAGGCCCAGGTGGGCCCAGGCGGCGGGCAGGGCCACCCGACCACGGGGTGTGCGCATCAGCAGCCCCTCCCGGATGAGGAAGGGCTCGAAGACGTCCTCCACCGTCTCGGTGGGCTCCCCGACGCCGATGGCCAGGGTGGACAGGCCCACGGGGCCGCCGCCGAACCGGTGGCACAGCGCCGAGAGGATGGCCCGGTCGACCTTGTCGAGGCCCCGCTCGTCCACGCCGAAGGCGGCCAGGCCGGCCTTGGCGGCGGTGTGGTCGACGGTGCCGTTGCCGCGCACCTCGGCGAAGTCGCGGACCCGGCGGAGGAGGCGGTTGGCGATGCGGGGCGTGCCCCGGGCCCGGCGGGCGATCTCGGTGGCCCCGGCGGCGTCGACGGGTACCCCGAGGATGCCGGCGGCCCGCCCCACGATGGCCTCGAGGTCGACGGGGTCGTAGTAGTCGAGCCGGGCCACGAGGCCGAAGCGGTCCCGGAGCGGCCCGGTGATGAGCCCAGTGCGGGTGGTGGCCCCGACGAGGGTGAAGCGGGGCACGTCGAGGCGGATGGACCGGGCCGCCGGGCCCTTGCCGAGCACGATGTCGAGCTGGAAGTCCTCCATCGCCGGGTACAGGACCTCTTCCACCGGGCGGGCCAACCGGTGGATCTCGTCGATGAACAGCACGTCGCCGTCGGCGAGTTGGCTCAGGATGGAGGCGAGGTCACCGGCCCGCTCGAGGGCCGGGCCGGAGGTGACGTGCAGCCCGGTGGCCATCTCGGCGGCGACGATGTGGGCCAGGCTGGTCTTGCCCAGGCCGGGGGGACCGGCGAGGAGGAGGTGGTCGGCGGCCTGGCCCCGGCGCCGGGCCGCCTCGAGGATGATCGACAGGTGCTCCTTCAGCTCGGCCTGGCCGACGAACTCGCCGAGCCGCCGGGGCCGCAGGCCGGCCTCGGCGGCCACCTCCCCGTCGTCGGCCGGCTCGGGCACCAGGACCTCGTCCCTCATGGTCCGCCCCGTCCTCGCCGCCGCCGGCGAGGGCTCCCACCCTCGGAAACCGAGGGCCCCGGCCCACACGATCGCCGCCATGGGGCGGTGAGGTCGGTCATCGGGGGCCGGCCAGGTGGCGGAGGGCGGCCCGCAGGAGGGCGCCGGGGTCGTCCCCGTCGGGCAGCCCCCGCAGGGCCTCGCCGATCTCGTCGGGCCCGTAGCCGAGGCCGTCCAGCGCGTCGCGCACGTCGGCCCGGGCGGCGTCGGCGGCGGTGGCGGCGCGGGACCCGTTGGTGGCCACCGGGACCGGGGCGTCGAGGGGCAGATCGAGGCGGGACTTGAGCTCGACGAACAACCGGGCCGCGGTCTTGCGCCCGACGCCGGGCACCAGGCACAGGGCGGCCACGTCGTCGTCGGCCAGGACCCGCTGCAGGCCGGCGGGCTGGTGCACCGACAAGATGGCGAGGGCCAGGGCGGGACCGACCCCGTGGGCGCCGATCAGCGCCTCGAAGCACAGCCGCTCGTCACGGTCGGCGAACCCGTACAGCACCTCGGCGTCCTCTCGGACGTGGTGGTGGACCCAGACGAACACCTCGCCGCCGACGTCGCCGAGCCGAGCGGCCGTGCTGGGGCCGGCCTGGACCCGGTACCCGACCCCGGCCACCTCCACGGCCACCTCGCCGCTGACGCTGCGCTCGAGCAGCGTGCCCCGCAGGGAGCCGATCATCCCGGTCATGGCCCGGTCACCCGCCCACCGTGGCGATGCGGCGCTGGACCGGTGCGTGCGCCAGGTGGCAGAGGGCCAGGGCGGCGGCGTCGGCGGCGTCGGCCGGGTGGGGCACCGGGGCCAGGCCGCGGAGCGTCTGCGCCATGCGGGCGACCTCGTCCTTGGAGGCTCGACCGTCGCCGGCCACGGCCTGCTTGACCTCGTTGGGCGAGTACTGGGTGACGGCGCAGCCGGCGGCGGCGGCCTCGGCCATGGCCAACCCGCTGACCTGGCCGACGGACATGGCCGTGCGCACGTTGACCTGGAAGAACACCCGCTCCACCGCCACCACCGCGGGGCGCAGCTCGGTCACCAGTGCCCGGAGCTCGCCCTGGAGCTCGGCCAGGCGCTCGGGCAGGGGGGCCGAGGGTGCCGTGCGCAGGACACCGATGGCCACCGCTCTGGGCCCACCGGGACCGCCCTCGACGCAGCCGTACCCGCACCTCGACAGGCCGGGGTCGATCCCGAGCACGAACATGCGTACGAACTTAGCCGGCGGTGCGACCGTCGCCGCGGATGCCCGCCCGCCTATACGAGGTTGCTGGCGGCGACGAACCGCTCCCCCACCCCTCGGTCGCCGACCACGTCGAGCGCATCGAGGGGAAGGCGGCGCCAGAGGGCGAGCAACAGGTCCGACGCCGGCCCCCGCAGCGCCACGTCGCCCTTCTCGTGCCCGCGGGTGACGGTGAACCGCTCACCGTCGGGACGCACCAGCCACTCGCCGTCTCCATCGCCGTCGGTGGCGTGGAGGTGGACCGACCCGGCGACCGGCTGGGCGCCGGGCGCGTCGAGGCCGAGGAAGAAGGAACAGAACTCGTCGACGCCGTCGAGGGCCACGTCGTGGTCGATGGGTCGGGCCGATCCGGCGGCGGCCTCGGCGTCCCAGCGGTGCACAGCAGTCTCCTGGGCCATGCGCCGGGCCACGAAGGCCACGTCCTGCTGCGGCGCCCAGGTCCACACCGGTGTGGAGGGGTCGGTCGCCCGCAACACCTCCACGAGGTGGTCGAGGCTGTCTCCGTACCAGGCCAGCAGGTCGTCCTCGGCAGGACGCTCGGGCATGGACAACGAGGACGGATCGCTCAGTCGCTGCTCGACGATGGCGCACCAGAACCCGTGCACCTCACCGGTGTGCCACACGAGGTCGCCCATCGACCACCCGGGGCAGGCGACGACGGCGGCCGAGAGCCGGCCGTCGGCGGCCTCGGCCAACGCCCGGCCATCCCGCTCGAGGGTGGTCAGGTGGTCGTCGACGTCCACGTCCCGACCCTACGCTGAGACCCGTGGCCGTCTCCGCCGATGATCGCCGCCGGTTCCAACGCCAGGTCGCCGCCCTCCGCGAGGCGGAGATCCACGACGAGGGCTCACCCGAGTGGCGGGCGGCCATCGACCGAACCGAGAACGAGAGACGGGCTCGGGAAGGCCATCGGCCGCTCGGAGATTGGTGGGATCGATCCGAAGTCGAGATGCACCGCCGTGCTCGAGCCCTCGGACTACTCCGAAGCGTTCGCTGAGCGGCTGCGGTCGCTCGGCGTCGAAGCCGCCCTGATCGGCGCCCTTGCCGCCCTTCGCTACCGGCACCGTCCCCGCTACACCATCGACGTCGACTTCCTCGCGCGCACCCTCGACGGCATCGCCGCCTCCGTGGAGGCCGATGGGTTCGAGACGAAGGTGCTGGCCGAACCGGACGAGCCGCCGTACGCCATCTTCATCAGGGGTGACGGCCGCCGAATCGACGTCCTGCGGGCGGAGACCTCGTTCCAGCACGCTGCGCTCGACCGGGCGGTCGGAGGGGTCATCACCGTGGAGGACGTGATCGTCCACAAGCTGATCGCGTGGCGGCCTCGCGACCGGGACGACGTCGACTCGATCCTCGCCGCCGGGCACGAGCTCGACGTGGCCTACATCGAAGGGTGGGCCCGTGAGTGGGAGGTGCTCGACCGCTGGGAACAGGCGCGACGGCGGGGGTGAAGCTCCCACTCAGCTGGCGGCGCGGACGGCGCCGACCAGCTCAGCGGTGGGACGGAACGTGAGCCCGGCCACGGCTCGGTGGGCGTAGGCGATGCGCCCCTCGGCGTCGACCACGAACACCGAGCGCCGGTAGAACCCGAGCGGCCCGAGGATGCCGTAGGCCCGGCCGACCTCCTTGTCCTCGTCGGCCAGGAGCGGGAACCCGAAACCACCCTGCTTGGCCGAGAACTGGCCGTGGCGCTCGACCGACTGCGGGCTGATGGCCAGCACCGTGGCTCCGACGGCGAGGAACTCATCGATGTCGGTGGTGTAGGCGTTGAGCTGGCGGGTGCACACCGGGGTGTCGTCGCCCGGGTAGAAGACGAGCACCACCGGGCGGACTCGTAGCTCCGACAACGTGTAGGTGCCGGGCACCGTCCCGTCGACACCGGGGAGGGTGAAGTCGGGGGCCTCGGCGCCCACGGCGACGGTCACGAGACCTCCACGGCGGTCAACACCTCGTCGGGGATGTCGAAGTTGGCGTGGACGGCCTGCACGTCGTCGTGGTCGTCGAGGGCGTCGATGAGGCCGAGGACCTGCTTGGCCGAGCCGGTGTCGGGCAACGGCACGAGGGTGGTGGCCACCATGGTGAGGTCGGCCGACTCCACGGCCATCCCAGCGCCCTCGAGGGCGGTGCGCACGGCGTGCAGGTCGGTGGGTGGGGTGGTGACCCGCCACGCCTCGCCGTCGTCGGTGATGTCGTCGGCCCCGGCGTCGAGGGCAGCGAGCATCAGCTCCTCCTCGTCGGCGCTCCGGTCGACCAGGATCACGCCCTTGCGCTCGAACTGCCAGGCCACCGCTCCCGGCTCGGCCATCGAGCCACCCTTGCGGGTGAACAGCGACCGCACCTCCGAGCCGGTGCGGTTGCGGTTGTCGGTGAGCACCTCGATGAGAACGGCGATGCCCCCGGGGGCGTATCCCTCGTAGGTGATCTGCTCATAGGTGACCCCTTCGAGCTCGCCGGTGCCCCGCTTGATGGCCCGCTCGATGGTGTCGAGCGGCACCGAGCTGTCGCGCGCCTTCTGGTACATGGTGCGCAGGCTGGCGTTGCTGTCCGGGTCGCCGCCGCCCTCCCGGGCCGCCACCTCCACCTGGCGGATCAGCTTGGCGAACACCTTGGCTCGCTTCTGGTCGGCGGCGCCCTTCTTGTGCTTGATGGTGGCCCACTTGGAGTGACCGGACATCTAGGCGACCTCCTCGAGGAACAGGCGATGCAGGCGGCGATCCGAGGTCAGCTCGGGGTGGAACGCCGACACGAGCACCGCCCCCTCCCGCACGAGGACCGGACGGCCCTCCACCCGGGCCAGGACCTCGACGCCGGCGCCGGCCCGCTCGACCACCGGGGCCCGGATGAACACGCCCGGGAACGGCCCACCGTCGAGGCCGGCCACGTCGAGGTCGGCCTCGAACGAGTCACGCTGGCGGCCGAAGGCGTTGCGGCGCACGTCGATGTCGACGGCGGCCAGGGAGGACTGGTCGGACCGCCCGTCGAGCACGCCGTCGGCCAGCACGATCATCCCGGCACACGTGCCGAAGGTGCCCAGCCCGTCGGCCAGGCGCTCGGCCAGCGGCTCGGCCAGACCCGACGAGTTGAGCAGCTTGGTGATGGTCGTGGACTCACCGCCCGGCACGACGAGGGCGTCGACGAGCGCGAGGTCCTCGGGGGTGCGGACCGGCACCGGCTCGGCCCCGAGGTCGGCCAAGGCCTGGACGTGGCGGGCGACGCCGCCCTGGAGGGCGAGGACGCCGACCTTGCGGCCCGCTACCACCCCCGGTCGGCGAGGCGGGTGGCGAGGCCGTCGATCTCCAGGCCGGCCATGGGCGCCCCGAGGCCCCGTGACACCTTGGCGACGATGTGGGGATCGCGGAAGTGGGTGGTGGCCTCGACGATGGCCTTGGCCCGGACAGGGGGGTTGTCGCTCTTGAAGATGCCCGAGCCGACGAAGACCGCTTCGGCGCCGAGCTGCATGGCCAGGGCGGCGTCGGCCGGTGTGGCCAGACCCCCGGCGCAGAACAGCGGCACGGGCAGCCGGCCGGTGTCGGCCAGCTCCTGGGCCAGGCCGATGGGGGCCCGCAACCGCTTGGCCCACTCGTAGACCTCCGCCGAGTCGGCCTGGGTGATGCGCCGGATGTCTCCGGTGATGGCCCGCAGGTGGCGCACGGCCTCGACGACGTTGCCGGTGCCGGCCTCTCCCTTGGAGCGGATGAGCGCGGCACCCTCGCTGATCCGGCGCAGCGCCTCGCCGAGGTCGGTGGCCCCGCACACGAAGGGCACGGTGAACCGCCACTTGTCGATGTGGTGGGCTTCATCGGCAGGGGTGAGCACCTCGCTCTCGTCGACGTAGTCGACCTCGAGGGCCTCGAGGACCTGGGCTTCGACGAAGTGCCCGATCCGGGCCTTGGCCATCACCGGGATGGTCACCGCCGCCTTGATGCCCTCGATCATCTCGGGGTCGCTCATGCGGGCCACGCCGCCCTGGGCCCTGATGTCGGACGGCACCCGCTCGAGGGCCATGACCGCCACCGCCCCGGCGTCCTCGGCGACGCGGGCCTGGGCCGGGTCGACCACGTCCATGATGACGCCGCCGGTCAGCATCTCGGCCAGGCCCCGCTTCACCCGCAACGTCCCCGTCTCGGGGCTGGTGGCAGGGGTGACAGGACCGGACGACGGCGACTCGGACATGGCCACCACTCTACGAGGGCGGCCGGCGGCTGCCGCTTCCATTCACACCACGTCCGTGCGCTCCACGTCACAGCTCTCGCAGTGCGGCGATGCGCTCCTCGATGGGCGGGTGGGTGTCGAACAGGCGGTTGAGACGGGCCAACCGGCCCTCCTCCTCCTGCCGGGCGATGGGCGCCTCGATCCACAGGTGGGCCGTGGCCCGGGAGCCGGCGTGGACCACGGTGGTGTCGGCCCGCAGCTTCTCGAGGGCCGAGATGAGCGCCGGCGGGTACCGGGTCATCTCCACGCCGGAGAAGTCGGCCAGCACCTCGCGGCGGCGGCTGACGGCGAACTGCATCAGCCGGGCGATGACCGGGGCGAGCACGAGGAGGGCGAAGCCCAGGAGGGTGAGCAGGAGCATCGGGCCGCCGGCACCGTTGCGGTCGTCGCGCCCCCGACGCCCGCCGCCCCACCAGAGGAAGCGGATGCCGAAGTCCGACACGAGGGCGATGACGCCGACCATGGTGACGGCGAGGGTGGAGACGAGGATGTCGTAGTTCTTGATATGGCTCAGCTCGTGGGCCAGCACGGCCTCCAGCTCGACGCGGTTCAGCTTGGCGAGCAGGCCGGTGGTGACGGCCACGGCGGCGTGGCGGGGGTTGCGGCCGGTGGCGAAGGCGTTGGGCGCCTCGTCCTCGATCACGTACACCCGGGGCTTGGGCAGCCCGCTGGCGATGCAGAGCCCTTCGACCAGGTTGTGCAGCCGGGCGTACTCGATGGGGTCGGCGGGATGGGCGCGGCTCATGGCCAGGGCGATCGAGTCCGACCGCCAGTAGGCGCCGGCGGCGCTGGCCGCCGCCACCACCAGCGCGATCACGAACCCGACGGCGCCGAAGTCGAACAACAAGGTGACGGCCCACGCCACCGCCGCCACGAGGCCCACGAATGCGGCGATCAGGACGATCGAGCGGCGCTTGTTCTGGGCGACCTGGTCGTACAACGCCGGCTCAGAACGAGACCTGCACCGGACCGCGGGCGTCGCCCTCGGCCTCGAAGTACTCCCGCTGATTGAAGCGGAACATGCCGGCCACGAACACCGACGGGAAGGTCTGGATCTTGGTGTTGTAGCGGTTCACGGTGTCGTTGTAGAACTGCCGCGCGTAGGAGATCCGGTCCTCGGAGCTCGTGAGCTCCTCCTGCAGGTTCAGGAAGTTCTGGTTGGCCTTGAGGTCCGGATAGGCCTCCGAGAGCGCGAAGATGGACTTCAGGGCCCCGCTCACCATGTTTTCGGCCTGGGCCTGCTCCTGGGGCCCGGTGGCCGCCGCGGCCATGTTGCGGGCCTGGACCACCCGCTCGAGGGTCTCCTTCTCGTGGGTGGCGTAGCCCTTCACCGTCTCGACGAGGTTGGGGATCAGGTCGTGGCGGCGCTTGAGCTGCACGTCGATCTGGGCCCAGGCGTTCTCCACCTTGTTCCGCAGCTTGACCAGGCCGTTGTACATGAGGGCGAAGACGAGGCCGGCCACAACGGCGATGACGACGAGGACGATCAGGACGGTGCCCACGTCCCGCAGTGTACGGGCCCGGGCTACCGCTCGGCGGCGGTGGCGATGGCCCGCTCGAACAGCTCGAGGTAGCGCTCGGCCAGGTGGTCCATCGAGAACTCGATCGCTCGCTGCTCTCCCGACGCCACGAGTCGCTCGGCCGTCGACCGGTCGGTGAGGACGGCACGGAGGGCGGCGGCAAGGGCGGCCGTGTCCCCCGGGGGCACGAGCAGCGCATCCTGGCCGGCCCGGGCCACCTTGGCGTAACCGGGGAGGTCGCTCGCCACGATCGCGGTCGAGGCGGCCATGGCCTCGAGGAGGACCACACCGAAGGACTCGCCCCGGAGCGACGGCGCGCAGTAGACGTCGGCCCCTCGGAGGCGGGACGCCTTCTCGGCGTCGCCGATCCGGCCGAGCCACTCGACCCTCGGATCGCCGGCCGCCTTGCGCCGCAACCGGTCGCTGTCGGGGCCGTCGCCGGCCACCCACACACGCAGGGCGGCGGGTAGCTCGGCGAGGGCGTCGAGCAGCACCTCGAGGCCCTTGCGTTCCTCGTGGCGGCCGAGGAACAGCACGGTGGGCCCGTCGGTCGGGGTGGGCGTGGCCTTCGCGTAGGGAGCCAGCTCGATGCCGTTGAAGACCCGCTCGTAGGTGCCGCCCAGGTAGCGCGAGGCCAGCGCCTCGGCGTCGTCGGACACGGCGCAGCGCACGTCGAGCCGACCGGCCAGGTAGCGCACGTAGGGACGGAACCAGCGGTAGGAGGCCGACATGCCGGCGGCGTGGAAGGTCCCGACGAGGGGGGCCGGGTGCAGGAGGCAGGCCGTCATCGTGGCCCCGGGGCCGAGCGGCTCGTGCAGGGCGAGCACGTCGAAGGCCTCGTCGCGCACCGCCCGGATCAAGCGGAGCTGGGCGGCGGGGTCAGGGGCGAGGGGGGCCACCGAGCCGTTGGCGGCGGTGGGGACCGAGTTCCCGAGGGGGGTGACCCCGGCGTCGGGCGGCGGCCCGTCGCAGGGGGCGAGCACCCGCACCACGTGACCCATGCCCCGCAACGACCGCGCCAGGCCGAGCACCTGGCTCTGCACGCCGCCGGGGAGGGTGAGGCTGTAGGGGCAGACGACCCCGATGCGCATCGCCCAGACCCTACGACCCGCGGGCGACGACGACCTGCGCCTTGCCCGGTCCCCCAAATGCTCATCGTGCACCCACGTCCGGAACCCGGACGCCACGACACGGTGAGCGCTCAGAGGCCGGAGGAGCCTCCACGCCACCGCTACGCGCGACGCTTGGCCCTGGCCTCCTCCAGCGCCTTGTGGTCGCTCGGCCAGTTCGGTTGCATGAGGTGCCACTGCTCGGGAGAGGCCCTGATGAGGGTCTCGAGCTCGTGGGCCAGGTCCTGGGTGACCCGGGCGACGTCGGCCCGGAAGCCGGCGCGGCGCTCGACCGGGAGCGGGGCTTGGATCGAGGCCACGTGGCCGGCGCCTTCGAAGGGAGCGGCCACGGGGAGCAGCGGTGCGCCGGTGCGGAGGGCCAGCGTGGCCGGACCGGCCGGGAGGGTGGTCCGTTCGGAGAAGAAGTCGACGCTGATGCCCCCACCGCCGATGTCGCGGTCGGTCACCAGGCACACGAGGTGGTTGGCCCGGAGGGCGCGGATGCACTCGCCGGCCGCCGCCGGCCCGAGCGGGACCACCTCGATCCCGAACCGGCGGCGGAGGCGGGCGAACCAGTGGGCCAGTGCGGGCGGCTCGACCGGCTCCACCACGGCGGTGACCCGGACACCCCGGCACTCGGCCATCCAGAACGCCGCCCACTCCCAGCCTCCGACGTGGGGCAGGGCCAGGATGGCCCCCCGACCGGCATCGAGGGCGACGTCGAGGTGCTCGAAGCCCTCCGCCCTCGTCCCCGCCTCCAGGTCGGCGACGCTCGTCCCCGGGAGTCGGAACGACTCGATCCAGTAGCGGCTGTAGGACTCGAAGGCGGCCCGCACCGCCAGAGCCAGCGCCTCGCCGTCGAGGGTGTCGCCGTGGACGCGGCGCATGTTCCGCTCGGCGATCAGGCGGCGCTCCACCATGAGGCGGCCCCCGATCCGGGCGATGAGCCGGGTGACCGGCGCCACGATCGGGCCTGGGAGCGCTTGGGCGGCGAGCGCTCCGGCGCGGTACCCGAGGTAGACCCGGTCTCGGCTGTGCGGCACCGATCAGCGGCTGCGGCGCTCGCGCATCCGGCGCTGCCAGGCGGCGCGCCGCTCGGCGGTGCGGCTGGCCCGGTCCCCACGGCGGACCTTGGCCCGGGTCGGGCGCAGCGCGCGGGTCCGCAGGCGATGCGGTGATCGGGCTACGACCGGGCGGTCCGGGCCGGCCTGGGACCAGACCTTGGCGAAGCGCTGACCTGCGGTGACCACCGTGAGCACGAGCATCACCCACAGGATCGGCACCATGAGGGAGTCGAACAGCAGGGCCCCGCCCAACGCGATGAGCCGCTCGGCTCGCTCCATGAGCCCACCCTTGGCGTCGAAGCCGAGCGACTCGGCCTTGGCCCGCTCGTAGGAGATGAGCATCGACGCCGCCAGCACGGCCAACGGCAGCACCGCCACCCGGCCCGGCTGGGTGGTCGACAGGTACCAGGCCACCCCGCCGAGCAGCAGGGCGTCGGTGGCCCGGTCCGAGACCGAGTCGAAGAACGCTCCTCGGGGCGAGGCCGTGCCCGAGGCCTTGGCCACGGCGCCGTCGAGGACGTCGGGCAGGGCGGTGAGGGCGAGGAGCAGCAGGCCGGCCCGCAGGGCGCCGTTGCCGATGGCCACGGCGGCGCCAACCGCCATGACCACACCGAGGGCCGTGAGCTGGTCGGCGGTGACGCCGACCCGCCTCAGGTTGGCGCCGACGGGACGCAGGCGCTGTTCGGCCTCTGTCCGGAAGCGACCGTCGAACATCGGGACTCCTTCGCCACTGTTGCTTGCTGAAGCTAGCGGCTGGCGGGACGGGACGGAAGCATGCCGCGACCGGCTCACCTGCTCGCCCAACGTCGCCGCCGCCCCGAAGCTTCCGGATCACTACCCTGACCGCTACCCGCCCGCGCCTGGAGGTGTGCATGCCGTCGGTCCCGCCGGACAAGATCCGCAACGTGGCGCTGGTCGGCCACGGCGGGTCGGGCAAGACCACCCTCTCCGAAGCGCTCCTGCACACCGCCGGTGCCACCGCCCGCATGGGACGGGTGGAGGACGGCACCACTGTGTGCGACTTCGATCCAGAGGAGCAGCGCCGCGGGATCTCCCTGTCCCTGGCCGTGGCCCCCTTCCAGTGGAAGGGCCACAAGATCAACCTGATCGACACCCCCGGCTACGCCGACTTCATGGGGGACGTCCACGCCGCCCTCCGCGTGGCCGATCTGGCCGTCTTCGTGGTCAGCGCCGTCGAGGGCGTCGAGGTGCAGACCGAGGTCATCTGGCGCCTGGCCGCCCGCCTCGGCCTGCCCAGGATGATCTTCGTGAACAAGCTCGACCGGGAGCGGGCCGGCTTCGAGCGCACCCTCGACGAGCTGCGGGACCGCTTCGGCGCCGGTGTCGCCCCGCTGGAGCTGCCCATCGGCGAGGAGGCCGCCTTCCGGGGGGTGGCCGACCTGCTCACCGACACCGCCTGGCTCTACGACGACGGGGTGCCGAGCCACGGTGAGGTGCCCGACGACATGGAGGCCCTCGAGCACCAGGTCCACGACAACCTGGTGGAGGGCATCGTGGTGGCCGACGACGACCTGTTGGAGGCCTACCTGGAAGGCGAGGCCCCGTCCTTCGAGCAGCTCGAGCACACGCTCGCCCTCGGCGTCGACGCCGCCACCGTCTTTCCCGTGGTCTGCGGATCGGCCACCGCCCGCGTGGCCGTCGACCGCCTGGCCGACTTCATCTGCGAGATCGGCCCCTCACCCCTCGCTCGCCCCCCGGTGACCGTCACCGCCGGCGACACCACCGCCGAGGTCGCCCCCGACCCCGACGGCCAGTCGCTGGCCTTCGTGTTCAAGACCATCGCCGACCAGTTCGTCGGCCACGTGTCGCTGTTCAGGGTGCTGTCCGGCACGGTGCGGGCCGACGACCGCCTGGTGTGCACCCGCACCGGCACCGATCACCGCCTCCACGCCCTCTTCTCGCTGCGGGGGCACCACCAGGAACCGGTGAGCGAGGTGGTCGCCGGTGACATCGGCGCCGTGGCCAAGCTGACCGGCGTGGTCACCGGCGACACGCTCGCCCCCCGCGGCACACCGGTGTCGGTGGCGCCCATCGAGCGGCCCGAGCCCCTGCTGGCCGTGGCCATCCGGGCCCGGACCCAGGCCGACGAGGACAAGCTCGGCAACGCCCTGCACCGCCTGCTCGACGAGGATCCCGCCCTCGTCGTCACCCGGGACGACGAGACCCACCAGACGGTGCTACGGGGCGTGGGTGAGACCCATCTGGCCGTCGCCCTCGAGCGGTTGGCCCGCAAGTTCGGCGTCGCCGTCGATACCGACGAGGTGCGGGTGGCCTACCGGGAGACCATCACCGCTCCCGCCGAGGCCGAGGGGCGCCACAAGAAGCAGTCCGGCGGGCACGGCCAGTTCGGGGTCTGTTCCATCAAGGTCGAGCCCCGGGAGCGGGGCGACGGGTTCGAGTTCGTCGACCGGATCGTCGGTGGCGCCATCTCCCGCAGCTACATCCCGGCGGTGGCCAAGGGCATCGAGGAGGCCATGGCCCGCGGCGGCGTGTTCGGGTACCCGGTGGTCGACGTGCGCGTCGAGCTCATCGATGGCAAGGAGCACTCCGTGGACTCGTCGGAGATGGCCTTCCGCACCGCCGGTCGCCTCGCCATCCGTGAGGCCGTGGCCCGGGCCGGGCCGGTGCTGCTGGAGCCCGTGTCCCGGGTGATGATCGTGGCGCCCCTCGACCAGCAGGGCGACGTGATGGGAGACCTCAACGCGCGGCGAGGGCGGGTGCAGGGCACCGAGCCCGTGGGCGACGGGGAGCAGGCCATCACCGCGCTTGTGCCCACCTCCGAGCTGACCCGCTACGCCGTCGACCTCCGCTCCCTCACCGGCGGTCGGGCCTCGTTCACGGCCCGCCACGACCACTACGACGTGATGCCCCCCCACCTCGTCGACGCCGTCAAGCGGGATGTGGCCGGCGAGGAGTGACGACCGCCCCCACCACCCTGCCCGCCGTGGACGGACGCTGCGAGGAGTGCGGCTTCGACTACGACGCCCTCGACCCCGTCGACGCCCCGGCTGCGTTGCGGGCCCTGCCCCGCCGCTACCGCGCGCCGCTGACCCGGTTCCTTCCCGGCGAGGAGCCATCCGATCTGGTCCGGCGGCGCCCGGCGCCGACGGTGTGGTCGGCTCTCGAGTACGCCTGCCACGTGCGGGACGTGCTGGGGGTCCAGCGGATGCGGCTGGCGCGGATCCTCGACGAGGACCATCCGACCCTCGAGCGCCAGGGCATGTGGGCATGGGCCGAGCGGGACCGATACAACGAGAGCGATCCCAGCGTCGTCACCGACGAGCTGGCCGCCGCCGCTGAGTCCCTGGCTGCCGCCGTGGAAGCGGTGCCGGCGGAGAGGTGGGAGCGGACCGCCCTCTATGGCTACCCGGAGCCGACCGAACGGACGGCGAGGTGGCTCGTGGCCCACAGCGCCCACGAGGGCCACCACCACCTGCTCGACATCGGCCGGGCGCTGCGATCGGCACGGGGGCGATGAGCGAGCCCGGCCTGGACGTATCCCGGGTCAGCCCCGCCGATGCCGCCGTGACCCTCCGGTCGCTCCCCCGCCGCTACCGCGCCCTCTTCGCCGCCGCCGCCACGCCGGACGACCCCGGCGGCGACGAGCTCGTCCGCCGGGTGGGCCCCGACGGACGCGCCGCGCTCGACCACCTGGCGCTGGCCACCCGGGGCCTCGTGCTCGTCGGCCACGCCCTCGGCCAGGTGCTCGTGCAGGACAGCCCCTTCGTGCACGCCGCCGTCACCGACCCGGCCGCGCGCGACTACGCGCCGGTGGCCGGCCACGATGCCACCGTGGCCGACCTGCTGGACGAGCTGGCCACCGTGGCCGAGGCCCTCGCCACCCGGATCGAGCGCACCGCGGCCGGGGACTGGTCCCGGACCGGTCGCAGCGACGGCGCCACGACGGTGACTGCGCTCGACCTGGCCCGGGAGGCGGTCCGCACCGGGGTCGCCCACCTGCGGGCCGCCGAAACCACCCTGGCCGCCGTGCGGGGCCGGGACTGAGCCCCGTGAGGAGCTGAGAGGGGCTCGTGCCCAGGCCGGCGGTCAGCCGGTGAGCTGGCCGTCGAGGTCGGACCAGTCCTCGGGATAGTTGCTGGTCAGCGCTGTGCGAAGCGGTGAAACCGCAGGTCGACCCGTACCGCTGTGGTGCGGGATTGTCCTTGGAAACGGAGACGGAGACGTCCCCACCGTCGAGGAGCGGATGGCCTGGCTCGAGGTGCAGCTCGCAGCCATAGCCGAGGAGGTGCGGACCCGGCGGCCACGAGGCAGTTTCGGCACACGGCCTTGGCTGGCTGTCGACTGTTCAGCGCAGGGCACGAGTCAGCCGTCGCTCGGCCAGGTCAACACCATCCATCGCTGATCCGACATCCGTTCTGCGTTCACCGCTCGAGCCCATCGGCGCAACCCCATGGCGGGTCGGGTCGCCGGTTATCCTCGGCAGCGCTCACCTCGTCGAACGGACATCGCTTGAGATCGCTCACGGCGGGCTCCAAACCGGGGCGAGGAGGCGAACTGACACGAACTGACGCGTCGCTTCGCAGACGCGGGCACGAGCGCGTTCGGGACGTGTGGCGATGGCGGAGGTATCTCGCCTGCGTGCTAACCGCCGCCGCAGGAGCCGGCCTTTTCTACGGGTCGCTGACGCCCCGGTTCTATCCAGCCGACGAACGGTCCCACACCGCGTACGCCGTAAAGATCCGCAGCGGCATGCTGCCCGACATCGACACGCCGCTGCCCCCGGATCTAAAACCTGCCGAGTCGGGCCAGCGTCGCATCTACGTGGCCAACCACCCGCCGCTGTTCCCTGCGGTCCAGGCGGCCCTGGCGACCGCCGCCGGCTGGGTCGGACTCGAGGACGCCGAGCTGACCGCCGGCCGGGCACTCAACGTGCTGTGCACCCTCGCCGCTGTCGTCGCCGTCGCCGCCCTCGGTCGAGACATGACCGGCTCGCGCCGACTGGGCGTGCTGTGCGCAGCTCTCTTTGCCGCGCTGCCGGCCATGTGGTCCCTGGCCAGCTTCGGCTACAGCGACGGACTCGGGGTGCTGGCAACGGTCCTCGTCGCCTCGGCAGGCGTCCGGGCATGGAAGCGGCCCGGGCAAGGCTCGTGGACGCTCGTGAGCACCACCATGGTGTTGGCCGGGCTGAGCCGCGGTTCAGCCCTTGGTCCCGCGCTCGCCGTCGGCGCCCTCTTGACAGCCCAGGCCTGGGTCACCCTGCCGAGCGGATCGCGCTCGAACGGCGATCGGCCCGACGCCGGCCGGCCCGACACCCGACGCGTGCGCCTAGCGCGCGCCGGCCGCATCGCTCTGCGTATCTTCGGCCCAACCGGGCTGATCGCCGGTTGGTGGTACATCCGGAACACTCTTCGCTTCGGTGATCCGCTGGTCTCCAAGGAGCTGCTGCAGCGACTAGGTTTCATCGGCCCCGCTCAGCCGCGTCCGGGCGGCCTCCTCGGCACCCTGACCGACCTCGAGATCTGGCGGGTTCTGCTCACAGACCTTGCCGGCAGTATTTACGCCCCCAGCATGGGGCTTCCCCGGCCTCGCCTCGACACGGTCGTGTTCTGGGTGATCGCCGGGTTCGTCGCCGCCGCCGTGGCGAGCCTCATCGCCTCAGCGTGGAAGCGCAGGATCGAGGGGGCCGAACCCGCGCTGCGGGGCCTCCCGGTCATAGGCATCGCCACCGCCGTCGTGGTGGTCGGTGTGTTCCGCCACGTCGCCGCCGGCGGAGGGGTACACCCCCGGTACCTACTCTCGGTGTTCGCCCTCCTGACCGTGGTCGTCGTGGCAGGCCTGGACCGCCTGCACCGAACGGGCCCTGTGCTTGCCGTGATCGCCATGTGCGCCGCATCGCTCCTACTGCTGGCCCAGGGCCAGCGGTGGATGGCAGACGAATCGGACGTTGTCGATCTGGAGGTGTACGGCCCCGGCGGCTGGCGGGTGCTGGCGGTTGGCCTGATCGTCCTCGGCCTGGCCGGATCCGTCGCCGCCTTCATGCGCGACCGACGCTCACCACTCGGCGGGGACGCGCAAGTGGATTCCGCAGGATCGAGCATCGACCCGCGACGCGACGGGGAAGGCCACTGAGGACGAGCGCTGGATCGTCGACCGCAGCCGTTGCCCTGACACGGATGAACGGATGAGCACCAGCGCGAAGACCCACCCTCGATGGTGTGGCTTGAGGCGCGACTCACAACCGTTCGGGAGGAGGTGCGGACGCAATGCGCAGGTCAGCGTCCTGAGCGGCATCGCCCGGCATCCGTCGACACAGGCAGAGCAGCGCGTCGACGCTGGTCGGCTCCTCGGCGGCCCCCATGAGGTGCTTGTAGTGAGCGAGGTCGGCCACGGCCCCCGACGGTAACGGCATGGTGATGCACGGCCGCATGAGTGGCGTGGGGAGAGAAAGGGCGAGGGGGCGGGTCTACCGGGGGGTGTGCGCGAGAGGGGTCCTCCCCCTCCCTTGTCGTCGGGGGTCTGGCCGGAGGACGGCGGCGGGTCCGCGGTCCTCCGGCCAGACGGACGCAGGCAGGTCGTGGGGCGAAGGAGTGGCGCCCTCGCTGCCTTCGTTCCGTCGGGCTGGCCATGGCGCAGCTCTCCGGGTGACGTTCACGCCCTGGGGTGTAGATCACGGGAGGGCGGCTTGCACCAGCTCCTCGGTACGGGCAGCCAGCTCGGCGGAGACGATGCTGGGCAGGAGCTGGTGTAGCTCGACGCCGGTGAGGGGTGGCATCGGCCCGGCCGGTACGACGGGCAGCGGCCGTCGGGGTGGCGTTGCTTCCACTGCTCGGCTCGCGCTTGGCGCTCGGTGTAGATGCGGTGACGGGCGGCGCGGGCAGCGGCCCACTCGGTGTAGGCGACCACGGTCGGGTCGGAGCGGATGGCGGTGAGCAGGGCCTGGTACTTGGCGTCCACGTCGGCGTCGACGGCGGCCCGGTCATAGCTGGCGTACTCGGCGAGGTCGGCGCTATCGGCGGCGTCCTGTCGTGCCCGCAGGTCGGCGGCGTCGGCCTCCGCCACCTCGGCGGACAGCCGGGCGGCTTCGGCCTCGGCGGCCTGGGCCTTGGCTCGGAGCTGGGCTGGGTCGGTGGTGGTGGTGGGCATGGTGCTCCTCAGGCTGCGGTGGGTGGGTCGGTGTCGCGGCCTTCGGCTCGGGCGGCCGCCTTGGCCCGCTCGTAGTACCCGAGCGAGGTCTTCACCGCCGGCGACATGCGGTCGAAGTCGGCGGGCCGGGTGTCGCGCAGCTTGGCGGCCGCCTCCATCTGCGCGTCGTGCCGCCAGCTCGAGGCCAGGCCGGCACGCTTCCTGGCAGCCCGATGGGCGATGGGGTCGGCGGTGTCGGACTGGTGCCGGCCGATCAGTGGGTTGGTCATGGGGTTCTGCTCCTTCGGGTCGGGGCGAGGGGAGTGGTCCGGCGCATGGTCATGCCGGCCAGCGGGTGGTACGGGTTGAGGCTCGGGTCGCGGGCCTGGTCGGCGGTGAGGGCCCGGCGGATGGCGTGCGGACAGGCGTGCCACTCCTGCTCCCACTCCGAGGAGCCGACAACGAGGGGCACGCCGTTGACCACCACCACTACGTCGTCGCTCACGCCGACCGGTCCTCGAGCTGGCGCCGCAGGTAGTCGCTCAGCTCACCGACCGGGACGCGACGGCTGCGGCCTCCGATGGTCACGGCCTTCAACTCGCCCTTCTCCACCAGCCTTCGCACGGTGCGCTCGCTCACGTCGAGGGAACGGGCGGCGTCGGCGAAGCTGACAGCGAGGGGCACGACGGCACCCTCCCCCGGGTCGACCTCGGCCGCCACCTTTGGCCGGTGCTGGCCGGTGCTGGCCGAGCAGAGGGCGGTGAGGGCGGCCATCTCGCCGCCGACGGGCTCGCCGTTGCGGCGCAGCACGGCCGGCAGCTCTCGCACGCCGAGCCGCAGGGCCATCGCCACCAGCGCGGCGAAGCGGTCCGGGTCGAGCACCGGGGGGCGGGTCACGGTCGGGCTCAGCTCCCAGCCGGTGCGGCTTCGGCGGGCCCGCCGTCGACGGTGTGGGCGCCGCACTGGACGCAGCGGACGACGGTCACGGTCCGGCCGTCGGGTCGTCGGGCGTCGTAGCGCTCGGTGCGGTCGTCGGCCGGGCAGCCGGCGAGGTGGGTTGGGGCGTAGCGCTCATCGGTCATTGCGGGGTGCTCCTTCGGTTGAACGGGTGGCGAGTTTCGCGACTGCAGAAGAAGGGCTGGTCGGTGTGCGGTGGGGTGCGTCCGCTGCCAGAGATTCGCCGACCCCCGGGTGGTCAGCATCCGCCACCCCCCGGGGGTCGGGGGCAGGTGCGGGCAGCAATCTCCACACGCACCCGCGTGACCATCGAACCCGCCCACCCGCTCGCCCACCCCGGGCTCGGCGCCCGCCCACCCGCCCCCGCCCCCCGCCCCCAACGCCCCAGAGCCACCACACGCGCGCTACCGGCAGCGGGGGCCGGGC
>JAUJOW010000027.1:9183-10926 GCA_030447445.1 Acidimicrobiales bacterium | reverse complement strand
GCAGGGCCCGGTGCCGCGGGGCCACGATGGGCCCCCGGGCCGAGAAGGCGTAGGCCGTCGACCCGGTCGGCGTGGCCACGATGAGCCCGTCGGCGGCATAGGTGGTGAAGAACTTCCCGTCGAGGTGGACGGCCAGGCGCACGGTGTGGCCCATCGGGGTCTTCTCGACGACGGCCTCGTTCAGCGCCAGGTGGTCGCCGTCGTGGCCATCGGGCGCCCCCGCCCGCTCGACCCGCACCGACAGCAGCATCCGCTCGTGGACGGCGTGGTCACCGACCAGCACCCGGTCGAGGGCCTCGGTCCAGTGGGTGGGCTCCACCTCGGTGAGGTAGCCGAGCTGGCCGACGTTGACGCCCATCACCGGCACCTCGTGGTCGGCCACGAACGAGACGGCCCGCAGCATCGTGCCGTCACCTCCGATGGCCACGACCACACCGGCTCTCGCTCCCAGCTCCTCCAGGCCGGCGCCACGGTCGGGCCGCCCGATGGCGGCGGCGTCGTCGACGGGCAGGCAGACGTCGTGGCCACGGTCCTCGAGCCAGACCACCACGGCTTGGGCCAGCTCCACGGCGTGGGTCCGCTCCTGGTGGACCACGAGGGCAACTTTCGTCATGGCCCGTCCGGGGTGGGGGCCGATGCGGCACGGGCGGCGGTCACGGCGGCGCCGAGGTCGACAGGATCGGAGGCGGCGAGGTTGGGGTGTCCGGGCGCGGCGACGTGCACAGCGAACTCGACGTTGCCATCGGCGCCCCGGAGGGGCGAGGCCATGACCGCCATGATCGCGGCTCCCCGCTGTCCCAGCGCGCCATCCACCCGAGCGAGGGCTCGGCGCCAGATGGCGGGGTCGGTGATCACCCCTCGGCCCCTCGCCGCCTCCTGGGGGGTGGCCTCGAACTGCGGCTTGACCAGCAGGACCAGCTCGGCGCCGGGAGCACAGGCGGCGAGGAGGGCATCGGCCACGCTGACCAGCGAGATGAAGGACAGGTCGGCCACGACCAGCGGGAACGGCCCCCCCACCGCGGCGAGGTCGAGCCGACGCAGATCGGTCCGCTCACGGGTGATCACCCGTGGGTCGGCTCGGAGCCGCTCGTGGAGCTGGTTGCGCCCGACGTCGACGGCCACCACCGCCGCTGCCCCCCGCTGGAGGAGGCAGTCGGTGAACCCCCCGGTGGACGCCCCGGCGTCGAGCACCCGCAGCCCGGCCACGTCGATGGGGAAGCGGTCGAGGGCGGCGTCGAGCTTCTCGCCGCCCCGGCCCACGAAGCGCGCCCGGGGGGCGCGCACGGCCAGGGGCTCGCCGGGGGTCACCAGGCGGGCCGGCGTCGCGGCCGGCGCGCCGCCGACGGTCACCCGCCCGCGGGCGACGGCCACGGCCGCCTCGTCGAGGCTGGGGACGAGCCCTTGACGCACGAGCTCGACGTCGAGGCGCTGGCGGGCGGGCGTCGGAGGGTCCCGGTCAGGAGAGTCGCCGGGCGGCGACCGTCAGGACTTCTTGGTCGCCGAGGCCCGCTTCTTGGCCGGTGCCTTCCGGGCCGACGCCTTCTGGGCCGACGCCTTCCGGCCCGAGGCTGTGCTCTTCGCCGCTGACCTCGTCGGGGCCGCCTTCCCGGCCGAGGCCTTCCGGGCCGGCGCCTTCTTGGTGGCGGCCTTCTTGTTCGTGGCCTTCTTGTTCGTGGCCTTCTTGTTCGTGGCCTTCTTGTTCGTGGCCTTCCTGTTCGTGGCCTTCCTGTTCGTGGCCTTCCT
>JAUJOW010000027.1:2009-9083 GCA_030447445.1 Acidimicrobiales bacterium | reverse complement strand
TGTTCGTGGCCTTCCTGTTCGTGGCCTTCCTGTTCGTGGCCTTCCTTGCCGGCGTCTTCCTTGCCGGCGTCTTCTCGGCCGGCGTCTGCTCGGCCGGTGAGGCGGCCACCCGTTGCTCGACGCGCTGCACGTCGTCCCGGGTGGCCAGCCCGAGGCTCCTCACCTGGTCACGCACCTCCTTGCGGACCTGGTCGAGGAGCCGCTCGGAGTTCTCCCGGCTTCGATCGACCAGGTCGCTGACGATGGTCTGAACCTGCTCGGTCTGCACCTCACCGGCGCTCACCAGGTCCTTGACGATGGCCTCGGCCCGGGCCTGGGTCATGGCCGTGAAGGCGATGCCGGCGTCGAGGAAGCGCTTCAGGATGTCGTTCTGGGCCATGGCGCCATGGTACGACGCCGCTGTGGAGGCCGGGAGGTTCACGCCGGCCGACCCAGCTCGGCCTCCACCAGGGCGGCAAGGGTGGGGGCGACCACGTCGGGGGGCGGGCCGCCCCCCGACTCGACGCTGGCGGTCACCCCGGACAGGACCAGCGCGAAGCGCCAGCCGAGGGCTCGGGCAAGGGCGCCGTCGGTGTCGATCCGATCTCCCACCACGGTGCCCACCGGTCCCAGGCGGGCCCGCAGGTGGTCGACCATGGGCGGGTGGGGCTTGCCGGCCACGAGGGCCTTCTGCCCGCTGGCCTTCTCCACGGCGGCGAGGATGGCGCCGGCACCGGGCACCAGCCCGGCCGGCGTGGGGAAGGTCGCATCGGCGTTGCTGGCCAGCAGCCGGGCCCCCCGCCGCACGGCGGTGGTCGCCACCGTCAACCGCTCGTAGTCGAAGTCCCGGTGCAGACCGACGACGACCACCTCCACCTCGCCACCGGCACCACCCCGACCGTCGTCGCCGACCAGGGTGGCGCCCCGCCCCCACAGCGCCTCGGCCAGGCCCGGACCGCCGCAGCACAGCACCCGCTCCCCCGGCGCCACCAGTCCAGCCACGGCCTGGGCGGACGTGACGACCCGGCCGGCGGCGGCGATGCCGTGGGCGGCCAACTTGGCCTCTTGGTCGGCGACGGTCACCGACGAGTTGTTGGTCACGAAGACCACCCGGTGGCCGAGGGCCTGGAGGCGGCTCGCCGCGCCGGCGGCGCCCGGGATGGGTTGATCGGCCAGCCACACCACGCCGTCGAGGTCGATCACCCAGGCCGGACCAGGACCGCTCATCGGGGCACCAACCACCGGCGAAGGGCCGGGAAGGGGTCTGCTAGGCAGAGGCGGTGCCTCGCTTCGAGCCCTTCGCCGGCGTCCGCTACGACCTCGGGCGGGTGCGGCCGATCGACGTCACCGCTCCTCCCTATGACGTGATCGACGCCTCCCAGCGGCAGGCGCTGGCCGCTCGCTCCCCCCAAAACGCGGTGGTCATCGACCTCCCCACCGAGGCCGACGGGCCGGGGCGCTACGAGGCCGCCGCCGCCACCTTCGAGCGGTGGCGGGACGAGGGTGTGCTCGTCACCGACGAACGCCCCTCCTTCACCGTCTACCGCATGTCGTCGGTCGACGACCTCGGCCGCCCGGCGGCCACGCTCGGCGTCATCGGCGCTCTCCGCCTCGGAGAGCCCGGCGACGGCGCCATCCTGCCCCACGAGCACACCACCA
This sequence comes from Acidimicrobiales bacterium, assembly GCA_030447445.1. Classification (GTDB taxonomy): domain Bacteria; phylum Actinomycetota; class Acidimicrobiia; order Acidimicrobiales; family Iamiaceae; genus JAUJOW01. The sequence goes on along the minus strand of JAUJOW010000027.1, from coordinate 7,445 downwards.
AGAAGGCCAAGAGCGACCGGTTGGAGCTGCTCCGGGCCACCGCCGCCAACCTCTCCCCGGTGTGGGGTCTGTCGTTGACCGAGGAGCTCAGCGGCCTCCTGGCCACCGACGAGGAACCGCTGGCGTCCTGGGCCGACGACGACGGCGGCGACCACACCGTCTGGCACACGGTCTGGCGGGTGGACGACCCGGCACGGCTCGAGGCCATCTCGGCCGCCGTGGCCAGCTCGCCGGTGGTCATCGCCGACGGGCACCACCGCTACGAGACGTCCCTCGCCTACCGCGACGAGCGGCGAGCGGTCGACGGCAACGGCACCCCGGCCGAGGCGACCATGACGTATGTGGTGGAGCTGGTCGAGGACCAGCTCAGCGTGGGGCCCATCCACCGGCTGCTGTGCGGCCTGCCCGCCGGGCTCGACCCGGTGGCCGCCCTCGACCCCTGGTTCGTGCCCGGCGACACCGTGGTGGCCGACCCTTCCGTGCTCGGTCGCATGGCCGACGAGGAGTCCCTCGCCCTCGTCGGCCCCGATGGCCGGGCCCGCCTGCTGCGCCCCCGGCCGGAGGCGTTCCCGGGCGGGACCGACCTCGACAGCACCCGCCTGGCCCATGCGCTCGCTGCTCTCGGCGATGTGGCGGTCACGGCCCAGCACGGTGTCGACCAGGTGGCGGCGGCGGTGGCCGACGGGCGGGCCCAGTGGGGGGTGCTGCTGCGACCGGCCACCGTGGCCCAGATCGCCGCCAACGCCCGCGCCGGCGAGCGCATGCCCCCGAAGACCACGTTCTTCCACCCCAAGCCGCGCACCGGGATCGTCTTCCGCGACCTCGCATGAGGTCTGGCCAGCGTCGCTCAGACCGTCCAGGTGGGCCGGGAGCGCAGCAGGTCGGTCAGGTCGGCCGGGCGGTTGCCCTGGGCGGCGACGAGCTGGCGGGTGGTCTCGGTGCCGTAGTCGGGGCGCGACACGGCCCGGAACACGCCGATCGGGGTCGGCTCGCTCGGCCCGGTCGACAGCCGCGAGAGCATGAACGCCAGGCCGGGTTCGGCCCTGGTCTCGTCGTGGACCACGATGTTGCCGATCCCCACTTCGGCCACGTCCACGATCCGGGCCCGGCCCTGGCCGTCGAGGACCACGCCCTTCTCGCCGTCGGGACCGAAGCAGATGGGCTCGCCGTGGGCCAGAGAGATCAGCATGTGCTCCCGGTTGGCTTTGGCTGTGATCCCCGCGAACGCCCCGTCGTTGAAGACGTTGCAGTTCTGGTACACCTCGACGAAGGCCGCCCCTCGGTGAGCGTGGGCTCGGCGGAACGTCTCCATCATGTGCTGGCGGTCCATGTCGTGCGTGCGGGCCACGAAGGTGGCCTCGGCCCCGAGCGCCAGGCTCACCGGGTTGAAGGGCTGGTCGAGCGAGCCGAACGGGGTCGACTTGGTGACCTTGCCCAACTCACTGGTCGGTGAGTACTGCCCCTTGGTCAGCCCGTAGATCTGGTTGTTGAACAGCAGGATGGTGAGGTTCACGTTGCGGCGCAAGGCGTGGATGAGGTGGTTCCCGCCGATCGAGAGGGCGTCGCCGTCGCCGGTGACCACCCACACGTCGAGGTCCTCCCGGGCCATGGCCAACCCGGTGGCGATGGCCGGGGCCCGGCCGTGGATGGAGTGCATCCCGTAGCTGTCCATGTAGTACGGGAAGCGGGCGGCGCAGCCGATGCCCGAGACGAACACAGTGCGCTCCCGGGCCACGCCGAGGTCGGGCATCAGCGTCTGCACGGCGGCCAGGATCGAGTAGTCACCACAGCCGGGGCACCACCGCACCTCCTGGTCGCTCGACCAGTCCTTGCGGGTGGTGGGCGGGGCCACAGCGACGGTGGCGACGGCTTCGGTCATTGGTCTCCGAGCTCCTTCAACATGGCGGCTTCGAGCTCGCCGGAGGTGAACGGCACGCCCCGGACCTTGGTGACCGACCGGGCGTCGACCAGGTACTCGGCCCGCACCAGCTTGACCAGCTGGCCGAGGTTCATCTCCGGGATCAGCACGCGGGGGTAGCGGCGCAGGACGTCGCCGAGGTTGCGGGGAAAGGGGTTGAGGTGGGTGAGGTGGGCGCGGGCCACCTTGTGCCCGCGGGCCCGGCAGCGGTCGACGGCGCCGTCGATGGCCCCCCACGTCGACCCCCAGCCGAGGACGAGCAGCTCGGCGTCGTCGGGATCACCGTCCACCCCGAGCAGGGGGATGCTGTCGGCGATGCCGGCCACCTTGTCGGCCCGGACCTGCACCATGCGCTCGTGGTTGGCCGGGTCATAGGAGATGTTGCCCGATCCGTCCTCCTTCTCGAGGCCGCCGATGCGGTGCTCAAGCCCGGGGGTACCGGGGACGGCCCACGGCCGAGCCAGGGTGTCGGGGTCACGCAGGTACGGCCAGAACTCGGGGTTGCCGTCGACGTCGGCGTGGTTGGCCTCGGTGGCGAAGTCGACCGATATGTCGGGCAGGTCGGCCACGTCGGGGAGGCGCCATGGTTCGGACCCGTTGGCCAGGTAGCCGTCGGACAGCAACATGACCGGTGTGCGGTAGGTGAGGGCGATGCGGGCGGCCTCGATGGCCACCTCGAAGCAGTGGGCCGGGCTGGAGGCCGCCACGATGGGGATGGGCGACTCGCCGTGGCGTCCGTACATGGCCTGGAGGAGGTCGGACGCCTCGGTCTTGGTGGGCAGCCCGGTGGAGGGGCCGCCGCGCTGGACGTCGATGATGATGAGGGGCAGCTCGAGGCTGACGGCGAGGCCCATGGTCTCGGACTTGAGGGCCACGCCGGGGCCGCTCGTGGTCGTCACCCCGAGGTGCCCGCCGAACGCCGCACCGAGCGCGGCACCGATGCCGGCGATCTCGTCCTCGGCCTGCAGCGTGCGTATCCCGAAGCCCTTGTGGCGGGACAGCTCGTGGAGGATGTCCGACGCCGGGGTGATCGGGTAGCTGCCGAGGAAGATGGGCAGGCCCGAGAGCTGACCGGCCGCCACCAGGCCCCAGGCCAGGGCGGTGTTGCCGGTGATGTTGGTGTAGGTGCCCGCCGGGAGGACAGCGGGCTTCACCTCGTAGGGATGGTCGAACAGCTCGGCGGTCTCGCCGAAGGCGTGGCCGGCCTTGAAGGCGGCCAGGTTGGCGTCACGGACCAGGGGGCGGTTGGCGAACTTGGACTCGATCCAGGCCACGGTGGGGGCTTCGGGGCGGGTGTACATCCACGAGACGAGCCCGAGGGCGAAGAAGTTCTTCGACCGTTCGGCGTCGCGGGGCTTGACCCCGAGGTCGGTCACCGCCTTCTTGGTGAGGGTGGTCATGGGCACCTCGTAGACCGTGTACCGGTCGAGGCTGCCGTCGGTCACCGGGTTCGAGCGGTACCCGGCCTTGGTGAGGTTCCGATCGTCGAAGGCGTCGGTGTTGACCACGAGGGTGCCGCCGGTCTCGAGGCGGTGCAGCTCGGCCCGGAGGGCGGCCGGGTTCATGGCCACCAGGACGTTGGGGGCGTCGCCCGGCGTGGTGATCTCGTGGTCGGAGATGTGGACCTGGAAGGCCGAGACCCCGGCCAGGGTGCCCGCCGGGGCCCGGATCTCGGCCGGGAACTCGGGCAGGGTGACCAGGTCGTTGCCGAACAGGGCGCTGGCGCTGGTGAACCGGTCACCGGTGAGCTGCATCCCGTCGCCGGAGTCGCCGGCGAACCGGATGATGACCCGGTCGAGCTCGACCGGGTCGTGGGTTTGCTGCGCTGTGGTGTCGGCCACGTCGCCGGACCCCCTCAGGCCTTGGGTGCGGCCAGGTTACCGGCTGTGAACCCCGTCACCGCCATCGGTCATGCCAGCGTGACGCTCTCGTCGAGGTAGACGTCCTGGATGGCCTGCAGGAGCTCGATGCCCTCGGCGGTGGGCCGCTGGAACGCCTTGCGCCCGCTGATGAGCCCGATGCCCCCGGCCCGCTTGTTGATGACGGCCGTGCGCACGGCCTCGGTGACGTCGCTCTCCCCCGACGACGCCCCGCCCGAGTTGATCAGGCCCATGCGGCCCATGTAGCAGTTGGCCACCTGCCAGCGGGTGAGGTCGATCGGGTGATCGGTGGTCAAGGTGTCATAGACCAGCTTCGACGTCTTCCCGTAGCCCTCGAAGGCGTTGAAGCCCCCGTTGGCCTCGGGCAGCTTCTGCTTGATGATGTCGGCCTGGATGGTGACCCCGAGGTGGTTGGCCTGCCCGGTGAGATCGGCGGCGAGGTGGTAGTCGATGTCGGACTGCTTGAAGTCGCGGTTGCGCAGGTAGCACCAGAGCACCGTGAACAGGCCGAGCCGATGGGCTTCGGCGAACGCCTCGCTCACCTCGCGGAGCTGACGGGTGCTCTCGGGGGAACCGAAGTAGATGGTGGCGCCCACCCCGGCGGCCCCGAGGTCATAGGCCTGGCCGACCGATCCGAACATCACCTGGTCGTACTGGTTCGGCATGGTGAGGAGCTCGTTGTGGTTGAGCTTCACGATGAACGGCAGGCGGTGGGCGTAGCGGCGCGAGACCGCTCCCAGCACGCCGAAGGTGGTGGCCACGGCGTTGCAGCCGCCCTCGATGGCCAGCTCGACGATGTTGGCCGGGTCGAGGTACTTGGGGTTGGGGGCGAACGATGCCGCCGCCGAGTGCTCGATGCCCTGGTCCACCGGGAGGATGGACAGGTAGCCGGTGCCGGCCAGGCGACCGTGGTCGAACAGGGACTGCAGGTTGCGCAGGACCTGGGGGCCGCGGTCGGTCAGGGCAAAGACCCGGTCGACGAAGTCGGGCCCGGGCAGGATGAGGTCCGCCGCCGGGATGCCCTTCGACTCGTGGCCGAGCAGGCTCTCGGCCTCGTCGCCGAGCGTGCGCTGGATGTCCACCGGTTGTCCGCTCCTGTGTCTCGGGTCCTGTGCTGTGAGGGTGCGCCGATCAGTCGACCGGGCCGCCAGAGAGCGTAGGCGCCGGCTCGTCCGTCGTCACGGTGGCTCCTCCTCGAGGGCGGCGACGGCCCGTCCCACCGCCGTGCGGGCCCGCGCCCGCTGGGAGGCGGCCACCACTGCGTCGGCCACCACCTCGGTCCGGCTCTGGGTGGCCCCGCCGGTGCGGAAGAACCGCCGGCGGACCCGCCCCACCACCACCACAGCGGTGCCTTCGGCCAGGCCGGCGGCGGGGGCCGGTGGGTTCGGCCACACCACCGGGACCGACTCGGCCCGGCCGTCCCCTCGCCGCACCCGCAGCTCGTAGGCCAACAACCGCTCACCGGAGGACAAGACCCGTTCCTGAGGCACCTGGGTCAGGGTGCCGTGCAACACCACGACGTTCATCTGCGCGCTCCTGCGCTCGCATGATCAGCCGGGGGAAGCCACCCACACCGTACCCAACCCTTGTGACACTCAGTGACCGCCGGAGGCGGTCGCAGCCAGGGTGGCGGGTGGG
>JAUJOW010000027.1:248-1909 GCA_030447445.1 Acidimicrobiales bacterium | reverse complement strand
GTGACACTCAGTGACCGCCGGAGGCGGTCGCAGCCAGGGTGGCGGGTGGGTCGGCCCGACCCCGAAGGAGGGCTCCCACCCCCGGAATCCGAGGGGCCGGACCCACAGGTGGCGGCCGGCCGAGAACCGAGGGGCTCCCACCCCCGGAATCCGAGGGCCCGGACCCACGGGTGCCACGGCCGATCAGCCCAGGGCGGCCCGCCGTTCGGCGGCATCCGCGAAGGCTGGGTCGACGGCCACGATCGAGCCCAGCAACTCCCGGGCCCGAGGGAGGTCACCGGCCCGCTCGAGCAGGTCGGCCAGGGCGTAGGCGAGGCGGAGGTGGTGGACCTGCACTCGCTTCGGCGAGCGCCGGCCGGCCTCGAGCAGGGCGATGGCCTCGGGGAGGCGGCCCTGGTCGGCGAGCGCACCGGCGGCGACGATGCGCCCCTCGGCCACCAGCGCCGCGCCGGGAGAGGTCTCCTTGAGCTCCTTCCAGAGCTCGTCCACGACGCCCCACCGCCCGAGGGCACGGTGGCAGTCCGCCAGCACCGGATGTTGCTCGCAGGAGCCGGTCAGCTCACGGAAGGCCTGCAGGTGGCGGGCTGCATCCTTCCACCGGCCCAGGCGGTAGTAGGTCAGGCCGAGCAGCTCGCGGACCGCCGCCACATCGGGCGCCTCCTCGGCCAGCCGCCGCAGGATGCGACGGGCCTCGGCGTACTGCTCGCGGTCGAACGCCCGCGCCGCCTCGGCCAGCTCGGCCGCCGCCCGCCTCGCCCGGCGCGGCCCGACCGCTTCGCCGAGCTCGGGCGGAATCTCCACCGAGGGGCGGCGGCGACTGTCCGTCCGTGGAGGCGGTGGCGCCGGGGGTGGGCGGCGGGCGGCCGGGCGGGCGCCGTCGGCCCCCCGGGCGACCGCACCACCGGCCTCGGAGCGCACGTCGTCGCGGATCCAGACCTCCCGCCGGCCTCGTCCCCGTCCGCCATCGGGTGGCCGTTCCCGGCTGCCGGCCGGCAGCGGCGAGCCGCCTCCCCGTGGGTCCTCACCGCGCCCCACCCGGCCCGCCCCCCGGCGGGCCAGCGCCCCCCAGCCAGGGGGACGGGGCTCCTGCCGGCGCCGGTCGGCCCGCCGGCCCGCCGGCCCGCCCTCACCACGATCTCGCTCGGAGCGGCTCACCACGGGAGCCTACTGGCTCCTCTGGCCCCCCTTCGGGGCGTCACACTCGGGCGTCGACGCGAAGAGAGGCCCCCGTGTGGCGGGGGCCTCTCCGTCGAGATCCGGCGGCGTCCTACTCTCCCAGGGAGTCTCCTCCCAAGTACCATCGGCGCTGGCGGGCTTAACTTCCGTGTTCGGGATGGGAACGGGTGTGACCCCGCCGCTATCGCCACCGAAGACCTGTTGTCAACGGGGAGCGCCGCGCGCCGACCCCCTGAGCACTCCATAGCGAACACGAACATCGTTGTCGATCCAAGCCCTCGGCCGATTAGTACCGGTCGGCTGAACATGTCGCCATGCGTACACCTCCGGCCTATCAACGTGATGGTCTCTCACGGGCCTTACCTGGTTGACCCAGTGGGGAACCTCATCTAGGAACGAGCTTCGCACTTAGATGCTTTCAGCGCTTATCTCTTCCGCAGGTCGCTAACCAGCCGTGCCCTTGGCAGGACAACTGGCACACGAGA
>JAUJOW010000027.1:0-234 GCA_030447445.1 Acidimicrobiales bacterium | reverse complement strand
CTTGGGGAAGATGAGCCTGTTATCCCCGGGGTACCTTTTATCCGTTGAGCGACGGCGCTTCCACACGCAACCGCCGGATCACTATGCCCTGCTTTCGCACCTGCTTGACTTGTAGGTCTCGCAGTCAAGCTCCCTTGTGTCATTGCACTCGACGGCTGATTGCCAACCAGCCTGAGGGAACCTTTGGGCGCCTCCGTTACTCTTTAGGAGGCGACCGCCCCAGTCAAACTACCC
>JAUJOW010000026.1:1855-12090 GCA_030447445.1 Acidimicrobiales bacterium | reverse complement strand
CGCGGCGGCGACGAGGATCTGGGCCAGGCCGGGGATGTCGGCCACCAGCGCCGTGGGGACGGCCGCCAGCGCAGCAGCGGGCATCGTGGCCCGCTCGGCGCTCGCCGGATCCTGCACGAGGGCCAGGCCGCCGGCGGCTGCCACCCGGCGCAGGCCGGTCGCCCCGTCGTCGTTGGCGCCGGTGAGGACGACCGCGGCCATGCGTTCACCGAAGGCATCGGCGGCCGACTCGAACAGCACGTCGACCGACGGGCGGGAGTGGTGCACCGGTCCCTCCGTGGCCAGCGAGAAGCCCGTGCGGTCGAGGAGGAGGTGGTAGCCGGGCGGAGCGACGTAGACGTGCCCGCGGCGCAGCTCCGCCTTGTCGTCCGGCTCGGCGACCGACCGCGTCGTGTGCCGGCCGAGGAGCTCGGTCAGCACCGACCGGGCCTCGCTGCGGTGCTGGACGATCACAATCGGGGCGTCGAAGTCGCCGGGCAGCGCCTCGAGCAGCGCGCCCGCCGCAGCCAGCCCTCCCCAGGAGCAGCCGACGACCACGAGGTCGAGCCGGTGCGGGCTCATCGCACCTTGCGGAAGATGCGGTCAGCGGCGTCGACGACCTTGTAGTCGTCGGCGTGGCTCGTGAAGGTGATGCTCTCCTTCTGGCCGAGGCAGAGGAGGCCGAAGCGGACCAGGCTCTCGTGGAACAGGTCGTGGACCCGGTCCTGCAGCTTGGTGTCGAAGTAGATCATCACGTTGCGGCAGATGATCGCGTGGAACTCGTTGAACGAGCCGTCCGAGGCGAGGTTGTGCCGGGAGAAGACGACGCCGTCGGTGAGTGAGCGGTCGAACCGGGCCCCTTCGTACCCGGCCGTGTAGTACTCGGAGAAGGCCCGGGTCCCGCCGGCGGCCAGGTAGTTCTCGGTGTAGGCCCGCATCTGCTCGAGGGGGAACACGCCCTCCTTGGCCCGGACCAGGACCGACTCGTTGATGTCGGTGGCGTAGATGCGGGTGCGGTCGAGCAGGCCCTCCTCGGCCAGGACGATGGCGAGCGAGTGCGTCTCCTCACCCGTGGAGCAGCCCGCGTTCCAGATCCGGATGAACGGGTAGGTGCGCAGCAGGGGGACCACCGTCCGCCGGAAGGCCAGGAAGAAGGTGGGGTCGCGGAACATCGCGGTGACGTTGATCGACAGGTCGAGGAGGAGGTGCTCCATGCACGCCCGGTCGTGCAGCAAGCGCTCCTGCAGGCCGGACATGGTCGTGACCTTCTCGAGGTGGGCCCGCCGCCAGAGCCGGCGGCGCAGCGACGGGCGGGCGTACTGGCGGAAGTCGAAGCCGTAGTAGCGGTAGACCGCTTCGAGGAGCCCGTCGATCTCGACGTCCTCGCGGTCCACCTCCTCCGCAGCCTCGAGCGCCGGCTCGCTGGATGGGCTCACTGGTAGAGCCAGACCCGCATGAGGGAGAGGAGCTGGTCGATGTCGACCGGCTTGGTGATGTAGTCGGAGGCCCCGGCGGCGATGCACTCCTCACGGTCGCCCTTCATGGCCTTCGCAGTGAGGGCGATGATCGGGAGCTTGCGGAAGCCGTCGAGCGAGCGGATGGCCCGCATCGTCTCGTAGCCGTCCATCTCCGGCATCATGATGTCCATCAGGACGAGGTCGACGCCGGGGTTGGCCGTGAGCACCTCCAGCCCCTCCCTCCCGTTCTCGCCGAAGAGCACCTCCATGCCCCGGCCCTCAAAGGCGCTGGTCAGGGCGTAGATGTTGCGGACGTCGTCCTCGACGATCAGCACCTTCTTCCCCTCGAACACCGCGTCCGCCGTGTGCAGCTGCTCGATCATCCGTCGCTTCTCGGCCGGCATGCGCGACTCGACGCGATGCAGGAACAGCGCCGTCTCGTCGAGCAGGCGCTCGGGCGAGCGGACGTCCTTGACGATGATGGTCTCGGCGTACTTCTTGAGGCGGGTCTCCTCCCGGCGGCTCAGGTCCTTCCCCGTGTAGACGATCACCGGCATGGTGGCCGACCTCGGGTCGCCCTTGACCTGCTCGAGCAGCTCGAAGCCGCTCGTCTTGGGCAGCTTGAGGTCGAGGACCATGCAGTCGAAGTGGCCGGCGGCCAAGGCGGCCAGCGCCTCGTCGCTGGACGACGCGCCCACGACCTCGACGTCGCCGCCGCTGACCAGCTCCATGACGCTGGCCCTCTCTCGCTCGTCGTCCTCCACCACGAGCAGGCGCCGCAGCGGCGCGTCGAGGAAGCGGACCAGCTCGCTCAGCGCCGACCCGAGGGCGTCGGGCGTGACCGGCTTCTCGAGGTAGGCGATCGCCCCCGCCGACAGGGCTGGCTGCCGCTGGCCCGATCCGGACAGGTGGACCGGGATGTGGCGGGTGTCGGGCAGCCGCTTCAGCTCCTCGAGCACGGAGAGGCCGTCCAGCCCCGGAAGCTGCCCGTCGAGCACGATGGCGTCGGGGCGGAACTCGCGGGCCAGCGCCAGGCCGCTGTCGCCCCGATCGCCGATCAGCACCTTGAAGCCCCGCTCGCGGCCGGCGCTGGCCACTGCCTCGCCGAGCTCGGGGTCGGCGCTGATCACGAGCAGGACCCGGTCGCCGTCCTGCAGCGCGTCGCGGTCGTCGACGATCGACTCGATGGCGTCGACGGCGACGACGGCGGTCTGGGCCCCCGGCACCGGCATCCAGGTCTCGGCCGCCTCGACCGCCTCCACCGTCCGGCGCGGCACCGGCACCTCCTCGGTGGCGCGCACGGCCGGAAGGTAGAGGGTGAACGTGCTGCCCTCGCCCACCGTCGAGCGGACGTGCAGCTCGCCGCCCAGCAGCCTGGCGATCTCCCGGCTGATCGACAGGCCCAGGCCGGTGCCGCCGTAGCGGCGGCTGGTGCTGCCGTCGGCCTGCTGGAACGCCTCGAAGATCAGCAGCAGCTTGTCCTCTGGGATGCCGATGCCGGTGTCGGTCACCGAGAAGGCGACGACCCCTTCGGCCTGGCGCAGGGAGCTGCTCATCAGCTGCACACCGGGCTCGGGCGAGCGGATGGCCAAGGTGACCGATCCCTCGCTCGTGAACTTCACGGCGTTGGACAGCAGGTTGTTCAGGACCTGCTGGAGGCGCTGGTCGTCGGTGACGATGGCCGACGGGGCGCCCGGGTCGATCTGGACGTAGAACTGCAGGCCCCGCTGGTCGGCCAGCGGGCGGAACAGCTGCTCCACCTCACGCCCCAGCGCGGCCAGCTCGACCGCCGCCGGGCTCACCTCCATCTTGCCGGCCTCGACCTTCGACAGGTCGAGGATGTCGCTGATGAGGTTGAGCAGGTCGGCGCCGGCGTCGTGGATGCTGTGGGCGAACTCGACCTGCTTGTCGGTGAGGTTGCCGTCGCGGTTGTCGGCGAGCAGCTTGGCCAGGATCAGGAGGCTGTTCAACGGCGTCCGCAGCTCGTGGCTCATGTTGGCCAGGAACTCCGACTTGTACCGCGAGGACACCGCGAGCTGCTCGGCCCGCTCCTCCAGGGCCACACGCGCGAGCTCGATCTCGGCGTTCTTCACCTCGATGGCCCGGTTCTGCTCGGCCAGCTGCAGCGCCTTCTCCTCGAGCTCGGCGTTGGTCTGCTGCAGCTCCTCCTGCTGGGTCTGCAGGAGCTCCTCCGACGCCCGCAGGGATCGAGCCTGGTCCTCGAGCTCGAGGTTGGTCTTCCTCAGCTCGTCCTGCTGGCTCTGCAGCTCCTCCGACTGGCTCTGCAGCTCCTGGGTGAGCCGCTGCGACTCCTTGAGCAGCTCCTCGGTGCGCATGTTGGCGATGATCCCCGACAGCACGACGCCGACCGTCTCGACGATCTGCTCGAGGAAGGCCTGGTTGATCGCGCTGAACGGCCGGAACGAGGCCAGCTCGATGATGCCGAGGACCTGGTCCTCGAACACCACGGGCAGCACCACGATGTTGACCGGCGCCGCCTCGCCGAGCCCCGACGAGATGCGGACGTAGTCGGTCGGGGCGTCGGTGACGAGGATCACCTGCTTCTCGAGGGCGGCCTGGCCGACCAGGCCCTCGCCCTCCTCCCACACGTTGTCGATGCCCTTGCGGTGCTTGTAGCCGTAGCTCGACAGCAGTCGGAACGAGCGCCGCTCGCTGCCGTTGGGCGACTCGGCCACGAAGAAGGCGCCGAGCTGGGCGGTGACCAGCGGGGTGAGCTCTGACATGAGCAGCTGGGAGACGGCCCGCAGGTCGCGGTGGCCCTGGAGGCGGGCGCCGATGTGGGCCAGGTTCGTCTTCAGCCAGTCCTGGTCGGTGTTCACCCTGGTGGTCTCGGCGAGGGTGGTGATCATCTGGTTGATCGTGTCCTTCAGCTCGCCCACCTCACCCGGGGCGGCCACGGTGATGCTGCGGGTCAGGTCGCCCTGGGCCACCGACCGGGACACCTCGGCGATGGCCCGCACCTGGGTGGTCAGGTTGCCGGCCAGCTGGTTGACGTTGTCGGTGAGGTCCTTCCACGTGCCGGACACGCCCTTGACCTCGGCTTGGCCACCGAGCTTGCCCTCGGTGCCCACCTCGCGGGCCACCCGGGTGACCTCGGCGGCGAACGAGGACAGCTGGTCCACCATCGTGTTGATCGTGTTCTTCAGCTGCAGGATCTCGCCGCGGGCGTCCACGGTGATCTTCTGCGACAGGTCGCCGCCGGCCACCGCGGTGGTGACCTGGGCGATGTTGCGCACCTGGTCGGTCAGGTTGTCGGCCATGTAGTTCACCGAGTCGGTGAGGTCCTTCCAGGTGCCCGAGACGCCCTTCACGTCCGCCTGGCCGCCGAGGCGGCCGTCGGTGCCCACCTCGCGGGCCACCCGGGTGACCTCGTCGGCGAAGCTGCCGAGCTGGTCGACCATGATGTTGATCGTCGACTTGAGCTCGAGCAGCTCGCCCCGCACGTCGACGGTGATCTTCTGGGACAGGTCGCCCTTGGCCACGGCGGTGGTGACCTGGGCGATGTTGCGAACCTGGCCGGTGAGGTTGCCGGCCAGCTGGTTGACGTTGTCGGTGAGGTCCTTCCAGACGCCCGAGACGCCTCGCACCTGGGCCTGGCCGCCGAGCTTGCCCTCGGTGCCGACCTCGCGGGCCACCCGGGTGACCTCGTCGGCGAAGCTGCCGAGCTGGTCGACCATGGTGTTCATCGTCGACTTGAGCTCGAGGATCTCGCCCCGGGCCTCGACGGTGATCTTCTGGGACAGGTCGCCGTTGGCCACCGAGGTGGTGACCTGGGCGATGTTGCGGACCTGGCTGGTGAGGTTGCCGGCCAGCTGGTTGACGTTGTCGGTGAGCGCCTTCCACGTGCCGGACACGCCCTTCACGTCGGCCTGGCCGCCGAGGCGGCCCTCGACCCCCACCTCGCGGGCGACGCGGGTGACCTCGTCGGCGAACGACGAGAGCTGGTCGACCATCGTGTTGATGGTGTCCTTCAGCTGAGCCACCTCGCCCCGGGCCTCGACGGTGATCTTCTGGGACAGGTCGCCCTTGGCCACCGCGGTGGTGACCTGGGCGATGTTGCGGACCTGGCCGGTGAGGTTGCCGGCCAGCTGGTTCACGTTGTCGGTGAGGGCCTTCCAGGTGCCCGACACGCCGGGGACGTCGGCCTGGCCGCCGAGCTTGCCCTCGGTGCCCACCTCGCGAGCGACGCGGGTGACCTCGTCGGCGAACGACGAGAGCTGGTCGACCATCGTGTTGATGGTCGCCTTCAGCTCGGCCACCTCGCCGCTGGCCTCGACGGTGATCTTCTGGGACAGGTCGCCCTTGGCCACCGCGGTGATGACCTGGGCGGTGTTGCGGACCTGGCCGGTGAGGTTGCCGGCCAGCTGGTTGACGTTGTCGGTGAGGGCCTTCCAGGTGCCCGAGACGCCGGGGACGTCGGCCTGTCCGCCGAGGCGTCCCTCGGTACCGACCTCGCGGGCCACCCTGGTCACCTCGGCGGCGAAGCCGGACAGCTGGTCGACCATCGTGTTGATCGTCCGCTTGAGGTCGAGCAGCTCGCCCCGCACGTCGACGCTGATCTTCTGCGAGAGGTCGCCGTTGGCCACGGCCGTGGTCACCTGGGCGATGTCGCGCACCTGGTCGGTGAGGTTGGTGGCCATGAAGTTCACCGAGTCGGTGAGGTCCTTCCAGGTGCCGGCGACGCCCTTCACGTTGGCCTGGCCGCCGAGCTTGCCCTCGGTGCCGACCTCGCGGGCCACCCGGGTCACCTCGTCGGCGAAGGCCGACAGCTGGTCGACCATCGTGTTGATGGTGTCCTTCAGCTCGGCCACCTCGCCGCTGGCCTCGACCGTGATCTTCTGGCCCAGGTCGCCCTTGGCCACCGCGGTGGTGACCTGGGCGATGTTGCGGACCTGGCCGGTGAGGTTGCCGGCCAGCTCGTTCACGTTGTCGGTGAGGTCCTTCCAGGTGCCGGAGACGCCCCGCACCTGGGCCTGGCCTCCCAGGCGGCCTTCGATGCCCACCTCGCGGGCCACCCGGGTGACCTCGTCGGCGAAGCCGCCCAGCTGGTCGACCATCGTGTTGATGGTGTCCTTGAGCTCGAGGATCTCGCCCCGGGCCTCGACCGTGATCTTCTGGGTCAGGTCGCCCTTGGCCACGGCGGTGGTGACCTGGGCGATGTTGCGGACCTGGCCGGTGAGGTTGCCGGCCAGCTCGTTGACGTTGTCCGTGAGGTCCTTCCAGGTGCCGGACACGCCGGGCACCTGGGCCTGGCCGCCGAGGCGGCCCTCGATGCCCACCTCGCGGGCCACCCGGGTGACCTCGTCGGCGAAGGCGCCGAGCGTCTCGGTCATCGAGTTGATGGTGTCGGCCAGGGCGGCCACCTCGCCCTTGGCGTCGACCGTGATGGTCTGGGAGAGGTCGCCCCGGGCCACGGCCGTGGTGACCTGGGCGATGTTGCGCACCTGGCTGGTGAGGTTCGAGGCCATGACGTTCACCGAGTCGGTGAGGTCCTTCCACGTCCCGGCCACCCCTTCGACCTGGGCCTGGCCGCCGAGGCGGCCCTCGGTGCCCACCTCGCGGGCCACCCGGGTGACCTCGTCGGCGAAGGCGCCGAGCGTCTCGGTCATCGAGTTGATGGTGTCGGCCAGGGCGGCCACCTCACCCTTGGCGTCGACCGTGATCTTCTGCGACAGGTCGCCCCGGGCCACGGCCGAGGCCACCTGGGCGATGTTGCGCACCTGGCCCGTGAGGTTCGAGGCCATGAAGTTCACGTTGTCGGTGAGGTCGCGCCACGTGCCGGAGGCGCCGGTCACCTCGGCTTGACCGCCGAGCTTGCCCTCGGTGCCCACCTCGCGGGCCACCCGGGTGACCTCGTCGGCGAACGACCGCAGCTGGTCGACCATGGTGTTGATGGTGTCCTTGAGCTCGAGGATCTCGCCCCGGGCGTCGACCGTGATCTTCTGCGACAGGTCGCCGCCGGCCACGGCGGTGGTGACCTGGGCGATGTTGCGGACCTGGCTGGTGAGGTTGCCGGCCAGCTCGTTCACGTTGTCGGTGAGGCCCCGCCACGTGCCCGACAGCCCCTTCACCTCGGCCTGGCCGCCGAGCTTGCCCTCGGTCCCGACCTCCCGGGTCACCCGCGTCACCTCGTCGGCGAAGGTCGAGAGCGAGTCGACCATGCCGTTCACCACCGTCCCGATGCGCTGGTACTCGCCCTTCACCGGACGGCCGTCGATCGTGAGAGCCATCTTCTGGGCCAGGTCGCCGTCGGCCACCGCGCCGAGGACCCGGGCCACCTCGGTAGTCGGGCGCACGAGGTCGTCGATCAGGCCGTTGACGGCGGCGGCGTCGTCCCCCCAGCCGCCCGGCGCCTCGCCGACCGGCATCCGGTCCGCCATCCGGCCGTCGACCCCGACGACCTTGGCCACCCGTCCCAGGTCCTTGCTGAAGCGGACGTTCCGCTCGGCGACCGCGTTAAAGGCGCGCGCCACGTCTCCGGCTGCCCCCCGACGCCTCGCCGGCAGGCGGGTCGAGAAGTCGCCGGCGGCGAGCGCCTCGAGGGCGGCGATCACCTCCTCGAGGACGGCGTCGTCACCCCCGTCCCGAACCCGCCGGGTGCTCGTGGCGTCGGTGGTCTTCGAGGCGGCCATCGTCGTGCTGCTCCATCCCGCTGGCCCTGGCTGTGGCCAGCGGCAGGAGTATCGCAGCCTGTGCCCGCCTTCCCCTCGCTAACCTCGACCGGCCGCGGTGTTCGGCCCTTCCGCTGATGCCCGACGACCCCGCCACCCCCTCCGACCTCGAGCCCGCCGCCGGGCCCGGTCCCACGGCCGGCTCGGACGAGATCCACGACGAGCTGCCGGCCGACCTCGACGTCACCGGCTTCGTCGGGCCCTACACCTTCCCGGACAACGGCCGGCGCCGCACCCAGGGGCTGATCCACCTGGGCGTGGCCACGGTGCTCGTAGCGCTCTGGGCGGCCTTCGCCGACGGCGGGGTCCTGGTCAACGACGGCTACCTGGTGGTGGCCGGCTTCCTGGCCGCAGCAGCTGCCTACTCCTTCGCCACCGCCCGCCGGCTGCAGGTGCGCGAGCTGGACGCCCTGGCTGCGGCGGCCCGCGAGGTGGGCTTCCCGATCGGGCACGCCTCGGCCCAGATGGCGTGGCGAGGCTTCCTGTCGGTCCCGACCTGGCGGGTGCTCGTCTACTCGGCCGACGACCCCCCGACGAAGCGGGGCCTGGTCGTGGTGGACGGCACCACGGGCGAGGTCCTCGGCTCGGCGGTCGAGGACAACCCGGAGGACTGGTCGGAGATCGAGCCGTGAGCCGCCGGCGCTAGCTCAACCGGACCCGGCCCGACAGCGGCTCGGTGCGGGTCATCAGGCTGGCATAGACGATCACGTTGTCGGGGTAGCTGCGCAGCTTCTTGTTGAACTTGCCGCCGCAGGTGATCAGCGCCAGCTGCGGCCGGTCGCCCGGCTCCCACATCCGGTCTTCGGGCAGCGCGTCCTTCGACTGGCGCGTGACCTCGTCGACCCGGAAGGACAGGACGGTGCCGCTCGACATGCGCACCCGGACGTCCTGGCCGGCCTTGAGGCGGTGCAGGTTGGCGAACACGTCGTAGCCCTTCCGGGAGTCGACGTGGCCCGCGAGGACCGCGTGGCCGTCCTGACCGGGCGTCGGCCCCAGCTTGTACCAGCCGGTCTCGCCGAAGTCCGGCAGCTCGAGGTCCTGATCGACGGTGATACCCCTCGGCTTGACCGGCGCGGCCATCTGGATGTCGGGGATCTCGAGCTGGACGGGAAGGACGGCTGGCAGGGGGACCCGGCTGGGAGCGACGGCCGCCGGCGCCGGGTCGGCCGCGACCTCCGACAGCCAGCGGGCCGAGACCACCGTGATGGCGGCCGTGGCCAGGAGGACCACGCCGAAGACCGTGAGGAGCGGGATGGCCCAGGCGGACGCGCCCTCGGCCGGCTGGAGGGCCAGCGGACGGGCGTGGCGCGCCCGCGCTGGTGCCCGCACCGACCTGCGGGTCGGCGCGGGCGGGGCGTCCGTGTCGGTCACAGGAACGCCCGGACCCGTCGTCGAAGGCCGGTGCGGGCGGAGAGCGGTGCGCTAGGCCTTGGTGCCACGCGCCCGGCGAACGCCGAACGCGGCGCCGAGAGCCAGGACCCCGCCACCCACCATGAGGATCGTGGTCTCCGAGCCGGTGCCCGCGGTGCCACCGAACCCGGTGTCGGCACGCCGCGGCTTGCGGTCGCCCTGCTCGTCGGGCCCGCACTTCTGGGGCTGGTTGTCGCTCGGGATGCACCCCGGCTCGGTGTTATTGCACTTGTTGCCGCTCGGGGTGCAGTTGGGATCGGCCTGGGCAAGGGCCGACGGCGCCGGTGCGCCCAGCGCAAAGGTGAGGCCGAGGAGGACCGCGGCGGTGGATCGTGCAGGTGTCATGAACGAAGGTCTCCCAAGTGAGGTGCGCGGAACCGCCGATGGCACGAGCCTGGTCGCGGTGGCGGCACTCTAACGTGATTGGGGCAAGCCGGCGCGGATGGTCGAGAAGGGAGCTACACCTGGCGCCGCGAGGCGCGGTGAACCCCGAACGCAGCGCCGAGGGCGAGGAGGCCTCCGCCGACGAGCAGCAGCCCGCTGCCGGCGCCGTCCCCTGCCATGCCGCCCAGCCCGGTGTCGGCCCGGATCGGGATCACCCTGCCGCCACCCGTGGCCACGGGCGTGACGGCGCCGCTGCCGGCACCCCCCACGCCGTCCCCGCCGGAGCCACCGCCGCCAGAGCCACCGCCGCCAG
>JAUJOW010000026.1:0-1755 GCA_030447445.1 Acidimicrobiales bacterium | reverse complement strand
GAGCCACCGCCGCCAGAGCCACCGCCGCCAGCACCGCCGCCGCCAGCACCGCCGCCGCCAGCACCGCCGCCGCCAGCACCGCCGCCGTCAGCACCGCCAGGGCACTCCTTGTCGCCCCGAAGCCCCCGAAGGTGCTCGCGGGCCAGGCGCAGAGCCTTGCGGGCACTCTTCGCCTCGTCGAACGCAGCTGCGGCCAGGTTCTCGGCCGCGTCTCGGACATCCTTGGCGGTGTTGACGGCCGCCCTTATCTCCTTGCTGTTGTTCTCGTTCTTGGCCACCTTTGCAGCCTCGAGGTCGCCCTCGGCCTCCGCCAGGTCGGCCAGCTCGCTCTCGAACTTCTCCAGGGCAGCGACCAAATCCGCTTCTGCCTCGACGACGTTCTCCCTGGCTGCCTGCCTCGCCGCTTTGGCACCGGCGTCACCGGACGTCGCTGGCGGGCCGTCGCAGCACCTCGTCGCCTTGACCGCCACAGCTTCCGCGCCGGGTGGCGCTTCAGGCGCCCGTGTCGTGGTCGTCACGGCCGCGCTGCGGCAGTCGCGCGCCCCCTTGTCGCCCTTGGCGGCGTAGGCCGCGGTCGCCGGCGCTGCTACCGAGAAGGTCAGGGCCAAGAGCAGCCCAGCGGCCGCCGGCCGCACACGCACGTCATTCGAATGGTCTCCCCTGCCGATGCGGACCCGCCGCCGCCACGAGCCTCCTCGGGGCAGGCGCACTGTAGCCACATCCTCCGACGGAATGGGCGGATCGCTCGCACGGCGATGGACCGGCGGCCGGAGGGAGCGGTGCTACGGTTCTGCTTGCTGCAGTTGCCACCCGGTGGCCCAGCAGAGGAGCCCTCCCAACGTGTTCGACGGACGCTTCCGCCACGGCGTCGACAAGCGCACCGGACCGGTGGCCGTCGTGGTGCGCCGCACCGGGCTCACCGCCGACCACCTGACCGCGCTGGGGCTGCTCCTCGCCGTCGCCGCCGCGGTCACCATCGGCAGCGGGCGGCTGTTCCCCGGCTTGGTGCTGTTCGTGCTCTCGGCCATCCCCGACCTGCTCGACGGGCCGGTGGCCAAGGCCTCGGGCACCACGTCGGTTCGGGGGGCGTTCTTCGACTCCACCGCCGACCGGGTCACCGATGCGCTGGTGCTGGGAGGCATCGCCTGGCACCTGCAGGCGGCGGAGGGCGGGCATTGGGCCATGCTCCCGTTCGCCGTCCTCGGCGTCTCCACCCTCGTCTCCTACCAGCGGGCCAAGGCCGAGTCGCTCGGGTTCGACGCACGGGGCGGGCTGATGGAGCGGGCCGAGCGGATCATCGCCCTGTGCCTGGGGCTCCTCGTCCCCGTCCTCCTCGTGCCCGTGCTCTGGGTCCTGTTGGCGCTCACCGCCTTCACCGCCGTGCAGCGCTTCGCCAAGGTGTGGCGGCAGGCGTCGGTCGCCAGGGTGACCGAGCTCGCCGAGCGGGGCGTGCAGGTGCCGGAGTCGAAGCTGTTCAGGGCCACCCGTG
Source organism: Acidimicrobiales bacterium (assembly GCA_030447445.1). Taxonomy (GTDB): domain Bacteria; phylum Actinomycetota; class Acidimicrobiia; order Acidimicrobiales; family Iamiaceae; genus JAUJOW01. The sequence continues at coordinate 266 of JAUJOW010000026.1, read as the reverse complement.
ACGGAGTCGAGCGGGAGCCGCTCGAAGTTCGCCTCCAGGCGTGGCGCGACGCCAACGCGGCCACCCGCGCCGCCCGCCGGCAGCGGCGGGTGGCGGCCACGAACCGCGAGCCGCTGGGCTCGCGCTGGCGGGAGCGCCGGGCCGACCGGCCCACCCGCCCCCGCCGCACCCGGCCGTGACCCAGGGCGCGGCCCGGCTAACGACGGCCGCGCTCCCGTGAACCCGCTCGACGCTTACCGGGCCGCCGCCGTCGCGGCCAAGGTGGT